>CAJUAN010000001.1 GCA_910584715.1 uncultured Oscillospiraceae bacterium
ATTCTCAAACTGTCATCGGTGTCCTTGATTTTCAGCACCATATCGTTTCCGCTTCGAGTTACAATAATATCCTCCGCAGAAATACCCTCGCCAAATACAACCTTATCATTTCCAGAACGGGAATTCTGTTCATTGATTACGTCGTTTCCGTCACCCAAATTGAAGATGTAGGTATCATCTCCATACCCGCCGTAAAGGTTATCGTTACCCTTGCCGCCGATGAGTATATCGTTTCCGCTGTAACCGTAAATCTCGTCATCATTATTTGAACCCAAAAGGAAATCACCGCTATTTGTTCCTTTAAGAGGATTTTCTCCGTCAGCAACATAACCATTGGGCATAACTTTTACAATCTCTGCTGCGTATTCCGCTGAAATTGTTGCATAATTCATAACAAACGAGTTAAACCCTGCTATGCCGCCATTATCAAGATACTGAACATACCTCGCTACTTCCGTAAGTATATTTTTAGCGTTTTCATCGCCGCTTTCAAGCTGATACTCCAATATGTAGTTTACAAGGTCAGCGTTAAGCGTTTTAGTACCGTCCTCATTTTCGGTATGTCTAAGCAGCGCGGCATAGTCCTTAATAAATGTCTGCGCGTTAAGCTCGTTATAGTACATATTAAGCAGATCCTGATACGCCGATTTAAGCATAGGTGCAGCGTCGGAGTGAGGATTTGCACCAGTTGTACCAACATATTTTTCACCAAGCATTGCCTCGATAACGGCAAGCTGCCTCGCGTCGATATATCTGCCGCGGCTGCCTGCCTCAACATCATTTGCTCCGCTGATAAAGAAAAGTATCTGCTCCGCGATTGCCATACGCTTGTCCGCGTCTTCTTCGGAAGCGAAGCTCTCCACCAATGCTTTAAGCTCGCCGGTTTCGTCAAGAGCCATTGCATTGTGCAGGGAATAAACGTTGCCTATGCTTCTTACATCGGGGAGCGCGGCTATTTCGTCAGAAATCTCAATATCAAGCCTGTCCACCGTGTCGAACAGGTCGGAGGACACCCAAAGCTCGCCTATGCCGCTTGTTGTGCCGTCCTCGCGGGTAAAGGTAGCCGTGTTTCCTATTGTCGCCTCAGTACCCGTTTCGGCGTTCACATTTTCATAGCCGAGGTTAATAGAAGTAATCCCCAGTTCGGCAAGAGTTTTCATTTCGCCCTCGCCTGTTGTGCCGCTGCCGTCGGCGTCTACCCAAACGCGGAGACTGTCAAAAATCTCGTCGTCAGCGTCGATAACGCCGTTGCCGTTGCTGTCGTATTGTGCGAGAGCCTCAAAGCCGTTTTTCGCTTTTGTACCGTCGGCAAGCAGGGTCTGGTCGCCGAAAAGCTCGCCGCCGTTGTCGATAGAGCCGTTTCCGTTGAGGTCAAGGCAGAGGAAGCCGTCTTTTTTCGTCCAGTTGATTTTTTCGGCAAAGCCGTTTTTATCAAGGTCAAAATTTGCGCCAAGCTCTTTTTTCTCGATGTTATAGCCGTCGCTGTTGAGGTCGAGGATTAGCGGGTCGTAACGTGTTGCGCGGGCAGTGGTAACGTTTGCTTTTGCATATGTTACTGTTTTTGTTACAGTTGCTCCAGCTACAATGCTCTTGTTTTCACATACTTTTTTAAGACGTTCATATTCCTCGTCACTAATGCCGTCCTTACAATATCGTTCTATAAATTGCCTTGCAATGCTTTCTTTTTTATAATCAGGCAGATTACAATTAATTAAAGAATTTATTATAGATTGTTTTATTTGTTGTTCTCTTTTATAACCTTCCTCATATGATAAAACATCTCCATTAAAATCTTTATATGGATCTATATAGTATGGGTTCGTTGTTTTTTTATCACTCTCATCTAATATAAATTCTTTTTTTTCGTTAATAAGATATGGTTTTATAATTCTAAATCCATATCTACCATACTCCCCTTTATATTCATAAAAATCATAATCCGTATATGCAGAACCTATCGTAGTGACTTTTGCATCTGTTGATGTACCAGAATCTGTAATTACAATACCTTCAAACGTGAATTCACCATCTTCATTTAAAACATATTCTATTGCATTAACGAAATGTGTGTCTTCATCTGAATTTACAACAATTTCAACAGGAATGCCTGCATCCAAATAACGACGTATTTCAGCTAAATATTCAGATTTATCTAAATACATTTCAGATGCTACCAAACTATAATCAATATTCGTCGTACTCCCAGTCCAGTAATCCTCCCAGTTAAATTGGTCTGTTTCATAATATATATTTAACAATGTCGCAAAAGCATGTGCAAAGCAAGGACCACTACCTTTTTGCGTTGTCACACGTTCAATATCAAACCCATCCATTGTTATACCATATTTTTCTACATATTCTTCTGTTGTCATAAATAAAAATCCTCCTTAAAGATTAATTTGTATGTTATCTTTTTAAATATTCAAATATTTCCGATCGCCAGCCGTTATCCGTATTTATCAGTTTAATAGTATGTGATGTTGTCCATTCATTTCCGTCGTGATAATGGTCTACAATATATTCAAAAATTATTTCATTTTCGCTGCTTTCATTTAATTCATATCTTCCCGTTTGTACGTCTATTGGACCACCTTTTTCTCCGTATCCGAAATACAGTTCATCGCCGACTGTTTTAAAAAAGCTGTGAGACATTATTTCGTCTGCTGCGTCCCGAGTAAATACTGACTGCAAATACTGGTAAAAACTTTGATATGTTGAAATATATCTATATGGAAAAATATGCTCTATATATGCCCCTTCAGTAAAATAATTTTCATAAACATCTCCGTTCTCATCAAGAAAATGAGTTGGTATATCACCTGTATAGGGTATATTAAAATATTCTAAATTATCAATAAATATCCAAGCCTTTATGTAAGTATCATATTGCTCATCACTCAAAAAATCTAACTTATTTCTAATCCAATATTGATCGTGATTTTCAAGATATTTCTCCAAATTAAACTCATATTCTCTTGATACAGCAAAATCTGCTGGTACTTCTTCTGTAACAATTATTGACGATGTTATTTCAGTTGTCATTTCGATTATTTTACTCATTTGTTCAGTAGCTTGTTTTACAGTAGATGTTGTGTCAATCTGTTGACTTTCTTGAACAACTTGCTCGGCAACGCTCTGCCTCGTATCAATATCAGCCTGACACCCAACTAAGCCGCAAGTCAAAGCGATTGCCACAAGCAAAGCTAAAAAACGTTTTTTTCTCATTAAATACCCTCCATATCATATCTCAACAGCTATATTAATTTTATGTTTTGCAAACTATAAACTATAAATATTAAATCAAAACACATTTTATACACAAATATTTTACATAGTTTGTTCTTAAACTTTTGAAAAAATTATAACTTATTTGTCTAAAAAGGTCAATACATATACTGCTGAGCGGTCAAAAAAAGCCCCTGAGCGGTCAAAAAGTATACATTTTACACTTTGATTTTCAATTTTTGTGCTTATTTTTATTAATATTTTATGCAATATGTATAATTTTGCAAAAAGTTATTGAAAAATGTAAAAAAATGTGCTAAAATAAAAATATTATAGAAAATATAGCATTTTTTGGCATTTGCCGAAAGGGGCGAAATTTATGATTAATGTCGCTGTTTGTGATGATGACCTTAATTTTTTAAAAACAACAATGACAGAAATTCTTAATGTTTCCGCCAAAAAAGCCAAAAAAACAATCAAGATAACGTTTTTCACCGACGGAAGAAAGCTTTTGCATGAGTTTAAAAACGGAAATCCCTTTGATATAGTGATTCTTGATATTGCTATGCCGCATATTAACGGTAAAACGCTTGCTGAACAGCTTAGGCTGCTGAACAGGTCGTTTTTTCTTGTTTTTATGACCGCTTATGATGAGGAAGTTTTTAATACAATTCGTTATTCGATCAATGCGTTTATCCCCAAAAGCCATGATATCGCCTTGGTTCAGAACGAATTAATAAGAGTTTTTAACGAGTATGCGAAGTATAATCCCGAGTATGAGATTTTTGAAATTCTTAGGGACGGGATACCTGTTACATATAAAATTATGAAAGATGATATTTTGGCGTTTTGTTTTCTGAACAAAATATTATATATGAAAACCTATAATGAACAATTTGTTCTGCGTGAGAGGATTTTCAATAATATTTCCGACCGTTTTAAAAAGGACGGATTTATGGAATGTTATAGGAATTACCTTATTAATATAAACAGGGTACGAGAAGTTAGTGATGATAACGTTATTCTTGACAACGGAGATGAATTGCCGTTAAGCAAGCGCAGCAAAAATTCTCTTTTGAAAAAGCTGAATTGTTCTATTATAGCCGAGGTTAATTGTTAATGGACAAGTGGAGTGTACTTGATTTATGTCTTTGTTTGATTGAACATTTTACTATTTACATATTTTTTGATAAGTTATTTACAAAAAAATATTCTAACAAATTCATATTTTTTATTTTATTAACTGCCAATTCTTTGGTAGTTTATTTTATTGCGTCGTTCAGTATAATAAAAACTATGTTTTGTGTAATAACTGTTTTTATTGGTTCGTCCATTCTATATGAAGAAAAAGTATATATAAAAAGTATGTTTTCTATTACTTTAATTTATATTTTTCACATAGTAGATATTGTTACCGGAAGTATTATGTCTATTGCTATGAATAAAGAAATTATGAATGTATTTTACAGTAATTTCTCATGTAGGTTAATTGTTTGTTTAATTATAAAATTGATTAATATTATTGCTGTAATGTTTTTATATAAAGCATTTAAAAAATCAGGACTTAATTTAGACAAGCACATTTGGTTTATGTTTAATGTAGTTATGCTTGTTTTTTTATTGATAACGACAACTTTTATGTTGGTTTATCCAAATCAAAACACGAATCGTGAATTTGAAATAATGTGCATGATTATTTCTTTTTCATTTCTTTCAATGAGTATTATTGTAATATATTTCTTCACTTATATTTGCTCAAGTTTTCAGCAAAGCAAAAATCTTTATTTACTGCAAACAAGTTATAAAAATATAGAGGAAAGATTATCCGTTCAAGAGCAGAATGCTCAAAAACTTCAAAAAGTACGTCACGATATAAAAAATCATTTGTCAAATGTAAAAAATCTTATTGATAAAAATGATGTTGACAATGCGCAACAGCTTTTGAATGAAATAATAGGTCAGGTCGAAAATATCAGCATAGGAATTTCTCAAACATCGGGAAACAGCATAATAGATGCAATCGTAGCATATAAAGCAACGATATGCTACAATAAGGAAATACATATTGAATATTTTCTTGAAGAACTTCCGGAACTCTATATTGATTTGATCGATATTTCATCTGTTATTTCAAACCTATTGGACAATGCTGTTGAAGCAGCCGAAAAATCAGAAAATCCGCATATAATAATTAAAATTTTGATGTGCCGCAAGTACCTTACAATATTTGTTAAAAATTCTTATTGTGAAATCTATAAGCCGAGTGCAGATAATGGAAATTTGATTACAACAAAGTCCAATAAGTCATTGCATGGTTACGGTATACAGATCGTAAATGAAATTGCACTTAAATACGACGGAAATTGTCAAATGCAGCTTGATGGAAGTTATTTTATTACTAATGTACTTCTTAAAAATAGTAAAAAATAACGCTCAGCGGCTTTTTTTGACCGCTCAGCGTTATTTTATTGACTTTTTTCATATTTTAATCTATAATTTACTTATTACTTTAAGGTAGGAATATAAAATGTTTAAACAATGGGCAAAAGATATATCACTAATGTTAATTGCCAATAATATAATCACTTTTGAAAATCGTGAAGCATATTCATACGGAATTGAATTGTTTCTGTTTAAAACATCATTGTATATTATTGTTGGCGCAATAGCGTTGATTACACACACATTGATTCCAAGTGCAATTTTTGTCGTTTCGTATATGCTTTTACGTCAGTACAGCGGAGGATACCACTGTAAAACTGCTGAAACGTGTATGATTGTTTCCATTCTTATGTATTTAATTTTTTTATTGCTATATAAGTTAGATTACGGCGATACCAAAATATTTTTTCTTATTTCTTCTTTAGTTTCATTTTTACCAATAGCAATATTTTCACCAGTAGAAAATATCAATAACCCACTTACAATAAAAGAAAAAAAGAAATATCATATTATTGCTGTAATAATTGTTGTAAGTTTAATAGCAATAATGTTGCTCAGTTATTATTTTACCGTAAATAATGTGTTTTATGCCGTTTCGTATGCCCTTACAGCGGATTCTGTTTTAATAATTTTGGGATTAAGGAGGAATAAAAATGAAGAAACTTGCAATGAAAGCAATAGCAGTGATGGCTGAAAAAAGTATCACAACAGCAAATAAGACAGCTTGTATTGGTTGGAGTTATCAGCCTAAGGCACCAAAAAACATCAAGAACTTTAAAAAGTGATTGATAAAAAATGTACATAAGATTTTTCTTACGCGCTCTTTAAATTAATAAGGAATTACAGTAAAAACCGTGAAGTTAAAAGACTTCACGGTTTTTATTTTTTCATTACACTCCCGTAAAAATCAAATCATAGCCAACTCTGAAATTGTGAACAATTCTCATAAGGTCGGAATTATTAAACGCCAAAATCTTCTCATTATCAGACGAACTGTCAAACAGGTCGGTAACTTTCTTCTGCGCCATACCGCAGGCGATCAAATCCTCTTGGTAAATTCCATTGCGTTTAAGATTTTCCGCAATAATTCTTGAAATCATAACTTGCAGGTACTTGTAATCCTCATTTGCGGGTATCCTCGAAAGAATGTCAATAACAAGCTCCTTGTCAGAAAGACAGGCGGAGGAATCCGTCTCGGATTTTTTGCATACATTGTTGACCTCCTCGTCAATATTCCGATTAAGCAAATACACCTTTTTGCAACGCAGATAGTTTGCAACTCTATCCAGCTCGCTCTCGGTAAGCTCACGACCGCTCAAAACGCTTGCAATGTAGTCGGGGTGGATACGCGCAATATTGTAAATCTGTCGAATACTGTTCTTATCGTCCTTGATTGCCATTTCATTTTGCTGAACTTCCGTAAACACCTTTTCCTCGTCTTTGAGGAAGAAATAGTCAACAGGTACTCCGAAGTAGTTTGCAATCTTCTCCAATGTCTCGGCGGTAATGGACGCGCCGCCCTCCCAGCGTTTTAAGTTTCCCGGACTGATGTCCAGCTTTTTCAGTACGGGAGTAGGCTTCTCACCGTACTCCCGACAAATCTCCATAAATCTGTTGTAAAACATAATGGTTCTACCTTTCTTTTTTGTAAATATTACACGAAATTTATTTTTCTTTTGATAAAAAAGAGGATATTCACTGTAATGAATTGTATATATAATAGCAAGATGTAATTATTCATTGAGATAAGTATACCATATTGACACTCTGAAATCAATGACATAATTGTAAACAAATAAATGTTCTTAATGAAGTTTAAATAATGCAGACAAAATCAATAGGCAATGTTCGCGGCTTTGCTTTTTGTTTTGGTTGGTGCTGATAATATCGGAAATCGTTATGACAGATTTTTAAGGAGGGAAGATTTTCGCGTATAAAAATATTACTCTAAAAATTTTTGTACCCACCGATTTGAATTTGGGAAAATTCAAAAAAGTTTAGGTGTAACGTCTAAAATGAAAAATAGTGTGGATTTTGGTGTACGTATACTTTTGTTTTTGGTATGCGTAGCAAGCCATAGAAAGTGGTGCATACTTTCTCACTTTCTCCCATTTCAAGGAGATACCCCCTCAAAATGATTTTAGGGAACCCGCAGCATGAAATGCTTATCTCTAAAAAATCAGGCAGAGCCTAAAACCACAAAATATGAAACGGAGGAATTTTTATTGAGAAAATACAAGCTTGTAAAAGAGAAGAAAGTGACTTATCCGCTTGACGAATGGCACGAAGTCGAACGCCAAGCCGCAGCAATGTCGATGAAAACAGGAACGTACATCAGGCAGATTTCCGTCAAGGGACAAATTGTAAACTGCAATTTCAAGGACGTGACCGCCGTGATGAACGCGCTGCGTATAATCGGGAAAAATATAAATCAGCTTGCGAAAAAGGCGAATGAGATCAATTCGATTTATGCAGAGGACTACGAAAATTTTAAAAAGGAGTACGAAAAAATTTGCCGTATATTAAATCGATCAGCATTCACCAACCGGTCAACCGTAGCATAGCATACATTTTAAATCCCGACAAGACGGAGGATTTGATGTACGCCACCTCGCTGAACTGTCTGACAAATGCGGCGGACGCGTACCTTGCAATGCGGACGGTTTACGAACATTTTTCTGGGTATAAATTTAACGAGCCGATTCCATTAAAGGGTAAGGGCAGGGTGAAAGCGATACACTATATTCAAAGCTTTGATCCTGCGGATAATGTATCGCCCGAACTTGCTCACAAAATTGCAAAAGCTTTTGCGCGAAAAACCTTCGGCGATGATTGTCAAATCGTAATTGCCACACATTGCGACAAGTCCCATATTCATAATCATTACATAATAAATACCTATTCGCTGACGGGAGAAAAATTCAATGCCAACAAGAAAACTCTTGACAGAATTAAGGAATATTCCGACAGGGTATGTCTTGCGTTCGGCGTTCAGCCTTACGATAAATCAAAAGGCAAAGGTAAAACTGTTATGTATAATGAATGGGAAAATAAGCGAAGGGGTACTTCATGGAAAGAAAAAATCCGTAATGAAATTGACAGCCTGATTTGTTCGGTAAACAATATTGACGAATTGCTTTCCGCGCTTGAAGCAAAAGGCTATACAATCAAGCGTGGAAAATATATTTCCGTGAAAGCACCCGAACAGCAGAGGGCGGTACGTCTTAAAACTCTCGGCGATGATTACTCGGAGGAAAATCTTTCGTCAAGAATTCTTTGGAAAGACGTTGGAGCAAATTCCGAATTGCAGTCTTGTTTTAATTCCGCGATAAAAAATAATTTGGACGTTTACAAACTATCCGCGCAGCTTGCAATAATTAACAGCGATAATATTCATTCTATCGGCGAATTGGACGGTAAGATACAAAAGCTGAAGATTGAATATGAAAATGCGCGTAGAGAATTTAACAAGCTATCGGAAAAATTATCGCAGTTTGAAGCTGTTGAAAAACAGGTCGGCGGGTATTTTGATTTATTGGAGAAGTCTGAATTGTCCGAAGCGGAACAGTTACAATTAAAAATGTACGGCAGTATTGCGGAACGGTGCAACATACATAGCCGTGATGAGTTGCAGCGGGTCAAAAATCTGCGGAAAGATACTTCCGAAAGGGTTGAACAGCTTTCCGAGCAGATGAAAAAGTGTAAGCAGGCATATGATATTTATGCTGATATTGCAGATACCTATAAAAAGATTTCAAAAGGCGATTACATTTCAAATCTTATCGCCGAGAAAAAACGCGAGGACGAGCAAAAGAAAAATGTTATTCATAAAAAATCGAGGTGACTTTGGGCATATTTTTGCAAGTTTTTCTAAAAATTCTTGACTTTAAATCGCAAAAGTGATATAATATAGACAGCAGAAATATGCCAATGGTAACTTAAAGGAGGTTTGCCACATGGCATCGATTGAAAAACGAGGAAACTCGTATCGTATTAAAGTATCCTGCGGATACAAAGCCGACGGAAAACAAGTGACGCAGAAAATGACTTGGACTCCCGTCGAGGGAATGACGGAAAAGCAAATCGAAAAGGAATTGCAGCGACAGGCTGTACTTTTTGAGGAGGACTGCAAGCGCGGTCAAATCGTTTCGGCAATCAAATTTGAGACCTTTGCCGAGGAATGGTTCGAGGACTATGCAAAACTGAATTTGAAAAGTACAACCTTTACCCGTCAACGACAGCTTACAAAGCGTGTGTACGCCGCGATAGGACATATCCGATTGGACAAGCTGACTACCCGCGAAATTCAGAAGTTCATCAACAGTCTTGCAAAGGACGGCGTGAACGAAAATACGGGTAAGGCGTTATCCAGAAAAACTATGGTGCATTATTTGTCGTTTATTTCGACGGTGATTGATTTCGCCATAAAAATGGATATGCTGACGGATAATCCTTGTCGGCGAGTGACAATTCCTAAAGGCTCAAAAAAGGAACGTCAAATTCTCACGATTGAGCAGACAGAAGAATTTTTTAAGCTGCTTCAAAATGCTCCGCTGAAATACCGCGCATTTTTCACTTTGGATATTTACAGTGGTATGCGTAGGGGAGAAATGCTGGGTCTGGAGTGGAAAGACATTGATTTCCAGACTGGTGTTATCCATATTCAGCGTACATCGAATTACACAAAAGCGAGAGGAATTTACACCGATACCACCAAGACCGAAAGTTCCGTACGTTTCATAAAAGTGCCTATGGAAATTATCGAGGTTTTGGCGGTTTACAAAGCAAAGCAGGACGAGGAACGTTTGAAGTTAGGCGACAAGTGGCACGATACGGACAGACTTTTTGTTAAGTGGGACGGTCAACCGATGAATCCGCAGACACCCTATGGTTGGTTGAAAGAGTTTTGCGAAAAGAATGATTTCCCGTTTTATGGAATACATCAATTCCGACACTTACATACCAGTCTTTTAATCGGCGCGGGAATTGACCCCACCACGGTTTCGGGAATTTTAGGGCATTCTCAGGTTTCAACGACTTTAAATCTGTACAGTCATATGTTTCGCGAAAATCAAGTCAAGGCTTGCGACGCTGTTGCAAACGCTCTTAGCTTTACCAACCACACCAAATGCATTGACATTGAGGATAATATTCCTCACAGAAACATTGTCCGCCACAAGACGGGGTAAGTTACGTCAAGTTAAAATAAGTCCCATATAAGTCCCAAGGGCTGTTTTTCAGGTAAAACAAAAATCAGCAAACCGCGTAGTTATGCGGTTTGCTGATAAAAATTCTGGTGACCCGTACGGGAATTGAAAATGAAAATCGCTTTTTTCTAATTTTCTGTAAATTGCAGAAAATCCCGTAAAATAGGCATTTGACGGCAATTTACAATATTCAAATTATGCTGTTTTTCGCTAACTTTTCATAAGATTAGCGGACAAACAGCGGACAAGTTTTGATATACCCCTGAAATAAAACAGGCAGAATTTAAAATTCTGCCTGTTTTAAATTCCATATCAAATCATAATAAGTTATACAGCTATTCAAGTGAACAAGTAATGGTTATTAAGGCAATACCGCACAGAGATTGCCGCGCAGATGCGCAGTCAGATTTTTCGTCAGATTGTACCAAAATTTTGCAGGAATACTCGCGTATTTCAAAAAATTTCGGTGCAATATGACGGAAAATATGCAAGCAGATGTGCGGCAAAGGCGTCAGCCGCTCTTTGTGCGGTATTGCCTTAATCGTGAAAGTGTGGATGATGGAAAACATTACATTGTTAAATTAATCAAAAGATTCTTTAGATTTTTCTGAAATACTTTTCTTTTCATCATGGTAATAAATAAATAATCCAACCATAAATGCTGTTAAATCCAAAAAAAGTGCAAATGCAGCTGAAAACCATATATTAAATGTATATTTACTGAAAAAGGAATTAAACGCTCTCTCTACTTTATTGATGTCTGAAAGATATAACCGCTCTATTTTACTTAATTCTTCATAAAGATCAAGAGGTTTATACGATTCTAATAAATCAATATCAATACTTTTATCTGTAATATATAGAGAATTCGATTTTATGTATGGTGGTGTGCTTTCAACTAGCTTTTTTAAATTTTCATAATTTAATTGCCAATTATTTTTCCAGGTAGTTATATCACTTTCAATTAAATTTATTGAATTTTCGAATAATATTTCATTATTTAATAAATTAAATTCTCCATTTGCATAGTTTTTAGCGCTTAACTTTAATAATTTATATTTGTCTATTGTTATATTTAATTCCTTTGTCTTCTGAACAAGTTCTTCATATTCTGAAACGATGTTTTCATTATTTCCAAGTTCCAAAATCATATTAGTCAGTTCATTCATGTCCTTATCTAAGATATCAGCGTTTGGTTCTCTTTTTAATAATTCAGAAAGAAATTCTTGTGTAATAATTTCTTTAGATGGAGTATAATTTTTATATTCAAGTTCAGCTTTATCATATTTTTCCTTAGCAATTAGTGTTTCATTTTCTGCTTTACTTAATTGCTCAAATACATCCTCCATTTCTTTTTTTGCATCATCATACTTTGTACTACCATCTCTCTCATATACAAAAATTTGTTTACTCAAAGTATTAACTTCATTAACTAATATATCATATTTCTTTTGTAAAAGTTGTTTCTTTTCTTCACAAGCATCATAGTTACTTTTCGCTAAAACCCTTGCTTCTTCTAATTCATTTATAGATACTTCTTCAATAGTTGTTTTAGGCAACGGCAAATCACTAAGTTGATTACATGCAATAATTGCAGTAGCTTTTATATTTTCATCAATATACTTTGATGTTAATTCCAATGCTTCATTATATTTGTTGGTTAAAACCATATTTGCATCTATATAACTAATATTGCGAGATAAATATGAAGCATCACAAATATATACAAAAGAAAATATCGAGGAAGATAACAATACCGTTATGAAAAAAATAACAAATAATACACATACTACTTTTTTTTCCACATTATTTTTTATATTATTTTTAATTTTAGCAAAATATCCAGGAAGTTTTAAATTTAGAATAAAAAGTATAGTTTGAATGCTGAAAGAAATTATTCCTGCCTGCCATGCTTGTGAATCCTTAAAAACAAAATTTCCTAAACCCGTTGCGGTTGTAATGCAAGATACAATAGTAAAGCAAAATGCAGCTATCTTCATAAGTTGAATTCCTTGCTTGTTTGTACTTTCCTTTTTAATATAACTTGTTGATTTGTTCAAAATACAGCCTCCTTTATGGTTATTTTTAATAGACTATGCATACTTATTATGTTAAAACTTGTTATTACATTTTGTGCTTTTGAATTAATCCTCAACTAATGAATTACTTTCCTCTTGTACTTGGAAATCATTTATGTCATTAATATCATTTTCTTCTTGAGATAATACAAATTTTGACATAATTATAAAATAACATGGTATAAATTTAATAAATTCAAGTATTCCACTAATTGTTTCATGCGTAATCTCATATATAGAGTCTACTATTTTAAATACGTCATTGGCGATCTTTGTTCCAAATTCTTTTATCTTTACAGGGGGAATATTTTTTTCATTCCAATTAAGCAATATGAAAATACCGTGGAGAACGTAAGTTAAGACCAAAAAAACTGCTAATAGTACAAAAATCATTAATGGAAACGCAACAACATTATTAAGATTATCACTTACAAAATTTATAAAATAATCTAATGAAAATTTATCATTATAAAATATAAACCCCAAAAGTAAAATTATGAATGCTCCTAAAAAGCTAGCGGGATATTTTTTTATTATATCAGGAACATTAAAACTTTTTCTTTTATAGAATAGCAAATTAATTATTTCCTGTGTAAACCATATAACTATATATATCCCAAATGGAATTCCTATAATACATCCAATAAAGATGCTAATTGCTTTTATCCAACCTTGCCATGAATCAAAATTTCCATCTTTATAAATATAATAAAATATAGCTACTAAAAAACCTAATAAAATGATAAATCCAAATATGCATGCCAAAATATAACTAATTGAATTTTTGGGGAGGGAAGAAATTGCTACACCGTCCGAGGAAGATGAAGTTTTCTCCTTTTCAGTATGCATTGTATCTAACCTATTATTAATGGCAGCTGGAACTTGCTCAGAAAATTCTGAATTCCTTGATTTCTTTTTAAAATTAATATTATTAGACCATTGGCATAACTTAACTATAAATAAAATTAATAATGTTACTATTACAATTCCACATAGAGTTACATACACATTTGAAAATTCAAAGCTATTTTTAATACTTTCTAGCTTATTAAGTGAATATAAGCTATGTATAGCAATTATATTAATTGCAAAGCAGATAATAATTGTAAAACATATTTCTTTATTTTTAAATTTAAACAACCACCATGCAAAAGTAATTACTTGTACCAACAGTATAATAAATGTGACAAAAAAAGTAAAATCTGGATAAGTAAAACAAAATAATTTAAGTAAAGGTAAAAATAATGTATTAATTAAAATTAATATGATTGACTTAATATGATTTCGAAAAAAATTCATAATTTTCTCCTGTATATTTATTTAGTATTTAAAACATAATAGTATAATTATTTTATATTTTTTGTCGAATTTTCAATATAATTGCGCCAAATGCATGTGAAACTGCCTGAAAAGCACTTTTTATCAAAAAATTGCAGTCCTCAAAAAAACTTTCGAGGACTGCGAGGGAATGTACGAAGTGTACAGGGATATTGCCGATACTTATTATGCTATTGCTAAAGTATATTATGTTTCAAAACTTGCAAAGGGGAAAATTAAAAAACAATATATAAAATAATCAAATATTTTAAAAATTAGCAATTTTTATTATAGACTAAATAATTTTGAGACATAAATAATTCTATTTTTTTATTTTTTGCCTTGCAAATAAATAACTTAAAGGCGTATTTGTTGTTTATATAAATATGAATATAGTTCCCAGATAAAATGTAGGATACGTTGCAAGAAGCAATGTTTCCATTCTTGGTTACAATTTTATTTGAAAAAATAAAAACATAATCTATTCCTAAAACATACCATATAAATAACAATATAAAAAAAGTTGTATATGCTCTGTTATCAATATTTATATGCAACCCTAACTGTCTATCCACAATATGACCATATAAAATTGATATAAAAAATAAAATACGTACAATCCAATATCCAATATGATCATATTTAATGAGAAAAAATCTTGGCTTTTTTATTATAATACATTTAACTAAATGTACTATTTCTTTAAAAATCACCAAAACTAAAAATAAACATCCAAGCATTAGCATATAGTTAGCGTTCATAAAAAACTCAAGATTATGTAAATTCATGTTTAGCATTACCTCTACTAAAAGCATAATTTTTTTATTTTGCAGGGGATAGAGCCTGCATCTCAAAGTTTTGTCAAAAAAGAACATAAAGCTCTATCCCCATACAAAATTTGCGTAAATATAAAGCTATCTATTTGTTTGCTATTGTATGATATTTTTAGAAATTATGCACAGATGAAAATCCAATATAAATCTTCAGCTTCATAGTCCTTGGCTACTTCGCCTCTAATTTTTAAAGCGCCTTGATATTTATTTATATAATATGCATTATCCCATGAATACCAGTTAAGAAAAACATTGGTACTGCCCATTCCTGGTAGAGACGTATCACATATGTAATAAATATTTCCATCATTCTTGCATATTGAACTGTTAAAACTTTTTGTTAGTATAGCTTTTTCTTTAGTTACTCCAACATTATATAAAGACACACAAATTAATACTAAAGCGGTAATCTCTGGCAAGCCAGTTAATACACTTCCCTCTTTTATTATGCCCTTGGACACTAACTGTTTAACAAACCATTCAAATGGAATACCGCCCGCAAGGGCTTCGTATACAGATTTGTTGACATCTTCGTCAGTAATTTCTTTAGAGAAAAAATTAAGTCTTAAAGCTTCTTCATTAATGTATTTGTTACTAAAAAAAGCCATTTGGACTAATGGAACATCCTCGAATGAACCTTTATCCACAATAAATGTAGATTTTTTTAGATCCGACTCAAAAATTCCACCATTGGGCGCATAAACCCAGTTATCCTGTTCAAAAGTAAGAGTATATTTCTCCTCATCACCTGCTAATCCCAAAACCTCAATACGATACTTCTTACCCTTTTCAAGTTGAGCTTTTATAACAACATTTCTGTCTCCATTTTCAGTATATATTGTTTTTATAACTTTGTTAGGATCAATATCCGTATACCTTTCACCTCTTGTATTTTGCTTGATAGACAAAGAGGCTCTACTTTGCGAATAAGCAGAAAACTTAATAATATAATCACTACTTTCCTCTGGTTCCAAAACATATTTAGCCGTGGAATTATTTTTTCTTGTATAACATAAAGTATTCTTTGTATATCCATTATCAATATCTTTCTTTGGAATTACATAAATATCAGGACATTCAGGATAGCCTGTGATACTAAAGTTACTACCTGAACCAAAAACATAAGTATCATCAATTGTTAAATCAACTACGTTAGTATCATTATGCTTATTTTTATTCATACCTAAATCTTCACAATGGTCTTCATATTTGTCATTAAATCCGTCATTATCGCTATCTTCAATAGTAGGATCAGAAAGCACCATAAGTACAGTACGTCCCTCTGCGTCTTCCCTTAAATCTGCAAATCTGTCTATTGGTATTGGCTTTCCTTCTGACACTCTTTGCATAAGCCATCCATATTTAGGCAATTTAATTTTTGCAGCACGTGATGAATAAGCAGAATATGTGGATTCTGAATATTGCATAATATGTTCAAAATCAATTTCGTCAACATCAAGCAAACCATCACCATCATAATCCTGCGTACTCGTAGTTGAAATTTCACCGAAATCATCGGGAAGTCTCTCAAAGTCGTTAGATTTAATAATTATTTCTTCCTCTTCGTCAAAAATATGCTCAAATACAAATTCACTGAATGCAAGCCTGCCATTGCCAGCAATCATCTGATGTATGCTGTTATTCGATGAAAGTGCAGCATAATTATTGATATTAGTACATCCAGGGGCATATACAAAGCTAAAATCCATTCCCCGCTCTTTCAATGTGTCAATTCCGCCGTTAATCGTGGAACATGCTGGATTACAACCACTATCAATAACAAAACAATATTTTTTACTGTTTTCAAGAAAATCCTCAGTCATATTGTTTTTAATGCCATTTACTGCCTTTGTAAGCATATAAATAGTAGGTTCAAGGGAAACATCAATTACAGGAGTATTATTAATCATCAAAACAGCGTCGTCAATATTTTCTGCATAATGTGTACCGGTATTTGTATTTGTATACATACCACCTGTCCATGTTACAAAATGGACTCTTGCATTAATTCCATGTTTTTCAGCTTCATTAAAAATATCAGTTACAGCGGTTGTAAGTTCCGCTTTAAGATATTTATAAAACGTTGAATTAGAATATACGACAAATATTACATCAAGGTTATCATCGTTTGATACCTTAAATGCAGATGTTTCATCGTCTGAAAGAGCCATTACCTGCGATTCTGCCGCTTTCGGCTCTATGCCAAGCTTTTCAAACCATACTTCCATGTCAATAAGGCAGTATGTACCCATTTCGTCAACATTTGCATAAACTCTGTTGTTGGCAATATCGTGGAACGTTTCAATAGGCAGGAGCATATTAATATCATCAAAATACTTGAAAACATTAAATCTTTTTATACCTACAAATTCGTCCGAAACAGAAACGTACTTACCGTTTGTGTTTGCAACATATTCATTGCCAATGTCAAAGTTAATTGTGATTTTTTCAACCTTTAGCTTGTCGTTATAGAAGAACTCTGGAGTAATACCTAAAATTGCCTCATTACTTACAAATGCAGCGTAACCGCTCTCATAAGCATAAAGATTATTGGCAGCAACACCCGCAGCAGTAACATCTACCGATACCTTAAACGGATTTTCATCTGTATTTACAGAAGCAAAATTTTCTGTATTTGCCCCGACAGATTGCTCAAATGTGCGTTCATTATCGGGAATACCGTCTGTTGAAGTGCTTGTCGGGTCAAGTCCTAAGTCTATTTCGTCTTTGTCAGTAACTCCGTCATCATCAGTATCAACCTTTAATGGGTCAGTATTGTATTTATTTACTTCCTCACCGTCAGTAAGTCCGTCGGAATCGCTGTCCGCACTGTTAGGGTCAGTACCCAATTCATACTCACGAAGATTTGACAAACCGTCCTTGTCAAAATCCTCATCGCCGTCAGTAATGCCGTTGTCGTCTGTATCTGCCTTTGTAGGGTCAGTTCCAAGATAGTAAACCTCATATCCGTCAGGCAGACCGTCGCCGTCTGTATCAGGATTTGTCGGGTCGGTTTCAAAATAATATTTTTCATAAACATCGGTAAGACCGTCGTTATCAGTATCAGTTTCATCTTCCCAATCAATAGGATAATATGCCGTTGCGGATTCGCTTTCTGCAATTTCTTCACCCACAGTCTGCTTAACCTTGAAGTATAAAACCTCAAACTCTCCGTCAGGAGTATATGTGAATTCTTTTGCATTTTCAACTGTACCTAAAGATGTGAAATTTTCGTTATCTTCAGATATGAAAACTTCAAAAGTACCACTTTCATTATTGGTAATCCATATTACTTTTATATTGCTGCTTTCCTCGTCATAGTATGCAGACGCAATAATAGCAAGGGCTGTTTCAGAACAGCTAACTTTAACCACGTTGCTCTCAACAGATTTTGAACCTACTGTCTGAACAACCTTGAAATACAAGCTTTCAAACTCTTTTTCGGGAGTATATATAAATTCAGCAGTATCCTCCACTACACCGACGGAAGCAAAATTCTCCCCGTCTTCAGACACAAAAATCTCAAAAGAACCATTTTCATTTGTCGTAAGCCAAGATACAGTAATATTGCCGCTTTCCTTGTCGTAAACAGCGTTTGCCGATATTTCAAAATTATCTGCACTATTTACAACAGTAACTACATTACTTTCTGCTGATTTATCGTCAATTCTCTGAATGACCTTAAAATATAATGTTTCAAAGTCACTTTCGGGAGTATAAACAAACTCGGAAACATTTTCAACAGTACCAACAGAAATGAAATTCTTTCCGTCAACAGACATAAGAATATCAAAAACGCCATTAGGGTTATTTGTGTTCCACGATACAGTTATATTCTTGCTTACTTCATCGTATGCCGCATTTGCAGTAATTTCAAGCTTAGGGTCAGGTGTAATTATACTGCCCTCACCGATAACAACCTCGGTAAGTCTGAAATTATTGAGCAGAGCCTCAACATCAGCCGCCTTTGAACCTACAAAACCTATTGTCATAGAACTGTTCGGCTGAACAGGATTAGTCCACATCTCGGCAGCAACTGTATAGGACGTGCCGTTGTTTTCAAGCACACGACCGTTCCAAAGGTTGTCAATAGTAAAATTACTGTCAAAGGACAAAGTCCAAGCTTCAATAGGCGCAGCCGAAGTATTGGTAATAACGATATTACCCTCAACGCCAACATCCCAAGACTTTGCTATATTATATTGTACATCATAGCCCTCTGCCTTGTCAACCCTTTTGGAATAGATTTCAAAGTTTTTAGGCATAGAAATATTATCGCCACTTAATGTATAGCCATATGTAACGCTTTGGCTCGGAGCAATTTCAAAGTTCCAGCCAACGTTTTTTATAACACACTCATCGCCGTTCTGTTCGTATAAATCCGCATTCCACAGATTACTTATTTCGCCCTCTGCGTCATATTTTAACGCCCAGTTAAGGATAGAATCAGTTCCCGTGTTTGAAACAGTAAGCTCAACGGTCTGCGCACCGTCCCATTCGTTGGTAACATTGTAATCTACGGAATATCCGTCATAATTGTATGTAGTTCTTCCGATATCTGCTGATACGGGAATTGCTGTAAACAGCGACAGGGACATTGCTGCCGCAAGTATACTTGATAAGGTTTTCCTTAAGCATATTTTATGTAATGTTTTCATTAAAATTTCTCCTTTTTGCAATTTGGGAATGTCAAAATAAATGGCATTCCCAAATAGTTGTTTTTACTGTTCTTTTTTAAATTTGTCAAGTCCTTGAGGTACCTTGGGTTGATTGAAAGTAAGAAAACATGCCTGTGACATAGATGAGATGCCAAGTAAAAGTGCTAATGTAGCAATCATGGACATAAATCCCTCAATCGAAAAGCGTTTCACAAGTTTCATTACAAATCCTCCATTTTTAAATATTTTTGTATATTATTAGGTTGTTTAGGCTGATTGAATGCTATCATGCAAACGCTTTTGTTTACATAAGTAATCATACCTAAAACAAGTCCTGTAATAACCAAAACCAATATCCTTTCTATAAATTTGCAATTAATTTTCATTTTTCAAGTAGTCTTTTCCTTCCTTTAGAATTTCACATAGCATCGCCATTGATGAGACGAAAATGCCTATTGAAATATACATACCATAACGCCTTGTTATGGCAAAAGTATTCATTGAAATAATTATTATTGATATTATAAAAATGCAAAGAATGCTGTTTTTTCTTAATCTAATTTTATCATTATTACTCAATGGTTTGTTTGGATGCTCTACAGGTGCAAATAATATTACAAGTAGTACTGATATAGAAGTAATTATAATTGATATTGGTATTTCAAAATTTACAGGAGTATACTTGGCAAGTAATGAAAATATTATAAGAACTACTGCAAAAATTGATATGCAACCAAAATGAGTTTCTGCATGATACCCTCCTATATACTGCCTCAAAATTATAAATGTGACAATAAAAATAGTTATTGGCAAAAAAGTATTTGTTGCCGCAGATATTACAACTGCAAGCAAGATATTAAAAATTGATGAATAAAGAAGTTCCATTCCATATGCATAAACTTCTTCATCTTCTTTTTTAACTATATTTTTTTCATAAAAAAAATGCGCTGTACTTTTTGCGAGCTTAGCAATCATTGCCAACCACCTCGTAAAAAGTATAACGCACATTATGTCATTTTTTCAATAGTTTTGCGCAACATGACGCTTAAACTGCGTAAGTTGCATAATATCATTTATTGGGTAAAACCATTTTTAAAAAGAAAATTCCGTTTTCACAACTTTGATTCATAAAACCATTCAACTTTTCGACAGATGTTTTCATACTTTCAATTCCTATTCCATGTAATGTTTTATCAAATTTACTTGTATGTAAATTATTTAAATCAACATTGCATGAACTATTAGATACCTCAACCGCAATTTTGTTTTCTACCTGCTGTATACTTATATGTAAATTAGGTTCGTGGATTTCGCTTCTTTGACAGCCCTCAATTGCATTATCAAGAGCATTTCCAAGTATACGGCACATTTCAACCGAATCAATATTAAAATGTTTTATATTTATGCGACTTGTAACTTTTATTCCATATGTACAAGCTTCTTTTATTTTTATATTTATTATTGAATCAATTATAGGTTCGCCAGTATAGCATACAGCACCTGCATTATCAATGCTTTCGTAAATTCCTTTTAACACCAATTCTGCGGATTTTTTATCATCATGCTTAATCAAATCGTTTATAACATTGACTTGATTTGAAATATCATGCTTCAATTTTTTCATATCACTATATGATTTTTCTATAAGCTTGTAGTTTGTATTTTCAATTTCAATAAGCTGTTCAAGCACGGTTAACCTGATTTGCTTTTGATATGTTTCAAAAAAATCAAAAACAGCAAAGTTTATATAAAGAAGACCTACAACAGATATACAATATATTATAATTTCTTTACCTAAGACACTTTTCAATAAATCATTGTATACAATATATAAAATTATTGTACTAATTACCGGCATTAAAAAAATCAAAATCCAATGTTTAATCTGAACTTCTCTTATTTTTTTACCAAGTAGTTTACTAACAAGAATAACTATCCAAAAATAAATAATTTTGGTTCCGACCATCCCAATAATTCGACTAACGCCTCGTTGTCCAAATTCATTTGGTTGTCCCATGTTTAAAGTCGCCATCATACCAATGAATAATATTTCTGAAATAAAAACAATTACAATGAATAATAAAGATAAAAAATTTTTTTTAATTAGTGTTCCTTTGTACAAAAATAATGAAATAATAATTAAAATTGCAAATGTTGAAGAAATTAATATAGTAGCATTTGATGTTACAAGCCCCAATATATATAAAATTATAGCTGATATTGTATATCCCACAAAATAAATATACTTATTTTCATATTTAGGAATAAGCAATTTAGAAAAAAACAATGCTATTATAGTAATCTCAAATGCCACATTTACTGCCTCTATTAAGTACCACATATTAATCACCTTTCCGTCATATAGGCTATATAACTGTCAACAACCTTTTTCCTATAATTTCTGCTAAGCAATGCCTTTTCGTTGTTTTTCATGACAATATCGGATTTATTTATTGATTCAATCTGTGCAATATTTATAAGATAACTTTTGTGAGATTTTATAAACAACAAGTCATTTTTTAATTGTTTTTCGGCATCAGAAAGTTTCCCAAAGTATTCATGTTTACCGGTTATAGTATGTACCGTCACTTTTTTATTCAAAATTTCAAAGAAGCAAATGTCTCTAAGAAATATACGAGCAACTATGCCCTTACTGGGAATTTCAAAGTATTTATGATTTTGAGAATATTCTTCAAATATTGATTTAAATTGCTTTTCATATATGTATTCCGGCTGATTTTTCACAATATATCTGTATGCGTTTACCTCGTATCCTTCAGCAGCAAATTCTTGATAATTTGTGAGAAATGCAATAATGACCTTTTTATCATTCTTTCGTATTTCTCTTGCTGTATCCATACCGTTAATGCCGTTCATTTCAATATCAAGGAATATTATATCAAATTGTTCGGAATTATGTTTATCAAGCAATTCTTCTCCACTGGAACATGGAAATATATCACACGTATCTGTATCAGCAACCAAAGAATTGAGAAAATTTATAGTTTTGTCTACAAAAACTTGTTCGTCGTCACAAACCGCTATTTTCAAAGCAAACACCTCCACATAATGCCATTATACACCAAAATATAAATAAATGCAACATATTTTTTATTTACCATGAATTTCAATCATTTTCTGTTCAATTCTAGCAGCAGCTGATTATTAACCTCTGCTTCCTCCAACTTCCGAAGATTAATAAACAAAGCCATACTGTCCTCGGGCGGACCGTCCCTGTAGCAAGATTTCAAAATATCCAAAGCCTTTTTCAAATACTTTTTTGAATTTTTCAAATTCCCGTTTTCAAGATAAAACCGTCCAAGGTTATTATTTACGTTAAAGCAAATATCAATCTCCCGCCGAGAGTAAAAGCCGCCGCCAACAACCTCGGGAATACTTCTCTGTGCGGAAATTGTGTACTTCAAAGCAGCGGCGCAATCGTTTTCAAACAGCATAGCAAAAGAGGCTCTTGACATAAAGTAGACCGCCCTTGAAAACCTGTCCTTAACTTCGTAACAATATTTCTCCATTTCATTCAGGTACAGCCTCATTCTATGTTCATCTTCAAAAATTTCGGCATAGGGATAGGCGTTTATAAGAAAATAAAAATAATATTCCGTATCGCTTTTCGCTGAAAATTCTACAATGCGGTCGCACATTTCCAATACAAATATTTGCCGTATAGTGTTTTCTTCATCGGGCAAATGATGTCTGCACTCCAAAATAAGATTATCCGTAAATTCACGGCAGTTATCCATATCGGGAGCAAAATCCGCGGCAGCTACTTCTCCCACAAGCGGGTGAACGCGTATAATATGCTCTCCGTAATAAACAAGCCCAATCTCGTCCAATTCATTTATAGCATTCATATTTTTGACACCCGACAACTGCATAAAATACTTATCGTCAATACCCTCAACAGGCGCAAGAGAAAGCAGCCGCATAACATTTTTCTGTTCGTCCGTAAGAGTGAAAAGTCTAAAAAGCTGATGAATATGCTCATAATATGTTGCGGAAATATCCTTGCGTATCTTGTCGGAAACGTCCAAGCCAACGTGTTCGTTCAGTATTTTATTAAGAAGCTCATCGGCAGTAAACGCGCTTTTCTTTAACAGCCGCAAAATCAATTCACAGGCAAGAGTATGATTATGCAAAGCCTCAAATATTTTGTCGAGAGTATCCTTGTCAATGTCGGTAATATTCAGCTTTTGTGCGATTTCAAAAAGATACTGCCGCTCGATATTCGGCATTTCAAATACAGAATAATCCTCGCCGATATGACTTCTCGTAGTGAAAATAATCTTGCAGTTGAGTTCCATAATATCGTCGAAATTCTCGTCGTCCTCGGGAACAATATCGAAACTATCAATAATAATCAGCGTATCATTCTGCATAACCCGCAAATAATTCATATGCTGATTGTAGAGATTTTCTAAAGTTTCATCGGACTTATCACCTTTGAAATTTATCCCCGCAATGGTATTTTTCAAACTGTCCGAATATGTAATAAACAAAATATTTGTGAAATCCGACTTGTTATTCTTAATAAATTTTTTCACAAATTCGCTTTTGCCTATACCGCCAACACCGTAAATAAATATTTTATCCTCGGCTTCAAGCATTTCCGAAAATGCCTGAAGTTCTTTTTCTCGTCCGCTGAAATATTTACAGCTTTGAACGACAGGAATATTTATTCGCTCCGACATTAACGGCGATTCCGTTCCCGCTTTTGTAGGGCGGTTCAAGGAAAATATGATTACCTTTGTCAAAAAATCTGTAATTTCATTTTCATCATTTGGGTAATATTTCAGCAAGTTATCTCTGTCCGCTTCGTTCATACCGTCGGAAATAATAAGCTGTCGAATCTCGTCGCACATACCGAACTTGTCCGAAACATAAGGCAGAACACGCTCGTTTAGGTCGTCATAAAGCACAGTATAATTCTCAGCTTCGGCGTAAAACTGCCGTCCCTCACGTTCAAGAACCTTTTTTCGGTTTCTGACCTTGTTAGCCGTGTACTCGGCGGCAATATCCAGCTTCCCGTTAAATTCATAGTAGGAATATAAGATTTTTGAGTACAATTCGTCCTTTTTCAAGCTGACCGCATACCTTAAAAGTACCGCGAAAACCTCCGCAAAGTCAAATATAGCCATAATCTGCACAACCTTTCAATTTTTTAGTCCTGTTTTGAGCCTGTTTTAAGCCTGTTTTGTTTCGCCGCAAAATACTATACTTATATCACAGGCGGACGATACCGATTACCGCGGAATTGGTATCATCTGCCAAGTATAGTATAACATACGGAGGTACAAAATGCAAGTATTTAAAAATTTAAGGATTATAGGTATCGACCACGGCTACGGCAACATCAAGACCGCCAACACGGTAACGCCCACGGGCGTGTCCGTTTTTGAGACAGAGCCGACATTTGAGGGTAACACAATTTTTTATGACGGACGGTATTACAGCTTCGGCGAGGGACACAAGGCGTTCATTTCCGACAAAACCGAAGACGAGGATTTTTACGCCGCAACACTTTTCGGAATAGCGAGGGAATTGTCCCGCGAGAAGATTTACGAAGCGGACGTACATATCGCTGCGGGACTGCCGCTGACTTGGGTGAAAAATCAGCGGGAAAGCTTTCGGGAGTACCTTATGAAAAATCCCGACGTGACTTTTCGGTACAAGAATAATTTCTACAAAATACACATCGCGGGGTGCAGTATTTATCCGCAGGGATATGCGGCGGTTATCGGCAGGCTTGGCGAGATGAACGGCGTAAATATGCTTGCGGACATCGGCAACGGCACGGTAAATATTATGTACATAAACAACCGCAAGCCCGTTGAAAGCAAATGCTGGACTGAAAAACTTGGCGTTAATCAATGCGTTATTGCGGTGCAGAACGCCGTCCTTGATAAATTCGGAGCGAAAATTGACGAAACGATTATTGAGGATATTATCCGTCATGGTAAATCCAATATCAGCAAAAAATATCTTGACTGCATTACCGAGCAAGTGCGGATTTACGTCGAAAAAATCCTTGAGGTTCTGGAAAAGTATGAGTACAATTCCGAGCTTATGCGGCTGTATATCGCGGGCGGCGGCGTTTCAATTATGAAGAATTTCGCCGAACTTGATTTTGAAAATGTCGTCCTTATCGAGGATATTTGCGCGGCGGCAAAAGGTTATGAAACCATTTGTCTGAACTCATTAAGGAGGGGCAAGTGATGATTTGGAGTACGAATTTGCGCTTTAATCTTGACAAATCGCCCTACCGTGAGGCTTATGGTTACTTAAAAAATATGGACAGAAAAACTCACAAGTCCATTAACAAAGTGGTTGCCATCGCCGTTTGCGAGCATTTTAAGCGGCTTGAAAAATCCAAAAACGACCCATATTTTGAAACATGGGAGCGCGAGGATTTTTTCATAAACCGTATTGTTGAAACCGTAAAAATTGCCGTGGAAAAGGCTATGCCAAGCTTTATGGCAGCGTATATTACGGCGAAACTGGCGGATATACCAAGTCCCATAACTAACGCTACTGTTTCTGAAAATTCGGTATTGAAAGAAGAAAATTGTGATACTTCCGCAGATAACATTGACTTTGAATTTGTGGGAGAATGAGGCGTTTTCAATACCGATTTATATAAAATCAGTACCGTAAATTACATAGCTTGATACTAAAAAATATACGTATCATTTTATAAAAATTTATTGATACTGATTAAGAAACATATCGGTACACGCTCAAATTTTTCAGTACAAAAAACAATACAAAACGGTATCGGGGGACAGCGTTCTGCCGCAAATATGACACAACAAATTCCTGCGGAATTTGTGTAATTGCTTCGGCTAAACGCCGCTGCAATTACAGCTTTGCACAAGTGCAAAGCAAATCTGCCTGCGGCAGAACACGCCCCTTTTGGGGCAAAACAGCACTCCGCAGGAGTGCATAGCGAGGTACGTCTAATGGCTATCCTAACGTCAGCCATCAGACCGTCGGCAAAGCCGCCGCCTCGCTCAGGGGACGCCCCCGAGACCCCCTTTTGCGCTTACGCGCAACAAAAAAATACAACGCGAAAGGAGCAAAAAAGTGAAAGAAAAACGCATACGGGACAGGCAGATGATAGTCAGATTTACCGAGCGGGAACTGTCGGAATTTACCGAGAAAATGAAGCGGACAAAGTCCAAGAGCCGCTCCGATTTTATTATGTCGCTTGTGAAAAGCAAGCCGATAATCGTTCCCGACGGTCTGCCCGAAATTGCCGCAGAACTGAAACGTCACGGCAACAATCTTAATCAGATAGCGCGGCTTTTTAATCAGACGAGAAGCTGTCCCTATCAGCTTAATCACGCCTTGGAGAACTGCGAAACGTCCTATAATGCCGTGAAAAATCTTGTTTTCCAAATAAACGGAGGGAGGTAATTATGCCGATTTTCAAGGCGGCGGAAAATAAAAAATGCGGGGGCAAGGGAGGTTTTAAAACCTCTCCCCGTCCCACGCTTGCGTACATAACAAATCCTAAAAAGGCGGCTGTTGTTTCAAGTTTTTATCTGGACGACAACAAAAATTACGCGGAGCAGTTTGCCGATACCGCGAAAATTTGGAACAAGGCGCAGTCCCCAAAAAGCAGAAAGTATTATCATTTCATTCATTCCTTTTCGCCCGATGATAATATTTCTCCGCAAACAGCGCACATGCTGACCGAGGAATTATGCAGAAAGTTTTTTCCGCACAGCGAGATTGTTATTGCAACGCATACCGACACAAATCATATTCACTCGCATATTGTTATTAATTCCGTAAATTTTGATAGCGGTAAAATGCTGCAAATTTCGCCGAAGCGGTACACGGCAATTAAGGATTTTTCCAACGAAATAGCGGAGCGGGAAAACCTTACTGTTGTGAATTTTCGCAAGCCGACAAAAGAAGCTGTACGGCAAAGTCAGGCAGAACGTCAGATAATTTTGCGTGGAGGGACAAGCTGGAAACAGGAGCTTGCGGAGGTTATTGATTTGGCGTTATCGTCCGTAAATAATTTATTTGATTTTGAAAAATTTTTAAATCAGTACGGCGTAACGCTTACGCGAAATACCGAAAAAACAATTGCCTACAAGCACCCGAAAAAGTCACAAGCTATTCGCGGTGAAAAACTGGGCGCAAAATATACGAAAGGAGCGATCATAGATGAGTTTAATAAATTTGCAGACAGGCGCAACCGCAGCGGAGGAAATGAATTTATCAGAAGCCAAGAAAATAATCTCGGACTTGCAGACGCGGATTTACAAGCAGGATTTATTAATTCGGAAATTGAACGACGAAGCAAATCAAATGCAGCGGCAGAATTGCAGTCCGAAAGAGATAGAACTGCTGAAATCGAAGCTGAGCGAGAGCGAAAAAGGCAGGAGAGAATTAGACGAAGCCGTTACTCGCGCTGAAAACAAAATCAAAGATTTACAGCAGGAGCTTGACAGGAAAAACAAAGCACCTGCGCGGGTGGAATATAGATATGAGCCAAGGTGTGACTTTTGTAGCAGCGATAGATACGAGAGTTTATCCCTTGAAGCCGAAAAGACAAAACAACAGGCAGATGAAGCCCGTGAAGAAGCTGAAAAGTGCCGTGCAGAAGCCGAAAATCAAAGAAAATATTTTTACAGCTTGGTCAATAATTACAATTTTGAAATTGACAAGCGCGTTGAAAAAATAGTCGGGAGAAAAACGCGTTTTCAGCGGTTTGTTGATTGGTTTGCAAACTTAATTTCCGCAATAAATTCAACGTTTTTCTTTGCGCCGTTTTTGTACGCTCTGGGAATTACAGTTCTTGCGGTTTGCAGAAATGATGTTGTGCGGAATGATTTTATATCGGCAGGAAAAACAGTCTGGAAAGTTTTTGCGGTAATATTCGGAGAAATTAAGTTACTTGTTTTAAAGGCGGCGGGACTTTCGGTTTATACCGAAAATCCGACTGTGCAAAAAATATTATGGTGGGTATTTTTGATTTTATCCATAATAATTTTTATCGTGATTATTTTGGTTTTGCTTTTTACCACCGCATATTTTTTACTGAACTTTTCCTTAAAGTTTTGGGATGAACTATTGGAAACATTCAATAAGGCGTATCTTGCTGCCGTTCTTGCGGGTTTAGGCGCTGTTGTGTTCTGCGGTGATTTGATTAAGTTGAAAATTCCGATAAATCTTGTGGGAACTTACTTTATTTTTCTTGCCGCTTTTACGGTTTTGAAATTTTTTGTACCCATTATTTTTGAAAAAATTCGCGAATAATGAAAGGAGATATGTTATGACAATAATGAACACTAAACAGGAGCTTATATCGAAAATTGTAGCTTTGCTAAATGAGTTAATTGATGTTGAGGAAAAATCATCAATGGAAATTCCTAATCACGACAGGAAAGTGGAAATGCTGACTATTAAAGAATGTACCGAATTGGTCAAGGGACTTTCGGAACATACTGTTCGCCAGCTTGTGGCGAAAGATAAAATTCCACACATAAGAACAGGACAGGGAAAATGTGGAAAGATTTTGATTAACAAGTCTGCCTTATTAAATTATTTGAATATGTCAGCATAAAAATATTTTCCATATCCCTGTAAAATGGACTTGACATTAAAGTAGTAATGTGTTAAAATGTTCTTGTACAGGGGTATGTCATAAAATCTATAATATCAAAAGGAGAGATATTTTTATGGCAACCATTAGAAAGCGCGGGCAGTCCTATCAGATTAGGGTGTCCTGCGGATATGATACAAAAGGCGCACACAAAGAGCAAGCTATGACTTGGAAGCCTGACGAAGGTATGACAGAGCGGCAGATTCAGAAAGAACTCAACCGTGTCGCGGTAATGTTTGAAGAATCGTGTATGCGCGGTTTTAAGTCCTCGTCGATAAAATTCGAGCAGTTTGCGAAGGAATGGTTTGAGGAGTATGCTCATCTCAATTTGAGAAGCACCACCTATGAGAGAATGAGACAGCTTACGAAACGTGTTTATCCTGCAATCGGTCACTTGCGTATTGATAAAATTACGGGACGGCAGTTGCAGGCGTTTGTAAATTCTCTTGCAAAAGAGGGCGCAAACGAAAAGACAGGCGCGCCGCTTGCTCCGAAAACTATTCGACATAATCTAAGCTTTATTTCGGACGTTTTTTCGTACGCTGTTAAAATGGACTTGGTTTCTGACAATCCTTGTTCTAAAGTTAGTATTCCAAAAGGCGAGGTAAAGGAAAAACAAATTTACTCGCAGGAAGAAATGGAATTGCTGCTTACAAAAATCGCGGACGAGCCTATCAAGTACCGAGCATTTTTCTATCTTATCGCGTACAGCGGTTTTCGTCGAAGTGAGATGTTAGGACTTGAATGGAAAGATATTGATTTTGAACATAACATTATCAGTATCCGCAGGACTTCCAACTACACCGCCGAAAGAGGTACATATACCGATACTACAAAAACCAAACGGTCGCAGAGGACATTGAAAATCTCACCGTATATTATGGATATTCTCAAACAGCTTAAAGATGAGCAGGACAATGAGGCTTTACGGCTGGGTGATAAATGGGTGGAAACGGACAGGTTATTCACAAAATGGAACGGCGAAGAAATGAACAATCAGACGCCCTACGGCTGGCTGAAAGAGTTTTGCGAGAAAAACGACCTGCCGTTTTACGGATTACATTCATTCCGACATTTTGCGGCAAGCTCGCTTATTTCGGCGGGACTTGATGTTACAACCGTTTCGGGTGCTTTAGGACATTGCAACAGCGGAACGACTTTGAATGTCTATTCGCATATGTTTCAAACGGCGCAAGCGAGGGTGTCCGAGGCAATGGACGGAGCGTTCGGTTTCCTGCAAAAAAATCAAGGCGTATGATGTCATGCGGACAAGATTTTCAAAACAGCGGACAGATAGCGGACAAGCCGTATTTTTGACAAAACAAAAAGCCCGCAAATGCCGTAGTTTAGGCATTTGCGGGATATAATAATGGTGACCCGTACGGGAATTGAACCCATGATTACGCCGTGAAAGGGCGTCGTCTTAACCTCTTGACCAACGGGCCTTAACGAAGCTGCCGATATTTCAACAGCCTGTGTGGTAGCGAGAGTGAGACTTGAACTCACGACCTATCGGGTATGAACCGATTGCTCTAGCCAACTGAGCTATCTCGCCATATCGTGCGCTATTTAAGCGACTTATATATTATACTATACATACTTTTTTTTGTCAATAGTTTTTCCGAAAAAAATTATATTTATTTATTTTAACCTATTAAAATAATACATTTTGAAAAAAAATGAGTTATTTTATACAATTTATATTGTACTGTACTTGTTATAAAATTAGCTAAAATATATCTATATCAACGTAAAAAATCACAAAAAGCACATTCTATTTTGTGCAAAAACGTTTAACGCTTTTCGTTGTTATGCACAATAATTATGCCTTAGCCAATAAAATATTTGACAATTATGTGTTTAAGTGTTATAATTACAACAATACATATTTTTGAAAATTAAATTACAAATTACTTATCAAAAAATATGTTATATCATTCAGAGTAACCTATAAAGTCTTTGACTATAAGCACAAATCTTATGGCAGTCAATTATCAGAAAGGAGAAACATACTTATGGGAAAAGCAATTTTTCAGGCTTTGAACGATTTTCTTTCACGCACCCATGATATGGGAGCTTTTGTTGTGGATTTTTCCGATAACAGCTTTGACGTTATGTCTGAGGGAGTATTTTCTGCTATTCTGGATGGAAGCATAAATCCTCTTGAACAGCTTGCTGAGAGCAGTCGAATACACGAAGCGGACAGAGTTGTTCTCGGCGCCTTTTGCCGCGATCTGCTCGGCTCTAATAAAATACCGATCCATGAGGATCATTTTTCAGTATCTTTCCGCGGACTTGTATCAGACATTCCTGCCGATACCGATTATAAATGGATAACCCTCACAGCGGTTATTGACCGTGATGAAAGCCTTATGGCAAAATGTGTTATCGGACATCTTAAAATGATGAATAACGCTGAGATCCTCAACAAAATAATTATTGACAGCTTCACAAACGATAAGCACCCTCAAGTATTCAATAATCAGGCAAAACGCATTATAGACGATGAAAGCCGGAATGCCGCTATTATTCAGTTTGATATTGAGAATTTCAAGCTTATCAATGTCAGGTACGGAGAGGAAAAAGGCACGGAAATACTTAACTACATCAAAAATGGTCTTGACACCATTTGCACTGATAAGCAAGTATACACACGCCTGTCTGCGGACGTTTTCATGATCGCAATGTCCTATGACAAGCCAGAAGAAATCGAACGCCTTATATCGCGCATAGAAGACCGTCTCGGAATTTTCGGGGACATATCCTACAAGCTTGTTTTCGGTGTTAATATTATTACCGACCGAAGCATACCTATGCGTAAAATGGGTGACAGAGCCGCTATGGCAAGGCAAAGTATAAAAGGCAACGCCCTGAAAAATGTTTGCTATTATTCCGACAACCAAGAGAACAAACTTGTTACCAAAAAATTTATTGAAGACAGAATGGATTATGCTCTCGAGCACGGAGAATTCGTAATGTACCTACAGCCTAAGTACAGCATAAGCACAGCAGGAGTTGTCGGAGCAGAAGCTTTGGTAAGATGGATACACCCGGAAAAGGGAATGCTTCCTCCCGTGGAATTTATTTCCGTATTTGAAAAAAACGGTTTTATAATTAAGCTTGACGAATACATATGGGAACAGGCTTGCAAAGCTATCAGAGGCTGGATAGACAGTGGGGTACAGCCTGTACCTATCTCTGTAAATATTTCGAGAGTACATCTTACCGATGAAAAATTTATAGACGTACTTGATCGTCTTATTGAAAAATATGATATACCAAAGAACATGATCGAAACGGAAATTACTGAAACAGTCGAAAACGCAGGAGACAGCGAGGTAATTAAAAGACTCAAGGAAAGAGGTTATATGCTTCTTATGGACGATTTCGGCTCGGGATACTCGTCTCTCAATATGCTGAAAAGCACCCCGTTCGACGTTATAAAGATAGACCGCGACTTTTTCAGCGAGTTCATGCTCTCTGACAGAGGGAAGAAAATTATTTCCCACACTATTTCAATGTCCAAGGATATAGGGCTGGACATGGTTGCCGAGGGAGTAGAAACCAAGGAGCAGGCGGAGTTCTTGAAAAACTGCGGCTGCGACGTTGCACAAGGATATTACTATTCAAAGCCCGTACCTATAAATGATTTTGAACGGCTTGTGTATGACGACTGGATCGCAACAGACTAAGCAAACTACCAATTGATAAAAAATTTCAAAAGATAAAAAACTTCCGATCAGACCAAACTCTGCATAAGAGAATATCTGAACGGAAGTTTTTTATGGAAAACACCAAACAGCAGATTCGGACTTTAAAAATTACGTATTCTACTCCCCTGCCCTGCTGTAATCAAAAGCTTCAGCAAACTATCTTGAATTTTGCGGGATTGCCATCACGGAACTCTACAGAAACGCTTTGTCCCATTTCAGGGATTTTTCCGTACCATTTCCTATAGTCCTACAAACAAGTCCACTTTTCGTATTCAGTACCGTTTGCAGTGTATCTCACCTTTCCCCTGTGCAGAAATAACGCTCCGTCGAGTGCGTGCTTCCGCGCAGGCTTTGTGTTGATCTTTATCCACCAAAGCCTTTTCAGCTCTGTAACAGTTCCCGTGGTTTTTGTCATAAGCAGTCACCTTACTGGACTTTGACCTCATCTGCTTTGCTTGAAACAGCCTGCGCTTCACGCTTTTCTTCCGACTCCCCTATTTCGGACAGATCCTTTCCAAGAAGCGCGGGAAGCTCCATTCCCGCCTGCTTGAATACCTCGTTAAGCGGCGGCACGGACTTCATCATGCCCGCAATAAAATCCGCCGTAGCGGTGTTCCCGTCGCCGTTTTTGCCGCCGTCCCAAACGGTAACCTTGTCGATCTTGATATTCTTGACAGCATCAACCTGAATACGCATAAGTTCTTCAAGCTTGTCTGCAACAAGCATTTTAACTGCGGAATCCGCGTCTCCGGCAGCTTCAATAAGGGTACGCATACCCTCCGCCTGCTTCTGGAGTATCTCCTGCGCACCGCGGGCTTCAGCTTCCATTTTGGCAAACAAAGCGTCCGCTTCGCCTCGTGCCTTGCGTCGGAGAACTTCCGCTTCGGCTTCCGCGGCGATCTCGGCTTTCTGCTTTTCGATCTGAGCCTTAACGATTACGTCAGCCTTTTGCGTGGCCATCTCAAGCTCCGCACGTTTATTTTCCGCGTCCTGCTGAGCCTGGTAAGCTTCTTCCTTAGCCTTTGCAGCCTGAACAGCCTCGGCGGTAATGGCTATCTTCAATGCCTCCGCTTCCTTTTCGCGGCGGTTAGCTTCGGACTGCGCAACGGATACCTTGGCGTTGTTTTCACCCTCGATAGCGGCGGCGTTTGCGGCAGCCACTTGGATACGCTGCTCCTTCATAGCGTTTGCCTGACCGATCTCACCGTCTCTGCTCGTCTGAGCTACTGCTATCTTGGCGTCGTTTGTGGCTTTCGCCTCCGCCTCAGCCTCTTTCTGACGGCGTATGGACTCGGATTGAGCGACCGCGATCTTAGCGTCGTTTTCACCCTCGATAGCGGCAGCATTTGCGGCGGCTACCTGAATACGCTGATCCTTGCGGGCGTTAGCCTCGCCGATAGCGCCGTCCCTGTCCTTTTCGGCGACGCTCTTTTTCGCGTCGTTAATAGCCTTTGCGGCGGCTTCCTTACCGAGCGCGTCGATGTAGCCCGACTCGTCGTTGATATCGGTAACGTTTACGTTGATGAGCCGCAGACCTATCTTCTTGAGTTCTATCTCAACGTTATTGGATACCGCCACAAGGAACTTATCACGGTCTGTATTAATCTCTTCGATTTCCATGGTGGCGATAACAAGACGGAGCTGTCCAAAGATGATATCCTTTGCAAGCTCTTGTATCTCCATCATCTTGAGGCCCAGCAGACGCTCAGCTGCATTCTGCATGATACCCGGTTCAGTAGAGATACCTACCGTAAAACGGGACGGTACGTCCACACGTATATTTTGCTTGGAAAGAGCATTTTTAAGGTCAACATTAATAGAAATAGGGGTCAGGTCAAGATACTGGAACGACTGGATAATAGGCACGATAAAAGCCGCGCCGCCGTGGATACACTTAGCGCTTTTCGCCTGACCGTTCTTGTCGGTACCCACCTTACCGTAAATTACCATGATTTTGTCCGACGGACACTTTCTGTACCTCGACAGAATTGCCGCAACCGCGGCGAAAATGACTACCGCAATGACGCATACAGCGATCAAGGTTTCAGGATTTCCCATACTTCATAACCTCCAAAATAAAATTTTATGTAAAAAAATTATGCACGCTTTTTGCCTTTTTCTAAAGACGTTCTTATAAAAAACTTATCTTCAATAACATCAAACAGAATGCCAAAGGCTTCACAAATAAATTCAATTAAAAATTCCATAAAATCACAGCCTTTCAACTACCAGAGTCTCTCCGTTAAGGTCGGTAACACGAACCGCCGTACCAGTTTTAAGCATTTCTCTCTCGTTTGACACCGCGCTGCACTCCATAAAACGCCCCTGCAATGTCAGCGTAACCTTGCCCTCGCCCTCTCCGGCGGGAGGTATGGGTATGTACACCGTTGCGTTTTCACCTATCGCATTTCTGAAATCTATAGTACCGTTCTCGGTAAGTTTTCTACTGATCTGCACAAGCTTTGCAATGCCGTACATAGCAAAAAATCCTGCCACAAGTCCCAAAGGGATAGCTCCCGCACTTGGAAGACCGCTGCTCAGAGCGGCAATGGATACCCAGCCTGAGACTGCAAGAAAAGCTACAATTCCCTGCACCGTAAAAAGCTGTAACGAAGAATACGAACTGTGAACGTTTAATTCCGAGCCGTCCGAAGCATCAGCAGACAAGTCTGACAAATCGCCAATATCACCCACATCTCCGATGTCTCCGAAATCCGCGCCGCCCATGTCTCCCATATCAATACCGCTTGTATCGCTTAGATTCACGTCCGAATCCCCTCCGAATCCGGATATTGACAATATCGTCTGCAAAAGCAGCAGCAGCGTGGACGGTACGGCAATGCAGTACAGTATCCGCACAAGCGTTGATAAACTTTCCCACCACTCTGTCATAAGCTCAGCCCCCTTAATGTAAATATCATTTACTATATTATAACTCCGCAGTAAAGCTTTGTCAAGTAGTTTTTCAGAAAAACAAGCAAAAACCACAAATAAGATATGGAAAGCCATACGGCAGGGTATTGGAACATTTCCCAAAACGTCTTTTCAAGCAGCTCCGTCATAATTTATCATCTCTCCCCCCGCGTTTACTTTAGGTAAATTTAATTTACCTAAAGTATAGCATACCGCTTTCCGTTTGTCAATATTCCAAGCAGATATTATACAAAAATTTTATGTGCCGTACTTTATCAAACTGAATAAGCTCCCAATTTTAAAGGCTTTCCGGAGCATAAGAATATATTTTTAAAATTTTACGTTTTTCCTATTGCATTTGTTGAAAAAGTATGCTACAATAATGTAAATTCAATTTACTCTGCAAGAAAGGAGAAGCATTATGACTTCCGAGGAACGCGGAAAACGTATAAAAGAAGCCCGCATCTCAAAGAAAATGACTCAAAGCGAGGTTGTGGGAACGTTCATTACGCGGAATATGCTCAGCCAAATCGAAAGCGGAGCCGCCGCGCCGTCACTGAAAACTCTCGAATACCTTGCCTCTGTGCTGGATATACCTATTTCAACACTTCTGCCCCAGGGAGAAAGTGACATGGACGGCGCTCTTCTCTCAGACGCAGAGCTGCTGGTGAACTCCAGACGGCTTTACAGCGAAGGACGTTACCGCGAAGCCGCATCTGCTCTCCAATCCGCTGATGTCAGCAGTCCGCTGTATGACGAGTTAACCGCCGTCCGAGCACGGTGCTGCCTGAGGCTCGCAGAACAGCTTGCAGATGAAAATTCCCCAAAAGCCGCCGAATATGCTAAGGAGGCTTCCGCTCTTGCGGACATTGGTTTTTTTGCCAACAGTGACGTAAAGTCAAGCGCTTTACATCTATTGGGGGAAATTGCGGAAAAGTTAAAGAAATATTATGATGATATTATTTCAAGTATATAATATAAAAGGGGTATTTTTATGAACAACGCACCTATAGTATTCAATCCCGATGAACCGATTGCCCACTACGAGCAAAGCGGAAAACGCTATAGAAAAATTAAAAAAAGGCTTACTTTCGGCATTGTCACAACCATTCCTGCCTTTCTTCTCGGAGCCGCCTGCATTGTCTATAACCCTTGGCTCATGGCAGTTTTCGCTTTTTTTGCACTGCCGTTTACGCTGTTGTCTATAATCGGCTGCGTAACAAGAAGAACCAAAATGTGTCTTGCCTCCGTTCTGCTTGGCATAATACTTGCCATTTTATCTGCCGTCTCAAATTCAATGTTCGCTCCTTTCGGTGCAGCGGCTTACCTTCTCGCTGCTTATGCAGAGTTCATGGCTGTTTCCGCCTCGAACGAATTTTATGAACTGAAAGAGCTTCCCGGCTTTCCGTTTTTCGATCCGTCCATGGACGATATTTCTTTTGCTGCAAAAGATCACTTCGGAGCTGATGAATTTATAGACGAGAGCGGACTTTACACAGAAAAAAAGACTTATAGATTTGATCCGAGTGAACTTGAACCGTCGGACGAAATGGAGGAAATAGTTACCGGAATTTCCCTCTTAAAGGAAGGAGATACTCCTCCGCAAACCGAAGAAATCCAAACCGGTGAAAGCAAAAGCAAAGATGAAGTACCCAAAGATCTCGCCCCCGAAATGTATACCGAAAGCGCTTATGAACAAATGATAAGCGCTCTTCCGGAAAAACGGGAAGATATTTCGGACGTTGAGCTTTTCAGCTAAAACTGCACTTGGTCATTATACGGTTACAAACCAAAAACAGCGTATGTAAAGACATCTTCACATACGCTGTTTCTATTTTTACCGTTTTGTTGTTTTTATACTCTGAACAGCAAATCCGCATAGGTCGGGAAAGGCCATATGCTTTCGGGAGCAATTGTCTCCAGTTCGTCCACAACGGCTCTCAGCGACTGCATTGCCGCAAACACCTCGTCGCGGTAGAATCTGGCGGTAGGCTCGCCGTCCTCATAGTTCTTTACGTCCAACAGCTTCGCATCAAGAGCGTCTGTAGCTTCAAGAATACTGTTTGTAAGGCAGGAAGCCTTATCAGCAATCTTCTTTTCAGCGTCAAAGCTTACGCCCGCCGCCTTCTTGGAAACAATAGAATCGGAAAGGAACTTTGTGAACTCGCAGCCCGCGGGAATTATCTGTTTTCTCGCCATATCCACCATTGTAAGAGCTTCGATATTTATGATCTTGGAATAATTATCCAGAAGTATCTCTTTTCTGGACTGTATCTCCGTTCTTGTGAGAACCTTGAATTCCTCAAAAATTGCAACGTTTTTATCATCAGTGTAGTGAGGAACCGCGTCAACCGTGGAAACAAGATTGGGAAGCCCGCGTTTTTCCGCCTCTTTTACCCATAAATCGTCATAGCCGTTGCCGTTGAAAATGATCCTCTTATTCTCCTTATATGTTTTAAGGAGAAGCTCATTCAAGTCATCTGTAAAATTCTTCGAGCCCTCAAGAGTATCTGCAAACTCTTTAAGAACGTGTGCAACGATTGTATTAAGTATCATGTTGGTACAAGCTATAGAATCCGCAGAACCCAAAGCTCTGAACTCAAATTTGTTTCCGGTAAAGGCAAATGGAGACGTTCTGTTGCGGTCGGTAGTATCCTTAGGGAAATTAGGCAATGCCTCGACTCCTATAACGAATTCATTATCCTGATTCTTGGTAATCATTTTTCCTGTTTCGAGAGCGTCGAGAATAGTCTGAAGCTCATCACCAAGAAAAATCGAAACTATCGCAGGGGGAGCCTCGTTTGCACCCAACCTGTGGTCGTTACCCGCGGAGGCGACCGAAAGACGGAGCAGGTCGGCATAATCGTTTACCGCCTTGATAACAGCCACAAGGAAGGTCAGGAACTGAATATTATCCTTTGGATCATCGCCGGGATCAAGAAGATTCTGACCGTCGTTTGTAGAAATTGACCAGTTATTGTGTTTACCGGAACCGTTCACGCCTGCATAAGGCTTTTCATGGAGCAAACATACAAGACCGTGCTTGATAGCGGTTTTCTTCATGATCTCCATAGTAAGAGCGTTCTGGTCGGCAGCAATGTTCGACGTGGTAAAAATTGGGGCAAGCTCGTGCTGAGCTGGAGCAACTTCGTTATGCTTTGTTTTGGCAAGGATACCCAGCTTCCAGAGCTCCTCGTCCAGATCCTTCATGTAAGCGGAAACCCTGTCTTTGATGTTGCCGAAATAATGATCTTCAAGCTCCTGACCCTTGGGAGCCTTTGCGCCGAAAAGCGTTCTGCCTGTCAGCATAAGATCGCGGCGCATATCGTGCAGCTTCTTGTCAACAAGGAAGTACTCCTGTTCGGGACCTACAGTGGTAGTAACTCTTGTTGCAGTAGTATTTCCGAAAAGTCTGAGAACCCTTATCGCCTGCTCGGAAATAACGTCCATGGAACGGAGAAGCGGAGTCTTTTTATCAAGTATCTCACCGGTGTAGGAACAGAAAGCCGTAGGTATGTAGAGAGAACCGTCCTTGACGAAAGCGGGAGAGGTGGGATCCCACGCAGTGTAGCCTCTCGCCTCAAATGTAGCTCTCAGACCGCCGGACGGAAACGAAGAAGCATCAGGCTCACCCTTTATAAGCTCTTTGCCGGAAAATTCCATTATTACTTTTCCGTCCTTGGTGGGAGAAATGAAAGAGTCATGCTTTTCAGCTGTAATGCCTGTCATAGGGTGAAACCAGTGGGTATAGTGAGTCGCGCCCTTTTCAACCGCCCATTCCTTCATTGCGGAGGCGATGACCTCAGCAACGTCTGGGTCAAGAGCGATACCGAGACGCTGAGTCCTGAGCAGACCCTTATAGACGTTTTTCGGAAGCCTGTTTTTCATGGTCTCCTCATTGAAAACGTTGCAGGCAAAATAATCCTGTACGCATTTCACATTCTGATTCATAACTTCTGACATAAAAATTCCTCCCTCAAATAAACAAAACGCTTCAGCACACGAGTGACCCCGTATGCTAAAGCGCCGTTGCTTTAACTATTCAATGTATATATAATACACTATATGTTCCGTTTTGTCAATACCTTTTTTACCATTTTGCATAATCCCAAGATTTTTCTTGCAAACTGCACTATATATTTTACAAATCTGCATATTTTTTATAGAAAATATGCAATAAGTCAATTCGGGGTATTCTTTTAGATTTAATTTTCTTCATACGGCTATGCGGCTCCATTAATATTTTGTACTTTTTGACGCCAGCCTCTTCAAATCATTTTCCTGACATTTTTTCTCCCGAAACATATACTCCATCTTCTTACTTATACAAATCGCTGCCCGCGTAACAAATAAGACTAAAATTATAGCGGTACATAAAAATATCTGTAGAGGACGGATTTCCCGCCCCATTGTACCAATAATTTTTTGTACAGCGGACAGGCTCGCAAGCAAAGAGACACCTGCCCCTACAGTAAGGTTATTTTTATAGATTGCTATAAATAATTTTTATGGCTTTCAGATATAGCTAATTAAGGTATATAAACCATATAATATTACAAAAAAGCATAGCAGTCTATACAATAAAAGCATTTGCATTTAATAAAAAAATGTGATATACTGTAAAATATAAATTATAATATTGGAGGCGCGCTTATGAAATACGATTTTAACTATTACAACCCCACAAAAATCTATTTCGGAAAAAATTCGCTTGACAGCCTTGCAGGCGAGCTTGCGAATTACGGAAAAAACATTTTGCTTGTTTACGGCAAAAATTCCGTAAAAAAAATCGGACTTTACGATAAAGTCACTGATATTCTCAAAAACGCCGGCAAAAATATTTTTGAGCTTTCAGGCGTCAAGCCCAATCCCTCCTATTCTCAGCTTTTAGATGGCGCTGAAACCGTCCGCAAAAACAACATCGACCTTATTCTCGCATTAGGAGGAGGCTCCGTTATCGACTGCTCCAAAGGAATTTCAGTTTCAGCATACTGCGATGGCGACCCTTGGGAAAAATATTGGGTAAACGGCGAAACTGTGACCAACAAGATTGTTCCTGTGGGCTCAATACTTACAATGGCGGGAACAGGTTCCGAAATGAACGGAGGCTCGGTTATCACAAACGAGGAGAAAATGCTCAAAAACGGCAGAGTATTCGGTCCTGACGTTTATCCGAAATTTTCGATATTAAACCCAGAATTTACATACAGTGTTCCTGTTTATCAAATGAAAAGCGGCATTTTCGATATCATGTCGCATCTTATGGAGCAGTATTTTTCGGGAGACGACGACAACGTTACCGACTATGTGATCGAGGGTCTGCTGAAATCTCTTATCGTCAGCACACGGGCAGCTTTAAAAGATCCTGAGGATTACGAAGCCCGCAGCAATATCATGTGGAATGCAACTCTGGCTCTGAATACAGTCTCCGGACTTTCCAAAACTCAGGACTGGGAAGTACACATGATAGAACACCAGCTCGGAGCATATACCGACTGCGCCCACGGAATGGGGCTTGCGGTAATTTCTATACCGTACTACAAATATATTTATAAAGACGGTATCGACAAATTCGTACGGTATGCCAAAAATATATGGGATATTGATGTTTCCGCAATGAATAAAGACGAAGCCGCTCTTGCAGGAATTGAAAAGCTTTTTGATTTTATTAAGGAATGCGGTATCCCTACAACGCTTCGTGAACTTGGCGCAGCAGAGGAAATGCTTCCGAAAATTGCCGAAAGCAGCGTAAAAGGCGGCGGCTACAGGCACATGGATACTGAGGATATTCTCTCAGTTCTTAAAGCTTGCTATTAAAACATTTATTTGAAAAAAACACGGTTCGGCGCATTTTTATGCCGAGCCGTGCTTTTATTTTTAATGCTGTCCATGGATTGACTATTTAAATCAAAGTTACAAATTAAGGATTTTTACCGCCAAAGCGCTCCTTTATTTGTAAATATCATCAGCCGTCCGAACAGCCGCAGCCATTGCTGTCACTGCCGCTGTTGTCGTTTCCGCAGCTGCAGCAGTAGGGGTTCACGCCGCTTGGCTGAGGGAAAAACTGTTCCGTTGGGAAGTCGATCCTGTCAAATACGTCACAGGGAGCTTCAGAAGAAGCAACCTGACCTGAGCAGTCCTTGCAGGGTATGCAGTAATCATATGCAGGCACGATCAGCGATACGGGACGCGAAAGCTGTATGATAGAAAAAAGACCGAGAGATACGGCAAGTATTCTGTCAAACTGCTTGTGATCGCAAGGCGGGCAGCAGCCGGGTCCGTGACCGGGACCTCCAGGAGGTGGCGGAGGAGGTGGAGGCGGAGGACAAATGCATTTGTTTCCGCATGGAACACAGATGAATTTAGCGTCAAGAGCAACAGGATCCACAACATGGACAGTTGCCTTGGGCATACCGGAATTGCTTACGCTTCCGCAAAAACTTCCGTCACAGGGTTCGATAGGCAGAGGCGTAATGAAATCGTCCTCACTGGTAAATACCTTGGAGTTACCCTCCCCGCCGTAAAGGATCACCCTCTTGTTCCACAGCGCCGTACCGCAGAGGATCGTTCCCGACTGAGGCTGGCAGAACGTTTTGCTGAAAGCCTCAGCAGTGATTTTGAATCTGTAAGTAATGTCCACCGAGTAATAACCCGACTTGAACGGAACCGAATCAACCGAAATGCAGGTTGCTTCGACCTCTACGCAGCGAGTTCTTACTATGTTCATTTCGTCCGTGATTTCCGGAGAGTCTTCGGTCAGCGTGACAGGAAGCTCGTAAATACAGTCTCTATCCGAGCAGCTGTCGAAAACGCGCTGAACTTCGATGCAAACCGCTTCTTTGAAGCAGTTGTTTTTATCGCTCATATAAATCCTCCTATGAAAAAATTAAAGTATTAAAACTTCAATATATACTATTCACAGGCAGGGTAAAAAGTTACAATATCAGGTGTTTTTGTCTGTCTGATGAAAGGTTTTCAGGTTTCCTATCTTCTCATTGCGCTCGTCCAGCACCTTTTCAACGTCCGTCCATTCAAGTCCTTGGTTTACCGCCAGTACCATTATATGATACAAAAGGTCGTTTATTTCGTTCATAAGCTCGTCGTTGTCGCCGTTTTTGGCGGCAATAATGGTCTCGGAGGCTTCCTCGCCGATTTTTTTGCATATTTTGTCAACTCCCTTTTCAAAAAGATAGCAGGTGTAGGACTTTTCGGGAGCCTCTCCCCTGTCGAAAGCCGCCTTGCGGGCTTTTATTACCTCAAAAATTTCGTGATAAACAGTCATTTTTCATTCTCCTTTTTCATTTAGATTAATTAATTTCATTGTACTCATATCAAGCTCGCGGTAATAGCAGTTATTGGGTACTCCATTAGAGCTTGTATGACAAATGTTTCCCTTGTCGGGAAGAACTTGATATACAAGCGAATTTTGCTCGCAGTTCACAAAAATATGAACAACGGTAAAGGTGTTTCCCGACTCTGCGCCCTTGAACCACAGCTTGTTCCGTGAGGTACTCCACAGCACAAGCTTTTTTCTGCGGACGGTCTCCAGAAAAGCCTCCTCGTTGGTGTAGGCGATGAGTATTACCTCCTTTGTTGAGTAATTCTGCACAGCCACGGGGATAACCTTGTTTCCCCTGTCCATACCGCTTATCTTGTTCCAGTCAAGCATAAGCTTGTCCGTTTCTTCAATCATTCCCATAATTTGTCCTCCTTACTTAGCACTTGATTTATCAAGTAACGGTACAACACTCAATTTTTCGTTCAGATATTTTGCAATATCTAAAAATTTTTCTTTCATTTTTTACTCCTCAGTAAATAAATTATTACCGCCTGCTGAACTTCAAGTAAACGCTTTTTAAATCCGTACCCGACAAAATATTCCGAAGCAACGGCGTCGTCGGACACCTCTTCACCTCTGTAAAAAGGCGGACACGGGTTTAATACCGCTCCCCTGTTTGCAGTATCCATAATTTCCTTTGTAACGCGGCAGTTACCGAAATCCCCGATAACATCGGACGGCAGGGAATCGGTGCATATAATGTCCTTACCCTTGACCGCCTCGCTTATATTATAGTGTACCTTCAAACCGTCAATTTCATAACCGTTTGCACAGCATTGCTCCAACTCAAAGCCCATAACCTCGGCGGCTTCTTTCCAGGCAAGACCGATATTTCCGTTTTTGCCGACGAACAAATACCTGTCCTTTGTAAAATCGTCTCTGATTTTTGAAAGCGCGTACATATCGGATAAAATTTCGCAGGGGTGATTTACGTCGGTCATAGCGTTTATCTCGGGGACGGCAGAGTATTCCGCAAGCTTTTCAATAACCCTGATATTTTTATGCCGTACAATTACAGCGTCAGCCCAATTGTTCATATAGCCGCACACGTCTTTCAAATCCTCTTTTTTATCCAGCGTTTCTGTCGGAAACAATATTGGCTGTCCGCCTAACAAATATATACCTTTTTCAAAAGTAACTCTTGTCCTGATGCTTGAATTAGGGAAAAACATAACAACGCTTTTACCTTTTAAAATATCGGTATGTCTGCCGTCTGCAAGTTCATCTGCAATTGAAAAAATATTGTATATGTCTTCTTTTTTGTAATTTGTAAGTCTTATTAAATGCTTCAATACTTTACCTCCGATCAAATTAAATTATAAACATAACTCTTTTTTATTCGCTTTTTGGTAATCTTCGCAGCAATGATATCCCCAACGCTAAAGAAATTCCGCCAATCACAATAAACATACCCCAGATCAAATTCCAATAGATGCCGGTTGTGTCAAACATTTTAAATATAAGTTCGCGCCAGAATTTCATGCCCGTAATAATCGCAAACAAGTCAAACAGCAGGTACCCGCCGCAGAAAATATATATCCACCGCCACCAGAAATTATTGTGCAGATTTTTAAAAAATGTTACTATCCCGCAAATGCAAAGTCCCGCAAGGATTCCCATAAGCGAATAATAAAACACGCCCCTGTTTTCCATAATTCCGAGCCAGAAATCCGCGTATGTTTTTCTGTCAATAAGTCCCCAAATTCTATGTAAATGAAATACCCCGAAAAATATAAATACCCAGGGTTCAAACGCTTTTATCTTTTTCATTTTTACCACCCTGCTATAATATAAAATTCACCATGCCGTAAATAAAATGGCACACCGTAAACTCCGCAATAAAAATTACCGCAATATAATTTTTTCTGTCCAAAGCAAAAAACAGAAACGCCAGACACGGCAGCAGGGTAAGGCAAATTATTACAGGAGGCGCGGTAATTCCCGCGTAATAAAGTCCCCAGCCCGCAAAATAAATAAGTACAAAGCAAGCAGCGGCAACTATTTTCGATGTAATTCGCAGCCTATTGCAATTTTTATTTGCAACAAAGCACAGAGTCGCGGCAAACAGCGCTTGACACACCGAGCCTATCATGTCGATAACTTCCGTTTTGGACTCCGAACGCAAAATATCGTCCGGCGCAGGAACGGCAAACCAAATAAAGTTCGGTATCATTATTATCAGAAAAATTGCAAGTCCCCAAATATCAAATCCAAACCTGTAATTTTTTATTTTCATTTCCTATCTACCTTTCACAAACAGTTACTTCGACCTCGTCACCCTCGGATTTGCCAAGCTGTTCACGAATAGATTTCAGCATCCCAATAATGTAGCAAATGCTGCCGTCAGGATTCTTTACTCCCATATTCACAATACTCCCATCATAAGAAATACCGTCAAACGTCACATGAACCTTGACTCTGCCTTTACCGAATTCTTTGCGTATATCGTAAGGAAATTCAACATATGCCCCGCCTTTTTGCGGAACGTAATAAATTTTCGCTTTAAATTTATATAATTTGCCGTCCATTTTTACATTTCCTCATCATTTATTGTACCGATTTAAATTTATCCTCTTATGGGAATACCCCTGCTGCGGCAATCCTCCTTGACCTGTCCCACCGTAAGCTCCTTGAAATGGAACAGCGAAGCCGCAAGAGCCGCAGAGCAGTCGGTTTCAATAAATGCGTCCCCGAAATCGGAAAGCTTTCCCGCGCCGCCGCTTGCTATAACGGGAATTTTCACCGCGCCGCAAACCGCTTTCAGCATAGGAATATCAAAGCCGTTACGAACGCCGTCAGTGTCAATGGAATTAAGGCAAATTTCACCCGCGCCGAGCTGCTCAATTTTTTTCACCCATTCGATAAGGTCAAGCTTCATATCAATTCTGCCTCCGTTGATATAGACCGTCCATTTGCCGTCGGAAACCATTTTTGCATCTATACCGACGCATATGCACTGGCTGCCAAAAATGTCCGCGCCGTCCTTGATAAGCTGCGGATTCTGCACCGCCTGCGAGTTGACGGAAACCTTGTCCGCACCCGCGCGAAGCGTGTCCCGAATATCGTCAACGGTCTTTATCCCGCCGCCAACAGTAAGCGGTACAAACACCTTTTTTGCGGTCTCGCGGACAACGTCCAGCATAACTCCCCTGCCCTCGTGGGAGGCTGTTATATCGTAAAAAACTATCTCGTCCGCGCCCTGCAAATTGTACTCATAGGCGCATTCAACAGGGTCGCCTACCTCCTTGATTCCCTCGAAATTCACGCCCTTGACAACCTTGCCGTCCCGAACGTCGAGACAGGGTATAATTCTTTTTGCAAGCATAATTTTTCTCCTTTCATTTTGCGGGTACTTTTTAAATATTACTGTATATTTTCCAAATAAGTATTTAATAAATACGATTTGTAATCGTCAATAAAAAATACTTTCTGCGACTGAAAATCTCCGTATTTTTGGGTCAGTTCGCCGACCGAAATATTCTTTGCTAAATTAAGTGCGGGAATATCCTCGCTGATTATTCTGCGGACAATCTCATCCGGATCGTCGCTTTTTAAATTTCCTATCTTCCAAACGTCTGTCATATGGGTAAAATTAAAATATATATCATATGTATTGGAAATATTCAATACAATTTGGTCGCTGTTGTGATACACAAAACATGAGGAATCGTTTTTCAGCAAATTGCAGCATTCCTGTTCTGACAAAACATTGCTGTAATCCAAATAATACGGCAGCAGTTCAGACGGGATATTTTCCTTGTTTATGCGTATTCCGTATAATTTTCGGTTTTCGCCGTCGCAGCTTCCGCTGTGTACAAAAAATTTAAAATCCGCACCGAATTCACAGCATTTTTCTTTCAGCTTCATAGCATCCGCAAGCTCCAAAAGCTTCCGAATATCGTTTTTGTTTTCCTCGTTAATAAACGCCTGCCACCGAGGCGCAATTTGGTTTTTAAGCAAAATTTCAGTAGCTTCCAGCAGTTCATTAAACGCTCCTTTTCGTCCGGTATACTTATCGGTCATTTCCTCCATTCCGAAAAAAGTAAGCTGTACCTTTTTTACGCCGACCCCTTTTAAAAACTTTACATACTGCGGATCCCGAACAATGCGCCAAAAGCTTGCAAGCTCAAACCGTTCCGGCTGTATGCCAACGGATATCTGTTTATCGCGCTCCCACCTTTGTCTGTAATTATCACAATAATCCGGTTCTCTAAGCCAACTGTAATATGCAATATTTTTAAAATACGGCTTAAAAAAATCTACTATCCAAATATCGGAACCGCCATCCATTTTTTTGTTTGGCATATGACCTATCCAGCAATGCCCGCACCTGTTTGGACAGCCAAACATATCAACAACCAATGACAAAGGTTTATCAAAAATAACATTCATAAGTACCCTCCTAATTGATAGGCAAAGTTATTTTCTGAAAATCGGAAATTCCAATTCAAAGCGTTCTCCGAAAATTTTCAACATTCTTTCTGCATTTAAAATGTGATATTTTATATCCTCCGGGTCTTCACTGCTGTACGTCAAATGCTCAAAAGCATACAGTGCGGTATAAAATTTAAAAATCTTCCAAAACTCCATTGGCGGCGTATTGAAATAACCGTCTATCTGTCCGTTCGCAAAACTGTCGCTGTACTCTAACGCCCACAAAAGCCCGCCGAAATCATACCAAGGGTCGCCGATATTGTTTCCGGAAAAATCGATTATACCGATATTGCCTGCCTCGTCCTCAACACAGTTGACCCAATGAAAGTCTCCGTGCAAAGCCGCCTGCGGTCTGTTTTTCATTAAATCGAAATTCTCAGTAATATACTGCTCGGCACATCTGCTGCAAGTAAATTCGGTATTCAGACAATGATAATTTTTTAAAAATTCAGCTGCTTTATTTTCTATAATTTCCTGCCAATCGACCTCATCACAGCAGCAAGCCAAGTGCAACTTTTTTAGTTCAGCACCAACTTTTTTTCCAAGCTGATAATAGTTTTTTGTAACGTCTTTTTTAATAATATCCATTATCGAGGTTCCGTTTACCCACGATACCAAAGAATAAAATTTATCATTTTCCGTACCGAATAAAATCGGTTTATTTGTATTGATACCATTATCAACATACTCTTTAAGACGGCTGTACTCTTTTTTCCTTTCGGAAAGCTTTTTTACATCTCCAACACGAAGCAAAAAATATTTTCCGTCTTTTTCAAGCTTGAATTTGTCGTCTCCCGAAATTCCCTCGGTAATTTTCTCAATTACCGTATACGAATCAATATCCGCAATAAAATCAAGGTTTTCCATAATTTTCCTCCGTGCTTTTTTACAATATATAATTATATTTGAAACAAATTATATTTTCGTATTTCCAAACATCTACCGCTCTCAAATATAAATTCAACAATCCAAGGCATTAAATTTTTTATTTCATTAAATTCGTCATAACCGAATGAACTGTCAAAATAATTTATGACCGTACTTAAAGCTGTTCCGTGACTGCCTATCACAATGTTTTTCCCTCCATGAATTTCCAAGGCATTATTGAGCGCGTTAATATTTCGGTTTTGTACTTCTCTCAAGCTTTCTCCGCCCGAAAGCTTAAAATCAAAATCCTCCCATTGCTTTTGGCAGAAGCCGTTAAAATCCTCTATCCATTCGCTGTCGATTTTGCGTTCCCTGAAATCGTCAATAATCTGTATTTGCAACTTTTTAAAGTCAGCAAATTCTTTAATTGTATCAACAGCCCTTTTGTACGGACTTGACAAAGCGATGCTAATATTTTTATCCGATAGAAAATCCGTTACAAGCTTTCTTTCACACAAACCCTGTTCGGTAAGTTCGCGGAACATATCGTCATGATTATTATAATTGGGAGTTGCATGACGTACAAAATACACCGTTGTAATATTATTCACAATATGTTCCTCCCGTGTTATCTTTATTTAAAGTACCCTCTGTTTCGATAAGCAGACATTTTACTAAGCCCTTGCATACGGGACGGTGCTTCATACCCTTTGGAATAATTATAAAATCGCCCTCCCGCAAATGGGTCAAGCCGTCCTCAAATTCGATGTCAAATTCGCCCTCGATACAGTAAAACATCTCGTCCGAATTTTCGTGAATATGAAAATCAAGAGTTCTGTCCTCCGCCCGCAAAACGTTCAGCATATGATTGTTCAGCGTTCCCACTCTTTTGTATTGAAACAATTCTCCAACGGAATTTACTTCGTCCTTTAAATTGATTTTGTTGACCAAAACTGCACCTCCGTTAATTATTCCGCGCGGCAGAAAAGCCGTAACCTCTGCGCCTCATTTGCCGAAAAACCAAGCTTTTCATAAAACGGAATTTTATCCGGCATGGCGCAAAGCTCCATAAAAATATCCGTACCGCTCACGCCGTTTTCGCGGATAAATTTCATAAGCTCGTTTATAAGCGTCCTGCCTATGCCCTGCTTCTGATATTCGGGACGGACAACAACGTCCTTTATGTAGTAGCAAAGTCCCATATCGCCTATCATTCGCGCCATTGCGATAATTTTTTCGCCGTCAAAAACCGACACCCTGAATATTGAATGTTCCAAAGCAAGCTTCGTCTGCTCGTATGAGGGAGGCTCGTCCCAAACCGTTTTCCACAGCTCTATAAATTCATCGGGGGTAAGCTCGTTGTATTTTATTTTTAAGGTTGTCACTTTATTTCCTCCAAAAAATCAAATATAATTTTGTTTACCGTTTCTGCCTGTTCTCCCACAAAATGAGGACGGTGCCCGCTTCCCTTTACCTCATAAATTTTTGAATGTGGAACTCTATCCTGCAATTCCCTGCAAGTACCAAATGTGTCATTTTCTCCGTTTATAAATAAAGCCGGACATTTTATCATTTTCCATTCCTCGTCCGTAAGATTCGGGTGCGATTTCCAATCGGCGACGGTATTTTCCAAGTACGTCCGCCATTCGCCTTTATGAGCGTCATAATGCCGAATTTTCATATCCTCAATAAATTCTGTTTCACCGTTTTTTAACAGATTTCCGGGCAAGAAATCATCTGCACCGTCCGGTCTCGGATAAGCGCCGCCGCCTATTGTAACAAGGCTTTTTACCTTTTCGGGATATTTTGACGCCATATAACAACCAACATATGTGCCAAAGCTATATCCGATCAAATGCGCGGCTCTTATATCCAAAGCGTCAATGAAATCCGCCATATCGTCAGCGACCGCGCGGCTGTTCCAATCAAGACCTTTGCACACGGTTCTTCCATGACCTCTGAAATCGGGAAAAAAGCAACGGTAATTTCCCGAAAATTGAAGTATCTGTCCCGAAAAGGCAAGCAGACCTCTGCTGAAGTGACTGTGGAGAAAAATCAAAGCTTCTCCTCTGCCAAATTCCTCATAAAACATATTCAGATCGTTAAATTTTATGTACGGCATTTTTATTCTCCCAGACAAAATATAATAAATTTCATTTTAATTTTTTAAGAAAACGCACCTGCATTTTTTCATCGTCGTACCCCATTGCTCTGTAAAAATTATGTGCTTCCTTTCGGAAACCTCCCGAATTTAACCGTACAAATTTTACACCGTTTTCTTTACCCCACTCCTCCGTGCGGGAAAGCAGCGCTCTGCCTATCCCCTGTCTCCTATAGTCGGAGGAAACAGCTATCCCCAATATATTTATCATTGTTTCATAATAAAGTGTATTATATGTTTCCGCATGAATGTAACCGACGACCGTACCGTTGATTTCAGCAACATATACAATCTCCCGCTTAATATCAATATTTTTCAAGCGGTTTAAAACGAGCTCCCCGCTGCATTTGTAGCCCAGATCGTCGGTACATATTTTGCTTATTGCGGACGCGTCGTTTATTTCGGCTTTACGCACATTCATAAAGTTACCTCCTAAAATACATTTTATTTGACAGTATAACAAAAATAAATGAAAATTTGAATATTTAAGATAAACCGCACAACAAATACAATTCTTCAATACAAGGCGACTTATATTCAATATATTTATCCATATTGTCAGGAAAAAGCTTTGCAGCATTTTCCTTAACCTTACTGTATTTTTTTACCGCTTCGGGATTATTCCTAAGGAAATCTCTGAATGTAATATGACGCAACAACTCCTTAGAATTTTGAGGACATACGTACAAATGATGTTTCCGTAAATGTGGCTTGTCAGAGTATTTAAATACTTCTCTGTCTTTTATTCCAAGGTCGCCTTTATGAATGTATCCAATAGTACTCAAATTGCTTACAATAATGTCAAAAACAGAATAATCACTGATGACAACATCAATATCAATAATTGGTTTTGCAGAAAGCCCCTCAACAGAAGTACTGCCTACATGTTCAATACCTACAATTAAGTCGCCTATCGCATTTACAAGCTCTTGTTTTATTTCATCAAAGTCATTTTTCCATTTAGGGTCATAGGGTAAAACAATTACATTTTTAGTTCCCATTTTCAATCTCCTTATTTCAACGCTTTTTTGTTATTTATTTTCTAATTTTAAATTTCTCAAAACATGAATAAAATGAATTATCAAAAACGGAACTGCCGTTACCGTCAGCAAAATATTTTCCCTCCAAAGTCCTATAAAAAAGTAGTACAAGGGCGGCATAAGCACTATAAAAAACATCATTACAAAAACGCTTTGCCGACCGCTGAAATAAATTCCCCAACCGATAAAATTCAACAGCAAAACAGTGACTGACAACATAAAAAATATTTTTTCTCTGTCTTCTGCGGGCAAAAATAAATTTGAATTTTTATTCACTATAAATATCATAAAAGCGATACACAGCGAACCGAAAATTTTTTCAAGAATATCAAGAATACGCGACGACTCCGTCATATTCATTATCGGATTTGTCTGCAATTTGAACAGCGGCATAACCATATAGGGAATTTCCTGCGCTGCAAACAGCAGTAACCCAAATACCCAAAATCCGAGATATTGATTACCGAAAATTTTAAAAAATTTGAACATTTTTACCCTCCAATTCAATTGCAATAATACATTAATTCAATATTGCAACAGCAAATCCAATTACAGAAAACAAATTACAAAAGCAATGAAAAAATATATTTATGTACAAATTCTTTTTCTTATATGTCATATATGCAGCAGGCGCAAAAGCTAAAATGCGAAATACGTTATTGAAAGGCAGCCAAAAATGATACAGCGAAAATAATATTACTATAAATATCGGAGTAAACGAATTTTGTTTTTTATAATGAGATGTTAAATACCCTCTGAAAAATAATTCTTCCGTTATAGGTCCGATCAGCACATTAAAAATACCGTAATATATGCAAGTTAAAATTAATACCGGCTTTGAAAAAGTTTTTATGTATTCATAGTTTGTCCAGTCAAATCCTATAGGTAGCTTGTCCAACAATGACGCTCTTAACGAAGAAAAAATATGATTTTCCACAGGCGCAGCAAACGTTGAGAGCAAACCTGCAATTCCGAAGCATACAAAAGCAATTAACAGCGCTTTCCAAAGCGGAAATTTTTCCTGTCCGGTAAATGCGCTTTTCAGCGAATATGAGCCGTATTCCTTTTTGCTTGCGGATAAAATCATTCCCAATTCTATCGGAACTAAAATTACAGCACCCAATATGCAGAATAATAATATATTTGGTATTTTGCAAAAGTGTCCCAAAAATAAATATGTCAAAGATAAGGCAGACGTCGGTATTAAAATCCTCAGTATAAGTCCTTTACAGTCTATTTTATTCATCATTAATTAACCCCACTTTTTAATTTTTATCACACTCAAAGCCGTTTATTTATTCTGTTTTTACTGTAAAAAGACTGACGCCCAAACGGTTATCAACGCGTCATATATACCGTGAGCAATTATTAAAGACAAAAGCGTACAATTTTTTATTTTCAGTCTGCATAAGCACCAAAGCGCTCCTAACAAAGCAGTCATTATCATCTGAACGATATTCCCACTAAAAATATGAAATAATCCGAAAAGAACGGAGGAAACAATAACAGCCGCCATATCATTTCCGCTTATTTTTTTAATTTTATTATAAATAAATCCGCGGAATATAAATTCCTCAGCAAGACCTACTGCCGCTATACAATATAAAAACTCATATGCAAACTGCCATAAATGTGTGTATCTTTTTCCGTTGTCAACATATGCGCCAAATCCTGCAAAATGCGGTAATAAGGTAAATACGAGGGACATTACCGCAGCTATCAAAACACCTGCCAATATCTGACGATTGACACGGTCGTTACTCCAATAATCGGCAAACTTATCCTTGCAGACAAGCATTACAATTATGGGAACTAACGCGATCAGCCAAAACATAACTATCGTTGCCGCCATTCTCATTCCCAATGGCAGCAACATCAATACAAAACTGTTGAAAGCATTTACCCCAAATAAGCTGAGAAAAACACCCGCATATCCTATTATCAAGGAAATTAATTCTTTTTTCTTTTCACTCATGGTTTTATCTCGCCATTCCAACAAAATTTTTCAGCATTTTAAGACCCGTTTCGCCGCTTTTTTCCGGGTGGAACTGCGCTCCGAAAACAGTACCGCCGTCCGAAACAACAGCAGGAACTTTCCCGCCGTACTCGCAGTAAGCGTACAAATTCTTATCATTACAAAACGCCTCGTAGGAGTGTACAAAATAAACGTACTCGTTATCGGAAAGCCCTTCAAAAAGCGGACATTCATGCTGCACCTCAAGCTTGTTCCAACCCATATGGGGAATAATAAGTCCCTCGTCTGGAATTTTGTCAACATAGCCGTCGATGAGTCCCAGACCCGCGCATTCCTCAAACTCAAAGCTTTTTTCAAAAAGAAGCTGCATGCCCAGACATATTCCGAGAAAAGGCTTCTTTTTCGCCTCGTCCTTAATAGTATCCACCAGACCGCTTTCCCAAAGCATTTTCATCGCGTGGGGAAACGCACCGACGCCGGGGAGAATTATTCCGTCGGCGTTTTTAATTTTCTCCGCGGACTTTGTAAGTATATTTTCGCAGCCGAGAAAATCCAGCGCGTTCTTCACGCTGAAAATATTTCCCGCGCCGTAATCAATTACCGCTATCATCAAAGCACTCCCTTTGTTGAAAGAATTTCGCTGCCGGACACGGTTTTCGCAGCCTTTATCGCGTGAGCCGCAGCCTTGAAAAGAGCCTCCGCAATATGATGGCCGTTTTTGCCGTACTCGCATTTAAGGTGCAGAGTGACCCCCGTGTTAAACGCAAACGCGCGGAAAAATTCCTCCGCAAGACAGGCGTCGAAATCACCTATTTTGTCGTCGGAAAATTCCGCGTTGAACACGAGAAAAGGTCTGCCGCTTATGTCAATGCTCGCAAAGCCCAAAGCCTCGTCCATTGGGATAAAAGCCGTCCCGTAGCGGGCAATACCTTTCATATCGCCCAACGCTTCCCTAAAAGCTTTTCCAAGGACGATACCCACGTCCTCAACGGTATGGTGACCGTCCACCTGAAGATCGCCGACCGCCTTGACGGTAAGACCCATTCCGCCGTGTACCGCAAACGCCATCAGCATATGGTCAAAAAATCCTATTCCCGTGGAAATATCAGCGTTTCCACCGTCAAGGTCAAGTCTTACGGTAATGTCCGTTTCCTTTGTCTTTCTTGTAATTTCAGCAGTTCTCACACCTGATCCTCCCTTTCAATGTCCCCGAGGATCTCGTCCAATGCCTTTACAACAGCGGCGTTTTCCTCGGGATTTCCCGCTGTTATTCGTATATAGCTTCCCATATATCTGATAGATATGGAGCTTTCAAGAAGCCGTTCGTATATTTCCCGCGACAGCGACGTTTTGATAAAAACAAAATTTGTTACCGAATCGTACACCTTTTCAAGCTTTACGTACTTTTTTGAAAGCGCAAGAAGCTGCTCCTGCAAAGACCTTCTGCTCTCCACAATTTCCGCGCAGAATCTGTCAAGAATGTCCTTTTCGCTAAGCACCGCCTTACATACCGCCTGGGAAATGGTATCCGTATTATATGGGGATTTAACGCTCCTGAGCGCGGTGGTAATGGTGTCCCCCGCAACGGCGAAGCCCATTCTTATTCCCGCAAGACCCATTGCCTTAGAACAGGTTTTCAGAATAATAAGATTGTCGTAATTACCTATCTCGTCAAGGACGCTCTGATCCCAAAAGTCCATATAAGCTTCGTCAACTATCACAAGGCAGAACACATTTTTCACCAGCTTGATTATGTCCTGCTTCGTAACGCCGAGAGAAGTCGGATTGCACGGATTTGAAAAAATTACAGCCTTTATCTTGTTATTGTTGCAGTATGAAATAACTTTCGGTATGCTTATCTGCAAGGACGCTTCTTTCGGCAGAGACTCAACGTTCAGCTCGTACAGGCTGCCGTAAAAGGCATACATTGAAAAATCGGGGGACAAAGTTAAAATTTTGTCTCCCTTTTCAAGAAAACAGCTTGTGATAATGCTTATAAGCTCGTCGGAGCCGTTCGCCGCCGTAACAAATTTTTCGGGTACGCCGTAAAAGTCCGCAAACGCCTTTACCGCGGGGGTCGCCAGCGGGTCGGGATAGCGGTTAATATCAACCTTTTTTATTTCCTCGGCAATTTTATCGCCCAGCGTTTCGTTGATGTTGAAGTAGGACTCGTTCGCGTCCAGCCGTATTTTATACTGTCCCTCCACAGGGTCGTAGGGTTCTACCTTTTTAAGCTTTGAATTTAATTCGTACATTTTTATTTCCTTTCCTAACAGAATTTAATACTAATTTAGGTCGAAAAAGCGTCTAAAAAATCAAGCAAAAAATTTACGTATATGATTTTTGCGCAGATTTTTCAGCTACGCTTTTAGACCTAAATTAGTATAAGATAACAAGAGACAAAAAACAAGAAATTAATGTCCTGCAATTATTGATTACGGACGGAAAGCCTGTACTGGCAATACCCCGTCCCGTCAAAATTTGCTTATTTAAACCGCACCTTGATAGCGTTAGCGTGAGCCGTAAGCCCCTCCTTTTCCGCAATGCAGACAATATCGTCCCGCGCGTCAAGCAAAGCTTGCTCGGTGTAGTAAATAAAGCTGGAACGCTTAGTAAAGCTGTTCACCGAAAGGGGCGAGAAGAACCGCGCCGTACCGCTTGTTGGCAGGACGTGGTTGGGTCCCGCAAAATAGTCCCCCAAGGGTTCGGGAGCGTACTTGCCCAAAAATACCGAACCCGCGTTGTCTATCATTCCGATATACTGCATGGAATTCTCAACCTGCAATTCAAGGTGCTCGGGAGCAAGCCCGTTGGCAAGCTCTATGGCGCATTCAATACAGTCCGTTACAATTACTGCGCCGTAATCCGACAGGGACTTTTCAATAATTTCACGCCTTGAAAGCTCCCTGACCTGCCTGTCAAGCTCGGCGATAGTCGCGTCCGCGATTTTTTCGCTTGTGGTAATGAGTATCGCGGAGGCAAGCTTGTCGTGCTCCGCCTGGGACATAAGGTCTGCCGCAAGATATTTCGGTTCGGCGGTCTCGTCAGCAACTACCAGAATTTCGCTGGGGCCCGCTATCATGTCAATATCAACCTTGCCGTACAGAAGCTTTTTCGCTGTGGCGACAAAAATATTTCCGGGACCCACGATTTTGTCAACCTTGGGAATAGTTTCCGTGCCGTAGGCAAGAGCCGCCACAGCCTGCGCGCCACCCGCGAGGAAAACCCTGTCAACTCCGCAAACCGAAGCCGCCACAAGTATATCTTTGTTTGGAGTACCGTCCTTTAGGGGCGGTGTAACCATTATTATCTCATTTACGCCGGCAATTTTCGCGGGAATAGCGTTCATCAGCACCGAGGAGGGGTACGCCGCCGTGCCGCCGGGAACGTAAAGTCCCACTCTTTCCAGACCTCTTACTCTCTGACCGAGAATAACACCGTTGTCGTGGGGATCAATAAAGCCCTGCTCCTTTTGTCTGTGGTGGAACGCCGCGATATTCTCCATTGCGTCAAGGAGAGCGTTTACAAAATCCTCGTCAGCCTCTTCAAGAGCGTCATGGATAACGTCCAGAGGCACCTCGTAATATTCCGGCAGCTTGCCGTCAAATTTTTCGGTGTACTCCTTAACGGCACTGTCGCCGTTTTCCTTAACGTTTTCGATTATTTCGGAGACTATCTCTGTCACCTTTTTGTCCGTTTCGCCGTTGCGCCTTTCCACCTCTTTGAGGAAATCTATCTCACTTTTGCCGTCGGCAATGATCTTTCTTATCATCTTTCAGAACACCCTTTCATAAATTTTCTTCAATAAGCTTAATAAGGGACTCTATTTCTCGCTGCCTTAGCTTCAGACTTACAGTATTCACAATAAGCCTTGCGGAAATGGGCGCGATATCCTCGAATACCTCGAGACCGTTTTCCTTTAACGTCGTACCGGTCTCCACAATATCAACAATAGCGTCGGACAAATTCAAAAGCGGCGCAAGCTCCACGCTGCCCTCTATCTTTACAATGTCAACGTCCATACCCTTTTTCTCAAAAAAGGCGCGGGACACGTTGGGGTACTTTGTCGCAATTGTCTTTACCCCATAGCCCTGATAGAAGTCAACTCCCTTTTTGCCAGCAAGAGCGAACTTGCACCTGCCGAAGCCCAAGTCCGCAAGCTCGAAAAACTTGCCGCTCATTTCCATAATGGTGTCCTTGCCCACAACGCCCATATCGCAAACGCCGTGCTCAACATAAGTAATAACGTCCGCAGCCTTTGCAAGAACCACTTCTATCGTATCTCCCACTGGAAGTATAAGCTTTCTGCCCTTGTCCCTAACGGCGGTACAGTCATATCCTATTTTTTCAAGAAGTCCAACCGTGTCTTTTTCAAGCCTGCCCTTTGTAAGAGCGATCCTCAGCGGTCTTTTCTCATTATCCATTCTGCCCGCCCCCCTCAATTATATTTTCGGTTAAAATTTTTTTGTCAACGCATACGGCTTTTGCTATTCCTTTTTCGGCAGCGTACTCTTTAGTCCTGCCGTAAGAATCGAAAACGGAATTTTCCACGATAAGACCCTTTCCGCGGAGACCGTTCGCGTACTTTATTGCCTCCATGACAAAGCCGTCAGCGCCGTAAACTATAACGTCGGGTACCGGTGCGGAATACGTATGGGACTGCTTCATTACCTTTGCCGCCGCGTCCACATTTACCGCGAAGCCCGTCGCGGGAACATCGTATCCGAACTCCGCCAGAAGTTTGTTGTAGCGTCCTCCCGAAAGAACCGCGTCTCCGTAGCCGCGCAGATATCCTTTCATAACAACGCCCGTATAGTAATCAAGCTTGTTTACGATACCCAGATCAATAGTTATCTTTCCGCCGTAGCCAAGCTCGATAAGACTGTTGTACAAGCCCCTGAGCTCCGAAATAACGCCTCTTATCTTTTCGTCGTCGTAAAGCTCCGCCGCTTTGTCAAAGACCTCCTCGCCGCCGAAAAGCCTCGGGAGCTGCTTCAGAGCGTTTGTTATCTCGTTGTTTCCGATACTGTCCAGCAGATCGTTCAGAGCGGGGTAATTCTTTACTTCAATGAGACTGCGTATTTCCTCTTTTACAGTGGTATCCGCGTCAAGCCTGTTCACAAGCTCACGGAAGAAACCGATATCCCCAAGCTCAAAGCGGAAATCCTCATTTTCAAAAGAATTCAGCACCTCTATCGCGCTGGAAATAACTTCAAGATCGGCTCTTTTGGAATCCGAACCTATAAGCTCTATTCCCATCTGGTGTATCTCATCGCTTCTGCCGCGCATTACCGGTTTGTTGCGGTAAACATTCTGGCGGTAGAAAAGTCTCAGCGGAAGCCTTGCGTCCCGAAGCCTTGTAGCCGCAACACGGGCAATGGGCATGGTAGAGTCAGGACGAACCACCAGCAGCCGCCCCTTGTTGTCAGAAAGCTTGTACATACTTTCCTGCGGAAAATATCTTGAATTAAGATTGAATACGTCAAAAAATTCAAGTCCCGGAGTAACTATCTCGCAGTATCCCTTTGATTTAAAAATTCCCGAAAGCTTTTCCTCCAGACTGCGGCGCATTGCGCAGTCCTCAAACAGCAGATCGCTTGTTCCTTCGGGAGTGATAAGATCGTATCTGTTCATTTGCTATCTCCTTTATCTTTGTAAAGTGATAATTTAGTATCTTGATATCATAATACCATACTATTCTGCAGCTGTCAATAGATTTTTAAAATATTTACAATTTTCAAAACAGCGATATCTGATTTGACTTAGGCAAAGCTTCAAGCGCGCCTATGCTTTCGAGAGTTTCAATGACTGACTTTGTCGCGCCACTTCGTTCCTGAAGTTCGTCTATAGAAAGCAGATCGCCCTCCTGAACGGCGTCGTAAATCGCCTTTGCAGCGTTCACTCCAACACCCTTTGCGGAACAGAACGGCAGCCGCAGCTTTCCGTCCTCTATTTTGTATTTTTCCGCGTCCGACTTGTAAATATCAATGGGCAGGAACTCAAATCCCCGAGCCATCATTTCGTTCACTATCATCAGCATATCGTATGTGGACGATTCCTTTGCCGTTCGGTCGTTGCCCTTATTGCGAAGCTCCGATATCTTGAATTTCACCGCTTCCCTGCCCTGTACGGCAGTTTCCGCGTCAAAATCCTCTCCGCGAACCGTAAATATCGTCGCATAGAACGCCAGAGGCTCATAAACCTTGTACCACCCCAGCTTCATCGCCGCCGTAACATACGCCGCCGCGTGAGCCTTCGGGAACATATACTTTATCTTCAAACAGCTGTCTATGTACCACTGGGGAACGTTGTGAGCAAGCATATCCTGCTTCATTTCCTCGGTAAGAAGCTTAGGAGCGTTTCCCTTACGTGTTATCTCCATTATCTTAAAGGACAGCTTGGGGTCAAGTCCGTGGTAAATCAGATATGTCATGATACTGTCACGGGTTCCTATAACGTCCGAAATTGTACAGATGTTTTCCTTAATAAGCTCCTGCGCGTTTCCCAGCCAAACATCAGTACCGTGCGAAAGTCCCGATATCTGCAAAAGGTCGGAGAAATTCTTCGGCTTTGCCTCAATAAGCATTCCGCGCACAAAAGGCGTACCCATTTCAGGAATAGCCAGCGTACCCGTTTCGCAGTCAATATCCTCCGGTCTCACCCCCAACGCTTCCGTTGAAGTACACAGGCTGATAACTTTTTCGTCTCCCGGGAATATATCCACGGTTTTTCTTCCCGTCATGTCCTCAAGATGCTTATAGAGCGTAGGTACGTCGTGTCCCAGCTCGTCAAGCTTCAGAATGGTGTCGTGAAGCGAATGGAAGTCGAAGTGCGTTGTGGTAAAAATAGAATTCGGATCCTCGGCAGGGTGCTGAACCGGAGTAAAGTCGTATACCTCAAACTTTGAGGGAACGACTACCATTCCGCCCGGGTGCTGACCCGTGGTACGCTTAACGCCCGTGCAGCCAATAGTAAGACGGTTTATCTCCGCCTTTGAGGCGACCTCCCCACGCTCGTCAAGATAATGCTTAACGTATCCGTAAGCAGTCTTATCCGCAACCGTACCGATAGTACCCGCTTTGAAAACGTTATCCTTGCCGAACAGCTCCTCGGTGTACTTGTGAGCAAAGGTCTGGTACTCCCCCGAAAAGTTGAGGTCGATATCGGGAGCCTTGTCTCCGTCAAATCCTAAAAACGTTTCAAAGGGAATGTCATGTCCGTCGCGGTTATATGGAGTACCGCATTTCTCGCAGTTTTTGGAAGGAAGATCGTATCCCGAACCAACCGAACCGTCCGTAATAAAAATGCTGTGCTTGCAGTTTGGGCAAACATAGTGGGGCGGAAGCGGATTTACTTCTGAAATACCAGCCATTGAAGCCACAAAGGACGAACCTACTGAACCTCGGGAGCCTACCTGATAACCGTGCTCATTGGAATTTGCAACAAGCTTCTGGGCGATCATATAGAGAACCGCAAAACCGTGCTTTATAATAGACGTAAGCTCACGGTCAAGACGTTTCGCAACAAGCTCGGGAACAGGATCGCCGTAAATGGACTTGCACCGTTCCCATGAAATACGCTCTAAATCTTCCTCCGCGCCGGGAATCTCCGGAGTGAACGTTCCCGGAGGAATAGGCACAACGTCGGGATTCACCATGTCAGCGATCTTATTGGTATTGGTAACGACCACCTCGTAAGCCTTTTCCTTTCCGAGATATGAAAATTCCTCCAGCATTTCGTCGGTCGTACGAAAGTACAGCGAAGCCTGATCTCCCGCGTCCTTGAACTTCTGATACGTCAGTATCCTTCGGAAAATACCGTCAGCCTTGTCCATAAAGTGAACGTCGCAGGTCGCCACAACAGGAATATTCAGCTCCTCGCCAAGCCTGACTATCTTCCTGTTAAGCTCCCGCAGATCCTCCTCGGAGGTAATGTTGGGATACTCGCTGTCGCGGATAAGAAAGGAATTGTTTTCGATAGGCTGTATTTCCAGATAATCATAGAAGCGCGCGGTCTCCTTGACGCTTTCCCAAGGGTGACCGTCCTTTACCGCTGAAAAAACCTCTCCCGCCTCGCAGGCGCTGCCTACGATAAGTCCGTCGCGGTGAGCCATAAGTTCCGAAATAGGTATGCGCGGATTACGCTTGAAGTATTTAATATTTCCGTAAGAAATAAGCTTGTAAAGATTTTTCAAACCGATCGCGTTCTTGACAAGAATGATCTGGTGATACGACCTGAGCGACCGCGGATCAACGTTCAAAACGCACTTGTTTATCTCGCTGATGTTGGATATTTTGTGCTCCTCGATAAGCCTGCCGATAAGAATAATGTAAATTCTTGCCAACATCTTAGCGTCGTCGTCCGCGCGGTGATGATTGAAGTCTCCCAAACCAAGCTCCTTGGCAACATAGTCGAGCTTATGCTTTTTAAGGTGAGGAAGCATACTTCTGCTCATCTTAACCGTATCAATAGTGGAAAAACTGAAATCAATACCGTATCTCTCGCAGCCCGCATTTATAAAGGAGCAGTCAAAGCTTGCGTTATGGGCAACTAAAACGGGAGCCTGTCCGCAGAACTCAATGAATTTTTTTATCGCCTCCTCCTGAGACGGCGCACCCTTTACCATATCGTCCGTAATGCTTGTCAGCTCGGTTATACGCGCGGGAATTTTCCTGTCCGGGTCAACAAAGGTCTGGAACGTATCTTCGATTTCAAGGCCCTTTACTCTTACCGCGCCTATCTCGATTATTCTGTCTCCCTGCGCGCTGAAACCCGTTGTCTCGATGTCGAAAACAATAACCTCGCCGTTCAGGGAAACGTCCTTGAACACGTTGACCGCGTTAGTCCTGTCGTTTACCGAGTAAGCCTCGCAGCCATAAATAACCTTAAAATCCCCGCCGTTCTTGCGTATCTTTGCGGCAGCAGAAGCAGCCTCGGGAAAAGCCTGTGCAACACCGTGGTCTGTGATAGCCATAGCGGTGTGTCCCCAGGAGTACGCCCTTTCTATAAGCTTTGAAGCGGGGGTTATTGCGTCCATGGCGGACATATTTGTATGCAGATGAAGCTCGACCCTTTTTGTTTCGGAATTATCCTTTCTTTCCGTTTTGCCGACCTGCATAATGTCGTTGGCCTTTATCACAAACTCATTGTCAAATGTGTCAAAATCAGCTTTGCCCTTGAGAAGAACGGTACCGCCCTTTTTAAACGCCGCAAGGACGTTTTCGTCCTCCTTATTCTCAAAGCTTTTAACTGAAATTGAGCTTGTATAGTCGGTAATGCTTATAGACACCACGCGCTTTTCACCGTTTTTGGTGCGTATCTCCTTTTCGGAATAATCAAAAACGTCTCCCCACACGGTGATGTTGTTCATCTTGCTTGTAATGTCAGAAATATTTATAACGGGAGAATCTATCGTCCTGCCCTTGATAAGCTTTGCGCCCTCTTTAAGGATAGGCAGGTCTTTAAAATCAATGGTGATAACGGGCTCCTTTGGAGCGGAAGGGACATTTCCGCCTCCCGGATATCCTTCCTCCGGCGGAGCCTCACGGGCAGCAGGCATTTCCGAAATGACCTGAGCCATTCTTTCATTGTAATCGTCTTCCGCAGGCCGGAAATTTCCCTCCTCCAAAACGACCTTGATATTTGCGGAAAAGACTTCTCTTATAAGCTTTTCGAGCTCGGTATCGGCTCCCGCTTTTTTCAGGGTACCGCAGCCCGCTCCGTTAACGTTTACAGTAACCGTATTATCGCTGAAAGCATAATCTGCCTTGTCGAGATGACCGTTCACAACGTACAGTCTGCGCTTCAGCATCGACACAATATCCGGCATACATTTTTCACTGAAAAGCGCAGGGCTGTAACGGCAGTTTAATGTAAACGCGCCGATACCCAGATTATTTTTCATTGACTTTTCAAAATCAATCACATAGTCGTATTTCTGAACCTGTTCATAGGACGCGAATACAACAAGCTCGCGGCTTTTTTCTCTGTGCGTAAGCTTCAGCACCTCGCCCCTGCCGATCGAGTTTGGTATGTCCGCTATATAGTCCGAAAAAAAATCCTTTATAAGCATAATTTATCAATCCTAATTTTTTAAAGTTTTTCTATTTCCGCTAAAAGCTCCGTCAGTATTTCATTTTCAGGTATCTTGCGTATTATCTCACCCTTTCGGAACAAAACAGCGCAGCCGTCCCCTCCCGCAATACCAACGTCCGCCTCTCTCGCTTCCCCGGGACCGTTCACCACGCAGCCCATTACTGCCACGGTTATATCCTTATCAATGCACCTGGCCGCCTCTTCAACTTTTTCAGCAAGTGAAATAAGGTCTATCTTAGTTCGTCCGCAGGTGGGACAGGAAACAAGCTTTACACCTTTGCCCTTTCCAACGGCGGACAGAATATCCCGGGCGGCGTACAGTTCTTCAACGGGGTCTGCCGTAAGGGAAACACGGATAGTCTCTCCAATGCCGTCAGCCAAAAGAGAACCTATTCCCACAGCGGATTTTATTATACCCATGCGCTTTGTGCCCGCCTCGGTAACTCCCAAATGGAGCGGGTAATCTGTTCTCTCCGCAAGGAGCCGATAACCCTTTATCATATTAGGCACGTCCGAGGATTTTATGGAAATAACAATATCGTGAAAATCGCACCGCTCCAGCAGCTCCGCGTGTCGAAGCGCGCTTTCGCAGAGAGCCTCCGCAGTAGGCGAACCGTATTTCGCCAGAATATCCTTTTCAAGCGAGCCGGAGTTTACCCCTATCCTTATGGGGATATTTTTCTCCGAGCAAGCCATTGCCACAGCCTTTACATTGCCGAAGTCTCCGATATTTCCGGGATTTATCCGTATCTTGTCAATACCCGCGGAAACGCTTTCCAGAGCAAGCCTGTAATCGAAATGAATGTCCGCCACAAGCGGTATCTTCACCGCGCTTTTTATGGCGGGGATAAGCTTTACCGCCGCCATATCGGGAATTGCCGCGCGTATTATTTCACAGCCCGCCTTTTCAAGCTCAACAGCCTGACGGACACTTCCCTCAATATCGCTTGCGGGAATGTTCAGCATAGATTGTATGTAAATTTTTTGACCGTCAAACGTACAGTCCCCGACCCTTACAGCGTGTACAGAACGCATATTATACCGCCTTTCACAATTCCTTTACAGCATTTCCTGCGTGGAACAACTGTTGTTTACTTCCCGAAAAATGATAAATATTTTCTTTTTTATATCCGTACTTTGAGTTAGGTACGCTTATATGCGGCTCGAAAGTAAAATATTCAACCTCCGAAAGCAGTGTTTTATTTCCTTTTTCTATGTAGACGCGGTCGTTTTTATCCTTAACAATAGAGTGACCCAAATTCCCCATAAAATCAAGATTTACAAAGCCACTGTCGGTTATCACAGCGTTTATGTGATAATACAACTCTTCAAAAGAAGTCCGCAGCGTAACAAATTCCATCATCTCACGGTGCAGACATTCCTCCATAAGCAGACCGCCGCGCCATTCCGCATTTTTTATCTCTTCTATCCGTTCAACAACAGAACCATTTTCAATAACAACGGTACGTGCGTAGTCTCCCCAGATACTGTTATTCTGCGGACTTAGGTCAATTGTAACAATATCGTCATAACCGATAAGCCTGTCCGACGTGCTATAGTCCCTGCCCGACACCGACACGGCAGTCTCGTCGCCCGCAAAGACAAACGCCCCTATATCCCAGTACCAGAACGAGTCCGCGCCAAGCGTTTTCATTTTATCCTCGCAAAGCTTTCTCACGTCCGAAAGCTTCATTCCCGGGGCAATAGCCGTTTTTATGTATGCCATTGTTTCCCTTGCAATATTTTGCACGTCCCTATAGTCCATATTATCTCCTTTTGAAAAAACTAATACTTTTTAGCCGAATCAAAAGCTATCTTCATATTATGGTATTTTGATACCGAATCTTCAAATCCAAGCGATCTGTACAGGCTGTACCCTGCGTCGGTAGCTTTCAGCTCCACAAAATCAAGCCCCATTTTTTCGGAATCTTCAAGCAGCATTTTCATCAGCTTTCCCGCAAGACCCTTTCTCCTATGGTCGGGCTTTGTGTAGACGTTCATCACGGTACCCACAACGCCGTTGATAAAGGACGGATTGGACGGTTTCTCGGCAACGATCAAAAAGCAGCAGCTTACTATCTCATTTTCGGACTTAGCCGCGTACACAAAGCAGTCCTTGTTCAAATGCCTGCGAAAATAATCGGGCAGCTTTTGGGAAATCCCGGCAAGCTGTTCCTGCGGAACATCACCGTAGTCCTCAAGCAGATATGCCGTTCTCAACCCGACAAGCTGCTCTATATCGTTAATATCAGCTTTTTCGATATGTACGGAACACATATTATACCTTATACCGCCTTTTATTTTTTCTTCTTTAACAAAAATACACACGAAACAACAATTAGGAAAATGCCCGCTACTATAGGAAATATCCACAATTCACCCGAAGCAAAAATTACCGTCGGACCGTCAGCCCCGCTGATTATTCCAAGAGATGAGGTCTCCATAAAAAACATCAGTAATCCTACAACGATAAATACTGCTCCAATGGCTAAGAAAAATTTTTTCATGCCATATCCTTTCTAATTCCAAAAATTATTCCATTATACCAGCTTATTCATCTTAGCTTCAAGTATTTCAAGCATTTTCCCGACGTTGATCTCCTGATTGGGAAGCTTTGAACCCGCCACCTTAGGCGCAAGCTGGAACTTCACCGTACGCTTTTTGCCGTCGTCGAAAACCACGGTAATTATCTTCTGTCCAAATATCATCGGCTTTATCTTTATCTGAATAATGTCCTCCATATTATAGGCGGCGGACTCGTCGTTGAAGGTATGATACTTGCAGCACCAAAGCCGTCCCATATCAGTTATGCCGACGTAGCCCGTGATAATATCCCGATTGCTCGCAAAAAATCCCGTCGCCTTGAAAAGACAGTACACCGCTGTTTCCAGACGTTCGCCGCCTATCAGAAGCGTACTGAGTGCGTAATTCATTTCCTCGTCGGTGTATTTTTTCGTAAAGCTGCTCATTTTTCTTCCCCCATTATTTAACAAAAATATTTTTCACATCATTAAATGTAACAAATATCATCAGCAACATTAACGCCGCAAACCCCACAAAATGTATCATACCCTCGGTCTCAGCTTTCAAAGACTTGCGCCGTATCGCCTCTACAAGCAGAAAAACCAGCCGTCCGCCGTCAAGTGCAGGTATGGGCAGCAGGTTAAAAATACCGATATTTATTGTCACCAAAGTAGCGATATCCAGAATAAAGCTGAAATCAAAACCGCTTTTTTCGGTAACGTCCCCAATGACCGTCACTATCCCCACAGGGCCCTGCAAATCGTTCAGCCCGTATTTTCCGACAATGATGTCCCGCAAGGACATAAGAACTATCCTGCCGTAGTACACCGCATTTTTAAACCCGTACGGAATAATATTTGCGGGAGTTGCCGTTTCTTTCAATACCTTGAAATCGTAGATCAAGGTGTTTTTTCCTGTTTCCTTATCGGTTTCCACAGCAAATTTTACGCCGTTTACCGAGACCCTTTCGCCGTCCCGCTTTATAACAAAATCAACAACGCCGTCCTCGTCGTTTCCGAGCTGATAGGTAATGTCTTTTACCGAAAAGATATGCACGCCGTTTATTTCCGTGATCTTGTCGCCAAGCTGCAAACCGTACCGTGAACTTGCAGCGTCCTCGGCAAACCAAACTATTTGGGTGGACACCGCGCCGCCCTCAACAAGGATAAGGATAACCGAAAGAATGAAGCCGAGAATAAGGTTCATCACCGCGCCCGCAGCAATAGTAGCCATTCTCCTCCACACAGATCTTTGACGGAATGAGTCGGGCGTTCCCCGTTCCTCGTCCTCGCCCATTGCGCAGAAGCCGCCTATGGGAAGCAGTCTTACAGTGTAAAGGGTATCGCCTTTCTGCTTTTTGAATATCGCGGGACCCATTCCTATTGCAAATTCGTCAACGCGTATGCCGCAAAGCTTTGCAACGGTAAAATGTCCCAACTCATGAATAATAATTATTAGACAAAAAAACACAGCGGCAATCAAAATTGAAAGAAAAGTATTCATAAAACCTCGCTTACTCATTTAAAAATTTATTTCGTTAAAGACAAAATTTCGCGCAGCTATTTCGGCTCTTTTAATGTCCTCATAGGTATCCGAGGGCATTTCGGGAAGCCTGTCAAGTGATTTCCTTACCAGCTCCCCAATTTTTAGAAACGGTATCTCCCTGTTCAAAAACAACCCCACCGCTTCTTCGTTTACTGCGTTTACAATACAGGGATAGGCTCCCCCGCGGTTTATCGCCTCAACGCAGCCGCTGAGGCAGTCAAACGTCTCAAAATCGGGTCTGAAAAATGTAAGCGTTCCATAGTCCGTAAGGGACAACGGCTTTACATCGCATTCCTCTCTTTCTGGATACAGGAGTGCGTACTGGATAGGTATTTTCATATCTGGCACGCCCATTTGCGCGATAACCGAAAAGTCCTTGAATTCCACAGCGGAATGAACAACGCTTTCACGGTTCACAACTATCTCAATATTTCGAGGACTTACCCCGAAAAGCCACCTTGCCTCGATAAATTCCAGACCCTTGTTCATAAGCGTAGCGGAGTCAATAGTTATCTTGTTTCCCATAGACCAGTTGGGGTGATTTAGAGCCTGCTCAACGGTAACGTCCTCAAGCTCGTACTTTTTCAAACCGAAAAACGGCCCGCCCGAAGCGGTAAGGATTATTTTGTTCACCCGCTTCGGATCGTTTCCCTGCAGACATTGGAATATCGCCGAATGCTCGCTGTCTATCGGATATATAGTCACGCCGTTTTTTTCCGCCTCGGACATAACGATATGTCCCCCGGCAACAAGAGTCTCCTTGTTGGCAAGAGCCACGTCTATGCCGTTTTCTATAGCCGTAAGAGTAGGAAGCAAGCCGACCATTCCCACCACGGAATTTACAAACAAATCGGCTCTCTTGTCCGAAGCGATTTCGCACAGCCCCTCCATTCCGCACAGTACCTTTATGCCCGTATCCGCAAGCCGTTCCCGCATTTCAAGGTAGTGACCGTCGCTGTAAACGCATACCTTTTCCACAGAAAACTCCCGTGCCTGACTTTCCAGCAAAGCCGTGCTGCTGTACGCCGCTAAAGCCCTCACAGTAATATTATGCTTTCGGCAAACGTCTAATGTCTGTTTCCCTATAGATCCGGTGGAACCGATCAAAGTTATGGTTTTCACTGAAAAAAATTCCTTTCATTAGGATAAAAACATATAATCAGGCGTACAAACTGTTTTGTACGCCCGATTTTCGTCCAAATTTTTAACTGAATAAAGTAATATGGCTTAGCGTGAACATCATAAACGGCGCAACAAAAAGCACGCTGTCAAACCTGTCCATAAGCCCTCCGTGCCCCGGCATAATGTTTCCGAAATCCTTTATGCCGAACTGACGTTTTATCAGCGAAGCGGAAAGGTCGCCCACTATACCGAGAACGCCGCAGACAATCCCCATAAGCACAAGCCACAGGTAATTTACATTAAAGGACACTCCGAAATGATCCATAACCAATCTGTACAGAAACGCATAAACCGCAAAAACCAATCCGACAGTTAAAACGCCTCCGATCGCGCCCTCAACGGTCTTTTTGGGGGATATTTCGGGACAAAGCTTGTGCTTTCCGAAAAAAGTACCCACAAAATACGCACCGGAATCACCCAGCCAAGCGCCCGCAAGGCACAGGATAACATAGCAGACCCCGTGAGTCGCGTCAAGATTTTTAAGCGAAACGATACAGCACATTGACAGCGTAGAAAGAAGCGTTACCGCCAGCATACAGCATATCTTCTCAAAGGATATGTCCTTGTGCTCCGCAATATACCCAACAAACACGAGAAAAATACATGACGTAGAAACAATGTACTTCATCTCCATGCCCTCAAATTCTGCAAGGAAAGGCATAACTGCTGCAAAAACAACACACACGATGCTGTGGAATTTATGCTTGATACAGTCGCAAGCGGTCAGCAGCTCATACAGCATAATAACGGCAATTGCCGAAACTGTGAGATTAAAAACAGGGGTAGCCGACAAAAACAGCACGCCTATCGCTATCGCTATTCCGATCACTGCTGTAATAATACGGGTACCCATTGTTAATATCATCCTTTTTCGTAAAATTTGCTTTAATGATTTATGTATGATAACGTCACACACAGCCGAAACGCCTTTTTCTTGAAGCAAAATCCTCAAGAGCCTTATCCAGCTCTTTTGGAGTAAAATCAGGCCACAAAACGTCCGTAAAGTAAAATTCCGCATAGGCGGACTGCCATATCAAAAAGTTTGACAGCCTTTTCTCGCCGCTGGGACGTATTATCAGATCCGCATCGGGAATCCCTCCCGTATAGAGCAACCCGGAAATAAGCGACTCGTCAACGTCGGAATGCTTTATCTCCTTGTTTTCGACCATTGAAGCAATCCGCCTTGCCGCATGAACTATATCGTCGCGTCCGCCGTAGTTCATTGCAAGCAGTATCGTCATGTCGTTAAAATCCCGCGACTCTCTTTCAAGTTCGGTCATTTTATCCGCCATTTCCTTGCCGAAGGCGGATTTATCCCCCAGAAAGATCAGGCGGGTGTTCTCCTCGGCGTAATCGCTGACCTCGTCAATATACTCACCGAAAAGCTTCATAAGCTCGTCAATCTCGTCCTTAGGTCTGCTCCAGTTTTCCGTGGAAAACGCATAAAATGTGGCGTATCGTATGCCTATTTTCTTGCAGTAGCGCGCAATTTTCCTGAATGCCGAAGCGCCCTCGCGGTGCCCGAATTTTCTCGGCAGACCCCGCTTCTGCGCCCATCTGCCGTTTCCGTCCATAATAAAGCCTATATGGACGGGCAGCTTGTCTTTATCAAAAGTACTCAATCCGTTCTCCTATCGGTACCGTCAGATAGACATGATCTCTTTTTCCTTATCGGAAACAGCGGAATCAACATTGTCGCAGAACTTGTCGGTAAGCTTCTGTATATCCTTTTCAAGACCCTTCATGTCGTCCTCGGTGATCTCGCTGTTCTTTTTCATTGTCTTGAACTTTTCAAGTGTATCCCGTCTTACGTTTCTGAGAGTGACCTTGGCTTCCTCTCCGAACTTCTTTACCTGCTTAACAAGCTCCTTGCGGCGATCTTCGGTAGGCTGAGGAAAAGCCAGTCTGAGCGCCTTTCCGTCGTTGGTAGGGGTAATTCCTATATCTGAATTTATAATAGCCTTTTCTATAGCCTTGAGCTGAGAAACATCCCAGGGCTGGATAAGAAGATTTCTTGCCTCAACAACCGAAATAGCCGCCATCTGCTGAACCGGAGTCGGAGTTCCGTAATAGTCCACGAGCACCTTGTCCAGAACCGCAGGATTAGCGCGTCCCGCTCTTATTGTGGAAAATTCGTGTTCAAGGCTTTTAAGACACTTCTCCATTTTGCCCTCGGCGTTTTTGATCTGTTCGTTCATAAAAATTCTCCTTTTCTCAAATTCCCGACAGTAAAATTTTTCGCGTGACACGTCCCTGCCGAAAACAGTATCCGCATTAATTTGCTTTAACGGTCAATCACAAGAGTACCCACGCTCTTGCCGATGCACGCGTCATAAATGTTATCAGGACGTTTAAGATTAAACACCAAAATAGGAATGTTGTTATCCTTACACATGGAAGCTGCTGTGCTGTCCATGACCGCAAGATTTCTTACCAGAATATCGTTGAAGCTGAGCTCGTCAAATTTTACCGCGTCGTCGTACTTGTTAGGGTCTTTGTCGTAAACGCCGTCAACCATAGTAGCTTTCAGAACGATATCCGCTTCGATCTCGGCGGCTCTGAGCGTCGAAGCCGTGTCCGTGGAAAAGAACGGATTTCCGGTACCGCAGCCGAAAATTACCACCCTGCCCTTTTCCATATGCCTGACTGCCTTGTTTCTGATATACGGCTCGGCGACCTGGTGCATCGAAATAGCGGTCTGGACTCTTACGTCCACGCCGAAGGATTCAAGCACGTCAGCAACGGCAAGAGCGTTCATAGTGGTAGCCAGCATTCCTATGTGATCCGCGCGCGTCCTGTCCATAGCGCCGCTGGAACGTCCCCGCCAGAAGTTTCCGCCGCCAACAACTATACCGATCTGAACGCCGATATCAGCGCACTTTTTAATGCTTTCGCATATTTTCGTAATAATGGAATAATCCAGACCGATCTTCTTTTCACCCGCAAGAGCCTCTCCGCTGAGCTTAAGAAGAATACGTCCGTATTTCGGCTGTACAATATTTTCGGACATAAACACCGACCGCCCTTTCACATGACAATATAGTATCTAATTTATTTTACACCAATTTCAGCCATATGTAAAGAGGAAACGGAAAAAATTCACAAAAAAATTTACAGCACATACGTGACAAACGAACCAGCAATTGAGCCGTCGGGCATTTTAACAGGAGAAATGCCGAACCTGTTTTTCCTCCACAAGCCGTGGGAAGCGGCGTTGCCTATATCGCAGTACGCCCTTACCTGATATGTACCCTTATTTTTTTCAAATCTCAGTACCTCCTGCACAAGCATAGTCGCAAAGCCTCTTCTTTGACAGTTTTCAAAGACCTCAATAACATTTATAAAGGCTTCACGCTCTCCCACCGGAGCGGGAATATCCCGCGAAAACACAGACGCAAAACCGGCAATTTCTCCGTTTTCCTCAGCGGCAAGAAAATAACCGTCTGCGGAAAAAAACTGCTCCGCCTGCGGTCGAATAGCGAAAATTATTCGCTTATCCGCTTCAGTACCCATTCGCACTGTCATTTCCTGTCCTCCTGCCTTTCCTGTAGACCTGAGTATATATCGCTTTTTTTGAAACCCGTCGTCTTAGCCGCCTCCTTGCATGCGTCCACGGCTTTCATACCGCTTTCTATAAGACGCTCAGCCTCGTTTATCGCGTCGTCAAGAGTTATTTCAGAAAGCTCTTTCTTAGTGTCATAGCCCTCAACAACAAGAACAAATTCTCCCTTGGGTGTTTTATCGGAATAGTATTCCACAGCTTCGGAAAGAGTTGTCCTGAAAACCTCCTCGTGAATTTTCGTAAGCTCGTGACATATGGAAATACGTCTGTCTCCCAAATATTTCAGCATATCCGCAAGAGTGTTGAGAAGCTTGTGGGGAGCCTCGTAAAATATCAGCGTGCGGGTCTCCTTTGAAACGCTTTCAAGATGAACGTAACGCTGCTTTTTTGCGACCGCAAGGAATCCCTCGAATGTGAATCTTGATACCGACAAGCCGCTCAAAGCTGCCGCCGAAGCCATTGCAGTGGGTCCGGGAACCACCTCTATTGGCACATCGTTTTCAATGCAAAGCCTTATCAGATCCTCCCCCGGGTCGGAAATGCAGGGCATACCCGCGTCCGAGACCACAGCGCAGCTTTCCCCCGACATTATTTTGCCCATTATCCTGTCCGAAACGTGCCGCTCCGAGTGCTCATGATAGCTTATCATAGGCTTTTTTATACCGTAATGATTCAGAAGCTTTACGGTAACGCGCGTGTCCTCCGCGCAGATAAAATCCACGCTTTTCAACGTTTCTACCGCACGATAAGTAATGTCTCCCAGATTCCCGATAGGCGTACCCACAATAAAAAGCCGTCCGAGATTATCAGACATAAAATCAATCCTTTTCCTTTTGGTAATCATTCGTTTTTCCGCCGCCGTAAATGCTCAGCAGCTCCTCGGAAAATCCCCCGCTGCCATTGATATAAAGCTGGGGCAGCGCCTTCAGAAACGGTTTGCCGCCCTTTTTTCCCTCGATAAGGAAAAGCCACGGAGGGTGGTTGGGAGTCTTGCTGACGAACCGCAGGCTTTTCGGCTCGATATTATTGTCTTTCATAGCGGAAACAACGTCCGCAAGCCGTTCTGGACGGTTGCACATGCAAAGTCTGCCGCCGAATTTCAGCAGCCTTTCCGCCGCCCTGCAAACGTCTCCTATAGTGCAGAGTATCTCGTGCCGCGCGATACGCTGCGCCTCCGACAGGCTTTGCAGACCTGCGCCGTCCGACTTGTAAGGCGGGTTGCAGGTAACAACGTCAAGCTGTCCAAGCGGCGCGCCCTGCCAAAGAGTTTTTAAATCCGCGCAGACGGGTACAATATTTTCCAGCTTATTTCTTTCCACGGAAATATTAAGCTGCTCTATAGCCTGCTTTTGTATATCAACGCAATAAATTATCCTCGGCGCAAAGCTTATCTGCATAAGCAGCGGTATTATCCCGCAGCCCGTACCCAAATCGCATACCCTGTCTTTATGTCTGGGCGCGGCAAAATCCGCAAGCAGAAACGCGTCCGTGCCGAATTTATGCTCGTCGGAAACGCAAATCTCCACTTCGTTCCGGAGCTTCTCAAAACTGTATTCGGGCATAAAAATTCCTTTCGCCGGCTTGTTTAGCCGACCATCATTTTTCCGTCCGGAAAGACCTCGTTTTTGCTTCGGCGATCCTTTTTAACGGACAGGGAAATAGCAAATGAAACCGGTCCAACGCGTCCGATAAACATTGTCAGACAAAGGATTATCCGCGAGATCACCCCGCTTGCGGCAGATACCCCGACGCTTATCCCGCAGGTAGATATAGCCGACACAGCCTCAAACGCCGCGTCTATCCCCTGTATGTCCGCACCCGGATTTGAATAAAACAGCACTATACCCGAAGCGCTTGTTGCAAGCGCAGCCAAAATTATTATAGCGAGGGACTTGTACACCGATTCCTTGTCAATCTTTCGGTTCATTATGACCGTATCCTCTTTGTTCTTGACCACGCTCACTACCGTCATTATAATGATAGCAAACGTTGTTATTTTGATTCCTCCACCCGTAGAGCCCGGAGCAACACCTATAAACATAAGAAAAATCGAAGCAAGCTTGGTTATCGAATACATTGACGAAACGTCAACCGTGTTGAAGCCCGCCGTTCTGAGAGATACCGAGTGAAAAAAGCTGTTTACAAGTTTTCCTCCGAAACCCATTTCTCCGAGAGTAAAGGGATTCCCCCATTCCGTAACAAGAGTCAAAAGAGTTCCGACGGCAATAAGTATAAGCGTAAAAATAAGCACAATCTTTGACTGCAAACTAAGCCGCTTTTTTTTACGGAAACCTATTATGTCCATCCATACAAAAAAGCCCAGACCGCCCGCAATAATAAGAAGCGGCACCACAGTCATTACCACAGGATTATCCGAAAAAGAAGTAAGACTGCAATACGGCGTATCCACCGCGCCTATGATGTCGAATCCCGCGTTGCAGAACGCCGATATAGCTACAAACACTGAAATATAGGCTCCGTACAAACCGTACTCGGGAACGAAAACCGTAGCAAGCATAGCCGCCCCTATAAGCTCGCAAATCACGGATATACCGATAACATACCTTACCAAAAGCTTAACGTCCGAAAACCCCGAAGTGTTCACAGACTCGGAAGCTACCTGAATTGAACGAAGCTCCATTTTCTTTCCTATCAGGAAGTTAAAAAAGGAGACCAGCGTGACAAATCCCAGTCCGCCTATCTGTATCATAAGCAGAATAACTATCTGCCCGAAAACGCTCCAGTAGGTACCGGTGTCTACAAGGACAAGCCCCGTAACACAGGTAGCGGAGGTAGCCGTAAAAATGGCTGTGAGCGGGTTTGTAAAGCTTCTGTCTGCAGAGGAAAACGGCATTATCAGCAAAACTGCGCCGACGGCTATAATTGCGGCAAAGCTCAGAACTATGGTTGCAGCAGGATCAAGTGATCTGCTTTTGGGTTTTATAACAGGCATATTAAAAACGACCTCGGTTTCTGAAGAAGCTTACGCTCCCTAAAAATTCATATAGTGTCATTATATCACAATTTTGCCTTGCTTTCAAGTAATTTATAGGAATAAAATAACATTTACGTATTAAAATAATTGAAAAAATCTCTGTACAGGTTGCATTTTTGCGAGTAATATTGTATAATATTTATAATTAATGAAAGGAAGATTTCCGCAGATGAAAATAACTCAGCGAGAAAAGAAAAAAGCAAAATTCCGCATTTCGTTCATATTCCTGTTTGCTTTCGCCAGCTTTGCGGTATGCTTTGTTATGTATATGAAGGAAGATTTTGAGATCACAGACGAAATGCTTGACGAGCGTTCCGAAGCGGTTGTTTATATAGACCCTGCCGGACGGAAAAATAATTTTGTCAATCCGGTTCCCCAAAGCGAAAAAATGAATACGGATTACTATAACGACGCAGTTTTTATCGGCAGCAGCGCACTTGCAGGACTTTCCGACTACGGATACACAGATCCGGAAAATATGCTGCTGTCCGATTCGATACGGCTTGATAACTTCAATACCCTTATTCTGTCGGAAAATGATGAGCAGAGCAGTATCTCCGAAGCCGCCGCAAGAAAAAACGCTTCCAAGATATACATAATGGTCGGACTGCACGATTTGGCGGATATTGACAGCACAGAGCTTTTTGACGGTCTTGAGGCGTTCATCGACGATGTAAGCAAACAGGGATCGGTCAAAAAAATCTATCTTATTTCTCTTTTGCCGGTTCCCGCCGACACCGAAGGAGTGGTCGCCTCAAATACCGACATAGACACATACAATTCCCTGCTGCTCAAATTTGCAGACAAAATGCGGGTCGGATACCTTGACGTAAGCACAGAATTTAAAGGAAACGACGGAAAGCTCCCATCGTCAGCCGCCGAGCTGAACGGCGTACGGCTGAAAAAAGAGTATTACGAAAAGCTTTCGGATTACATACTTACCCATGTTTCAGAATAACACGAAAGGAGCGACAAAATATGCTCATCGAATGTGCGGCGATCTTTCTTCTAATATCCGCCGTGTCCTTTATGTACGTACGCGCGAAAAAGAAAAATTACGCGCTTGCAACAGTTCCCTTGCTGATACTTCCGCTTGCCAATATTCTCGCATACGCCGCGTCGGGAAAGCTTGCAAATATTCTTCCCATGGACAAGTTCACCGTCTACGCCGCGATAAACATTGTCGCCGTAGTGATCTCAAGCTGCCTTGTGGGAGTCATGTCCTACAAGTTCCCGAAAAGATCCACAAAAACAGCTTACGTTATTATGTCGCTGATCTTCAACATAGCCCTTGCCGCCATACTGGTCTACAATATGTTCGAGACCCTATACCGCAAATAAAAGCAGAGCAGACCCTAAAAAGTCCGCTCTGCTTTTTGTATACCTGTTAATACTAATCGGTATCAGTCCACCCAAACAGTCTCCGCCTCGTGGCGTTTGGGTCTGCCCATAAGATTGTTCACCGCCGCCTTTGCGCTGAGTCCCTCGAAAAGCACCCTGTAGCACTGTTCCGTGATAGGCATATCAATGCCGACCTTTTTGGCAAGGTTATAGGCGGCTCTGGTGCAGATATAGCCCTCTACCGTTCCTACCCTGTCAACAGCCTCCTGAGGAGTAACGCCCTGCCCTATAAGTATACCGGCGCGGCGGTTGCGGCTGTGCATACTTGTGCAGGTAACTATAAGGTCTCCGATACCTGTAAGCCCCGCAAATGTGTCTGTCTTTCCGCCGAGAGCAACTCCGAGACGGGCTATCTCGGTGATACCGCGGGTCATCAGAGCGGCCTTGGTATTGTCCCCGAAGCCCATTCCGTCGCAGATACCCGCGCAGAGAGCTATTACGTTTTTGAGGGAACCCCCAAGCTCGCAGCCCACCAGATCGTTATTGATATAAATGCGAAACGTATTGTTGGACATTACGCTCTGAATATAATCGGAATATTTGCTGTCCTTTGAAGCCGCAACAACGGTAGTAGGCATACCAAGAGCCACTTCTTCGGCGTGGGACGGTCCGCTGAGAACCACTATAGGCTGATTTGCGGGAAGCTCTTCTTCAAGGACTTCGCTCATTCTTTTAAGGGTATCGTCCTCAAGTCCCTTGCCGGTGTTTACCACAACGGTTTTCTCAGAAATATGCGGAGCAGCCTTTTGGGCGACCTCCCTGAGCTTTCTTGTGGGAATACCGAAAATAACGATATCCGCGTCCTTAACAAGGCTTATATCGTTCGTGAGCCTTATCTCGTCGCTTATCCTCACACCGGGAAGCTTCTGCTTGTTTTCACCGTCGCGGCGGATATCCTCTACCTCCTGCTCAAACGCCGACCAGACCGTAACGTTATGTCCGAAATTGTTCAGCATTACCGCAAGGCTGAGACCGAAACCGCCCATACCGAGAATTGTAAAATCAGCCATTTTTATTTTCCCCCTCCTGTTTTTTCTTACCGAAGAATTTGTTTTCCGTACCGTTTTTAAGCCTTTGGATATTGGTTTTGTGCATATAGATAAGAAGCGCACTTGTTACCGCCACAAGTACGGTGTGAACGATACAAATACCGAACGGTTCGCTTTCCACAAAGTAATGCAGTAAAAACGTCAGGAAAGGATAAAACAATGCCGCCGAAATAGACGCTACCGACACATACTTTGATATAATCAGTACAACCGCAAAAAAAGGAATTATGATCGCAAAGGTAAGCGGGTCTATCACAAGCAGGATAGAGCTGGAGACCAGCACGCCCTTGCCGCCGCGAAAGCCGTAGTATACCGGAAAAATATGCCCCACAATAGCGGCTATTCCCGATATGTAGCCGACCGTCTGCTTGTCAAAGCCGCCGCTGCCTACAATAAGTCTGAACACAAGTATGCTCAGCAGCACGGACACTATTCCCTTGCCCAGGTCGCCTATAAGCGTAAGCAGGGCGGGTACCTTTCCGTAGCACCTCAGCGTGTTTGTAAGCCCCGCGTTCTTGCTGCCCTTTTCGCGGATATCCTCATGCTTGAGAAGCCTTACCACGATTATCGAGGAATTGCAGCTCCCCAAAAGATACGAAATTATGACCGAAATAACTCCTGCCGCAATAATCTTAACCATAACGGATCGCTCTCCTATTTAACATCTTCTCTGCCGCGCTCGCGGGTAATGAACCTTACGGGAGTGCCCGTCAGCCCGAATGTCTGCCTGATCTGATTTTCCAGGTACCGCTGATAGGAAAAATGGAACAAATCGGCTCTGTTAACAAACACAACAAACGTAGGCGGCTTTGTGGACGGCTGCGTCATATAGTAAATTTTGAGCCGTCTGCCCTTATCGGAGGGCGGCTGCACCCGCGTTGTAGCATATGAAAGAACGTCGTTCAACATTCCCGTTGAAACACGCATACTGTTCTGTTGGTTCACGTCGTTTATCATATCGAAAAGCTTTTCCACGCGCTGTCCCGTTTTTGCCGAAATAAATATGAACGGCACATAGGACATAAAACTGAAATCCTCTTTCAGTTTAGCAGTAAACTCTTCCATTGTACCCGTTGACTTGTCCACCGCGTCCCACTTGTTAATGGCGACAATGCACGCCTTGCCTTGTTCGTGAGCGTAACCCGCAACCTTTGAATCCTGCTCCGTAAAGCCGACAGTCGCGTCTATCAGGATAACGCACACGTCTGAACGGTCAACAGCCATATAGGCGCGCAGAACGCTGTAATGCTCGATCTTCTCCAGCACTTTGGACTTGCGGCGTATTCCCGCGGTATCTATGAACACGTATTTGCCGTGTTCGTTTTCAACAACAGTATCGGTAGCGTCGCGTGTAGTTCCCGCAATGTCGGAAACGATAACTCGCTCCTCTCCCGCGATACGGTTTATAAGCGAAGATTTTCCCACGTTCGGCTTGCCTATTACGGCGACCTTAATATACTCCTCGTCGTACTCCCCGCTGTCGTCCTCGGGAAAATACTTGAAAACCTCGTCCAGCATATCCCCCGAACCGTGACCGTGAGCCGCGGATATCGCCACGGGATCGCCAAGTCCGAGACTGTAGAACTCATAAAACTCCGCAGGAGGGTCTCCTATCGAGTCGCACTTGTTTACGCAGAGGACAATAGGCTTTCCGCTTTTCCTGAGCATACTTGCTACCTCGTGATCGTCGCCCGTAACGCCCGTGCGGATATCCGTAAGGAAAACTATAACGTCCGCCTTTTGTATCGCAAGTTCCGCCTGACGTCTCATCTGCGAGAGTATCACATCGTCGCTGGAAGGCTCGATACCTCCCGTGTCAACGACCATGAATTTTCTGTTCCTCCACTCGCATTCGGAATATATCCTGTCCCGCGTAACGCCTGGAGTGTCCTCCACAATGGACAGCCTTTTACCCACAAGCTTGTTAAAAAGCGTAGATTTTCCCACGTTAGGTCTGCCCACTACCGCAACAATCGGCAAAGCCATAATATCATCTCCGTTCCGTTAATTTCCGCTTATAGCGTCAAAAAGCTCAAAGCCGTCGTTTTCAACGATCCTTACCGATACGCCGAGCTCCCGCTCAACATCAGCGACCGTTATATCGTCAAGAAAAACCAAATCGTCCCTGCGTACCATATTCGCCGACAGCAAAAGCGTGTCGCCCAACGGCTTGCCTCTAAGCTGCGCGATCAGGTCACGTCCGGTAATAAGTCCCGTAACGGTAATGGTCTCCCCGAAAAAATCGTTTCTTATTTTATAGACCCTGCAATCTATAGTATGCCACTTTTTTGCGGCATTTTCAACAAGTCCGCAAATATATTTATAAGCAAGCTCGCCTGTTGCTATTGAAGTACGGCAAGGCTTTGTAGCGCCGTACTCCGCAGTACCGCAAGCATTTTCAAACTCGTCAATAAGCGAACGAAGCATACCCACGCCATTTTCGTACTGAGAATACTCCTCGTAGGCTTCTCCCGGCGGCAGCGGACGTTCTGCGGTAATGTAGAACTCGTCCGCGGGAAAAACAAGCCTTGTACCGTATTTTTTCAAAAATCGCTTCTGAAAGCTTTCAATAAGGTCAAGAGCTTTTCCGGCTCCCTCTTTATTAAAAAGCTTCAGAGGATAAAGTCCCTCGCGGAATTTTGTAAGTCCCACAGGAACTACCGCAATGCTTTGAATATTAGGCATAAAACCGCCTAAGTCGGTAAGCGTACGCTCCAGTTCCGCGCCGTCATTTATTTCGGGACACAGCACTATCTGACAGTTCATGGAAATCCCCGCTTCGGCAAACTGCCGCAGGTAATTAAGCTTTTCACCTGCAAAGCGGTTATTCATCATCTTGCACCGCAACTCGGGATTGGTTGTATGAACCGAAATATTAATACTCAGCTTCATTTGGATAATTCTGTCAATATCCTTTTGACTGAGGTTTGTCAGCGTAACATAATTGCCCTGCAAAAAAGAGAGACGCGCGTCGTCGTCCTTGAAATAAAGAGTCTCGCGCATATTGGGCGGCATTTGGTCTATAAAGCAGAAAATGCATTTGTTGCAGCAGCTTTGTTTCTTATCCATAAGGAAAGTTTCAAACTCCATCCCAAGATCGTCATACTCGCTTTTTGTTACCGAAACGGTATGCCGTCTTTCGCCGCGCTCAATAAGAAGCTCCGTGCTTATCTCCGCAGAATAGTACATATAGTCCAGTACGTCCGCAATTTCGTGACCGTTTACCGATACCAACACATCGCCTGCCCGAACGTCAAGACCGTCCACAGGCGAACCCTTTGCCACAGATTTTATTTCAACAGCCATATGCAGACCCTTTCCATAGAAAAAAGCCGAAGAAAGGCTTCCCCTCCTCCGGCTTTCCAAACACAAGATTAAGCTTCCTTATTGATAACTTCAACGCCCTTATAATATCCGCAATTCTTGCAAACCTTGTGGGGAGCAGTCAGAGCCCCGCAGTGCGAGCATCTTGAGAACGCAGGTGCGTCCAGCTTCCATACAGCCGAACGTCTTTTATCACGTCTGGCTTTCGATACTTTTCTCTTTGGTACTGCCATTGTTCAGCACCTCCTTATCCATTACATTCGCTGCCTAACAGCAGTCACATTTGTTTTCATTCAAATCCGTTCCGCAAATTGGACATAAGCCTTTGCAGTCCTCCTTGCAGAGCATTTTAGACGGCAGCTGCAGCAGACAGTCCGTCAGCGCAAGTTCGTCCATATCGAGCTTATCGGATTCAGTCACGATATAATCATCGTACTCGCTGCCGCTGCTGTTAAGCGAACGAACAAGGATATGCGAAAATTCAAAGCTGCAATCGCGTTCAAACTCAATAAGACACCTATCACAACAAACCCGCAGGGTAAAATCCGCCTTATAGTCAAGCATAACGATACCCGCGCGGTTCACAGCCGCGCCTTTAACGGTTATGGGTCGGGAAAAGCTATAACCCTTTACAGAATCCAGCGTTTCCTTATCGACGGTAAAATCAAGCGCAAGCTTTTCACCGACAACATTGTAAAGCTGTTTCAGATCAATAATCATAGCGCACTCCAAGCATAACAAAAAATATTATAGCATATTTACCCTGATATGTCAATAGTTTTCATTAAAATTATTTTACCGAATACTTTGAAACGCTTTCGGGAAGATCCTCCTGATTAGCCGAAACAGTGAATACGACCTCAACGTCATCTCCGGTAAGCTTTTCGATTTTGTTGAGCATAGCTCCGAGAGCTTCAAAATCAGCGCCGCCGACCTTGAGAATAGAATCAACAAAAATTTCCTTTATATCGTAGTTGCCCGCAACAAGTCCTGCAACGAGACCGTAAAAAGCCTCAAAGGAATAGATATTATTTGCGTCGGTGTCAACGATCCTTACGGAATGAGGGATATCATATCTGAGCTTTTCGCTCTTGTCGATGCAGACTACATATCCGTTTGTGGACTTAGCCGCGCTGTTGATCATGTCGATCAGGACTTTAGTTTTACCCGTACCCTTGGTTCCGGTGATAATTTTTACCATAAAAACACTCCGTTCTGCCGTTTGCCGGCATAATTTATTAACGTAACGCCGCGTTTGGCGCAGCGATAACATACATTAGTCTGCAAGCTTTTCCTCAAGAGCGGCTCTCTGATCCTCATAGCCCGGTTTTCCGAGAAGAGCGAACATATTCTTTTTATAGCTTTCAACTCCGGGCTGATTGAATGGATTTACTCCAAGCAAGTAACCGCTTACAGCGCATGCCATTTCAAAGAAATAAACCATATAACCGAAAGATTTTTCGGAAGTATCCTCAAGCTCCAGAACGATATTGGGAACTCCGCCCTCGGTATGAGCCAGAACCGTACCCTGGAAAGCCTTTCTGTTTACAACGGACATATTCTGATTTGTAAGGAAATTAAGTCCGTCAAGGTTTTCGCTGTCGTTTTCAAGGAAAAAGTCCTTCTTGGGCTTCTTGATGTCAACAACGGTCTCAAACATTACTCGGGAGCCGTCCTGAATAAACTGACCCATGGAATGGAGGTCTGTCGAGAATATCGCGGAGGACGGGTAAATTCCCCTGTTGTCCTTGCCCTCGCTTTCGCCGAAAAGCTGCTTCCACCATTCTGCCATCATAGTAAAGCTCGGATCGTAGGAAACAAGCATTTCGATAGCCTTGTTCTTTTTATACAGAATATTTCTTATAGCCGCATATTTATAGCAGTCGTTGTGGTCATAGTCGGCAGAAAGCTCGTCCCTTGCCTGAGCGGCGCCCGCCATGATAGCGTCTATATCACAGCCCGCAACAGCAATTGGAAGAAGTCCTACGGCAGTGAGCACCGAATATCTTCCGCCAACGTCGTCAGCAATGACAAATGTCTCGTATCCCTCGGCGTCGGCAAGCTGCTTCAGGGTTCCCCTCGCTTTGTCGGTAGTGCAGAATATCCTGTCTTTCGCACCGTCCTTGCCGTATTTCTTTTCAACCATTTCGCGGAACACTCTGAAAGCAAGAGCGGGCTCGGTAGTCGTGCCGGATTTTGAGATCACGTTAACGGAAAAATCCCTGCCGTCGCAGAGCGAAATGATCTCGTTAAGATATGTCGGGCTTATATTGTTTCCGACATAATAAATTTCGGGCGTGTCCTTTTTAAGATTATTGTAAAGCGGCGATTTCAGGAATTCGATAGCCGCTCTTGCACCAAGGTAGGAGCCTCCGATACCGATAACGATAAGAACGTCCGACTGCTTCTGGATTTTTGCAGCGGCAGCCTTTATACGTGCAAATTCCTCTTTATCGTAATCAACAGGAAGATCGACCCAGCCGAGAAAATCGTTTCCCGCTCCGGAGCGGCTGATAACCGTTTTGGCAGCCAGTTCCGCGGAAGCTTTAGCGGCTTCGATCTCGTGAGGCGCAACAAAATTTTGTAAATATTTGGTGTTCAATGAAATTGACATATGCTTATCCTCCAAAAATATTTATAAGTCTATATTACTATAAATTTGAAATTTTTGCAATAATTTTTCTCAATCTTAGGGCAAATCAAGAAAGTTTTGGTCAATCATTCTAAAATGTTAAAAGTTTTTTGAGTATTATGCACAATGCTTTTTGTGCATTCATTTCCTCAACATGATCCGATACAAATATATCGACGGAAAAGAGCATTTTATCATTTCTTAAAAACTGTATCTCTCCCGCCTTTTGCCCTTTTCTGACAGGAGCGTACAGATAATCCGGCATTACAATTCGTGAAGTCACCGAACTTGCAGCACCGTTCGGCAAAACAACGCTTCTTATACTTCCGCAGTCTACGGGTACAGTCTTAGACATTCCGCCTCTGACAGCTATTTCCGCAGGTACGTTCTTCGGTCTTTCAGGACGGAAAACCGTATATTGAGAAAATCCAACGGACAAAAGCGCTTTTGCGTCGGAAATACTTATATCCTTGTCGCCGCAGCCGAGTATCACCGAAATATACGCGATCCCGTCCCGTTCAGCACCGAGAGCGGCGCAGTATCCAGAATTTTCGGTGAAACCCACCTTAAAGCCGACTATGCCGTCATAATTTTTAACCGCCTCGTTTGAATTTACAAGCTCAGTTTCTCCTCCGCGCACAAAATCACGCCAGCAGGTAAAGTACCCGCGCAGGAAATCATATTTGTACAGCTCCGCGCAAAGCTTTGCCATATCGCGGGCGGAGGATATCTGCTTATCGTCGTCATAATATCCGCTGCAATTGGTAAATACCGTATTTTCCATTCCCAGCTCCCTTGCTCTTTTAGTCATAAGCGCAGCAAAGCTTTCCTCGCTTTCGGAAATTTTCTCCGCAAGCACAACGGAAGCGTCGTTGGCATTGCCGATTATCACCGCTTTCAGCAATTCGTCAACGGATATTTCCTCTCCGGGCATAAGCCATATCTGCGCGCCCTGCATACTGTTCGCATAAGACGAGGTTTTAAGCTTATCGCTGAGCAAAAGTCTGCCCGCTTCTATCTCCTCAGCCGCCAGAAGAACTGTCATAAGTTTCGCCATTGTACCTACGGGAACCGGTTCCTCAGCATTCTGCTCTGATATGACAACTCCTCCCGAAGCTTCAATAAGAACCTTGCAAAGCTTATAGTCTTTTTCCTCCGCCGCTGAAACCGTCCAAACAGACTTTACCGTAATTATTGCCAGAATAATGCAAATAATCCGCTTAAAAAATAAATTCCGCATAAATATCCCTCCGGATAAATTTTATGCGGACAAGGTAAATTATATTATAAAATCATAAACAGACTTTTATATTTCATTTAATGACGTCTCCCGTCGTCAATGTAAAGTATTTCTCCCGCGCCGTCCCCGTTTGCACCGATATAATAGGTACTGCTCAGACACGATCACACATATTTTCCGTAATCGTATATATCGTTCCAGTCGCAGTATTCATCAACATCTCCGTTACAATAATGCTTTTTCTCATTCTCAACACCGTTTTCCGCGCAGGGAAAACGCGTCCCCCTTTCATAAAAATAATTTAACATTCTGTTATAATACAATTTGGATACGGAAATTTTTTCATATTGTCCCAAAATATTTTGTAAAATATTTGCTAACAAATTTACCGCTGATAATTTCTATATTTTAAGACGACGCTTGACTTCTGCGGTTAAAAGTGGTAAAATATAAAAAACTTAAACAAATCGGAACAGGAGAAAATTTATGATAATTACAGCAGTCGGACTCGGACTTATCGGAGGCTCCATGTGCAAAGCCATAAAAAAGCATACAAATCACACCGTTTACGGCGTAGACGTCAACAAGGAAACAATTGCGATGGCTGTTTCCCAGAACGCAATAGACTCCGAAACGGACGACCTGGGACTTGCCGATATCACAATAGTTTCACTGTATCCCACCGACGCCATAGATTACATCACGGCAAACGCGGACAGGTTCAAGGAGGGCAGCATAGTTATCGACACCTGCGGCATAAAAAAAGCCGTTGTGGACAGCGTTACTCCGCTGCTTAAAAGTTACGGGGTTACCTTTATAGGAGTACACCCTATGGCGGGACGTGAATTTTCGGGTTTTGAGTACTCTCTTGACAACCTTTTCGACGAGGCAAGCTTTATCATTACCCCCACGGATTCCGTTCCGCAGGCTAAGCTAAATCTTCTGGAGGACTTCGCCTACTCTATGCACTTTAAAAAAGTTGTCTTTGCCACCCCCGAGGAACACGACCAGATAATCGCCTTTACCAGCCAGCTAGCCCATGTGGTATCAAACGCCTATATAAAAAGTCCCACCCACCGCAAGCAGCTCGGCTTCAGCGCGGGAAGCTTCCAGGATCTGACCCGCGTGGCAAAGCTCAACGAGGTCATGTGGACTCCCCTTTTCATGCTGAACAAGGAGCCGCTCTGCTTCGAGATAGACTACATCATAGACCGCCTTACGGAATACCGCGACGCTATGCAAAGCGGCGACAGCGACCGTCTCCGCGAACTTCTGAAAGAGGGACGGATACTCAAAGAGGAGACTAAGCAGCTTTAAAGATTGGATTAGGAACGTTAAAAAGGTTACGCATTTTTGGGTGCGTAACCTTTTTAATTTAAAGACCGTCATGAAAAATCCTGCAACTTTTTTTGCTTCGTTTTTATACATTTAAATTATACAAAGCTGCAATATATTCAACGATCAGAAAATAAAAAGAAAATTTTCAACATACGGCATGGCTCCAACTGTTATTAGAAATCTTGCAAACATAATACCGTATAAAATTATATTTGCTGCAATAATAGCTAAAAATATACAAAATATAGTAATATCGTCCTCGTCCATTGTGATTTTCCTTCCCAATCAAAAGTTATAAACAATCAAACAATTGTCTATAACTATAATATCATACAATCAAACGGTTGTCAACACATTTATTTGAATGTGTGATAAAATTCAAATAAATAACAATGACAAGGAGTGCTTTTGGTGTATTATTACCCAAGATTAAGAGATTTGCGCGAGGACGAAGACCTGCTTCAAAAGCAAGTATGCGGAGTGATCGACTGCAAGGCGCAGCAGTACCAGCTTTACGAAAGCGGCAAGCGGGAGATACCCTTTCACTGCGCAATAAAGCTTGCGGACTTCTACCGCGTGTCGCTGGACTACATCGCGGGCCGTACAAACAATAAAAAAGGTCTGAACCGCTCCGAACTGCCGGACGCCGAGACAGACCTGATAAATAAATTCCGCTCGTTGTCGGACGAGCGGAAGGGTAAAATTCTGGAAAGAATGGATATGCTTTACGAGGAACAAATTGCCGAAAAAAGATAGTATCACAGTATAAAACAGATAAGTCCCCCGCAGCCCTCGTTTATAATGCGTTCAAGAGTTTCTTGGAGCTTTAAGCGCGCGTCAACGGGCATACGGTAAAGCTTGTTGTGCAGACCCTCGTTCACAAGCTCGTGAAGCGACTTGCCGAATATGTTGGATTCCCAAATTTTCTGAGGACTTTCCTCAAACTCTTTGAGTAAGTACATCACAAGCTCCTCGGACTGCTTTTCCGATCCCACTATGGGGCTTACCTCGGTAACGATATCCGCTTTCATCATATGTATGGACGGAGCGGAGGCTTTCAGGCGCACGCCGTACTTGCCGCCCTGCTTGACGATCTCGGGCTCTTCAAGGGACAGCTCGTCAATGGTCGGCATGACTATTCCGTAACCGGTAGCGTCCACCTCGGATAAAGCGTTTTCGATCTTTTCGTACTTAGCCTTTACTGCGGTAAGCTCTTTCAGAAGCGGCATAAGATCGCTTTCCCCGCTTATCTCTATGCCTGTCTCCTCTCCCAGCACTTTAAAGAAAAGATTGCTTTTCAGCTCAGCGTATATCTCCGCGCTGCCTTTGCCCAGGTCTATCTCGGAAACCGCGGCGCGGCTTATATTCTCGTTGCCCGCAATGCTGTCAGCAACGCTGTTTATATCGCGTACGAACTTAACGTTTTCCGCAGCAGAGCGTATTGTATCGAAAACGTTGTTTTTGAGCCAGTGTCCCTTTGAAAGACCGGTTATCCACTTTGGCATACAGATGTTTATTTCTTTTATGGGGAACGCGTACAGCACCTGCTTCAAGATGTTGTGTATGTCGTCCTCTTCAAGATCCACGCAGTTAACAGGTATTACAGGAGTTTCGTATTTTTGCGAAAGCTCTCCGGCAAGCTGCACGGCTTCCTTTGACTGCGGATAAACGCAGTTAAGCAGTACAACAAAAGGCTTGTTTATGGAATTTAGCTCGTTTATCACGCGCTGTTCGGCTTCCTCGTACTCCTCGCGGGGAATATCCGAAATGCTTCCGTCGGTAGTTATCACCAGCCCGATAGTGGAATGATCCTGAATGACCTTGCGCGTTCCCACTTCCGCCGCCATAGCAAAGGGTACTTCCTCGTCGAACCAAGGAGTAATTACCATTCGCGGAGCTTCGTTCTCGATATAGCCTATCGCGCTTGGCACTATATAACCCACGCAGTCTATCATACGTGCGTTGAAGCGTGCTTTATCCCCGATAGTTACTTCAACAGCTTCCTCGGGAATAAATTTCGGCTCGGTAGTCATTATGGTCTTTCCCGCCGACGACTGGGGAAGCTCGTCAACGGCGCGTTCCCGGCGGTACTCGCTGGCAATGTTTGGGATAACAAGGCTTTCCATAAATTTCTTGATAAAGGTGGACTTTCCCGTTCTTACGGGGCCTACAACGCCGATATAAATATCGCCGTCGGTGCGTTTGGCTATATCGCAGTAAATATCATTATTGCTCATTACAGTATACCTCCATTGATTTTTTTCACACTATCGGAATAAGGATCATACCCTTGCCTGAGACCGTGTCGTCCTCAATGTCGTTCTCCTCCATGATAGCCGCGACAGAGGTGCCGTACTTTTTGGCGATCTCCCAAAGGTCCTCGTTATCGTCGGTAAAGTAGAGCTTTAGCGCATAGCTGCAATTACGGTTCACAGGCTCGTTCTCGTCCACGGATATTTCGGTAATGCCCTTTATGTTCATGCTGTTTTCTATTTCTCCGGTTATCCTTATTTCTGTCTTAGCCTCGATGCTGCTGTCGGAAGCAAGATTGTAGGAACAGGAAACAGGCGTGAGCTTTATATCGGCGACTGACATTTCCGTAATGTTCTCCGCAGGAACGTTGGCTGTAAAGGGTTCTTCCTTTTCAAGCACTATCGGTATGCCGTCCGCATTTTTTGCCATTACCGTGTAAACGGCGTTTCCGTTTATTTCGATACGCGCGTTTTCGGGGTCGGGACGGGCGGTTACGTTCCCTACCGAACACCAAACGTCGTAAATGCAGTCTATACCCCCGTCGCCGTAATCAATGGCGCTTTTTATAACAGCCGACGAGTTTACGGATTGTGACGGAAGCTCTATCCGTATGTCCGATCTTGTGCTGTCGGTCTTATAGGCTGTGGAATATTCGTCTACAGCCAGATCCACGTTTGCCGTGCGGTACGCCGAACAGGTGATGAGTATAGACAGGGTGCATTCCGCTATCTTTGAGTTGCCGTCTCCGTCGGAACGAGGTTCGGTCTCGCAGGAAATAACGTCCGCCTGAACGGAACAGTTATAGCGCTCGTCTATTCCCTCCAGATCGACTATCTGGGAGAACGGCATGGTGAACTGCATCGCTTCAACGCTGTCCTCGTCGTCCTTTACGCAGCTGTACAGCATATTTATGCAGACCTCGCCCTTTGCGATAAGCTTATTGGCAATAACCTTTTTATCGCTGGATACCACCACCGCGTCGCTTCTCAGGACGTTCACAATGGGCGGCTTTGAAAGTCCGAGATCGAACTCCTCCGAAACTGTGACGCGTTTTGTCGTATAAAGCTTGTTGGCAGGATACGTAACGGGTATCTTTTTGAGCTGGATATTTCCGCCGAAAGCGTCGCAGATTATATCTTTCTTATCAAGGTCTGAGACCCTGATCCTGATCGAGACCGCGCCCCGGATATCAAGCCTGCGCTGATTTACCGCGCGGCAGTTCATGTAATCCGTTTTAGGGATATTGCATACTCTCGGATCGGAGCAGGTTCTTCCAAGATCAATGCTTTTGGTGTAGGTGAGCTTCTGGGTTACCGACTGTACCGCGTTGCTGTTCTCGCTGCAGTAAAGAACGCGCACGCATACGTACATCTCGTAGGTCAGTTTGTCCCCGTTGACGCTGTATGACACTATCCCGGGCGTTGTCACACATTTAAGGATACGGAATATTTCGGGATAATAGTCCGGCAGCACATAATCCAGCTCCACCGACTGTTCCTGTGTATCGTCAAAAATTACCTCCGCGGACGCTATTTCTTCTCTGTTTACTTTAAAGTCCATGCGTATTCCTCCTACATAGATAATTAGAGAAAAGAAGCAAGAGGCAAGAAATTACGGATAACCCTGCCAAGCTTCAACTGCTAAAATATTTATATTCCGCTTCGGGGGCTTGTATGACAGTTAGAGGACAGAAAATAGAAAATAGATTTTTTATCCTCTGTTTAGGCATTTTTTTATTTTTCTGTTTACAAGACAGGTAAAATCATGTATAATATTATTAAAACCGTGTTATGGGTTATGGGAGGGGATTCTACGGAGTATGTGTATAAATTGTCAGTATTCTGCGCCGCGCTGCTGGTCGCCGCTGTCAGCGGAGTATGGGTCATACGGGGATTTGCGGAAAATAGTAAATATTACAAGGTAACCGCAATTATAACGTCGATAACCGATTTCAGTACGGAACACAGCAACCGATACCGTGTATTGCCGAACGGTGAGGAAGTAAAAATCGCTATGGCTGAAGTTACATACGAGGCTCCATACAGAAGACCCGGGTCGTTTTCCATAACGGAAGATGAAAAGGATAAGTATTCTGTGGGTGATGAAATGCCGTACTACGGCTTTGAGGGTACGAATTATTTTAAGTCCGCAAGCGCGGCAATATCGGAAATGACTGAAAACTTATTTGCTCCCGTATTTATTTTTCTGACGTCCGCAATAGTTTTGGCAGCAACAAAAATGAACGTCCCCAAAATAAAAGACGCGGCTTATGTCTGTCCGAAGGCCTTTGCATTTTCCGTACTTCTAACGGTATTGTGTGCGGGATATACTGTTTATACCGTATTTATCTATGATAGCCATGCTATATACTTTGCAGGACTTGCTGAATTTTTCGCTCAATTGGGCAGTATAGTCCTGTCTGTCGCCGCGCTTATTATGGTAATTATTGTCTGGGCAATTGCGCTGCAACAGATCAAAAAGCACAGCAAATATGAATAAAAGGTTAAATTTTACAAACCCCTTGACTTTCCGTTTGTTATATTGTAAAATGTGGCTGTAATCGTTTACAAGCGGGTGCGATTACATATAAAAAAGCAATAAAAATTTTTATAAAGGAGTTCGGTGTATATGAAGTTTTCAGACGGTTTCTGGCTCAACAAACGCGGCTTTGAGGTAAGCTACGCGTCACAGGCTTACGAGATCAAAACAGGAAGCAATTTTATCAACGTACTTGCCCCCTCAAGCTACATTCAGAACAGAGGAATGACGCTTGGAGGTCCCGTGCTTGAGGTGACCTTCTCCTCCACCCAAAAGGACGTTATCAAGGTATCTGTTGAGCATTTCAAGGGCGGACTTGACAATATGCCCAAGTTCGAGCTTTACGAGGATCAGGGCTACACCCCCGAGGTTAAGGAGTACGGCGAATACTGGGAGCTTATAAGCGGCTGCACAAAAGTGCGCGTAGGCAAATTCAACTGGAATATCCAGTATTTCTACAAGGACAAGAAGCTTACCGGCGGCTCATGGAGAGCAACGACTGTTATCAACGAAAATCAGTTCAGACTCTCTTCCCGCCTTGCCTATACTCAGGACGATACTTTCTGGGATTATCCTCAGGACGAGAGAAATACCTACATCAGAGAGCAGCTTACCCTTTCCGTAGGCGAGAATATTTACGGCTTCGGCGAGAAATTCACCACGTTCGTTAAGAACGGTCAGACCGTTGAAACATGGAACTCCGACGGAGGCACCTGCTCGGAGCAGTCCTACAAGTGCATACCTTTCTACATTTCTTCAAGAGGCTACGGCGTTTTTGTAAACAGCTCGGACAAGATCTCCTACGAGGTCGCTTCCGATACGGTTTCCAAGGTTTCAATCACCGTTCCCGGAGAGACTATGGAATACTTCATGATCGGCGGCGAGAACCTCCACGAGGTGCTTTCCAACTATACCACCCTCACAGGCAAGCCCGCGCTGCCTCCCGCCTATACATTCGGACTCTGGCTCACCACTTCCTTTACTACAAAGTACGATGAGGAAACAGTTACCTCATTCATTGACGGCATGGCTGAAAGGGATATTCCTTTACAGGTATTCCACTTTGACTGCTTCTGGATGAAAGAATACGAATGGTGCAACTTTGAGTGGGATACGCGTCAGTTCCCCGATCCTCCCGCAATGCTTAAGCGTCTCAAGGACAGAGGTCTGGAGATATGCGTTTGGATAAACCCCTACATCGCACAGCGCTCAAAGCTTTTCGACGAGGGCGCAAAAAACGGCTACTTTATCAAGAACCTTGACGGAAGCGTTTTCCAGTGCGATATGTGGCAACCCGGCATGGCTGTTGTGGACTTCACAAATCCTGCCGCCTGCGAGTGGTACGCCTCAAAGCTCCGCAAGCTTTGCGAAATGGGCGTTGACAGCTTTAAGACCGATTTCGGCGAGAGAATCCCCACAAAGGTGAAATATTTTGACGGCTCAAATCCTATCGCAATGCACAACTACTATACTTATCTTTACAATAAAACCGTATTCAACGTTCTTAAAGAATATTACGGCGAAAACAAGGCTTGCCTGTTTGCCCGTTCCGCAACGGCAGGCGGACAGCAGTTCCCCGTACACTGGGGCGGCGACTGCTCTGCGGAGTACACCTCTATGGCGGAGACTCTCCGCGGCGGCTTGTCACTCTGCGCATCGGGCTTCGGCTATTTCAGCCACGACATGAGCGGCTTTGAGGCGACGGCTACTCCCGACATTTACAAGCGCTGGGCGGCGTTCGGACTGTTCTCCACACACTCCCGTCTCCACGGAAACAGCTCCTACAGAGTACCCTGGCTCTTCGACGAAGAATCGGTGGACGTGCTCCGCTTCTTTACAAAGCTGAAAGGTAAGCTTATGCCTTACATCTGGTCACAGGCTATAAATACCTCAACGATTGGCGTACCTATGATGAGAGCAATGGTCATCGACTTTGAGAACGACCCTGCTTGTCTCAGCCTTGACCGTCAGTATATGTTCGGCGACAATATTCTTGTTGCTCCTATCTTCAACGACGAGGGTACTGCGGAATTCTACGTACCCGCAGGAACATGGACGGATATCATTTCCGGAAAGCAGTACGAGGGCGGCAAGTTCTACAACGAGAAATTTGATTATTTCTCCCTCCCCTGTCTTGCCAAACCGAACAGCATTATCGCTTACGGTAATTTTGAAAAGAACTTCGAGTACGATTATCTTAACGGTACGGAGTTCGTTATCTACGAACCCGAGGACGGAAAAACCATTGAGTGCAATATTTATAATATCGCTGCTGAAAAGGTATTCACACTTACGGCGCTCAGGAACGGAGACAAGGTTGAGGTTTCCTACACAAACACTTCCGCCTCTTTCACGGTTAAGGTATTCGGCAAGGAACCTATAACCGTTAATCCCTCATGCGACGGAAAGGTCATTATCAATCTCTAAAACCGGCGCCATTTATTAAAACGGTCTTTCCGAAAATCTTACAGTATTTTGCGGAAAAGCAAAATTATTTTAATTAAAAAGCATAAACCTTGATTGAAATGTCTTGGTTTATGCTTTTTATTTCATAAGACAATTTTTACACGTTTCCTCATTAATACACCTTTACTGCAATCAAAAATTCCTGGTCAGTTATCGTACGCGGAAATAAACATTGACATCAAAAGCCGAATGCTTTATAATGATAATAAAGAGTTGTAACCCAAATATTCATATGTTCGGAGTGTTCGGTATGATCGGAAAATATAAAATAATCGCCCTGATGACCTGCCGTATCCATGACAGGGAATGCTATGGATTTGTCAACGTCCTTAACAAAAGGCTCGCCGGGGAAGACTGCCGCCTTTTCGTATATAATTGCAATCCCCGCCTTAACGAGGACATTCACGAAAACGATCCGCAGACTTCGGTCTATGAAATGTTTGACGCCTCATTTGCGGACGCTGTTATAATCGACTCCAACCATATCGGAAACGTCGCTGTGTGCAGAAAAATAATCAGCCGCGCGCTTGATATGGGGCTGCCGGTTATTTCGCTGGGAGAAAATTTCGAGGGCTGCATGAACATCAGATACGAACACCAGAAAGGCATAGAAGATATTATCGCGCACCTTTACGATGTACATGGCATTTCTGATTTTCATATGATAGCGGGAGTCAAAGGCAACAGCTTTTCCGACAAAAGAATCGAAGCCTTTAAAAACGCGCTCGAAAAAAGAGGTATCGCCTTTGACAGAAGCATGGTCAGCTACGGCGATTTCTGGTCGGATCCCGCAGTGGCTGCCGCGGAAAAGCTCCTGAACGAGGACAGACTTCCCCGCGCGTTTGTCTGCGCCAACGACCATATGGCTATTGCGGTATCGGTTTTCCTGCAAAGCCGCGGAATATCCGTACCGAACGATGTTGCGGTCACAGGCTATGACTGCATAGATACTATTTTCAGCTCCTCTCCCACCATTACCTCGCTTTGTATCAAAAATGAATCGGTTTCCGAGACCATATTCGCTATCCTTTCGGATATGTTCGGCGGAGGCAAGCGGGAGGGCGTTGTTAATATGTTCCCCGAAGCGGTATTCAACGAATCCTGCGGCTGCAAATCCTCCTTTAAGCTGGATGCGGCTGTCCTGTTCAACGAGCAGACAAACATGTTCAACCGTTTTCAGAGCGAAAACATCATACTGTCCGAAACCGCGGCAAGGATACAGCGTGGCAAAAGCTTTGAGGAGATCGCTTACATAATGAGGGACGACGACCTTATGTACGCTATGTGCTGCCTTATAAAGCAGGAATATACCGACGAGTCAGTAAACCCCGAAATTGAAAGCGCGTGCGGTTCGGACGGGGGTCTGTTTGTTCTTTACGACAGCGATATGATAGACCAAAAGCGGAACAGCGGCGAAAAATTCACGCCCTACTATATGTCCGAAAAAGATATTATCCCTACTCTTGATTATTACCTTGACGACGGACGGTGTCTGATCTTTACGGCGCTCCATTATCTCGGGGTCTCGCTGGGATATATCTGTTTCCATTTCGGCGATTTCGTATCGGGCAATTACTATAAAATACCGCAGACGACAAGTATGCTTAACAACGCGCTGGGCGGACTTATAAACCAGCGGTACAAGCACTACCTGCTGCAAAGAATAGAAAGAATGTCTGGGACTGACGCTCTGACAGGTCTTTACAACCGCCGCGGCTTCTGTGCAAAATATGAAAGACTTCTGGAGGAAACGGGAGACCAGGCTCTCGCCGTTATAATGTGCGACCTTGACGGACTGAAATATATAAACGATAATTTCGGTCATGAGGAGGGTGATAACGCGATATATAAAACTGCGTGCGCATTAAAAGCGTGCTGTCCTGCAAATGCAATATGCACACGGTTCGGCGGCGACGAGATGATGGCGGTATATCCTGTCGGAGAAAACGAACGGGACGTCCGCGCGTTATTTTGCGAATATCTGGACAAGTACAACGCCGTGTCGGGAAAACCGTACACCGTTGCCGCCAGCATGGGCATTTACATTGCTTCGGAGGGCGAGAAGCCCGATTTTGAGGAGCTTGTTAAAAAGTCGGACAGGCTGATGTACGGCGAAAAGAAGCGCAGAAAGACTTTGCGGAAGTAATATAAAAGCCGGAACGGTTCAATTTCGTTCCGGCTTTAACTTTTACACCTTATAAAATCCCGCAAAGCATTTGGGTACGGTGATATGGCCTTCCTTTGCGGAGATATCTCCCCCGAATGTGTATACGGCTTCTTTCGGGGAATATCCGCATTTAAATGTAACAGCTTTGTCAGACGGGTTAAGAATAACAAGTATCCTTTCGTTTTCCGCAGACCTTAGATATGCAAACGGATATGCGTTCTTTTCCGCAAAAACGAACTCTATTTCCCCGAGATTTCCCAGAGCCTTATAACTGCGGCGTATCTTTATCAGCTTTTTTACTTCGTTCAGAAGCGAATTTCCGTCCGCGAGCTGAGCCGCGGCGGTAGGTCTGTCCGCGCTTCCGTCAAGAGGAATATACAGCTTTTCCGCGGGAGCGGAGCTGAAGCCCGCGTTTACCGAACCGTCCCACTGCATAGGACTTCTTGAACCTGTTCTGCCATAGCCGCCCTCAACCGACGTCAGATTTTCAACATAGCGCATACCGATCTCGTCGCCGTAATAAATGAACGGCGCGCCCGGCATTGACAGCAAGAACGCAAACGCAACTTTCAGATTGTCTCCGCGGATATTCCGCGCAAGTCTGTCCATATCGTGGTTTCCCGACGGTATGCATATAAGTCCGCTTTTGTTTGTTTTTTCGTAATTTTCAATGTATTTTGCAGTGAACTCGGAAACGTCCCCGCCGCCCGTTCCGAAATAGGGCTTTTCACAGCGGAACAGATCGTTATAGTGAGACGGTCCGAAATGCAGCAGGAAGTCCATATGGAAACCGCCCTCAAGTGATTTGTCGGGTTCCCCCCACTCGGAAACCATTGCAGCCTCGGGAAACTCACGGTCGAGAAATTCACGGACGTTCTGCCAGAGCTTTATTGTGCCTTTACCGTTTTCGTCGTTTTTTACAAGCGATCCCGCCATATCCACGCGGAAGCCGTCGCAGCCCGTTTTCAGCCAGAAGCGCATGATATTTTTCAGTTCCTCAAGGGTAGCCTTTGCTCCCTCGCTGTCCGTAGACTGCTGCCACTTTTTAGCCGGGTCGGGCTTGTAATACCCGTAGTTCAGCGCAGGCTGGTGGGAGAAGAAATTAACGGCGCAGCAACCGTCCCTGTCTGAGATACCCTTTATGCTGCTGATACCCTGCGGTTCCTCCCATATGCTGTCAGTCCAGATATAGCGGTCGGTAAATTCGTTTCTGCCAGCTTTCATTGATTCCCTGAACCACTTGTGATCGACAGAGGTGTGTCCCGGGACAAGGTCGAGAAGAATGTGCATACCGCGCTTGTGTATCTCACCGAAGAGCATTTTCAGCTCCTCATTCGTTCCGTATCTGGGGGCGGCGGTATAGTAGTCGGAAACGTCGTATCCAGCGTCTCCGAACGGGGACATAAAGCAGGGATTCATCCATATGGCATTGCAGCCGAGATCCTTAATGTAGTCAAGCTTTTCGGCAATACCTGCGAAATCGCCTATTCCGTCGGCGTTCGAATCCTTGAAAGACTGGGGATAAATTTCATAGAAAACCGCGTTTTCAAGCCACTTGGGTTGATTTCTTCTCATAATGACATTCTTCCTTTCAATAATAAGCTTATGTGTTTTGGGTAATATCGGCTACAGAATCACGTTCAACAAGTCTTGTATGCAAAAGAACAGTGCTGATGCGGATTCCGCTTTTTATCTGCTGCATTGTCATGAATGCAGCTTTGCCGATGTGTATGCAGTTCTGATCCACTGTTGTAAGCGGCGGAACGCAATATTCCGCAATAGGCAGGTTATCATAGCCTGTGACGCTGATATCCGCAGGAACTGAGTATCCCGCTTTAGCCAGTTCCCTGACAGCAGCGGAGGCTATAACGTCGCTTACGCATACGATCGCGGTCGAGCCTTTTCCCGCAATGTCAAGAGCGGCTTCCTTAACGCCGTCTCCTGAAAAACTTGCATAACGGACAAGGTCTTTGCAATTTCCTCCGCCAAGAGACTCAACTGTTTCACAGAAGAGCTTTTTACGCTCGACCGTAACCATACTGTCGCTCTCCCCGCCTATAAATCCGATCTTCCTGTGTCCATTTTTCCAAAGATGCAGTACGGCAAGATGTATACCGTTTTCACAGCCTACCCGAGCGGTAAGCGGACTGTCAATATAATCGTCAAAAATAATAAAAGGCACGTCATATCCCTTATTGCGGCTGATAAAATCTACATTAGGCCTGAATCCAAGAAAGAATATTCCTTCAAACCTCTTTCCTATCACAAGAGCGTCATAGTTTCCCAATGTGGCTTGCTCTTTTGTAACGGAAATAATATTTACGCTTAAACCTTGTTCGGCGGCGGCAGTTTGTATTCCCGCTATGACCTCGTAGCCAAACTGTTCGGCGTTTTCATAGTATACGTTGCACACCAGCACAGCGACGCTTTTGTTTTTGCTCATTTTGTCATAATTTATGACATAGCCCATTTCAGCAGCGCAGCGGATAATGTTTTCCCGTGTGTTTTCGTTTATATCGGTAGCCCCTGATATCGCTTTGGATACCGTACTTTTGGATATTCCCAGCTTATCCGCTATATTTTGGATCGTTACTTTTTTATTCACGATGTAAGCACCGCAGTCGTAACAGAAAGTATTTCAGCTGTTTTCATATCAGTACCCTCCGGTATTAATTTTATTTGTTTCGAAATATATTTAAGACGTTTCGAAACTTCACTCAAAGTATATAATACAGGAATTAGTTTGTCAAGTGATTTCCAAGAAAAAATTTCCGCGAAAACGTTTCATTTAGTAATTTTGTAATCATATACAAAATTGTTGTAATTTTATTGTCAACATTAACAAAAGCGACTAAAATAACTTTTAGCCGCTTTTTACATTTTTATAATTGCATAGATATATAGGCAAAAATCGTTTTATGATTAAGTGCAAATCAAATACTGTAATTCTTTACTTTGCCTCTGAAAGCGTTATACCGTTGCTGCCAAGGGGTATCTCATGATCAAGACCCACAAACTTTCCGTTCTGCTGCCATAAAACCTCCTTAACAAACGCGTATTTGTCCTCGTCCCATGTGGTAAAGTCGTCAAGAACAAGTCCGCCGGTGTCTCCGGAATTGGAATTGAAGCACCAGAATGTGTGGTTTATCCTGTTGTCCTTAATAAGCTTGCGGAGATACTTCATCCACGTCAGATTTGGTTCTCTCATAAATCCGCCCCATTCGCCTATCAAAAGCGGCGCGATATTTTCCTCCTGAATGTAAAACCAGTTGTCGTGCCAACAATCCTTATAGAGACTGTCAAAGCTGTAGCCTCCCTTGAACCATGGCTGCTCATATACCGTGGGTCCGTAATCGTGGGGAGAGTACACAAGCTTGTTTTGGTATTTGCCCAGATCGACCGGATCGTTCTTTACGCCGCGGAGATTCCCGCCCCACCATGTGCAGTGATAATCGCCCATATTTGTTGAGGAAAAGTTTCCGTTAGACTTTATATCCTTCGGGTAAATTTCAATTCCCTCGACCATTATCAAAACGTTGGGATTCTTGTTGAGTACCGCTTTTGCGGCTTTCTCGGCTATGTACTTCCAGTTGTCCGTGTCTTTGGAGCCGTCCCACTTTGCTCTGGGAGACTCTCCCGCCTTTCCGTGAGGTTCGTTTTTAAGGTCATATGCAATAATGGTGTCATCGCTTTTGTATCTTTCAGCCATCCAGGCAAGCGAGTCCAGAAAATCCTTTTCAGAGATATCGCCGTCCGTCCAGAGGTTTTTCATATGTCCCATGGAATCTGTCTTCGCGCTGTGAATATCTATCATTATTTTGATGCCGTTGGCGCGGCACTGTCCTATAACATAATCAAATATTTCAAGGCTGTTCATTCCAACAAGATAAGAATTGGTCGCCTGATTAAAATTCGCATTGGGATAGCTTCCGTTTGACCAGTTCTTGATAAGCTCCGCGGATATGGGGATACGCAGCAAATTGAAGCCCCTGTCGGCAATAGCTGCTATCGAGGTATTAAGGTCGCACGCCCACAAGCCATCAAAAGTATTTGTTCCCGTGTTATAGCCGAACCAGTTCACGCCGGTGAGCCAGACTTCCTTGCCGTCCTTGTCGACAATTTTGCTGCCGTCGGTAAAAAGCCAGTCGTCGGTAGTAGGCAGGGGGACGTCCTTTGCCTGCTTAATGACGGGATTATTGTTTCCCACAGAGCCTGAGCTGTTATTGTTATTGCCATTATTGCTATTGTTTCCTCCGGAGGATGAACCCGAAACAGTTGACGCGCCATACTTGACCGTAGCTTCAGAGGCGTCCACCGAACCGGAGTTGCACAAAATCATACCGAAAGTCCCCTCGCTTCCCGGGTCGATATTTGAGTTGTAGTCCACGGGAGTCACCGTCAGCTTTCCACCGCTGACAGAGATATCACAGTTCCATTTCTGATCGACTTTTACTCCAGAGGCGGCGGAAATAGTTACCGTCCAGCCTCCTATTGCCGACGATGAACCGTTCTTTACCGTTCCGTCTATCTGGGTAAACTTATCGCTGCCGTTTTCCCAGCTGTTGGAGGTATTGAGGAGCAGTGTCACATCTGACGAAGATTTTTGATTTTGGGCATCTGCGGTCACAACAGGAACGTTCTCCTGTTGTGTATTTGGTTCGGAGGCTTTCGGAGCTTCCGTCTGTTTTGCGGTATTCGCGTTCCTGCTTTCCGAAGCTTTTGTCTTTGCGGGAACGTTTTTTTCAGTTTGACTTGGCTTTGTCTGTTCCGTTTGCCCTGCCGGTTCTGTTGGTACCGCTTTTTCGGTACCTGCCTCCGCGTCGTCCCCGTCAGCCGCTGCGGTACCCGTTTTGGGGGTATGCTTTGCGGGAGATGCGACGTTACCGCCGTAGGGGTCGTAGTCCTCGGCAAATGGGTCGTAATCCTCTCCAAAAAAGTCATCAACAAGAGAAGCTGCCGTTGTTACGGATGTTTCGCTTTCCTGCGCCGAGTCCGCCGAAGAAGTAACGTCAGCCTCGCCGGAGCCGCTGTCTCCGCCGCAGGAAGCAAGCATAGCCGCCGCCATTGCAGCCGATACCAGAAGAGCAATTTTTTTAGTATTTTTCATGCCGATACCTCCGATGTAATTATTCTATCCGCCAGTCTATAGGTTCCATGCCGTTTGCGGTCAGGAACTCATTTGCCTTTGAAAAATGTCTGCACCCGAAAAATCCGTTGTACGCCGAAAGAGGGCTCGGGTGAGCGGCTTGCAGTATCAAATGGTTGGGATTGGAAACAAGCCGCATTTTCTGCTTGGCGTTTCCTCCCCACAGCAGGAAAACTATAGGCTTTTCACGCTGATTGAGAAGCTCTATCACCCTGTCCGTGAATATCTCCCAGCCCATGCCTTTGTGGGAATTAGCCTGTCCCTCCCGTACGGTCAGAACAGCGTTCATAAGCAGAACGCCGCTGTCAGCCCACTTTTTCAGGTACCCGTGGGGCGCGGGCGGTATACCCAGATCGGAGTACAGCTCCTTATAAATGTTCTGAAGCGACGGAGGAATAGCCGTACCTTTCTGAACCGAAAAGCAAAGCCCGTGAGCCTGACCCGCTCCGTGGTAAGGATCCTGCCCGATAATGACCGCCTTTACGTCGGAATATGACGTATATTTCAGTGAGTTGAATATGTCGTACATATTAGGATAAATCCTGCGCGTACCGTATTCTGTTTTGAGGAACTCCCGCAGTTTAAGGTAATATTCCTTTTTAAATTCGTCTTTAAGAAGCTCGTCCCACTCGTTTCCTATATTAACCATTTTAAACTTCCTCTCTGCTTCTTATCTCGGCAAACGCCGAATCGAGAAGCGAAATAGTTTCGTTCCATCTTATATCGGAAGCAGGCGCTCCGAAAACAATACAAATAACGTCATGATCGAACCGCCTTGCCGTAGCGACAACGCAGTACCCCGACTGGTCGGTCATGCCTGTTTTGAAGCCGTTTGCGTACATATAGTAACAGCCGCTGTCCTCATGGATAAGCTTATTGGAATTGAGCCATGAAATTTCCTCGCCGGACTCAAATACAGCGTACGTGCTGGGTTTTGCCGCAGAAGCAGCGATAAGCGGCTTCTGCCTTGCGTATAAGGTTATTTTAAGCATATCCAGGACTGTAGTATAGTGGTCGTCGTCGTGAAAGCCGTCGGGGTCGGAAAAATGGGTATTTTCCGCACCGAGACGTGCCGCGGTGCGGTTCATCTCGTCCACAAAGGTCTTGACGGCATTTTCGGGAGTAATGATATCACTGCCGGAAATTTTGCGCCCAACATTCGCCGCAGCCATATAGGACGCGTCGTTTCCAGACGGAAGCATTATCGCGTCGAGAGTTGTCTCCAAATCGAGAACGTTTCCCTTTTCTATGTAAGCAAGACTTGATTCGGGATTTACAAAATCAAGTTCGTCTCCTGCCGTAAAAGTAAAGCTCTCATCAACATTATCAAGGATCACCGCAGACGTAAGAATTTTTGTGGTACTGGCAGGATAGCATTTCTGATCGGCGTTTTTGGCGAAAAGCACCTCGTCCGCCTGAACGTCGTAAACTATCGCGTACTCTGACTGAAGCACAGTTTCTATGGGATATTCTCTCCTCAGCTTCGGCTGAGTTACAGCAGGCTTCTGTATCTGCACGTCGGCAGGAACATACTCCTCCGTTTCCTCAAGCAGCTCCGAGGTCTCTTGAACCGAAGTCATACAGTAGTAATTATCCGCGTTAACGACCAGCGGAACTTCTATCGACTTGTTGATCTGCACCAGTCCGAAAACCGTACCGGAAACAAGAGCAAGCACAAGGAACACCCTGAATAAAGCAATCCTGCGCTTACGGCGTTTTTTCAATTCATACGAATCTTTTCTTTTCCTTTTTTTACTCATTTCAGCACCTTACAGCAATATACTTTTTACATAAGTTTTATATTTAAAATGCACGGCTTTTTATGTCCCGCACATGACCGTAAACTATATACAATAATGATAACATATTTTTACTGCTATTTCAAGAGAAATTTTTGGAATAATAAATATATACCGATTGACTTTACAGAAAAATTATGTTACTATAGAAGCTAAGGCGTTTCAAGGCATTCATTTGATCAAAGGAAGTTGAAATTTATGGTACTGTCATTTGCCCTGCTTATCGCGGGATTTATTCTTCTCGTAAAAGGCGCGGACTTTTTTGTGGACGGAAGCTCGTCCATAGCGAAGCTGCTTAAAATACCGTCAATAGTTATCGGTCTTACTATCGTGGCTTTCGGCACAAGCGCTCCGGAGGCCGCGGTGAGCATTATCGCCGGAATCGAAAAGTCCAACGATATCGCCGTAGGAAACGTTATAGGCTCGAATATGTTCAACCTGCTCGTTGTCCTCGGAGTAAGCGCGGCTATCAAGCCCGTGCAGATAAAGGGGCAGATAATCGCCAAGGAGTATCCGTTCATGCTTATAGCTACCGCTTTGCTTATGGTCATGTCCTACGACTCTGTGCTCAGCGGCGGGAGCAGCAACGTTATTACGCGGGGCGACGCTATCATTCTTTTGCTTTTTATGGGAATATTCCTGTTTTCCGTCATATCCTCGGCTCTCCGCAGCCGCAGGGAAAGCATAGAAAGCGGCGGGGACGATATCCCCTCTTACGGAGTGGGAAAAAGCCTGCTGTTTACAATAGGCGGTCTTGCGGGTATAATCATCGGCGGTCAAATCGTTGTTGACAGCGCAAGCGATATTGCCGTACGCTTCGGAATGAGCCAAACCCTTGTGGGGCTTACGATAGTAGCAGTAGGAACCTCCCTGCCGGAGCTTGTCACAAGCATCGTGGCGGCAAGAAAAGGAGAAAGCGATATCGCTATCGGAAACGTGGTCGGATCGAATATTTTCAACATTCTGTTTGTTTTGGCTGCTTCCGCAGCTATTTCACCTATGAATATCAATGAGCAGTGCCTTACCGATCTGCTTATCCTCATGGCGGCTTCCCTTGGGACATACGGCTTCTGCGTAACAAAAAAGCGCGTCAGCAGAGCCGAGGGAATTATCCTTACCGTTGTTTACGTTATATATCTTGCTTATGCGATAATAAGATAACATCTTGAAAGGAACATCAAAATGGGCTTTTTATGCCAAATCATAAAAAAACAGGTACTGCCGAATTTCATAAACTTGGAAACTGCAATAAAGACCTATGACAGAAACGCGTCGGTATGCGGCTCTCCCGCCTGGAGATACGTTTACCATACAATCCATTCCGCGGACAAGTGGTTTTTCAATCCCTTTGTGTACTCCGAACCCGGTTTTCACGAGAACGGCATGGATAATCCAGACAATCCCTGTTCCGTAGAATTAAGCGACCGACAGCTTTTGGAGTACCTTTACGCCGTGAGGGACAAGACCCTACGGTACATAGACAGTCTCACGGACGAAATGCTTGGGGAAAAGCCGGAAAACTGTCCCTACACACGGTTTGACCTCGTTCTTCGGCAGTTCAGGCATATTTCCCTGCACACGGGTATGCTTAACGGGCTTACCGTTGAAAGGACGGGGAGGTTTCCAGTATTCGTCGGCGGCGAGGAGGGCTTTGACAGGCTGAAAAACGGACTTTTTGACGAGTAACAAAAATATTTTATCCTCTAAAGGAGTTTTCAACTATGTACAGCAGATCCGCAAAGGTTGCGGCAATTCACGATTTATCGGGCGTGGGAAGATGTTCTCTTACCGTTATCCTGCCTGCTCTGTCGGCGCAGGGTATTCAGGTATGTCCCGTGCCGACGGCTATTTTATCGGCTCACACCGGCGGCTTCGGGGAGGTCGTACTCCGCGACCTGACCGACTATATCTCCCCCGCTCTGGAACACTATAAGCGACTGAACTATAAGTTCGACTGCGTATACAGCGGTTTTCTCGCTTCCACCGAGCAGATAGACCATTGCCTTGAATTTTTTGAGTACTACAAAGACGCCCTTAAAGTTGTAGACCCCGTTATGGCGGACAACGGCAAGCACTACAAGACATGCACTGCCGAACTTTGCTCCCGAATGGGCGAGCTTACGGCTATTGCAGATATTATTACCCCCAATATAACCGAAGCCGCGATCCTGCTGGGAGAGAATCCTGTCCAGCCCGACGTCGCCATGCAGAAGATAAAAAGCTATCTTGTAAGGCTCTCGGAGCTTGGTCCGAAAATTGTGGTAATTACAAGCGTTTTTTCCGACGGAAAGGCTTACAATGTCGGATACGACCGCGAACACAGCAAGTTCTGGCGTATCCCGTACAATATGATAAACGCACGCTACCCAGGCACAGGGGACGTTTTTGCTTCGGTGCTTACAGGCTCCATACTTCGCGGCGACAGTCTGCCTATCGCCATGAATAGAGCCACTGCGTTCCTTGAAAGAGCGATAAAGACGACCTATAGCTACTCCACCGACACGCGGGAGGGCATTATGCTGGAAAGCTGCCTTGATTTCCTCATAACCAACCCCACCTTATGCGACTATGAACAGATGTGAGTATCGGAAGCAAGAATTTAAAAAGCAAGAGGCAAGATCATGAACCTTAACATTGTGCTTGTAGAACCGCAGATACCTCAAAATACCGGGAATATTTCCAGAACCTGCGCAGTTACGGGGACAAGGCTTCACCTTGTCAGACCTCTCGGCTTCGAGGTCACGGACAAAAACCTGAAACGTGCCGGCCTGGATTACTGGAACGAGTTGGATATTACCTACTATGACAGCCTTGAAGATTTCTTTTCCCAAAACAGCGGTAATTTTTACTATTTTACCACAAAGGGTAAAAATACATACAGCGATGTAAAATTTCCCGACAACTGCTACCTTGTTTTCGGGCGCGAGGACGCGGGGCTCCCGGAATCGCTGCTTGTCAAAAATCCCGAAAGCTGTCTGAGGATACCAATGCGCCCACGGCTTAGGAGCCTGAATCTGTCAAACTCCGTTGCAATAGCGGTATATGAGGTACTGCGTCAGTGGGATTTCCCCGACCTTGCGGCGGAAGGCAAACTGACCCAATACACGTGGGAATAAATTTCCGCCCGCAAAATACGTACAAACGGGCGCATATGGAATGCGTCCAAACAAAATATAAAAATACACAATTAAGAAAGGAAGCAATATTATGAGCAAGATCAAGCTTATGACCGACTCTGCGTCCGATATCCCGGAGGAGCTGGAAAAAAAATACGACATACGTATCCTGCGTTTCCCTATCACGCTGGGGGACAAGTCTTTCTACGACAGGGATTACGACAATCTGGAGTATTACAAAATGCTGAAAGAGTCAAAGGATTTCCCTACCCACGCCCAGATAACCGCATTTGAATTCGAGGGACTGTACAAAGAATACTTTGACGACGGCTATGACGACCTTATTTATGTAGCGATAGCCTCTCTCGGCTCGGCTACCTACAGCAACGCGGTCATGGCGATCGACAGCTTCTACGAGGCGAATCCCGAGGCAAAGGGAAAATTTAATATTCACGTTATTGATTCGGGAAACTACACCGGGGTTTACGGGTACCCGCTTATCCGGTCCGCTGAAAAAATCGAAAACGGCGCGTCCGCGGAAGAGGTTATCGCCTATATGCAGGACTGGCTCGCAAACGCCGAGGTGCATTTCGGCTGCTACACCCTTGAGTTTGTAAAGCGTTCGGGACGGGTCAGCACCGCCGCCGCTTTCGTGGGAGAGCTTATGGGGCTTCGTCCGGTTATACAGATAAAAAAGGGAGTTTCCACCACCGACGCAAAGGTTCGCGGGAACAAGGCGGTTATACCCAAAGTGGTTGAAATAACCGCGGACAGGATAATTCCTCAAACGCCATATTGTCTTGTGTACGCCGACAACGACGAGCAGGAAAAGGAGCTTGCAAAGGAGCTTACCAAAAAGCTCGGCTATCCGCCCGAAATGTCTTTCAGGATAGGCGGTGTAATCGCGGCGAACGCGGGTCCCGACCTTGTGGGAGCGTTCTTTAAGGGTAAGGACTGATAAAAATTTAAGGCATTGCCGGGTTTCAACGGCAATGCCTTTCCTTATTTCACTCGAACCGCAGTATCCCCTACTATGATACTTTTGACTGAATCAACGTCAATAATATCATCAAACCTATAGTGGCAACGCATATCATATTGCCCGTCATTATAGCTTATACCGCAATTTGACGGCTGTACATCAATTACAGTACCATCTGAACGCTTAATTTCAAGCGATACTGTGAAAGGGTCAATATCCTCTATCTTTTTTCCGAATTTACCGTCTATACTTTTTAATGTAACATCGGCAGAAATTGCAGAGTATCCAATTTCTGTAAGCGTACCTTTTACAGTTTCATTTTCAAACTCTTCCTCAACGCTTAATACCCGATAATCGGCAGTATATTCAAGAGGAAAGGAAACTGACCACTTGCCGCGAAGTATAACGGATTTGTCCCAAAGCGCCAAAGCGTCCTCAGAACATAAATTCCCGTTTCGGGCGGTTTCAGCCGCGTACATTTCATTGAAAACGTCAGCGTCGGCAATGTCTGTAATGGTTATCGTATATTTAGACCCGACAATGGACCGGTCATCAGCGGTATATACTCTGAATTTGTATATTGCCGTCGTATCGTCAATAAATTCCGGTCTTCCTGTTCCGCCCATATAGGGAACTGAAAGACCGTCGGAATAAGTAATTCTCTCCGTCTTAGCAAACGTCCGCATATTTTTGGAAAAAGAACCGCCGTCATTCCTTTTTATTTCAATAATCCCGAACGCTTCGTTTTCGGTGCCGCCTATTCCGAGAACCTTTATGGAGAGCCTGTTGTCCCCCGTGATAACAACATTTTGAGGTACCGCCGTAATACCCTCTAAATTTTTAATACCGCTGTTGAACATAACGCCGAAAACCTTTTCAAGGTCGATAAGTCCCATTGCGGAAGCCGCCAAAGTACCAGTTATTAAAACAATAACAGCAACCGTTACCGCAAGAATTATCCTGCCTGCTTTTCCAATCAGTCTTGGCTTTGGAGAAACAGTATCTTCTGAAATATTATCCATGACCATGCTTTTTATCGTCGCTGTAAAGTAATTCTCACTGCCTGTCCCGGAAAAATCATCAGGAACGTAATGAGAAAACAAATCATAAAAATCAATCTTCATAAACGATCCCTCTTTCCGTAAGTATTTTTTTCAGCCTGGCTCTTGCCCTGAAAAGCCGTGTCTTTGCCGCGTTTTCGGTAATGCCCAGCTCTTCGGCTGTTTCTTTCAGTGTACGGCAGTAATAGTACGTGCTCGCCAAAATTTCCCTGTCGGAATCCTCCAATTGATCCATAGCTTCGGAAAGAGCCTCGGCAAGCAGCCGCCTGTCCGTTTCGTTTTCAATATCGCCCCCGAATGCGATAAATTCGTCCTCTAACGGCTGCCATTCCTTAACGGCGCGTATTCGGCTCAACGCGGCGTTCCGTGCTGCCGCGGCAAGATAGGGCCTCAGATTTTCCGCGGTAAGCATTTTAGGATTGCGCCATAACGCTGTGAAAACGTCCGCGGTAAGCTCCTCAACGTCGCTTTCCGACAGGACGGGCAGGACTATACGCCGTATCACCGTACCTGCATAGGCGGCGTATTTGTCTATAAGACTTTCCAGTCCCTTAACATTGCCGTTTTTCAGCAGACGGACTGTTTCTTTGTCGTTCATCGGCTCTCGTCCTCCTTTCACTCTCATAGACGCCGTAAACCGCCAAAAGGTTACATCTCAACAAAAATTTATCCAAAGTTTTTCGTCAAGGTATTGAATTTTTTCCTAAAATCTGATAAAATGTTATAGTATGTTTTTGAAAGGCGGCTTTTGTATGGTTTCGGAATTTACCAATCTGATCGACTTAAACGATATGCCTGTATCCTGGTGGAACGAGGTTCTTGCTCTCGGCTCGGAAATATGCGATTCTCCCGAAAAGTATTCCCGCGCCTGCGAGGGAAAAATCATGGCTACCCTCTTTTATGAGCCGTCCACCCGTACCCAGATGTCATTTCAGACGGCTATGCTGAAGCTGGGGGGTACTATTATCGGATTTGACAATCCCGCCACATCGTCTGTTGCAAAAGGCGAAAACTTAAAAGATACCACAAAAATCGTGTCGGGATACGCCGACATCATGGTAATGCGCCACCCTAAGGAGGGTTCCGCAAAGGCTGCCGCCCTTACAGCGGAATGTCCCATAATCAACGCGGGAGACGGAGGACACCTCCACCCCACCCAGACCCTTACCGACATGCTTACCCTTTCAAAGGAAAAGGGACGGCTCAGCGGTCTTACCGTGGGTCTCTGCGGCGACCTGAAAAACGGCAGGACTGTACACTCCCTATGCAAAGCGCTGTCCTGCTATCCGGACAATAAATTCGTGCTTATTTCGACTCCCGAGCTGAGACTGCCCTTCTACATAAAGGATATCCTTAACGCCTGCGGCTGCCCGTTCAAAGAGGTCAATTCCATTGAAGAAGCCATTGGCGGTCTTGACGTACTCTACATGACCCGTATCCAGCGGGAACGTTTTTCCTCTCCCGAAGAGTACGAAAGGCAAAAAGACGTTTATAAGCTTGACAGGGCAAAAATGGCAAAGGCAAAGCCCGATCTCTGCGTGCTCCACCCTCTGCCCCGCGTGGACGAAATTGCAATAGAGGTTGACGACGACCCCCGCGCTTTGTATTTCAAGCAGGCTAAATACGGAATGTACGTCCGCATGGCTCTGATAATGACGGTACTGAAAAACGAAAGCCCCACTCCCCTGCTTACCGGAAAAGTGTCTGCGGGAAACGTCTGCGCTAATCCGAACTGCATTACACAGTCCGAGTATTATCTTCCCAAAAGCTTCCGCGGAAACGGAGATACTCTCGAATGCGAATACTGCGACGAACGTTTTCTCCAAAAGCATTAAAGGAGCGTACAATATGAGAAGCATAAAGGTAACTTTAGCGGGAATCGCCGTCATTTTGTCAAGCCTGTTCTTTATGGGCATAGTTATAGTAAACCGCGGCGGAGGCCCCGACGGGATTGCTCTCGGGCTGTTCATTGCCGGAATCATAATATGCATTGTCGGCTTGTTTTTCGTTAAAGATGATGATACGGACAATGATGACAATAATGAATAGTACCGAAGCACCGTCAGAAAAAGGAAAAGGCTCCGTTTTCCGGAGAAAACGGAGCCTTGGCTTTGTTACTGTATATCAGATCAGTCAACGATGAATTCCTTGATCTGAGCAAAAAACTCGGAAGCGTCGTCGGTATGAGCTTCAAGCTTAATCGGCTTAGAGAGATCAAGGCTGAAAATACCCATAATGGACTTAGCGTCTACCGCGTATCTTCCCGAAATAAGGTCAACGTCATAATCGCACTGAGATACGACCGTCACAAAGCTCTTGACATCGTTGATAGTACCTAACATTACTGTAGTCTTGTTCATAATTTGTCCCTCCAAATAATGAGAATTTTTACCTATCGGTATGTATATAGCATAGCAGTTTTGTTCCGGTAAGTCAAGAGAATTTTCAAAACTTTTTTTGAATTGTATATTTATATGCATTTTGGGACAGTTACTCCCTATAGGCTTTTGTTATATTTCACAAACTTTACGGTGGTTTTTATGAAAATTTACTTTATTACCTTTGGCTGCAAGGTCAATCTTTACGAGACGGAAAACATTAAGCAGAGCTTTTCCGCTCATGGGTACGATACTGCCGCCTCAGAAGCCGAAGCGGACGCTTTTCTTATCAACTCCTGCACCGTTACCGAAAGCAGCGACAAAAAGCTAAGGAAAGAAATCAGGCGGCTTAAAAGGACTTACCCCGAAGCGGCAGTCATACTGACAGGCTGTTTCCCGCAGGCGTTCGCGGATAAAGCCGCAGGGCTTTCCGAAGCGGACATTGTTACCGGTACGAAGGACCGCGCCGCCCTCCCCGACCTGTTTTCCCGCTTTTTGGAGGACAGGCGGCGAACGTTAAGCGTTCTGCCGTACCAACGGAACGAAGCCTTTGAAAGCATGGCAAACACAGGCTACGACTTCAACACGCGGGCTTTTGTAAAAATTCAGGACGGCTGCAATATGTTCTGCTCCTACTGCATTATCCCCCATTCAAGGGGGGGATTCCGCTCAAAGCCGCTTGGGGACATTGTTTCCGAAGTATCCGCGCTTGCTTCGGCAGGCTACAGGGAGGTCGTACTGACTGGCATAAACCTATCCTTTTACGGCGTGGACTTAGGTATGAGGCTTGCCGACGCGATAGAAGCAGTCTGCGGTATTGACGGTATAGAACGGGTAAGACTCGGTTCAATAGAGCCTGAGGTTATTTCCGCCGAGGACGTCAGGCGTTTTGCCGAGCAAAAAAAGCTTTGTCCCCAGTTCCATCTGTCCCTCCAAAGCGGCTGCGGCAAGACTCTGAAAGCTATGAACAGACGGTACAGTCCCGAACAGTATGAAAGCATTGTAAACTTATTGAGAACAAACTTTGATAACTGTTCAATAACTACAGATATAATGGTGGGATTTCCCGGCGAGACCGACGAGGATTTCGCGGAATCAGTGAGATTTGCCGAGACTGTCGGCTTTGCCAAAGCGCACATCTTTGCGTACTCGCGGCGGCAAGGCACTCCCGCAGCTGAAATGGCGGGACAAGTTCCCGAAGCGGTGAAACGTTCCCGCGCCGCAAAAATGGCTGAAGCTATGGAAAAATGCCGGGAAAGGTTCCTGCAAAGTCAGGTGGGGACTGTAGCTCCCGTGCTTTTCGAGCGGGAAAAAAGCGACGGTATAGCCCACGGCTACACGCCGAACTATACGCAAGTAAAAATTTCAAAAAAAAATCACAATATTAGTTTGCGTAATTCCATTTTTTATGTTAAAATAATAGGAATAGGCAACGACTGCTGTTTAGGAGAAATTATTACACAGTAAAGCTTTATCATGATAAGGAGAGTAAAATTATGTCAGTCTATCGTATTTATGTTGAAAAGAAACCTGAGTATGCCGTCGAAGCGAAAAATCTGCTTTCGGATATCAAAACGGCTCTGCGTCCCGACGGGCTCAGAAGCATCCGCGTTCTTAACCGCTACGACGCGGAGGGACTGAGCGAAGAGGACTTTAAGCTGGCGGCAGTAAATGTTTTCTCCGAGCCCGCAGTAGACGTATGCTCCTACAGGCTGCCGGAAATAAAGGAAAACGAGACTGTTTTTGCTGTGGAGTATCTTCCCGGACAGTTCGACCAGCGCGCCGATTCCTGCGAGCAGTGTATCCAGATACTCACCCAGGGCGAACGGTGCAGAGTAAGAAACGCGCGGGTTTATATCCTTGAGGGAAAGCTTTCTCCAAAGGAGCTCTCCGCTGTAAAATCCTACATCATCAACCCCGTGGAAAGCCGCGAGGCTTCTCTTGCGGAGGTAAGCACTCTCGCAGCCGAATACGATATCCCCACAACGGTTGAGACTCTTACAAACTTTATCTATCTGAAAGAAGCGGAGCTTGCAAGCTTTATCGACAAATACGGACTTGCAATGGATCTGGACGATATAAAGTTCTGCCAGAAATATTTTAAGGAGACCGAAAAGCGGGATCCAACTATTACCGAAATAAGAATGATAGACACCTACTGGTCGGATCACTGCCGCCACACCACGTTCCTGACTACCATTGACGACGCGGTCATCAACGCCGACTACATCAGAAAAACCTATGAGCAGTACATCAACGTCCGCAAAGAGCTTGGCAGAGGCAGCAAGCCCGTCACCCTTATGGACATTGCCACGATCGCCGCTAAAAAGCTTAAAAAGGACGGTATTCTGAAAGACCTTGACGAATCCGAGGAGATCAACGCCTGCTCCGTAAAGATCAAGGTTAACGTTGACGGAGACTTACAGGACTGGCTGTTCATGTTCAAAAACGAGACTCACAACCACCCCACTGAAATAGAGCCCTTCGGCGGCGCGGCTACCTGCCTTGGCGGAGCTATCCGCGATCCCCTTTCGGGACGTTCCTACGTTTATCAGGCTATGCGAGTAACAGGCGCGTCCAACCCGCTTGTTCCCGTTGAGGACACTGTCCACGGCAAACTTCCACAGAGAAAGATCACTGTGGGAGCAGCTAACGGATACAGCTCCTACGGCAACCAGATAGGACTTGCCACCGGTCACGTCGCGGAGGTGTACCACCCCGGCTACGTTGCAAAGCGTCTTGAGATAGGCGCGGTAGTGGGAGCCGCTCCAGAAACTAATGTTGTGCGCGAAACTCCCCTGCCCGACGACGTTATCATACTTCTTGGTGGACGTACGGGACGCGACGGTTGCGGCGGCGCCACAGGCTCCTCCAAATCACACACCGAGGCTTCTCTGGAGCATTGCGGCGCTGAGGTACAGAAAGGTAACCCTCCGGAGGAAAGAAAGCTTCAAAGACTGTTCAGGAACCCGGACGTTACCAAAATGATAAAACGCTGCAACGACTTCGGCGCGGGAGGCGTTTCCGTCGCCATAGGAGAGCTTGCGGACGGTCTTGACATTGACCTTGACAAGGTACCAAAAAAATACGACGGCCTTGACGGCACGGAGCTTGCCATTTCCGAAAGTCAGGAGCGCATGGCTGTAGTAGTACGCAGAGAGGATGCGGACAGGTTCATTGCCGAAGCCGCAAAGGAAAACCTTGAAGCCACACTCGTAGCCGTGGTCACAAAAAATCCCCGCCTCAGAATGACTTGGAACGGCAATGTTATCGTTGATCTTTCAAGAGAATTTCTCAACTCCAACGGTGCGGAAAAACACACGACCGTTGCGGTTCCCGTGCCCGTTACAAAACAGCTCAAAACCTACAGCGACACCGCCGACAGCTGGGAGCTGCTGATGACTAACCTCAACGTTTGCTCGCAAAAGGGTCTTGTGGAATATTTTGACTCAACTATCGGCGCGGGCACTGTGCTTATGCCTTTCGGCGGCAAATATCAGCTTACGCCCACACAGGCAATGGCTGCGAAAATCCCGGTGCTTAAAGGCGAGACCGACACCTGTTCTGTCATGGGCTGGGGCTTCAATCCCTATGTTACCGACAGAAGTCCTTACCACGGCGCAATGTTCGCGGTGATTGAGTCTATCGCAAAGCTCGTTGCGGCGGGCGGAAGCTATAAAAAATGCTGGCTGACCTTCCAGGAATACTTTGAGAGGACTCAGAACAATCCCACACGCTGGGGCAAGCCCTTTGCGGCTCTGTTGGGCGCGTTCAAGGCTCAGTTGGAGCTGGGCTGCGGAGCTATCGGCGGCAAGGATTCCATGTCCGGTACCTTTGAAAATATCGACGTACCCTCAACTCTTGTATCATTTGCGGCGGGTATCGCTTCGGCAAAAAATATAATTTCCCCTGAATTTAAAAAGGCGGGAGACAAGGTAATACTTATCGTTCCCGATCTGGACGAAAACGGTCTGCCCGTATTCGACAGCGTTAAGTCCTGCTTTGAAAGAGTTGAAAAGCTCATCGCGGACAAGACTGCTGTAGCGGCATGGGCGATAGGCTTCGGCGGCGTTGCCGAGGCAGTTGCGAAAATGTCCCTCGGAAACAGGATAGGCTTTAAGTTTGACAAGAAAATTTCCGACGACCTGCTGTTCTATTCCAGATACGGAGCGTTCGTTGTGGAGCTTAACGGCGACCCGTTCACGATCGAGAACGTTATCGGCGAGACCATTCCCGACTATAAGATAGACTGCAAGACCTACACGGTAGATATGGCGGAGATCCAGAAAAAGTGGGAGGACAGGCTCGAACCTATTTTCCCCTGCAATATCAAGTCGGACGAAAAGCCTGCCAAGATTTTTACCTATACCGCAAAAGAAGCTGTTCAGCACGCGTCCACATTTGCCAAGCCCAAGGTGCTCATTCCCGTGTTCCCGGGTACTAACTGCGAATACGATACCGCAAGAGTATTCGAGCGCGCGGGAGCTAACCCGGAGATCGTAGTTATAAAGAATCTTTCAGCTGCCGCTCTGGAGGAAAGCGCCGCGTACTTTGAAAAGGCTGTTAAGCAGTCCCAGATAATCATGATACCGGGAGGCTTTTCCGGCGGCGACGAACCGGACGGCTCCGGAAAGTTCATCACAGCATTCTTCCGCAATCCCCGCGTAAAGGACGCCGTTCACGACCTGCTCGACAACCGGGACGGTCTCATGCTTGGCATATGCAACGGTTTCCAGGCTCTTATCAAGCTGGGACTTGTTCCTTTCGGAAAGATAGTTGACATGACCAACGACTCCCCTACCCTTACGTTCAACACCATAGGCAGACACCAGTCTATGATGGTCAACACCCGTATCGCCTCCACAAAGTCTCCCTGGCTTGCAGGCTGCGAGGTTGGAGACATTCACAGGGTAGCCGTATCCCACGGAGAGGGACGGTTCGTAGCGTCTCCCGAATTGATAAAGCAGCTTGCCGACAACGGTCAGATCGCCACTCAGTATGTTGACCACGAGGGCGCGCCCTCAATGAATATCAGGTTCAACCCCAACGCTTCCTACGAGGCTGTCGAGGGTATAACCTCTCCCGACGGACGTATCCTGGGCAAGATGTGCCACAGTGAGCGCATAGGCTCCGAGGTATGCAAAAACGTCCCCGGAAATAAGGATCAGAAGATATTTGAGAGCGGCGTGGCATATTTCAAATAATAAAACCTAAAAATCATTTTAAGGAGTTTTATATATGAATTTCTTTAAAAAGAGTAAAAAAGGCTTTATAAACAAGGAAGTCAAAGAGCTTATTCAATGGAGCGAACCGAACGGAGACGGCTGCATGGTATCCGACATGATAACCAAAGAAGGCTGGAAAGTAGGATATATGTTCCGTGACGAGCCTCTGCCAGATCAGCCCGACAGCGGCTGGCACTTTTACAAAGGCGACGAAAATGAGGAATACTCCAACGAACCGAACAATTTTCACATTTTTAAGCTTAACACGATCTGCAATTACGATCCTGACATAATACCGTATCTTAATTCTCCGGTTGGAACCTACCTGATAAGAACCTCCGACGGCAAATTTATTCCGGACGACGGAACGCTGCCCATTTGCATGGAAAAACAAGATCAATAAAAAGTTCTCCGAAGAGACATATGTCTTTTCGGAGAACTTTTTACGGCGGCAATTGCATTACAGCTTTTCTTTGGGCAGCTATTTGGATTTCCCCAGAAACGTAGGTCTGAACCATTTTCTGTAGCAGTCGATTATCAGCGTAAGAGCGTATTCGTACAGAAGAAAAACCAGGTTTCCCGCTACCAAAAGCGCCGGAATAAGCCATTCATTGTAAAATCCAAACTCCCCGAACAGGTCGAGAGTACCGAGAAGATTTGCCGTTACATAATAAATTATCACTATGGACGCGTTGAATACGGCAAGTTTGCAAAGCCAGCACAGAGCTTTTATCTTTATTTTCTCAAAGTAGGACTTGGCGACGGGATAGTACCCGAAAAGGAACGTGAAAAACAGCCACGCGTCCTTATCGGGAGTGACGAAAAACGCAAGTATAGCGACCACGGCATAGGTCACAAACGCCCATGAGCTGCTTATTTCTATTGCCACAACAAATATCAGCATTCCCGCAAAAAGGGGCAAGGTTATGCTCAGCGGCGGAATGACCGCTGTCAGGAACATAAGCAGCAGGCACAATGCAGCTACTACTCCGCCAAGCGCGACTTTATAGCTTACTTTTTTCATAAAACATCACTTCCGTCCTCAACAGCAAATTGCGCGCTGTAAATCAGCAGCAAGGTATGCAGTCCCCGCCCATGCATTCGCAGCAGCAGTCCGCGCAGATAAGTCCGTTGCATATATCGCACGCGCTGCACCCGAAAGTCCTTTCGCTGCCGCTGTAGGGATTCCCGTTGGGATCGCCCTGCATATAACCGCCCTTGGTCTCGGACATATGCCTCAGCGCAGAATTGTATTCGGGATTGTAAGGCTCCATTCTGCACGCCTGAGAAAAATTAGCGTAAGCTTCGTTGAGCCAGCCTTTTGCATAACAAACGCTGCCTTTGAGGAAGTACCACTCCGCTGTTTTTTCGTCAATGCTTTCAAGCATACTGTCCGCGTCGTTATAGTTGCCGTTTTGGAGCTGACGGCGCACCTCGGAAAATCCGCCGTCCGGAGACTGTCCGACTCCTCCGCGGCGAAGATTCATAATGCTGTCAAAAGCTGCCGTTATCTCGGATAACTTTTCATCGTCTCCCTCGTAACGGCGCATTAGACTTCTGTAGGCGTCTCTTATCTCCTCGTCTGAGGAAGTCGGCATTACGCCTAAAATTCTGTAAGGATCGTTCATATCAGATCTGCGGCGCAAAGCCGCTCTCCTTTCCGTTTAAGCGAAGCATTGGTCAATTCTCCGCGTTTTATTCGCTGTCCTCGTTTTCCTCTTTTTTTCTTATAAGATCGTAAAACGCATTTTTAAGTCCCAGGTAAACAATGTTGTCAATTATCGGTTTAAAGCGTTTTATTTCAAGCTGGACGTATGAATCCGCAAGAGCACCGAGAGTAAAATTAACGCTGTCGCCCGTACGTCTTTGTATTTCAGGAAGATTAATATCGTTAATCGTTGGATTGCCGATAACAAGCGGATTAAAGCCTCCTGCGCGGAAATCCTTTTCCACATCGTCGAAAGCGTCGGCGATGTAAACAAACCGTCCCAAAAGATAACCGAAACGCCGCAATATGCGCTTCTGCTCTTCTTTTTCTGAAAGTCCCGCCGCTATTTCTGCAAGTATATTTGAGGACGGCTCTGAAGCGCGGTCAATGGATTTGCAGTTATCTTTTTCAAGCTTTGCCTGACGGGACATCTGCTCGGCGGTATAGGCCGCAAGGTCGGGATAGAGTTCCGCTGCTTTTTTATAAGCTCTTTTGGTAAGCTTCAGCATAAACCACGGAAAAAGCTTTGCCAAAAACCGACGGTCGTCAAGATCGTCCCTGATTTTATTATATATCAATATTTCCGCAGCGGCGGCAGTATAGGCAAGTCCGTCGGAAGATTTAAGGCAGGGCGTTTTCCGCCAGGGGTGAGCAATACAGCGCTGCGGCTCGACCACAGCGGGACTGTCATTGAGCGCCAGAGCCATAAGTCCCAGAAAGGCAAAATCATAACTGAGAGTCATACGCGAAATAAATCCGTACTCTTTTCCAAGAATTTTGCACAGTCCGCAGTATACTGCTTTATAAGTCTCGTATTCACATATACGCATATGCGGTTTAAACGGTTTTACGTATCCAAACACAGACTCCCCCCTTTCTGCTTTTTATTAAAGTATACCACACTCTGCTAAATATGTCAAATTTGCCGATAATTTTTCAAGTAATTTTCACATACGAAGCATAAAACATAAAATACTTAATGACCATAGAATTTTAACCGTCAAAATACTCTGCGATATTTTAAATATATAACCGTTCCTGAATTAACGTTCAGAATGGTTTCTCCGTTAATTCAGAAACGGTATTTCAAAAGTAAGCTGACTCATAGTTTTTATGTGCAAAAAGTATCAAAAAACAGAAACGGATTATATTTTCTCAAATCTTACTTCAGCATCTCCTTTCCCAATGGCGGAGGCAAGCCCGTCAGCGTCCTCAATATACCCAAGTCTTGTGTAACTGTAGGAAGTATCGAAGGTACTGTAAAAAATCACTGCACAGTTTGAACCGTAAAGCATTATATCTCCGGCGTTTATTTTTTCGGGATATTCCGGGGCTGCCGGCAGATCCTGAGGTAAATAAAAATATTTTTCGTTTCCGTTCAGTTCTTTCATGTTTAAAGTCATCGGCAGCATTTCCGAAAACGCATTGGAAGCCTCATTACCGCAAAGAACTGCCGAAAATTCTGCATCGCCTACAGTAACTTTAATTCTGTTCACAGCTTTTTCCTCCTGTACAGGCGCTTCATAATAATTTTCTGTAACTTCTGCCGTTATTTCAGAGATGATCTTGTTTCGGAAACCGTCCTCCGATTTATCGCATGACGAAAAAATCACTGCTGAAATAACTGTAAAAAATACTGTAAAAATTTTTTCCATGTTCATCCCTCACTTATTATCTTTTTCAGTATATATCAAATAGTCGAGGCAGTCTATCCGCTTCTGACATTTGTGCATATCATCCAGCAGCTGCTGGCGGTGATGTTTAAGTATATCGGTCTTTTCCTTTTTACTGCGGCTGTCGGCATAATGCTCCGCTAACATTCTGTCACAGCCTGCGTCGATAAGATTTTCAACGATCTTGGAACGCCTTTCTCTGTTCATAAAGATTTTCCCCCTTAATACTTGCTGCTTCAATTTTACCATGCAATTTTTTAAATAGCAAATACTTATATTGAATAGCTTAATATGCTTGACAGGCATATGCTTTTGATGTATAATAATATAAAACATTATTGGAGGTTTGATATGGAATTTCGCGTATTAAAATATTTTCTTGCAATAGCAAGGGAACAAAGTATTTCCGGCGCGGCGGAATCGCTCCACATCTCGCAGCCAACACTTTCAAGACAGATAAAGGATCTTGAGAACGAACTTGGAAAAACGCTTTTTATAAGAGGAAGCCACAGGATAACCCTTACCGAAGAAGGAATGATACTGAGAAAACGCGCCGAGGAAATGGCGGAACTTATACGCAGGACAGAAAATGAAATTGCACTTTCAGATCAAGGTGTAGCAGGCGACGTTTGTATTGCCGCGGGTGAAACTGACGGGATACGCCTGATCGCCAATCTGATAAAAAAGCTTGATGAGGATTATCCGCTTATCAAATACCACTTTATAAGCGGTAACAAGCCGTTTGTCACGGAACAGCTTGACAAGGGGCTTGCGGATTTCGGATTGACTTTCGGAAGCGTGGACAACGATAAATATGAGCATTTCATTCTGCCGGCAAAGGACGCATGGGGCGTGCTTATGCGCAGAAATTCAGAACTTGCCAAAAAAGACCGCATAACTGTGGACGATCTGCTTGACAAGCCTTTGATCGTTTCAAAGGAAATAAGCAAAAACGATCATATTTCAAAGTGGTTCGGCTGTGACATTCATACGCTGAATATAAGAGCAACCTATAACCTTGCTACAAATGCAATGATACTTGCAGACGAGGGTATCGGCTACGTTGTATGCTTTGACAAGCTTTTTAACGTAAGCGGCAAAAGCAAACTTTGCTTCCGGCCGCTTTCCCCCGTTGTGGAAGCGTCTATGCAGATAATATGGAAAAAATATCAGCCTCAGACAAAAGCTGCGGCAAAATTTCTTGAAGCGCTTCGAGAAATAAAATAATTGCAGAATTCTTATTTATGTAATAAATTGCCCGTTATTGTATATGCTTTGAAAGCATACGGTATTATTCATTATAAGTATTTGATATTTACAAAATTGTATGTTAGAATTGAATCAGTAAGATGGTGCAGAATATAAATAATGCACAGCGAATGCGGAAAGGAAGCATAAGTCATGACCGTAATAGAAAACAAAACCTTTGACAAAGAACGCGCACTTTACGGAAGCCGCGGCTTAACTGTAAATAACTGCCGCTTTGACGGACCTGCAGACGGCGAAAGCGCATTTAAGGAATGCTCGGATATTGAAGCGGGTAGTTGCTTTTTCAATCTCCGCTATCCGTTCTGGCATGATAACGGTCTTAAAATTTCAGATTCGGAAATGACAGAGCTTTGCCGCGCGGCATTATGGTATTCTGAGGATATCATAATTTCCGACACGAAAATGCACGGAATAAAGGCTTTGCGTGAATGCAAAAACGTCAACATAAAAAATTGCGATATTATTTCCCCTGAATTCGGATGGTCAGTTAAAAATATTTCCATGGAAAACTGCTCGGTCGTAAGTGAATATTTTATGATGCGCTCAGAAAAATTAAACTTCTCAGACGTGAACTTCAAGGGTAAATACTCTTTTCAGTACATTAATAATTCTGTTTTTGAAAATTGTATTTTCGATACCAAAGACGCATTCTGGCACGCAGAAAATGTCATAGTGAAAAACAGCGTTATTAAGGGTGAATACCTTGCATGGTACTCTGACGGCCTTACTCTTGAAAACTGTAAAATTATCGGCACCCAACCGCTCTGTTACTGCAAAAATTTGAAAATAATAAATTGTGAAATGTTAGACGCCGATTTATGCTTTGAAAAATCCGATGTGTGTGCGTATATTATAACACCTGTTATCAGCATAAAAAATCCGCTTTCAGGAAAAATTTGCGTACCGTCCGTAGGAGAAATTATTAGGGACGATGAAAATTCAAAAGGAGAAATAGTTACCTGCCAATGCTGCTCATGCAATAAAATAGCATGAATTTTTAAATAAAACGAAACGATGTGATAATAATAAAAGAAAAAATCTCCGTCTTATTAATCGCATTTATTTTGATTATTCCGGTATTTTTGTCAGCCTGTGCTAAGAATTCAAGCAATGTTCCGCCAAATGAAAAAATTGAGCTTTCGGATAAAAACGGCATGAAGTTTTACATACAAGTAACGCCGTGCGCCGATAATAAAAACAACGGAAAAATTACACTGGATACTGACAGAAAAAAATTATATTTATACAGCTCTGACTGCGGAAGAACATTTGAAAAAATACGCGATTCAAAAGCAGTGCTGAACAGACTTTCAGAGGGAAGCTATTCATTTTGCTTTATGGAAAAGGACTTTCCTGAAACGATCACGGACATCTACACCGTTTATGCCGGAGATATTTCAAACTCATGTTCTATTTCTGCAATTGCGGTCAGTTCCGCTGAAAAAATTTCAAATGACGGAACAATAACTATCTGCGTAAAAGACCAATCCGGAAGTGAGGATTACGAAGCAACAATAGACGGCTGGAAAACGTGCATAAGCTTTTCGGGAAAAACAGTTGGCTTTGAGTCTCTCGGACAGGGCGTTTATTCGGTTTCCGTCAGAGACAAAAAAAATCCGGTCAATGTCTCTCATATTATGAGCGTGCCTGTTGTACATTCAGAAATAGGTACAAGCGCTTACATAAATGTTGAACCAATACTGCAAAATCCCGAGCTCCCTACGGGATGCGAGGTTACGTCGCTTACAATGCTTTTGAATCATATCGGCTTCGACGTTGACAAGCTGACTCTTTCCGACGGATATCTTCCCAAAGGAGAATACAGGAAATCCGATTTTAATAAAGTCTTTGTCGGAAACCCGCGAAGCAGACAGGCATACGGCTGCACAGCGTGTGTAATTGCAGAAACCGCAGAAAAATTTTTAGAGGAATACGATAAAGATAATAAATGGCAGGTCAAAAATATAACAGGCTGTCCCGCAAAAATTGTTTATTCAGCAATTAAATACGGTAATCCGGTTATTGTATGGAGCAGCATTGACATGGAAGAAATTATTGAAAATCACGTATCTTGGGTCGATGAATCCACCGGAAATACTGTTTCGTGGTTCGGAAACGAGCATTGCCTCTTGCTTACCGGATACAACACCGAGGAGAACCTTGTATATGTCAACGACCCGTTAAGAGGACAAATATCCTACGACATGAAAATTTTTGAAAAAAGATTTAACGAACTTGACAGAAATGCGGTTATTATAATTAACAAATAATATTAAATATAATTACTTAACAAATGCGGCAGCAAAACTTTATGGTTTTACTGCCGCATCGTTTTATAACAGTTAATATATAACACTAAATATTAAAAGTCTGACCCCATATAATCTTTATGTTAGAAATCTTATCAGAGGCAATTATTTATCCTTATTTGTCTATGGAATATCATAAGAGATAAGGGAATAAAAATATAAACAAGCAAGTAAATTCACCCATGAATACCGTTCCTATAAATTTATTGCAGGCAATACTGCTCTTTTAAGAAAATCGCTTCCGATAAAGGAAATTCCAATAACATTCCCATATATTGTGGGTTGAATTTCTCCTAAATACAAGATATAATATATACAGAAAGCAGAGAAATTAAATGGCTTTCAAATCACTGAAAAATATTGAAATGCTGACAAAGATTTTAGGAGTTATCTGAAAATAAGGAAATCTGTGCGTTTCCGCCGTTAATTAACATATTTAATAAAAGCGCTGTTTCAGACGTACCTCTGTCTGACGAGTCGGAGGATATAAAAATATTTGCGGCAATCCAATGATTTTCAGGAAAACTTGTTTTTAGGAGGTATAACAAAATGAAAAGGACTTTAAAATGTGCAATCGCAGCAGTCGGAGCAGCGGCAATCGCCGTAGGAACGGCTGTTCCCGCCAGCGCTGTGAACTTCAAGACATACATTACGTCTAATTCGGGCTCATGTGGAAATGTCGGAGGCGCAGATATTGACAGCCTGTTAAAAAAGTACCCTTCCTGCCTGGACTTTTTGAAAAATTACGGAATAAAACTTCCCACCGGAGGCTGCACCCAGAAGCCCGGCGATAACTGCCCCGGCGGTGACTGTACTCAGAAGCCCGGCGATAACTGCCCCGGCGGTGACTGCACTCAGAAGCCCGGTGACAACTGCCCTGGCGGTGACTGCACTCAGAAGCCCGGCGACAACTGCCCCGGCGGTGACTGCACTCAGAAGCCCGGCGACAACTGCCCCGGCGGTGACTGTACTCAGAAGCCCGGCGATAATGATACTGTTCAAAAACCGGGAAACAACGATACTGTTCAGAAACCTGAAATTCCCGATATAAGCGTTGACTCTTCTGTTTCCGCCTACGAGAAAAAGGTGGTTGAGCTTGTAAACGAGATCAGAAAAGAATACGGACTTTCCGAGCTAAAGCTCAACACAAAGCTTTGCGCTGTCGCAAGAGCCAAATCTCAGGATATGAAAGACAACAACTATTTCAGCCACACATCTCCTACATACGGCAGTCCCTTTGATATGATGAAGAGCTTCGGTATAAGCTACAGAACCGCAGGTGAAAACATAGCAATGGGTTACCGTACTCCCGAGGAAGTCGTTGACGGCTGGATGAATTCCGAGGGACACAGAGCAAATATTCTTAACGGTTCATTTAAGGAAATCGGAATGGGTCACGTTGCAAACGGAAATTACTGGACTCAGATGTTTATCGGATAATTTATCCTGATATATAGCACAGCAAACAAATATCCCGTCCCCGAATTCCGCTGAGCGGTTCGGGAACGGGATATTTTAATAAGTTATCTTTTGCCTATAGGAACGGTGCCGCTGAACGCTCCCCAAAATACAGCATGAATCGCAGCAAAATCAAACAAAACTAAATAACGTAAAAAATCATATCAAATTAATATAAAATTATACCCCAAAATGATACTAAATAACACAAACTGACGAAATCGGTGCTTTTTTTGACGAAAATAACATTTTATGATGTTGAAAAAATGAATATTTTATGATATAATTATATAATATGAAATTTTGTATTTTACCAAAACCTATTCCTGAGAAAACAGAAATAGTGCGGAAAGGGTGATTTTCATGATAAATATTGCTGTCTGCGAGGACAATAGCGAGGACATGGCATATGTGCGCTCAGCTATTTACGGAACCGGAACGCTATGCTCCGTCAGCGAATATCAGAATGCTGAAAGTCTTCTCTGGGACATTGAAACCGAATGCAAACAATTTGATATATTTTTGCTTGACATATATCTACCCGAAAAAAACGGAGTGGAGGCTGCACGCCGTATACGAGCCAAAAATGAAAACGCGCCGATCATTTTTATTTCTTCCAGCGAGGAATTCTACAGAGAAGCGTTTGATATTTACGCATTTCACTATCTTATCAAGCCTATAGACCATGATATTTTTGCCGATGTCCTTGAAAAAGCTGTTCGCATTACTGACAAAGAACGCAATTACAATCTCAAAATTACATACAAGGGAAAAAGCAGCGTACTGAAATATTCTGAAATAGCATACATCTCAAGCTTTAACCATACTCTATGCTTTCATATGCGCGACGGCGGCGAATATACGTCTTACGGAAAGCTGGACGAGCTTGCAGCTCAGATAAAATCCGAACTGTTTGTCCGCTGCCATAAAAGTTTTATTGTGAACCTTGCCAATGTGCGGGAAATGGATACCGACGGCTTTCGTACCAATGACGACAGATATGTCCCTATTTCACGCACATACTCGGCATATGCAAAGGAAAGCTATCACAAGCGCTTGTTCGGAATATTTCAGGATAACTAATATACCGTTAAACAGTAATAGCACTAACATCAGCTTTTGTGAAAGGAGAAGATCATGAGAAAAATTGTCCCTTATCTTAAATGGTCGTTTATCCTGCTGTTTATTGCAGCAGCGGCTGCCGTTTTTTCGCTTTTCATAAGCTATACCCGTACTGACAGCGAAAAGCTTTATCTCACCCCCGGCATGTACGATTCAATGGGCTGGGATATATATATTATAGATAACGGACAAAGGGTATATCTTACTCCGCGGGAACTTATTGATATTGATTTAGGCAGAACGTTTTATTTATCCAGAATCCTGACACAGGAAATGAGAGACGATAATTATACACTTATTAATATGAGCAACGCCCGTCCCTCGGCAGTATTTCTCGACGAAGAGCTTATCTACAGCAATTGCTGCAGCATAAGCCCGAAGCTTGACGAAACAGTATTTCCTGAGGAATTCAGCAGCTATGACATGAGAGGAGAAAACACCTATTGCACGCTTCCCGAAAACTATGCGGGAAAACTCATTACTATAGCTACGGCGCATGTTGATTATCAAGGTATGCCGATAATCGTGCTCTCCTCCATGACTATCGGCTGGGAAGTTCACGCTTCAGGCACGAACTCCATAATCATACCTGCCGCAGGCTTTGCCGTTACAGCTCTGATCCTGTTCGGGATATGGCTTTACGGAGTTTTCTGCGGTATACGCAATCCCGCTACTCTTTTTGTAATTGCCGCAGCTATGATCCAATCCTTTTCCTATCTTCGGCAGTATGAATATTATTCTCCCGCTTCAACTGCAATGGATACGCCTCTGACTGCTTTTATTCCCGTAATAGCTGTTTTGCTTCCGCAGGTTTATTTTCTTTTTAAATCAGAAAAACGGCGCAACAAAGTCATATACAGCATTATTATCGGAACGGCGGGAGCTGCCGCAATAATATTTCAAACTGTCGAGCTTTCAAACGGATCGGTACTTTGCGGACATATTCGTAACATATTGATGTATTTCTCTTCTGCGGCAATTATTGCGCTTGCGGTATCCGAAGCGAAAATCGGAAACAAAGTTTTCCGCCTGTTCCTTGGGGGTATTGCCGCTGTACTGTTTAGTATTGCAGTACTTTACGTCGGCTCATTAGCAGGAAACGGATATTATTCCTCAAATATTAAAACTGTGCTGATCGTATCGTTATTATACAGCAACTGCGATCTGATCAGTTTTTTCGGAATGGTGCTGTTTATGCTTTCTGCGTTCATAAGCTTTTATTCGATCATCAGCCATACCGTAAGAATACAAACGGAGCTTGCCGTACAGGAAGAACGTCTGGAACAGCTTGACCGTGATCTTGCGGTTCAGAAGCAGTTTTATGAATCCAAGCTCAGCAAAGAGGAGGAAATACGCTCGCTCCGTCATGATATGAACGGTCACCTTTCCACGCTTCTGGCTTTGCTTGACGAAAATAAATCCGACGAAGCCGCAAGCTATCTGTCGGGAATTATCAAGCTTCACAGTGAGCATAAATCCGATACCATGTGTGAAAATCCCTATATGAATGCTGTATTGACCGAATACAGCGCACGCTGCCATGACAATCATATTTCCTTTACCTGCCATATCGGCGTAGGAGATCACACACTTCCGTCAACGGAACTTTGCCTTATTCTGAACAACGCTCTGGAAAACGCAGTCGAAGCGTGTATGAAGCTTCCCGAAAAAGAACGCAGGATAAAGGTGCAGGCGGCTGTAAAACAAAACCGCTTCCTGCTTCGCATAAGCAATCGTTTTGACGGGTCACTAAGCGAGACTGAGGTACTTCCCGTTACAAAAAAGGTCGGAAAAGAGCATGGATACGGACTTCCCAACATACAGAGGGCAGCGCAAAGAAAGGGAGGCTCAATGAAGTGCCGCACCGAAAATGAATATTTTGTGCTGGATGTACAATTTCCTCTGGAGTAATTTCCGCACTGTTTTGACAACATTAAAACGGACTGCCGCATTTGCAGCAGTCCGTTTGTTTACGTGATTTTCATTTAACATAATAAAATCAATAATTTTCTTTTCGTACCTCAAAATAGCTCTGAGGGTGATTGCATACGGGACATACGTCCGGAGCCTTTTTGCCCATAACAAGATGACCGCAGTTTCTGCACTCCCACATTTTCATTTCGCCCTTTTCAAATACCTGCTGCATCTCTATGTTGTTCAGAAGTGCGCGGTAACGCTCCTCATGAGCCTTTTCGATCGCTCCCACAGCTCTGAATTTAGCCGCAAGCTCTGTAAAGCCTTCTTCCTCCGCGTCCTTTGCAAAGCTTTCGTACATATCAGTCCACTCGTAGTTTTCACCGTCAGCAGCGGCAGCAAGATTAGCCTTTGTATCGCCGATTCCGCTCAAAGCCTTGAACCACATTTTAGCGTGTTCCTTTTCATTGTCGGCTGTTTTAAGGAATATCTCCGCTATCTGCTCGTATCCCTCTTTTTTGGCGACGCTTGCAAAATATGTATATTTGTTTCTTGCCTGACTTTCTCCCGCAAAAGCGGAAAGAAGATTCGCTTCGGTTTTTGTTCCTTTAAGTTCCATAAAAATACCTCTTTTCCAAATATTTTTATTAATTATACACCGTTGTAAATTCTTTGTCAAGTAAAATATTTACAACCACAGCCGCTGAAAATATTTTTATGAACTTAAATAAGCCAAATTCTATATTCATAAAACATTAAAATCTGAATTTTATACAAATTTTTCAGAATATTGTCTATTGCAAATTATAAGCATTAAGCTACAATTAATTCAAATACTTTTATCGGAAGAAAATTTTCCGAAAAGTATTGTCATATTCAATAATTTGTGTTAAAATTAATATCAATTTATTGCGGTATTTCAGGCAGCGAACGCTCTTCCCGATAAAAACAAAAATTAAAACGGAGGCTGTAAATATGAAAAAATTATTTAATAACAACTGGGAGTTCCAAAAAACCGACGTGGAGCTGTCATTTGACAGTCTGAAAGAAAGCGATTGGAAAAGAGTCGATATCCCCCACGACTGGCTTATTCACCAAACAAAAGACCTGTACGAGACAAGCGCGGGCTGGTACAGAAAAAGCTTTGCGGTAACCGGCTCTGCCTCCGCAAGGATAGTCCGCTTCGAGGGCGTCTATATGGATACCAAGGTTTGGGTAAACGGCGAGCCTGCGGGTGAATGGAAATACGGCTACTCCACATTTGAGTTCGATATTGCCTCTCTGCTTCAAGAAGGAGAAAATGAAATCGTTGTAAAAGTCTCCCACCGTTCCCCAAATTCCCGCTGGTACTCGGGCGCAGGCATTTTCCGCAATGTTTATCTGCTGGAGCATAAAGGCGCATACCTTAAATCGGACGGAGTATATTTTTCCGAGAAACAGGACGCTAAGAACAGCAATATCAGAAATATCAAGCTGTCCGCAGAAAGCGTCGGAGGAGACGCAGTTGAGTACGTTATTTCCGATGAAAACGGAAACGTACTGCTGACCGCCAAAGGCATACCCAATGAGGAAATGACCGCCGCCGCTGAAAACCCGCGTCTCTGGGACACCGATTCGCCGTACCTTTACACCCTCGAAACAAAGCTTTACGACAGCGGAACCGTTGCGGACAGCCAGTTCTGCAAGGTGGGATTCAGGACGATAGAGTTCAAAGCTGACAGCGGTTTCTGGCTCAACGGAAAAAACGTCAAGCTGAACGGAGTGTGCCTCCACCACGATCTGGGAGCGCTTGGCGCGGCAGTAAACAAGACCGCTCTGAGACGGCAGCTTACCGCCATGAAAGAAATGGGGGCAAACGCTGTCAGAACGTCACACAATCCTCCGGCTGTTGAGTTCATGGAGCTTTGCGACGAAATGGGAATCCTGGTTGACAGCGAAGCCTTTGATATGTGGGAACTAAAAAAGACCGATTACGACTACGCCCGATTCTTTGACGACTGGTATGTCCGCGACGTTGCAAGCTGGGTGCGCCGCGACAGAAATCACCCCTCTGTTATAATGTGGAGCGTAGGCAACGAAATTTACGATACTCACTCATCACCGAGAGGCGTGGAGGTAACAAAAATGCTCTGCGCCGAGGTCAGAAAGCACGATTTTAACCATAATGCCTACACCACTATAGGCTCCAACTATATCGAGTGGGAGGGCGCGCAAAACTGCGCTATGGAGATCGAGACCGTGGGCTACAATTACGGTGAGAGGCTTTATGAGGATCACCACCGCCGCCACCCCGAATGGAACATTTACGGCAGCGAGACCGCCGCAAGAGTCCAAAGCAGAAACGTATACCACTTCCCGAAATCGGCAGCATACATAACTCACGACGATATGCAGTGCTCCTGCCTTGAAAACTGCCGCGCGGGAATTTCCGAGCGTACCGCCCAGACCTCAATTATTGCCGACAGGGACACGCCTTTCTGCGCGGGACAGTTCATCTGGACGGGCAGCGATTATCTGGGCGAGCCAAGTCCATACTCCACAAAAAATTCCTACTACGGTCAGATAGATACCGCCGGCTTCCGCAAGGACAGCTACTATCTCTATCAGGCGGCATGGACTGACAAGACCGTACTGCACCTCATGCCCTACTGGGACTTTAACGACGGTCAGCTTATCGACGTTATGGTGTACACAAATCAGCCGTATGCCGAACTGTTCTTTAACGGAAAATCAATGGGCAAAAAGGCTGTTGATGGTATCTACAGCGCTGACTGGCAGCTCCCCTACCAAAAGGGAGAGCTTAAAGCCGTTTCCTATGACAAGGACGGAAACGTTACCGCCGAGGACAGCGTGCGCTCTTTCGGCGATACCGCGGAAATACGTCTCACGCCCGACAAGACCGTACTGAAAGCCGACGGCGAGGACATGATCTTTTTAGACATCTCCGCTTACGATTCTGAGGGAACCTTTGTGGCAAACGCTCGGAACCGTGTAACAGTCGAGGTAAGCGGCGCGGGACGTTTGGTCGGTCTTGACAGCGGCGACAGCACCGATTACGACGAGTTCAAGTCCACCTCCAAAAAGCTTTTCAGCGGCAAGCTTCTTGCCATGATAACGGGAAAAGACCGCGGCGGCGAAATTGCCGTAAGAGTTACCTCCGAGGGACTTCCAGAAACGTCGCTTACCCTTTCGGCAGAAGAGGCGGCAATGCCCGACGGCTCGGCAAACGCGTTCGAGGAAAACCGCCCTGTCGGTACCATGAAAGAGATACCCGTAAGAAAGATAGAACTTTCGGCAGCCGCGCAGCATTTTGACGGACAGCTCACCGAAGCCGAGGTCACGGCAAAGATACTTCCGGAAAACGCGGAATACAGCATTGAATGGGCTGCTGTTACCGAAACCGGAGTTATTACTAATCTTGCCGCTGTTGAGCCTGTTGAAGGAAACGGCTGCAAGGCAAAAGTAAAGGTATTTGGAGACGGAAAATTCAGGCTCCGCTGCTATTGCAGAAACGGCAAGCCCGACCCGGAGGTTATCTCAGAGCTTGAAATGGACGTTAACGGGCTTGGCAGCGTTGTCATAGACCCGTATGCGTGTCTTGTAAAAGGAAGCCTCTATAATATGAGTCCCTCGCAGCTTGACGAGGTATCCGAGGGCGGCGTAAAGATAGCCCGCGGAAGCGGAAATATCGTGGGCTTCCGCAACGTGGATTTCGGCAGGGGCGGCTCGGACAGCTTCTCCGTGACCCTCATCAACTGGCACAATAACGACGAAGTAAAATTCTCCGTCTGGAGCGGAATGCCACATGAGAACGGCTCGGAAAAGCTGGGCGATTTTTCGTACCGCGCAGACTTTATCTGGCAGACCTATATCCCCAACAGCTTTAAGCTTGACCGTCCGTTAAAGGGCGTTAAGGACTTGTGCTTCGAGTTTGAGGATTCCGAAAAGAGAATTTATTTCGGCGGATTCCTGTTTGAGGGCGGCGACGAATCCTACTCGGAAATATGTGCGGCGGATTTTTCGAATATCCGCGGTGACAGCTTTACTTCAACCGAAAATGGAGTCGAGCATATCGGCAACAACGTTTTTATCGACTACGACGGATTCGACTTCTCAAACGGCGTAACAAGCGTTACCATTAAGGGCAGGACGCGCAACGCGAACGATTCGGTACACATGAGGATAATCGGCGAAAACAGCGAGGTAAAGGAGATACTTGAATTTAACAAAAGTGAAGATTACATTGAAAAAACCTTTACGGTACATAGCTTTAAAGGAAACGCAGATATTAAGTTTGATTTCCTGCCCGGGTGTGATTTTGATTTCATGAGCTTCAAATTCAATGAGTGATCGTCGGTATCCGATATCCGGCATAATGAAAATACTTTCAGATGTTGTAAAAATACTTGAAAAAAATGCTGTAATGTGCTACAATATTTATATTATGAAAAAATATTGCTTTTTAATTGCTTTCGGCGCGGCGGCGTTTTTACTGTCAGGCTGCCAGCGGGACAGGACAACTACTGTCATATATACGGACGTCCCCTCCCCGCTTACCAAAATGACTTACAGCGAATCGCTCCCTCCCGAAACCTACAGCGAATATATGGCCACTTACACCCCTGAGACAGAAGTCTCATCGGAGGGCCGCTACTTTTACGGAATAGCCGGAAACGGAATATACGCCGATACTGCTGTGACTGCACCTCCCGCCGACCGCGGAAAGGGCATTGGTTCCCTGAAACGCGATACGGCGGTCACTATAACTGTTACAGCCGTACCCGATACGGAAATACCCGATGAATCAGAAGAAACCGTTACCTGTGTCCCCAATATGTCAGAGCCGGATAATACCGGATCGCTTTCCGAATCGACAATGTCGGAAACTACCAAAACTACAACCAGGTATACCCTTGCGAAACCCAAAGCTGATACCGGAATTTCCGTAAAGTCAACAAGAATATCCGCAGACACATCACTGACCGCACCCTCTGAAACGGAGTCAGTCTCTGAAAGTGAAGCGTCAGAATAAACCAAAGGAGCTCTATGCAAAATGCCTATTAATATTCCGAACAATCTTCCCGCATATACCGTGCTTAACAACGAAAACATTTTTGTAATGACCGACACCGCCGCGGCTCACCAGGATATCCGTCCGCTCAGAATAGCTATCGTCAATCTGATGCCGAAAAAAATCGAGACGGAGACTCAAATACTGCGCCTGCTCTCCAATACGCCCATACAGGTTGATATCGAACTTATCCAAATGGCAAGCCATGTAACTAAAAACACGCCCATCGAGCACCTGACAAAGTTTTACAAAACCTTTGACGATGTAAGCAATGAGCGTTTCGACGGACTTATCATAACCGGCGCTCCCGTAGAGCAGATGTCATTTGAAGAAGTCGATTACTGGAAAGAACTCTGCGAAATAATGGAGTGGTCAAAAACCAACGTCTGTTCCACTCTTCACATATGCTGGGGAGCTCAGGCAGGTCTTTACTTCCACTACGGAATCCCAAAGTACGATCTTTCAAAAAAAATGTTCGGAGTATTTCCGCACAAAGCGGAGGTCTCAAATAATCCGCTGTTAAGAGGATTTGATGAAAAGTTTAATATACCCCATTCACGTCACACCGAGATCAGACGAATGGACGTGGAGCGCGTAAAAGAACTGAAAATACTTGCTTCCTCTCCCGAATCGGGAATAGCAATAATTTCCGACGAGACCGACAGGCAGTTCTTTATTATGGGACATCTTGAATACGACCGCTTTACCCTTGCAAACGAATACTTCCGCGACAAGGACAAAGGCTTGCCTATTGAGATTCCCAAGCATTATTTCCCATATGATGACCCGTCGGAGCCTCCGCATTTCAACTGGCGGTCTCACGCAAACCTGCTTTTTTCAAACTGGCTTAACTACTGCGTTTATCAGAAAACGCCGTACCGTCTTGAAGAACTTGAGCCGCTCGTTTATTGAGCGGCTCAAGTTCTTTACTATAACGCAATAAGACTTATCAGCATTCAACACCGATTTTCCGCATAAAATCCTTAATAGTATTAAGCTCCGGAAAAAACAGCACATTAAACGACTTGTGACAATCGGTTATTTCAATGGAGTTATTTACAAAACACATTGACGTTGCATTAGCTCCGCTTATGGAAAGAATTTCCGACGACGGAGAGGTAACGTTTTCAGGCACGGAAATATCAACAGTCATTCCGGACATAAGCGCGAAGCTGTTAGCATATGCAGCTGACACGATATTTACCGTTTCACGGACAGCCGACGTACTCATTTCGTCCATATCTTCCTTTTTTTGTATTGAAACGCCGGGAAAAAAAGTTTCCGCAAGTCTGCTTATAAAAGCGTACGGAAACACAAAAAGAACCGAACCGAGCATATCGCCGCAAAGCTTTATGAGAAAAGCCTCCGAATCGGAACTGTGCATATCGGCAATCTTTCCCGCCAGAGCTGGGGCAAGGATTTTTACCTGCGGAGTTGATATATCAGTAGCCGATGATATCATCTGCGACACGGCTGTAGCGGCGTTTCCTGCGCCGATATTGCATATTTCCTGAAGCACAGATCTATGCATTTCTTCAAATTCATTAAAACTGTTCAGTGACATATATAACCGCTGCCTCCATAGTTATTTGTGATATTTGCTGATTCCGCTGTCGGTGTATGCGCCCGGTTTGCGTCTCCACCGTGGGAGGTATGATCTAAATAGTTTGTTCCTGATTTTAAAAGTATTTGCATATAATAGCCGCCTTCCGCAGTATACCTTCGGACAGGCATACGACCGCACACAAAACTAATTTATGTGCGGTTAGATTTCTGTCAATTTCCTGCATTAATATAACAGCTTGAAGAGTTTTTTCTTTTCGACCGCAAACTCGCTTTCGGATATAACTCCATTATCAAGCATTGATTTAAGCTTTTTGACCGCTGATTCAAAGTCTTCGAGAGACATACTTTCCGCATTCGGAACAACCGCCGCTCCGGCTTTTTCAACAGGCTTTACAGGCATAGCGGGTTCTTCCATAACGGTATTCTTATGCTCTGTTTTTTCCGCCTCAGCAGGCTCATCATTCTTGGACTTAGGCTCTTCGGCAGAAACCTCCGCCTGCTTTGGCGCAAGCTTTTTGGCTATCTCCTTGGTCGGATCAAGCTCCTCAATTTCAGCAGAAACCTTTTCAGTACGAACCTCTTCCAGCTCGTATTCCTCAGTTGTTACGGGAATGGAAAGCTCCTCTATTTTATCGGGATTTTTCTGTATAGTCTCTACAGGCATAGAGTTGATCGCTTCCTCATCAGGTTCCTCCGATATCTCGTCCATAAACGACGTTACTGAGGACATATCGTCCGCCCTGATACCCAGAATATCGTCAAGCCCGAGAATATCCTCAACAGTAACCGAATCACTCTTGGGTGCAGACGCCGGAGCAGGAGCAGACTTTGGCGCGGCAACAGGGGCAGGCGCCGGTGCAGGTTTTGGAGCAGGCGCTGAAACCGGCTTCGGTTCCGGTGCAGGGACGGCAGGTATCGCAGCAGCAGGTTTTGAAACAGGCGACGGCTTAGGTTCAGACGCCGCCGCTGGCTTTGGCGAGGGCTTGATCATATCGCGGTAACCGCTTGTCATGCTTTCAAATTCATCGTCCTGAGCCCTGCGAATAGCCTCGCGTTCTCTGAGCTTCCGTTCATTCTGAAGCTCAGACTTGCTGTCAAACTCAGCTTTAGCATCACTGACTGCTTTTATAATAGCATCGTTATCGTCAAATTTTGGCAGAATTATCCTGCGGCGGTTCATGACCCCATTGGAATCATCGTCGCACTGAATATAAATAGGAGCCATTTTATTGTTATTATTTATGTATATCTTGGTAATTTCGCCCAGTCCGCAGGTAAAGCGCGAATAAGTGGGATCGTCTTCCTTAACGCCGGTCTGGTCGCATATATACGCGGTACCGTAAATATGCTGAGCGGTAACAGTAATATTTATGTCCTGCGGTTTTGACAGCATATTCTCTCTATAGACCGTTTCAAAATAAGCAAGTTTTTTCTCACTGTATATGGCAGCCTGGTTTATTACGGCAGGATTATCATTTTCTTCTTCCAGTTCTTTTCTCTTATCAAACGCACTTTTTGCGTCGGATATCACTTTGACTATTTCTTCGCTGTTTTTGAATCCCGCAAGAATTATCCTGCGGCGGTTCATGACTCCGGTGGAGTTATCGGCGCACTGCACATATATGGGAGCAAGCCTGTTATTCTGATTGATATAGATCTTTGTTATCTCATCAAATCCGCAGTTATAGCGTGAATAAAGAGGTTCGTCCTCCTTTGTGCCGATCTGGTCGCAGATATAGCCAAAGCCCGAAATACCGCTCTCGGTAACAGAAACGTTTATATCCAACGGCTTTGAAAGAACATTTTCCTTATAAACCGTTTCGTAATAAGCAAGCTTCTTTTCGGTTAAGCTACTCGCCTGATTATCCATTGACAAACACCACTTTCGTATAAGATTACAATGCAAACCCTTAGAACGGATCAATTGACAGAGCTATGACATTACAGTAATATTATAACATAAATTCTTAAAATAGTCAAACATTATTAACAGAACTGTACATAAAATTTTAACAACATTTTTTTAACGATATGCACAATCCCGAATCATAAAGCGGACGGAATCAAACGCAAACAATACTCTCAGCAGTGCCGCTCAGGTATCCGTCCGCCATTGAATGTTATTTTATTCCTTCTATGGCTTTGACAGCGTAATCAAGAAAATCTCCCGAAAAGTCCTCAATAAGACCCATATCACACTGGTGAGTAATGTCGGGAGAAATGGGGATACGACCGAGAAGCGGTATTCCCTTTTCGCTGCACACCGCGTCAATGTGGCTTTCGCCGTATATATAGATTTTCTTTCCGCAGTCGGGGCACTCCACATAGCTCATATTTTCCACAACGCCAACAATAGGAATATTCATCATATTCGCCATGCTTACCGCCTTATTAACGATCATTGACACAAGCTCCTGAGGAGAGGACACGATGACCGCGCCGTCCAGAGGGATAGACTGAAAAACTGTCAGAGGCACGTCGCCTGTTCCCGGAGGCATATCGACAAACATATAGTCTATATCGCCCCATATAACGTCTGTCCAGAACTGCTTTACCACTCCCGCAATAATAGGACCGCGCCATATGACAGGGTCTCCGGGATTTTCAAGAAGCAGATTAACGGACATGATCTTTGTTCCGCAGCGTGAAACAGCCGGAAGTATACCATCGTTAGTACCCTGCGCCCTGCCGCCTATGCCGAACATCTTCGGTATTGACGGACCGGTTATATCAGCGTCCATAACGGCAGTTTTAAAACCCTTCCGCGCGAACAGGGTCGCAAGCATACCGGTAACAAGGGACTTTCCCACTCCGCCCTTGCCGCTTACCACGCCGATAACCTTTCCAACCTTGCTTTGGGAGTTCAACTGCTCAATAAAGCTCTGGGGTTCGGTTCTTTCACCGCAGTTCTCGCCGCATGAAGAACAGTCGTGTGTGCATTCGCTCATTTTATCATTTCCTTTCGGCATAAAGCATAATAGCTGTAAAGAACATTATACACTAATTTTCCCCAAATGTCAACTCCCAATACATGATTTTCAGATTATTCAAAATACGCGTTGTACTCCCAATCAGAGCATATTTCCGATATCGGCTTTACTTTTCCCTCTTCTCCGTATTCCTTTAAATACAGAGACGTCATATCAGTAACGATATTGCCTCCGCGTCCGTAGATATTTCGCGGCATTCCTTTATAAAAGCAGCTGACGTATTGATACTGTTTTTCAGTGTCAATTTTTTCGGCTATACACAGAAGACTATTACCGCTTCTCTGTATTTACCCATTGCAGCTCGGATCCTGTCATAGTCTTGATAATATTATACAGAAATTGTCGGAATTTGTCCAGTTAAAACAAAAAAACAGTAGACTTTTTTCCGCATATAATGTATAATGTTAATAATACGCTCTGCTGAACGAACAAAAGCGGAGCAAAAAAAGATCGGCGGTAATATTTCCGCCGACCGTTTTATAAAACACCGTGAAAGGATATTATAGTTATGGCTGTTAATTTTATAGGAGCCGCTGAAATAAACGGCGGACTTTCCGCCGATACCGCGGGATATATCGAAAAATGCGAGAACATCTACAATCAGCGCCTTGCGGAAGCCGCCGAGAAAATATATCTCGACTCCAAAGACCGCCCTCTCGTGCTGCTTTCGGGTCCTTCGGGTTCGGGAAAGACCACGAGTGCGCTGCGCATTGGAAAACGTCTCCGCGAAAAAGGAAAATCCGTGCATATCATTTCCATGGACAACTATTTTCTCCCCGCGGACGCGCCGTCCATAGGAGAGATACCTCTCGACGAAAACGGAGAGATAGACCTTGAATCGCCGCTCAGAATGGATATCCCCCTCTTTGCGGAGCACCTGGAAAAACTTTTCCGCTGCGAACCGATATCAATCCCAAAGTTCAGCTTCAGAACCCAAAGCCGCGTTTTCGGCGAGCCTATGCGCAGGCAAAAGGACGAGATAATCATAATCGAGGGTATCCACGCCCTTAATCCTCAGGTTACGGGAGATACCGACGATTTCACCACTTGCCTGTATGTCAGCGTACGCACAAGAATAGTTTCCGACAACGACACAGTTCTCCACCCGCGTACGGTAAGACTGATGCGCAGACTGTGCCGCGATAAGCTTTTCCGCGGACGGAGCGCGGAGGACGTTTTTGCCATGCTCCCCGGAGTGACGCGCGGAGAAGATCTTTACATAATGCCCCATAAGGACAGAGCCGATTTTGACATAGACACTTTCCTTGCTTACGAGCCGTCGGTCTACAGGGCAATGCTACTGCCTGAACTTGAAAACGCCGCCGGTACAGGCTGCTTCGGCGAGGACGGCGAAGCCCTGCTCCGCACTATGCGCAGGCTTGCCCCTGCCGACGAAAGCTGCGTTCCCTCAGACTCCATAGTAAGAGAATTTATCGGCGGAAGCAGTTTCAGCTATTAGGCCGATCTGCTTTTCTCCTCTTTTTCCGCCTGCTTTTTTTCGCACTCCGCCGCGCTCAGCATTGCGTGATAATTGTACAGACGCGCGAGCTTGTTCCAGGTTTTGTAGTCGACGTTGCCTGTGCATTTCTCGCCGGTAACGGTCTGCATATTCTTTATCGCGTCTGTGGTGTTTTTTCCGTAGACTCCGTTCACGTCTATAGAATCTACATTCGCGTAAAACTCCGCTATGGTGTTGAGCATTGCCTGCAAAATAAAAACAGTGTTGCTTTCGGTACCCTCGTTTATGGAGTACGAACAATCGGGAAAAGGCATTATCGCCGCGCTTTCGGTAAAGTATTCCTCTGCGGCAAGATACGCCTCAAAAAGCAGATCCCATGTTGCACGGTCTACAGTTCCGGTCACGGGAAGCCCGTATTCCTTCTGAAACGCCCTTACCGCCTCGGAGGTCGCGTCGTCGTACACTCCCGTGGGAAGTATAAGAGGAATATTTCCGTTAATCTGTGAAATTGTCCGAAGATATCTTTGTATTTCTGAAATGTGTTCCTTTTTTTCTTCATCTGTATAAGCCATTTTATACGCCCGCTTTCTATTCTATAATGTATCCGGGATACTGTCCCGGCTGCTTTACATATCCGAACCGCAGGTCGGAATAAACGTCCGATATAGCGTCCCACACGCCGGGCCCAACCGATCCGGTCTGAGGAAGTCCGAACTGCTTTTGGAACTCCGTCACGGCGTTCCTTGTGATAGGTCCGAAATATCCCGTCGCGCTTACATCGGGTATGTTCGGATATGTCTTATGGATATAGGAAAGATACTCCTGAAGCACTCTGACATAGGGACTTGTCATTCCCTCGGTAAGAACCGTTCCCGGGAAAAGAACCGCGTTTTCGCCCTCGGTGTTTATGGGCACGTTGTCAACAATACCCGCATAGGCGCGGTACAGATCGTCCCATGTCCGTTCGTCCACCGTTCCCGTCTGCGGGAGCCCGAAAACCTGCTGGAAAGACCGCACGGAATTAGCCGTCTGCTCGTCGTAAGTGCCTGTGCTTTGTACGGGAAGTACGTTCTTATAGTACGCCCCTATAACCTCAAGATAATACTGAATATACTGTACCGGAAGTCCCGTTGCGCCGATATCCACAGGCACGGGGAACTGCTCCGGAAGCTCCTGCAATGACAAGCCCTCGGAGTTGAGCTGGGACAGCTTCTTAACGCTGGTGTAAATATAATTTATTTTATACCACGTCGCTTTGTCCACAACTCCCGTCTGAGGAAGATTGAATATCCGCTGGAATTCCCGCACCGCGTCTGCTGTCTTGTCGTCGTATGTAACGTCTACGGGATATATTTTCGGTATGGCGGGATAGTTGGTTGATATCCTGTTAAGCTGTATTTCTATGCGGTTCACGTCCGTACCGCCGGAACCGATAGTAAGCGGAGTACCCGGATATGTGGGGATATTCGGTCTTATATCAGCGTCGGTCACAATATTTATATCATCTCCATAATAATATGTAAGTATTTCATAAGGCGTCATTCCCTGATTTGCAAGGTCTACGCTTCCCCACTGATAAAGTCCGTCGCAGGTCACTTCAATACCGTCGCAGTACGTGGCGAAAAGGGGCTCAACGCTTCCCTGGCGCACAAGGTACTCATTGAAGATATCGTCCACAATACGGCTTATCGGTTCAAAAATATCACGGTTCTCAACAAAGGAATGGTCGTACTGAATAGAATTTGTAATGTCAAAATCGTAGCCCTGTGAACGGTACCACTCGGTATAGATACGGTTCAGGGTAAAGGAAATAATTGCGTAAATGTTCGCTCTCAGCGCGTTTTCCGGCCATGTAGGATAAAGCTCGCTTGAGGCGACATTTTTTATATAGTCGGGAAAGCTAACGGTTACGTTCGCGGCGTTCTGATTGTTAGGACGCCCCAGATGCACCGTTACTGTGTCCGGGATAAACGGAACAGATTCAGGCATATGCACGGACTCCTTTCATCAGCGTCTTTCATTGGGGGTCTCCGCACCGTTAAGCTCCGATTCGGCAAGCGGAATTACCGAAACGGGCTGAATGGATTTTATGGTATCGAAAATGGGTACGGTAAGCTTCGGGATACTGTAAAAGCCTTTTTTGTAAACGCTTATATTGTATTCGCTGTAAGGCTTTTCAAGAGGGTCGGGAGACTCGGAAAGCGACTGAGGCGGCGCGGACAGCGGAACTATAGGCGTCGTTCCGTTTTCATCAGTTATCACCATTCCTATAAGCGAATCCACCCCGTCGGTACTTTCGGAAATGATAACGGTAGCGCCGCGTACAGGGATAGCTCCGGAAGCTGTAGTTACCTCTATCTGCAAATATCCCTGTCCGCTCATGTCGGGAGGATTTTCGGAAGCAAATACGTCGTTGGAGTCAACAGCCGAAAAATCCGTGTTTTCATCGGGATAACTCTCGTTTAACTGCATATCTCCGGAACTTCCGTCCATATCTGCATTATGAGGGGAAGCCGCGCTGTAGTTGCCCTGATTATGCTCCTCCTGCAATGCGGAACGGGATTCGCGCGCTGCCGAAGACGGCGGAGGTGTCCGAACCGGTTCCGCAGCGCTTTCGGTTCTGAGTATTTCGTCGGCAGACGGAAACTTTGACGACGAGGAGCTTTGCGGAGCTTCCTTTTTAACTCCCGCGTCGGGGTATTCGGCGGGAATTTCCGGCATGGGAGGATTGGAAAGATCACGGTGATTTACCGCGCGGTAATTTACCGCAGGGATACGGGCGGGGCGTTTACGTTCCGCCGAAATGGAATCGGAAGAGCTTACGGTGGGTACGGAAGCTGTTTGTTCAAGCTTTGCAACCGCCGGAACCGTTTGGATACTCTGAACAGGCTGAACGGGCTGCACTGTTTTAGACTGGACATTTTGCCTCTGCTGGGAAGCCGAAGCGGCGGGCTTGGGTTTTCTGCTGTATAGTCTCATCATTTCTTCTTTGTACTTTTTTGCCATATCGTCAAGATTATTTTTATCCTGCATCATTTATCCCTCCATATAGGTTTTTATATATAGATATTCCGCAGAAATAAAAATATGACATATACCGAAGTACATCGCTTGTCCGACATATCTTTAGACGCTAATTTTTTTCTCTGTACTCCGTGGGAGTCATGCCCGTGCGCAGCCTGAAGCGGCGCATAAAGCAGACGTCGTTCTCGTATCCGCAGGCGGCGGCTATCTCCTTAACGGACATGGAGGTGTTTTTCAGATAGTACCCCGCGGCCTTTATCCGCGCGGAAAGCATATCCTCGTAGCAGCTCACGCCGAACAATTCCTTGTAAAGTCTTTGAAAATACGACGGACTCAGATTGACTTTAGCGGCAATCTCATCTACGGAAGCAAACTGTCCCGCACTGTTGTATATTTCCGCCCGAAGTCCGGTAAGAGCCGCACGGTGAGGATTTACCGCCCCGGCAGAGCCTCCGCAGCGGCAACCGTCCCCGAGCTTCAAAAGCAGCATTCTTATAAGCAGGTCCATGTACCGCTTTTTCGACCGCATATCCGACAGTTCCTCACGTCCCATCATTCTCATGATATCCTCGGCTTCGGCAGTATTTGTCAGCTTCACGGGCTTATTAAAGGGCAGTCCCGTTTCAAGATGAAAATCATCGGCTTCGCAGCAGTCCATATGTACCCAGTGGTTGACGTAAAGGCTTCCGCAGGCGCGGTATATCTGCGGTGAGTCCAAGGAATAAAGCAGCGCACTGTCCGGCATGATCCGGACGGACTCACCGTTCAGATCCGCTTGGGCGGCGGTTTTAAAAATAAGCAGCAGATTATCTCCCGAACCGTTAGGACGGATTATTTCAAAGTCGCCGCTGTGGCGGTAATTCATTCCAATTGCGTGCAGCTTCATCATATTATCGTCATCTCCCCCAAATAATAGGATTTGTCAGTATAAAAATATGATATATCATTGAAAAATAAATGTCAAGTGGTAAAATGAATACAGCTGCTCAAAAATTATAATTACCGAAAGGACGCTGATATTATGAAAAAAATCGCAGTACAGATCAATGCAGGAGATAAGATTTCGAGGATAAATCCCGAACTGTACGGACATTTTGCCGAGCACCTCGGAAGATGCATCTACAACGGCATTTATGTCGGGGAGGACTCCCCTATCCCGAACGTAAGAGGCATACGCACAGATATAGTCGAAGCTTTCAAAAAAATAAAGCTCCCCGTACTGCGCTGGCCGGGAGGCTGTTTTGCCGACGAATATCACTGGAAGGACGGCGTAGGAGAAAAATCCTCGCGCAAAAAAATGGTAAATACCAACTGGGGCGGCGTAACGGAGGACAACTCTTTCGGAACTCACGAGTTTTTCGACCTCTGCGAACAGGTGGGCTGCGAACCTTACCTTGCGGGAAACCTCGGAAGCGGTACGGTTCAGGAGCTTTCTGAATGGATTGAGTACATAACCTTTGACGGAGTTTCCCCTATGGCTGACTGGCGCAGACAAAACGGCAGGGAAAAGCCCTGGAAGCTGAAATATCTTGGCATAGGCAATGAAAACTGGGGCTGCGGCGGAAATATGCGTCCCGAATATTACGCCGACGAGTACCGCCGCTACCAGTCGTTCTGCAAAAACTTCAGCGGCAACGAGCTGTTCAAGATCGCCTGCGGTCCCAGCGGCGGAGACTACGGCTGGACTGACAAGCTGATGGGTCTTTTATCTGACTTTCACACAAAGGCTATTTCACTGCACTACTACACGATACCTGACGGCGACTGGAGCCAAAAAGGCTATGCAACGGAATTTACGGACGAAAGATATTACGCTACTATAAGGGAGACGCTCTATATAGACGATATCATAACCCGTCACTGCGAGATAATGTCCCGCCACAATCCTCAGAAAACTATCGGTCTTATTATTGACGAATGGGGCTGTTGGTACGAGGTAGAAAAAGGAACCAATCCCGGATTTCTTTTCCAGCAGAACACAATGCGGGACGCTATCGTCGCAGCCTGCAACCTGAATATTTTCAACAAGCACTCCGACCGCGTTATCATGGCAAATCTTGCACAGGCAGTAAACGTGCTGCAATCGCTCGTTTTGACCGAGGGCGAAAAAATGATCCTCACTCCCACATATCACGTTTTCGATATGTACAAATCCCACCAGGGCGGCGAATCGGTATACTGTCACATTGAAAATCAAACCGTCGGAAAAGGCGCGGAAATTCCTATGGTCTCATGCTCCGCAAGCGTTAAGGACGGCAAAATGACCGTAACCCTCGCAAACTGTTCAATCGAAGAGGAAGCCGAGATTTCCTGCGGCATTTCCGGATTTACGGCGGCAAGCTCAGAGAGTACAATACTTACCGAAGAATGTCATGCGTTCAATGATTTTGCTTCACCAGAAAACGTTGCTCCCAAAACGTTTAACGTCGCGTTATCTAATGGCAATATTTCTGCGGTGCTTCCTCCCTGCTCCGTTGTTTCGGTGATTCTTTCATGAGCAAGCCATTTTGTCGCAAATGCCTCCTGGCGGAAACCGATCTGACCGAAGTTTACGCTTCGGTCAGAGAAATGGTTGACGCGCTTCCGGAATGGAGAAAAACTTCTGAGGCGGAATACAGCCGCCGGCTCGAAATATGCAAAAGCTGTGATTTTCTCGAAGAGGGTACCTGCGGAAAATGCGGCTGCTATGTTGAACTGCGAGCTGCAAGATCGGAAATGAACTGCCCTCACGAAAAACATTTTTGGTAAAGACTTATACTAAGGCGTATCTGAAAAAGTAAGAAAAATGGTGTATTTGGTTAGCCCGAAGCGGAACAGCGTGAGCAGATATACCTGAACGTTACGATCCGCATCAAACAGTATACAGCCGTTTCTTCAAATGGAAAGATAACAGTATTTTACTGCGCATTTTCCCCAAATTGAACGAAGACACTGACTTTGAAAATCTCAGTATAGACAACACTCCAGTAAAAGCTCATCTGCAAAATGTGAGGGCAAAAATGCTGTAAACGCTGAAAAGCAACCAGTTTATCGATGTAAGCTGAGGAGGAAAACCCACTAAAATTCACGCTTTGGATTTTGTCTAAATAATACATATTTTGTGTGTTTTCAGATACGCTATAGTATCAGTTGACATCCGCCAAAATATGTGGTATACTTATAATGCGAGTAAGCTATGCGGTTAAACGCGTTACGCGCATTACGCGTCTGCGTTAGGAAAGTCCGGGCATCACAGAGCAGGGCAGCTGCTAACGGCAGCCGAGGGCGACCTTAGGGATAGTGCAACAGAGATATACCGCCGGTTTTCCGGCAAGGGTGGAAAGGCGAGGTAAGAGCTCACCGGAGCGCAGGAGACTGCGCTGCCATGTAAACCCTGTCCGATGCAACGTCATTTTGGAACAATGCGTTATTGTCTGCTCGGCAGGCGCATTGCAACGACGGCTCGAGCGTTTCGGCGACGATTCGCCCAGATAGATTTCCGCACACGACAAAACCCGGCTTATCGGCTTAGTCGCAATACCGAAGCTTTTCGTTTACTGCGGAAAGCTTTGCCAAAACGGGGACAGGGGTTATGACAAGCCCTGTCCTCTTTTTCTTTTTCCGGAAATTTTGAACGATAAAGCTTCAAAATAAAGTGAGCTGAATGTGTTGGTTTTCTGAAAATCGACAAATTCTCTAAAATGCTTTGACAAAAAAACAGATGTATGGTATAATAAAGTGTAATTGTATGTGCAGCTTAAAACGTTAAAATTTTTTATCCCCATATTATTCCGATTATTAAGCCCCGCAGAATTTTGTGCGGGACATCGAACATATAAAAATGCTTGCAGTTTTGAAAGGCGGCTGTGATTTGATAAAGATCCTTTCTGAAAATTTAAAGCTTATAATGATCGGCGTTATAAGTATACTTATGGTTCTTGCGGGAGCTATAGTTTTAAGCCTGTACTTCGGCGGAGACGTTGCAAGACAGCTTATTGTTACCGACATAAGCGGTACGGCTTTTATTTCCCGCGACAGCAAACGTCTGAACGCGAATAAGAAGTTTGCCCTGAAAAGCGGAGACATTATTACTACGGACGAGAACAGCTTTGTGCGGATAAGCGTTGACAGAGACAAATTTGTATGGATAGAACCGGAATCGACTGTGTACATATATTTTACCGATGTGGACTCAAAAGGAGATATTTCAGTAAACCTCACCAGAGGAGCGGTAATTTGCCGTCTTAACAACAAGCTGAAAAAAAATGCCACATTTTCCCTTAAAACGCCCAACAGTTCCGTTTCGGTAAAGGGAACGGCATTTCGGGCTGAGTTTGACTATGTAAAGGAGTACATGGGTTATAAGGATGTTATGATAACTCAGGTACAAAATTTTGACGGCACAGTCGCTCTCCAGCTTTACGACGCGGATAAGCAGCCTTATGAACTGCCTATGCTCCTTATTGAGCGTACTGCGGCTCAGATGCTTACTTCGGAGGAAATGTGCAAGTACGGCTATCTTAATTATAGCTTTGACCTGCTTACACTCAATGATTCGACGCTCGGAGAGCTTATACGGGCGTGCGCCGAAAAGGAACTTGCGTTTACCCCTGAGGAACTGAACCGCGCCTATAAGATCGTAAGGGACGAACGGCTCAAACAGGAAACGGCAACCGAATCGGTTGCGGACGATTCCTCCGATACTTCTATAACAACTACAGTGACTACAACGGAACCTACGACCGTGACAACTTCCCCCCCCCCCGAAGAGACGGAAACGGACGAGGAATCCTACGGAACACTGGGTACAACGCTTAAAACCCATGTTTATACTACCTATTCGGGAGTAAAATGGTGGGAGATAACCGGAAATACCAATACCGGCACAGATGGCTATGAAGACTGGTTTGCAGAGACAGACGATGATTTCAGTGATGAGGTTACCGTTACTGCGGGAACCTCAGAAGCTGAAAATTAATGAAAGGAGATGATCCGGATTTTAACCGGATCAGGCATAACATTTATGAAGGACTTTATAAACAATTTTAAGATACCGCTTATCCTCGGAGGATGTGCGCTGATCGCAATAGTTATTACCCTTTTTGTTGTGAACGGAGGCGGCGGTTCCTCATACGGACTGTACATATCGTCGGCTTCGGGAAGTGTAAGCGTTACAAATTCTGACGCTGTTACAAGCTCCGCAAACGGGGACATGCTTAAAAACGGTGATATTGTCACCTTAGGAGCTGATTCCTCATGCATACTTTCCTATAAAGGCAAAAAAAATTCCGAAAAAAATTATATTGTTCTCGGTTCGGATTCTCAGGTCGTTGTGTCAGGAGAATTCAACGGAAAGGAAAATGGTGAGCTTTTCCTCAGAAGCGGTTCGGTAATAGGAAATTTTGCGGACGAGGATCACTGCTCAATAAACATAAGGACTGCCGACTCTATGATCTCGACAGATAAAAGCGTGTCAAAAATTTCCTACAGCACCAACGAGTTTATGTCTTATACCGATCTGTACACCTTTATGGGCGACAACAGTATTCAGCTTTATGACGCGGCTGGAAATCCTGTCAATAATTCTGAACTTCAGATAGCCAAAAAATGGGGACGGATAGTCTCAGAGGACGGTCCGTCCTTTGAGGCGCTCAATCTGGACTTTGATCTGGAGGAGCTTTCCGCTTCCGATCTGAAAAACTTAATAACCATTGCTGCAATTATAGGAGAAGAGTTCCCTTATACTCCGGAAGAATTAAAAGCGGCATATGATAAGAAGTCAGACGGCGATGACAATGAGGAAGCGCCTCCGGTTGAACAGCAGCCTGACGAGACAGTAACTGACAGCTCCGATACGATACAGACTGCCGAGCCTATTGTCACAACTACTCCGGCGCCTACAGAAACTACTCTTCCCGGACACACCACTGCCGCTCCGGTCGTTACAACTACGGCAGCGCCTGTTACTACTACCGCCGCACCGGTCACAGAGACTGTTCCTGAGGAAACCTCGGATAACAGCGGAGTTTACCATACTGTTACGATTGTTGTGGACGGTGAAGAAACTATTCAGGAAATAATCCACGGCGGAAATGCCGTTCAGCCTGAGGATCCGGTTGTCGAAGGTCTGGAATTTATCGGCTGGGACGGTTCGTTTGATAATATCACAGAGGACAGAGTTATTACAGCACGGTTTAATGAATTTGTGTCAGAGCCTTCAGACAGTACTCATACTGTAACGGTTGTTATCGGAAACAAATCAAATACTATTCAGGTCGAACACGGCAAGTCCGCTAATCTGCCTTCAACTATAAATGTGGAGGGTTATATATTTAAAGGCTGGGACAAGGACTTTACAAGCATTACCGAAGATATTGTTATTTCTGCAATTCTTGAACCTGCCGGAACCCATACTGTTACATTTGTCGTAGAAAATGATACTTATACCCTTCAGGCAGAACATGGCGGAGCTGTTATTCCGACATATATCCCAAGTACAGACAGCAGAGGAAACCGTTTTATCGGATGGGATAAATCCCTTAACAATATTATTAATGACACTACTATCACAGCAGTATTTGCGACCGGCGAATATCATACGGTTACATTTATAATTGACGGTCAGTTTTATACCGTAATGACGCCTGACGGCGAAACCGCAGAACCTCCGTTCTGGCCTATAGCCGACAGCAACGGAAACCGTTTCCTCGGCTGGGACAAGAGCCTTGATAACATTAAGAGTGATATTACTATTACCGCGTATTACGGCTGATTTGAAAATCATAAAGAGGGCAGAAACGAAATGTCGTTTCTGCCCTCTGTTTTTTGAATTAAAGAATTATGTATCAATAAACATATCGAATGTATAAGAAGCCAGTTTTTTTTCCACCTCGGCGGAAATCTCGTCGTATACCTTTTGAAAGCGGCATATCCCGGACATACCGCGGTTACAGTCGTATCCGTCCGAAAGGCACTTGCTGAGACAGTACCTGCCCTCTACGGTTTCAATAACGTCTTTAAGAGAAATTTCCTGAGGCGTTTTAGCAAGCTCATATCCGCCCTGGGTACCCTTGAAAGACTTTATAATACCGCTTGCCACAAGCTTACGCAAGATTTTAAGAGCAAATCTGAGAGTAACGCAGGTTTGCTCGGAAATAGTTTTTGCGTCCATGCGCCGTTTTGATTCGGCAAGGCAGCCGACTATCCTTACAGCGTAATCCGATTCCAACGTAATCTGCATAATAATGCCATTTCAGCCGCAGCAAAACAGGCGGCGGAAATTACTCCTTTCATTTTATTTTTAGAACTGCTGACTCCGCGTATCAGTCAAGAAAATCCTTGACCTTTTTGCTTCTGCTGGGGTGTCTCAGTTTTCTGAGAGCTTTAGCCTCGATCTGACGGATACGTTCGCGGGTAACGTTGAATTCCTTGCCCACTTCCTCCAGGGTGCGGCTTCTGCCGTCCTCCAGACCGAAACGCAACCTGAGTACTTTTTCTTCCCGCTCGGTAAGAGTGGAGAGCACCTCCCCAAGCTGTTCCTTAAGCAGGATAAGAGAAGCTGCTTCCGCAGGAGCCGGCGCGTCGTCGTCTGGAATGAAGTCCCCCAGATGACTGTCTTCCTCCTCGCCGATAGGGGTTTCAAGGGAAACGGGGTCCTGCGCGATACGCATTATCTCGCGTACGCGTTCCACAGGCATTTCAGTGAATTCTGCGATTTCCTCCGGAGAGGGGTCGTGACCGTTCTGGTGCAGGAGCTGGCTTGAAGCCTTTTTAACCTTTGTGATAGTCTCAACCATGTGCACCGGAATACGGATAGTACGAGCCTGATCTGCTATCGCTCTTGTGATAGCCTGTCTTATCCACCAGGTGGCGTATGTGGAAAATTTAAAGCCTTTTGTATGGTCGAACTTTTCAACAGCCTTGATAAGACCGAGATTTCCCTCCTGGATAAGATCAAGGAACTGCATACCGCGGCCTACGTAGCGCTTTGCAATGGATACCACCAGACGGAGGTTGGCTTCTGCAAGACGCTTTCTCGCCTTGATATCCCCCTGAGCCATACGTTCCGCAAGCTCTATTTCCTCTTCGGCGGTAAGCAGTGGAACCCGTCCGATTTCTTTCAAATAGATTTTAACGGGATCGTCAATAGCAATGCCCTCGGTGGAGAGAGAAAGCTCAAGATCGTCGGCAGTAGCGTCCAGAGGGAGGGACAGATCGGTGTCGATGCTGAAATCCTCAATGACCTCAATGTTGAGATTTGAGCAGCTGTCGTAGAAAGCCTCCATTTGGTCCACGTCGTATTCAAGCTCCTCCAGCACGTCTGTAATTTCCTTGGCGGACAGCTTGCCGCTTGCCTTACCCTGCTCCATAAGACTTTCGATAGTCCGTTTATTGTTTGACATAAAGTTCATCCTTTCCTACTTCTTTCTTTTTAAATTCTGAATATATTTCAAAAACTCGTCATCCGACATATCTTTGGCACTCTCGGAATTGTCGGCTGATGAAACAAGAATATTAATAAAATCATCAAGAGCAGTTTTATTAATATTTACATCTTTGCTATTGACTTCAATTTCGGTTATTTTACCCATTTCATCGGCGCTAAATTCACTTTGGAGTGAAAGAATATCTGAAAAGGCTGAATTTTTTATCTTTTCCAGCATAACTGAATACACTTTTTTGTTGAAATCCGTCGCAAACTGTTCCGGAGCGACTCTTGACGAAATTTGATCGGCTTCGTCCGGATTTGCCGCAAGATAGGCGATTATGCCGATCTCGGCTTTGTATTCCTTCGGTTTTCGGTATGAATCGGGATTTGTACGCATTTGCTTCTGAAACGTTCTTATTTCAGTCCATTCTTTGTTTTTTGACTGATTCTGTCTTTTCCTTATAAGACCGTTTACCTGCTGAACGATCATTTCCTTGTTTACCCTGTTGGACTCTGCAAGTCTGCCGGCGTAGACTTCGCGCTCAATAGGTGAGGTAATGTCCGCAAGAATATTTACGCACCGCTTCAAGTATTCTATCCTGCCCTCGTCAGTTTCGATATCCAGACCGGCGCGGCATTTTTCAAGCTCAAACTCAATTGCGCCGCCCGACTTGTCCAGAAGCTGCTTGAAACGGAGCGCGCCGAATTTTTTTATGTACTCGTCGGGGTCTTTTGCTCCCTCCATTTTGATGATCTTTGTTCGCAGCCCTACCTCGGAAAGCAGGTTGATAGCTTTGTGAGTAGCATTCTGCCCCGCGCCGTCAGAGTCGTAAGCAATAATAATCTCCTCGGCGTATTGAGACATCAGCCGTGCCTGCTCCTGCGTGAGAGCCGTTCCAAGGGTTGCAACAACATTTTCAAATCCAGCCTGATTTATTGCGATAACGTCCATGTAGCCCTCTGCAAGTATCAGGCGCTTTTCTTCGGATTTCTTGGCAAAATTAAGCGAGAAAAGATTGCGGCTTTTCTTGAATACAGGAGTGTCGGAGCTGTTGACATATTTCGGCCCGTCTCCGTCAATAGTACGCCCTCCGAAAGCAATAACGTTACCCCGCAGGTCAATAATGGGAAACATAACACGGTCTCGAAAAACATCGTATACGCCGTCGTTTTTTCCGCGTTTGCATAGAAAAGCGGCAATAAGCTCATCATCGTAAAACCCCTTTGACCGCAGGTGATTGGACAAATTATACCAACCATTAGGGGCATATCCCAATCCGTATTTTGTAATTGTAGCCGCCGATAGCTGACGTTCCGCAAAATACCGCCGTCCCTTTTCGCCGTCCGGAGAGCCGGTCAAGGTATCATAAAAATACCTTGCGGCGGTTCGGTTTATTTCCAGAATACGGGATTTTATACGCGAGCTTTCATCGTTTTTCGAATCCTCCGGCATAGCCATTCCCGCACGATCGGCAAGAAACTTTATAGCTTCAACATAACCGAGGTTTTCGATTTTCATCACAAAAGTGATAACGTCCCCGCCCGCGCCGCAGCCGAAACAGTAAAAATGCGGGTCGGCAGCGTCAAGAAAAACTGTACAGGACGGCGATTTTTCCGAGTGAAAGGGGCACAGGCACACACAGCCTCTGCCGCGGCGTATTAGGCTGACATAGGACGACATAACGCTGTCAATAGGATTATTCTGTTTGAGCTCCTGAATGAACAGCTCGGGAAACGCCATTATTTTTTCCAGCCTTTCGGTATAAACAATTCGTTGTAGAGGTTGACTGAGTAAACGTCGGTCATGCCGGCGATATAGTCGCACACGGCTCTGTCCTTGTCGAACTTCGCCATGATTTTTTTGTATTCGTCGGGAAGCTTGTCTGGGTACCGCAAAAAGTACATATAAAGCCGCTCTATCATAGCTTTTGCTTTGGCTTCCTCAGCCTTTGCCGAGGAATTTTTGTACACATTTGCGAACATAAATTCCCGAAGCTCGTCATGAGCCTTTTTTACATCGTCGCTCATGCGTATATCCTCCACGCCGTTTTCGACAATAGAGGTTATCAGAGTTGTGATACGCCTGCTCTTGCTGTTGCCGAGAATATCGGTCGCGGACTTTGGCAGATCCTCTTCTTTGAGCATTCCCGCACGTATCGAGTCGTCTATGTCATGGTTGATGTAGGCGATCTTGTCCGCAAGGCGAACGATATAGCCTTCTTTTGTAACAGCTATCTTGTTCGTATGACAAGCAATACCGTTTTTTACTTCGTATGTAAGATTAAGTCCTGCACCGTCGTTTTCTATGTAGTCGACCACGCGGACGCTTTGAAGATAATGCTTGAAGCCGTAAGGGCATATCTCGTTAAGAATGTCCTCGCCTGAATGACCAAAAGGAGTGTGTCCCAAGTCGTGACCGAGAGCGATAGCTTCTGTCAGGTCTTCGTTGAGCCTGAATGCTCTTGCGATGGTTCTTGCTATTTGCGATACCTCAAGAGTATGCGTGAGCCGCGTTCTGTAGTGGTCGCCGACGGGGGAAAGGAATACCTGTGTTTTCTGCTTCAGTCTTCTGAACGAATTACAGTGGAGTATCCTGTCTCTGTCCCGCTGAAATTCCGTTCTCAGCGGACATTTGGGTTCACTGCGGACGCGTCTGCCCGTACCCTTTGATGTGCAGGCGTCCTCGCACAGGATACCCAGCTCTGTGATTTCGGTTTGTTCGCGTACTGTCATATCCGCACCTCCGGGAAGTCTGATGATATAGTAGCGCATTTAAATATAGTATCTGCTTATATATACAATTTTCGCGGAAAAAAAACCTCTTTTTTATTTAAATTTTGTATTAGTGCATAAATAATCATGCAAAATTATCATAATATTCGTCACCGTGTACAATAAGGGCACTGCCGTTGGTAATATCGATAAGCTTTTCAACAAGCGGAGTGTAAAAATCTTTTTTGACAAGCATTTTTACCGTGACATTTTCGGCGTAGTCCGTATTCAGAAGCTTGACCTCAAATTCCGAAAGAACATAGCTGATCTTTCCATACAAATTGTAGTCCGCTGTGACTGTTACGGGTCTGCATAGGCACATTACAAGCCGTTCCGCAGCGTCAGCGGCAATTTTGGCACTGTGGGAGTATGCTCTTACCAGTCCGCCGCCTCCGAGAAGTATACCTCCGAAGTATCTTGTGACTACGCAGCAAACGTCCGTCAGCCCCTCCTTGCGCAGCACCTCCAGAACCGGAACTCCCGCCGTGCCCTGAGGTTCACCGTCGTCAGAATATCTGGAAATATTTCCGCCACGTAAGATATATGCATATACGTTATGCCTGGCTTTTCGGTTTGACGCGCGTATCTCGTTGATAAAATCCACAGCGTCGTCTTCGTTCTCAACGTGCTTAATGTGTCCGATAAATTCAGATTTCTTTTCGGTAAAGGAAGCTTCCGCCAAACCTTTAACAGTGGAATAATCGCCGTCCATATAAATGTTCCTTTCTGAATTGCCTTTAGCCAAAAAACAAGCCTGCGTAAAGAATTACGCAGGCTTGCGGATTACTTATCCATACCAAAACGCTTCTTGAATCTGTCTACGCGTCCGCCGGTGTCAACAAGCTTCTGCTTACCGGTGTAGAACGGGTGACACTTGGAGCAAATCTCGACTCTGATATTTTCCTTTGTGGAACGGGTCTTGATAACATTGCCGCAAGCACAGGTAATGGTAGTCTCCTTGTAATCGGGATGAATACCCTGCTTCATGAACAGCACCTCATTTCTTTCCAATATATTTATGATCGCATAGCAGCCCATCACAACATATCGGACAGTAGTGCTACCTAATCACTTACGGTAAAATAGTATACCATAAAAAGCGTTTTATGTCAATAACTTTTTGTTAACAAAGTATGATCACGAAGTTACCGCCCTTGTCAACATCACCGAAAGTACACTTGCCGTTGCTCTGAACCTTAGCTGTGTCAACGAGGGAAAGAGTTTCCTTGGAAGGATTGTAGCGGTACAGCTTAGCTGTGCAGCCTGCACGCTTTGTAGCGAACTTAACTGTAACGTCAGCTTCCGCTCCGAAGGAACCTCCGCTGATAGTGATCTGAGCGTTGCTTACAGCCTTGTTTTTCTTGTATGCGGCCTTTACAAGCTTGGTGGGAACCATATTTGTGTTGTATGCTGTATCAATGTCGATCGAAGAAGTGGTAGAAATATCCTTACCGTTGATAGTGAATACAACGCCGTTGCTGAGAACAAACTTAGCCGTAACGTTCTTGCCTTTAAGAGCCGAAGTTACAGAAGAAGGTATAGATGTTTCCGTGTTCATGCTTACACTTACGCTTGAACCGCTTCTGAGTGAAGAAAGGTACTTGGAAACGGCAGTCCAGCCTTTTCTGTTGCCTACCGACGCCGTGGTCGTGTCATTGTTCTTGGAGCTTGATGTGCTGTCGCTGTTTCCCTGTCTGAGAAGCCAGTAGTAGTAGTCAACATTATCGTAGCCATAAAGGTCGTCATAATAATTGCTGCTGTAGTAGCTGAAAGTGTAAACATTGGAAGAGCTGTTGCCGGAAGCTCTGAGAGCCTCTGAATATGTGCGGTAATATCTGCCTGTGGTATGGCTGAAATAGTTGGTCTGAGGCTTGCTGTAGTCGTAGATCTTTGTGATTCTCGCATAGCTTCCGTCGGCTGCAGAGAGTGCAGAGCTAAGAGTAGGATAATATCTGCCGTTTACCTTGTAAACATCGTATGTACCATAATCTCCTCTGTAGTAGTCGTCATCGTACCAGTAGTCGTCGTAGCTGCTTGTGCTGCCGAGGATCTGGATATAGCGGCTGGTATCGGTAGGGATATCGCTGACATATGTTCCGTTTGTTCTGTCAAAATATACATAGCCTGTAACGGACTGAGACTTTCTGTCAGCGTATGTCTGACCGGCAGGAACCTTTACCGTCTGAACAAGAGTAGTTCCGGCGGAACGCAGGCTTGAGACATTAGGATACCAGTATCCGTCGCCGCCGAGATATACGTTGTTGGAGCTTGAAGCATACTGATAGCTGTAACCGTAACTAGGGTAACCGGGAGTTGTTGTCTGACCGCCGGTAGTTGTTATCAACTTAGTTGCACCGTCCGACGCTGTCGTTGAGATCACGCCGTCCTTAACGTATACTGTTGTTCCGAATCCGAAAGCAGAAGTAACGTTTACTATGTTGGTGGCGGTTTGTCCTGCAGGAATCATGCTCTGGCTGATGTAGTAGGTAGTAACCGTGGTTGGCTTAATAGGAACACCGTTAGCGTCAGTACCTCCGCCTGTGGTTGTAGTTACCTGATAAATCGTACCGTTTATTCTGTTGTTGGCATCATAACCGATATCGGCGCTTGCGGTAATACTCATAGCGGAGACAGCTGTCATAGCTGCCAGACTTGCTGCGGCAATCCTGCCGAAAGTTTTCTTTTTCATTTTAAAATCTCCTTTGCAAATTGGTTTACATGCCTTATAAAGGCAGTTATTGCGAAAAATAAATTTTGCTTACTTACAAGTATACAATATTTTTTCTGTTTTGGCAATAGCTTTTTTAACGAAATATATTACAATTTTATGACGAATTGCAAAAAACAAGCATGAAAAGTTACAAAACAAAGTATAATTGTAAACTTATTACATGATTTGTAAATTATTTCTGTATTTCTATTTTTGCGGTAAAGTCCTCGGCGCACGGACGGATCGTTCTTGAAGCAAGCCCGTAAAGATTGGTAGCTCTGTTTGAAATATCCGCAAATCTGTTTATCGGAGGACGCTTGAGCTCTATTATATCCTTAAGCGATGTGTCAAAAGGGATAGCAAGCTTATTTTCCTCGGATTTTTCCTTTGAGGCCTTCAGTATCTCGCTGCCCTTGTCGTTGAACGCCAGTACTCTTCCGTACGGCGGCATTATCATAAGGTCGGAGGCTTTTGTACCTATATAAAGGTTGAGCAGCACTCTTCTTATTTTTGCGGCGGTGTACCGCTTTGTTCCGGTTATTTCAAGGAATTCGTCAAGTGATTTTGCGTCTATTCCCGCACGGAATATAAAGTTCGCCAGAGCCGGGTCTACGTCGGGACATTCCGCAATGGCGGGAGGTATCATCGAACGGAGCACATACAGGAGCTCTCTTTCGAGATTGTCAAAATATGCCAGCAGTTCCTTTTCTTCGTATTCCTTTGCAAGCTCGGCTGTCTCTTTTGGAACATAGGGACTGATATCCTCTCCGTCCTCGATCATGCTGCGGATAAGGCTTGCGCTTGCGATGCCCTCGGAAGGGTCGGGGCTGTCATGCTCAGCGCCCTTGCGTTTTACGGTAAAGGTCTCAAATTCAAGGTTAAGAAGTTTTATGGCTTTGAGGTACTCCACAGCAAGCGTATTGTTCGGGGAATCAAACACGGAGGCGATTATTGGACCGTACTCCAGAGCGATAGCCTGCTGTATCGCCTGGGGGAAAGACATGCCCTGCTCCACGAGAGGCTTGATCTTTTCCGGCTTGGAAGCGTTTATGGATGCCATTGCCGCATTTTTGAGCAGTTCAATGTCGCCGCATTCGCTGCCGAAAGAGATACCGTCCACACAGCCAAGCGCGCCCAGCATCATAACTCCCGCGCGCGCAAAGAAGTTCGCGCTTGAGAGAGAGTACACCACAGGCATTTCCACAACAAGATCGACTCCGTTTGCGACGGCGGTCTTAGCTCTTGCAAACTTGTCTATCATAGCAACGTCTCCACGCTGAACGTAGTTTCCGCTCATAACAGCGACGATATGGGTAGCGCCCTGCCTGCGGGTCTCTTCTATCTGGTAGATATGACCGTTGTGGAACGGGTTATATTCACATATGATTCCGTAGGTTTTCATTGGTTTAAATTCCTCCGCTTTTTTACGTAACACGCATTAGTATTTTTTATTATACCATATTTATTTCCGTTTGGCAAGCGTTTTATTGCAAAACAAAGGAAATAATTTCTTGACAATACTGTGTTTTATATGTTAAAATTAATTATATACCTATTTTTATTTATAAAATAAAACATTAAATTTCCTATTGGAGTAAAGCTTATGATAAAAAAAGAGCGACTGAAAGTTTATTTGCTATATTTAATAATATTTCTTTATATGCTTTTGATAAATTTCAAATGCGGGTTTTTAAGCGACGACTATCGTTTTGTGTTTGTTTGGAATGATTTTTTGCCGACCGGAAACGATAAGCCGATTGAGAATATTGAAGATATTATCGTATCGGCAAAAAATTATTATAGCTTAAGCGGCGGCAGGATAATTCCTCATTTCATAACATTTTTATTTGTAAACACAGACAAATGGGTATTTAATTTTATAAATTCCGCCGTATTTGTATTTTTTGGCAGCATTATTTATAAATATTCATTTGGAAAAGAAAGTAAGAATACATTTTATCTGGCTGCGGTCTATATCTCATTGTTTTTATTCATCCCTTTATTCGGTGACAATATTTTATGGATATCCGGTTCAATAAACTATTTGTGGACAGGCACTCTTATGCTGTACTGTATATATTTCTGCGAATTAAACTTTGAAAGCAAAAAAACAAGTACAAATGCGGCAATGCTTTTTCTTGTTTTATTAAGCTCGTCGACAAATGAAACAACCGGGGGAATGCTGGCAATATGGTTAACTGCGCATCTTATCGTTAAAAAACATAAATTTAATTTAAAGTCCTTTTTGTTTTATATCTTATGCACAGTTGGAGAATGTCTTGTAATATTGGCTCCGGGAAATTTAAACAGAGCTGCGGTCATTGAAAAATCACAGCCTTTCAGCCTATTGGATATAGATAAGCTTTTATTTAAATACATATCAAATACGCTTTTGCATTTTAATTTTGGCTTTTGTATTATTTTCATTGCGGTTTTTTCCATGTTTAAAAGCGGGAAAATAAAAAAATGCACCTGCATTGTCCCGTTGCTCGCTGCTTCGGCAGCAGGTGTATGCGCCTTGTCGTTAACCGGATTTTACACGAAAAGACCGCTTTTTTTGGAAATTATTCTTTTGATAATGGCTATGTGGAAAATTATAAAAGCGGCTCTTGATGAAATTAATGATAAATTAAAAAACAAGTTCATTTTTTTCTTGACAATTTCGTACTTTCTGCTGATATTTCTGAAAGTATCAAAGCATATTTCGGATACATATAACGCGTATGTTTTTTATATCGGTACATTTGCATTTTTAACATATTTTGCAACTATAATATATGTTATATTAAGTGCTTTAAAATGTGAAAGCAATCAGATCGGCAAAAGAATTAATTCAGTCGGTATTCTGAAAAAAACAAAAATTCTTGCGGCTGCGGCTGCAATTGTCTTCTTGGGGTATTCAGTGTATGACTATTTTAAAACTATCGACCATGGGTACACAAATACGGAACTGAATTATGAAAAATATAAAAACGGCGAGGATATTTTGGTATTAGATGAAAATGACAAAAGTTTGATATTTCCAGAAGAATCATATATAACATCAACAAACGAATACGTTATGAAATGGCGAAGTGAGTGCGATAAAAATAATATTGATTACCCTGCCACTAAAGGCTTTTGACATTTTTTTAAAATTATGCGCATAGATTGCGGAATTTAATGATTTTTCAATATACCTCTTGATTTTTTTTAGGAAAAGTGCTAAAATATACGTAGATATTTTTATTTGAAAGGTTGATATATATGTTAATTCTTGTAGTAAACGCGGGAAGCTCCTCTCTTAAGTATCAGCTCCTGAATATGGACGACGAAAGCGTTATCGCCAAAGGCAACTGCGACAGGATAGGTATCGGAGGTCACATTGCCCATAAAACTTTCGACGGCAGAGCCGTTGATATGGACTGCGATTTCCCTACTCACACCGAGGCTTTTGAAAAGCTTGTTGAGGTGCTTACCACCGGACAGGCTTCGGTCATCAAATCTATGGACGAGATTTCCGCGGTAGGTCACAGAATAGTTCAGGGCGCGGAGGTATTCGATAAGACAACGCTCGTTACCGACGAGGTAATCCAGCAGATAGACGATCTTCAGGACCTTGCTCCCGTACATAACCACCCTCACGCTCTTGCGCTTTGGGCTTGCAAAAAAGTTCTCCCCGAAAACGTTCCGCAGGTGGTTGTGTTCGATACCGCTTTCCACCAGACAATGCCCGAGAAAGCGTTTATGTATGGACTTCCCTATGATGATTACGAAAAATATCATGTCAGAAAGTACGGTTTCCACGGAACCTCTCACAGGTTCGTTTCCTCGGCTCTTGCGGACGCAATGGGCAAGGACGTTAAGGACTTGAAGATAGTTTCCTGTCACCTCGGCAACGGCTCCTCGATAACCGCTATCGACGGAGGAAAGTCTATCGACACCTCCATGGGCTTTACGCCTCTTGACGGTGTTGTTATGGGTACAAGAACAGGCAGCGTTGATCCCTCCGCTGTAACCTTTGTTGCCGAAAAGCACGGCTTTACCACAAAGGAAATGAGCGAATACATGAACAAGAAATCTGGTTTTCTTGGAGTATCCGGCGTTTCCTCCGACAACAGGGATATTTCCGGCGCGGCCGCTCACGGTGACAAGAGGGCTAAGCTTGTTTCCGAAATGCTTGTTTACGAGATAAAGAAGTATATAGGCTCCTATGCTGCGGCTATGAACGGTCTGGACGCTGTTCTGTTCACAGGCGGGATCGGTGAGAACGCCTCCGAAGTCCGCGAGGGTGTTTGTGCGGATATGGATTTCTTTGGAATTAAAATTGACAGCGAGCTTAACAAAACTATTCACGGCGAGCTGAAAAAGATATCCACTGCCGACTCCAAGGTTGAGGTCTGGGTAGTTCCCACCAACGAGGAGTTGCTTATCGCAAGAGATACGCTGGCACTTATTTCCAAATAATTGTACTGCATAAATCATAAATAATAAAAATGTAGGGCGGGGCAAGTCTGTATTGGCAAGTCTCGTCCATATTTTTATATTATTCCCTGTTTTTTCTTGACACCATATGTGACACCATGCTATAATATTATAAAGGAGAATACGTAATGTCCAAATGGAATAAACTATTGAATAAAATTTGTACGCTTTCAAAGGACGTTCGTTTTGACGAGCTGCGAAAGGTACTCGAAAGCTGCGGATATACAATGTATGCACCCTCAGGCGGGAGCAGCCATTTCACATTTCGTAAAAAAGGTTGCTGTCCGATAACCGTACCGAAGCATGAACCTATCAAAAAAGCGTACGTTGAAATGGTAAAAGAAATTATAGAAAGTGAGGAAAACGACAATGAAAACCTTGAATGACTATCTAAAGATACCGTACCGTCTTGAGATCGTTCCCGATACCGAAGAGGGCGGATTTGTCGCTTCGTATCCAGACTTGCCCGGGTGTGTTACCTGCGGAGAGTCTGCGGAACAGGCGGCGGCAAACGCTTTCGACGCAAAAAAAGCGTGGCTTGAAGCAGCTTTGGAGGACGGCGCGCACATCTACGAGCCGGAAAACAGCTTTTCCGGACAGTTCAAAATAAGAATACCCAAAACTCTGCACAAACAGCTTGCCGAGCAGTCAAAGCGCGAGGGCATAAGCATGAATCAGTATTGTCTGTATCTTCTTTCACAGAACAACGCCGTTAACACTGTTAAGCATACCGACCTTAAGGAGGGCTGATATGCTCCGGAAAATTATTGTGATCGGCAGTCCCGGATCGGGCAAAAGTACGTTTTCACGTCAATTGCGGGACATAACGGGTCTGCCCCTTTATTATCTTGATATGATCAATCACAGACCCGACAGGACTACTGTCTCAAGGGAAGAATTTGACAGTCGGCTGACCGATATTTTGAGTACGGACGAATGGATAATAGACGGCAACTATCAGCGCACTATTGAAACGCGTTTGAAGTGTTGCGACGCGGTTTTCCTGCTGAATTTTCCGTTGGAGGTCTGCTTGGCGGGGGCGGCGGCAAGGGTCGGCACCAAACGCGAAGATATGCCTTGGGTCGAGGAGGAACTGGATGAGGAATTCAGGCAGTGGATAGTAGATTTCCCCAACGAAAAGCTGCCTGAAATATACCAAATGCTGGAACGCTATAAGGATAAAAACATTGTGATTTTTAAGTCACGGCAGGAGACAGACGAATATTTAAAGAAATTCGCAAAGGAGTATCAAAATGACTAAGGAAAAAATTGACAGGATAAACGAGCTGGCGAGGAAGTCACGCACAGCGGATGGACTTACCGAGGCGGAAAAAGCGGAACAGGCGGCTCTGCGGCAGGAGTACCGCGACGGCGTGAAAGCCAATCTGGAGGGTCAGCTTAAAAATATCGAGATCGTTGACAAGGAGTAGTTAATGGAAATTATTGATTATTTTAAATCGAACAAGCCCGGCTACTGGCTTTCCGAAATCAAAAAAAGCGATTGGCAGGCGGCTGAAACCCTCGCTCGTTTTATTGAGGAAAAAACTTTTCACGATAATCTCGGCGAGGGGACTTTGCTGCTTCTTGCAGACAGTGACAAGCTCGTTTCTTTCCTGACGTTTGCCGAGAAGGATTGTATCGACGACGAAAGGCTTTCCCCGTGGGTAGGCTTTGTTTATACCGTTCCCGAATATCGGGGACACAGATACGCCGGAAGACTTATCAGCCGCTGCGGGGAAATTGCAGCCGAAAAGGAAATTCCCAAAATATACGTCTGCACCGACCATGTGGGACTGTACGAAAAATACGGATTTTCCTACATTGAAAGCCGCATTGACATTTACGGCGGGAACAGCCGCGTTTATTTTAAACCAATTTCATAAGGAGAACTAAAATGTTAAATTTTGACATATACTCAGTGCCAACTCCCTGCTATGTTGTGGACGAAGCTTTACTCAGGAAAAATCTGGAGATTTTAAAGTCTGTGCAGGACATGACGGGCTGCAAGATTTTGCTTGCTCAAAAAGCGTTTTCAATGTACAGCCTATACCCGATAATCTCCGAGTATTTGTCGGGAACTACTGCCAGCGGTTTGTACGAAGCAAAGCTCGGCAAAGAGGAAATGCCGAACGGCGAGGTACACGTCTACGCTCCGGCATATAAGAAAAGTGATTTTAAGGAAATAGTTAACGTTGCGGATCATATTGTTTTCAACAGCTTTGCGCAGTACGAAAAATTTTATCCCGATGTGCTGAAAAGCGGCAGGGACATTGAAGTCGGTATCAGAATGAATCCCGAATATTCAGAGATAGAGACGGACATTTATAATCCATGCTTCAAAAGTTCCCGTTTGGGCACGGTTATTGCCGAGTTTCCCGACACGCTTCCGGAGGGAATAAGCGGTCTGCACTTTCATACTATGTGCGAACAGGGCGCGGACGTTTTAGAGCGTACCGTTGCCGCTGTGGAAGAAAAATTCGCTAAATACCTGTATGGCTTGAAATGGCTGAATTTCGGCGGCGGACATCACATTACCCGTGAAGATTACGACATTGAAAAGCTTGCGAAAATTATTGACAGAGTACAGAAAAAGTACAGCGTACAGGTATACCTTGAACCCGGGGAGGCAGTGGCTCTCAACGCAGGATTTTTGGTTACAGAAGTTCTTGACACCTTAAAAAACGGTATGGAGCTTGCTATTGTTGATACTTCCGCGGCATGCCATATGCCGGACGTGCTGGAAATGCCTTACCGTCCAAATGTTATCGGTGCGGGTATGCCGGACGAAAAGCCTTACACCTATCGTTTGGGAGGTCCTACCTGTCTTGCGGGCGATATTATTGGAGATTATTCCTTTGATAAACCGCTGAATATCGGCGACAGGCTTGTTTTCTGCGATATGGCGATTTACTCTATGGTAAAAAACAATACTTTTAATGGTATGCCGCTGCCTGCTATCGTTTGGCGCCGCGGGGACGGAAGCTGCAAAACGGTCAAAAGCTTTGGCTACGGGGATTTCAAATGCAGACTTTGATTTAGTTAGGTAAATCGGAAAGGAAAATTTTAGTGTTTAAATGCTTAATAAAAATATTTGCAGCATTGTTTGCAGCCGCGCTGTGCCTGATGTCTTCCTCCTGCGGAAAAGGCGTGGAGGAGCGTGTATCCGAGATGACGGAAGACGGTAAGAAGCTTGTAAAGCTGTACGCGCTATATGTTGACGAGGATTTTAAAAAGGACGTCGCCGATTTTAACAAAGCAAACTCCGAATACAGTATTGACGTTACCGTGTACGCGAATGAATATCCGGACGACCCTTTGACGCGTCTCAATAATGATATTATTGCCGGAAAAATTCCGGACGTTATTCTTTTGCACCCGTATATGCCTATTGACAGCTATATTTCAAAAGGCTTTCTTGCGGATCTTTACGGATTTATGGATAATGACGGAAATGTGAACCGTACCGATTATTTGGAGGGCGTGCTGAAGGCGTATGAGACAAACGGGGGGCTTTACGAGCTTGCGCCCTGCTTCAGTGTAAATACACTTGTGGGGAAGTCCTCGCTTATCGGCGGCAAGGAAGGTTGGACCGTTAAGGAGTTCACTCGCTTTGCGGACGATAATCCCGGCAAATATATCGTGGGAGACAGCTATCATGTAAGCATAAGCAAAGCCGAATTTTTTTCCGATATAACATACCTGTGCAGCGAAAATTACATAGACAGGGAAAATGGTACGTGCAGCTTTGATTCGGAGGATTTTATCGGACTTATGGAATTTGCGAACCGTTTTCCACAGGAGATAGACATTGAGCAGATGGAAGCCAACAGCAACAACTACTGGACGGATTACTACGAAGCCTGCCGCGATGGGGAAATGCTTTTGTGCAAGTACAGTCTGGGTAATTTTGAGAGTATGCGCATACTGGAAAAGGTGAATTATGTCAGTCCCGTAACGTTTAAGGGATACCCGGGCGTAAAGGGTAACGGAGCGGTTTTCGACGCTTACAAGGAGCTTGCGATTGCCGAAAACGCTGCAAATCCCGAGGGGGCTTGGGAATTTATAAAATATTTTCTGACTGACGATTATCAGGATCGGTACGCAAAAAACGACAGCAGCCATTTCCCGGTAAAAGTATCGGCTGTTGAAAAGGCAGCGGAGGAAGCAAAGGAAATACCCTACTATGAAAACGATGACGGAATAAAGATATATGAACGAAAAACCTATTGGAACGGACTCAGCGAGGTAAACATCGGCGTAAATACCGACGCGGACAACAAAAAAATAACTGATTTTATAAACAGCACCAGTAACATCAGCCGCAGGGACAGCGGAGTAAACGCTATTATCGGAGAAGAAGCGGCGATGTACTTCGACGGTAAGAAATCTGCGGAAGAAGTCGCAAAGATAATCCAGAACCGCGTGCAGAACTATCTTGATGAAAGCAGATAGTCTTTTGTATACAAGGTTTTGAAACCGAATTGTAATTAGATTTTCACTATATTGTAATTTGCTTTTTACTGTATAATTTGTTACAATTAAATTAACAGATTATGCAGATATTGAAAGGGAATTTATAATGTATAAGAAAATATTTGCGGCGTTTACAGCAGCGGTATTGTGTCTGGGAATATCGTCCTGCGGTAAGAACGGGAAGGAGCAGGTCTTGGAGGTAACCGCGGCAACAACCGCGGACGGTAAAAAGATTATTAAAATGTATGCTTGGCGTGTCGTGAACGATAAGCAGCTTTATGACTGCATTAACGATTTTAACAGAATAAATGCGGATTATAGAGTCGAACTTACTGAATACATAAACGAATACGACGATCCGCTTATACGCTTGAACACAGATATCACGACCGGAAACGCTCCGGATATACTTGTAGTTAGTCGGGAAATGCCGATAGACAGCTATTTGAATAAAGGATTGTTTGCAGACCTGTACGAATTTATAGACGACGACCCCGATATGGAACGGAAAGACTTTCTTGCAAGTATTTTTAAAGCCTATGAAAACGACGGTAAGCTTTGTGAACTTGTACCGCAATTTTCGATCGATACGGTCGTAGGAAAAGCTTCCCTTGTGGGTGATAAGCGGGGCAGAACGGCTGAGGACTTCGTTAAACTTGCAGAGACTTATCCCGACAAAAAAATGATGAACGGCTATACTACCAAAAGCAGCGCCCTTGATACGCTCATACGTTATAGTTATGGAAGCTTTATAGACAAAAACTCAGGCGAATGCAGCTTTGACGGCGAGGAATTTGCCGCACTGCTGAAATTTTGCGACAGATTTCCTTTTGAGATATCGGAAGACTATTTTGAAAATGAGAATTTGTATTATGATGAGTTTTACGAACTGTTTAACGGCGACATACTTTTTTATTCGGGTTACAATATAATCGGTTTTACGGATCTACGGCGTATTGAAAACGGTATATTCGGTGAACCGGTTACGTTTATGGGATACCCCGGAGCGGGCGGAAACGGTTCAGTCATTAAGCCGGGAGCCGAGTATGCGATATTGGACAACTCTCCGAATAAAGAGGGGGCGTGGGCATTCCTGCGAAACTTTTATACGGATGAATATCAGGACGGCATTATTGATTCTCCCTTTTTGGAATTTCCGGTAAGGCTGTCGTCGCTTGAAGTAATGGCTGAAAATGCCAAAAGGGGAAGGTATAGCGCGCTTGAAAAGGAATACGAAGAACCGAAGTGGAATCAGTTTGGCAAAGAGATAAAATTGGGTCTGAATACCGATGAGGATAACCGGAGGATATATGACCTGATCAATTCTGCTGCCGGCACTATGGAGAATGATTATTATATTTATAAAATTATTACAGATGAATCAGCTGCGTATTTTGCCGGTCAAAAGTCCGCGGAAGAGGCTGCCGCCATTATCCAGAACCGTGTGCAGAACTATCTTGACGAAAGCAGGTAAATAAGTCCGTTTTGCCTCTGTTCGACGCGATTCGCCTATATTATCGAAAAACCGCCGCGTAATTGCATAAAAACGCTTGACACCGCCGTTGTATTATTATAGAATAAATATATACTGAATTTTCCTGCGGCGCTTTTCTGCCGTGTAAAACTATATATAAATAGAAGGGATCTGATAAAGTGAGAAAAAATATTTTCGGACGGCTTATCGGAGCGGCGCTTTCGGCTTGTATGGCGTTCGGTTCGGCGGGAATTACTGTTTTTGCCGAGGCTTTGGAGGAAATTGATACCATTATGGTTGACGATAATGAACTTATGAATGACGGAGATGACTATAGCGGCGATGAAGACAATACTGACGTTGATTACAGTGATTTTTTTGATGAAGTTCCAGCTGTTGATGACGACGGCGCAGTTGCAGGCGGTTTTGAGGACGATTATCATGAGGTAACGCTACCGGCGAGAAATATCCGTCTCAAGGTCAAGCAGACGAATAACTTGGAGATAGGCGAAACGTTTCAGATAAAGTATGCGTTTACCCCGCTGAAATCCGACGATTATGTTACATACAGAAATTTTAACAAAAGCATTGTAAAGGTAGATCAGGACGGTCTTGTTACGGCTGTTGGATACGGAGAGGCCAAGGTTCAGCTCGAGACCTCCGGCGGAAGAAAAAAGAACGTTTACTTCGTTATAACAAACGAGGACGGCGATGAGAACGCCTTTCCGGAAAAAGGCGATATCACAGAGCTGGAATTTGGGGACAGCTTTATTATGCTCCGTGCCGGAAAAACGTTTCAGACAGACGTTATATTCTATCCGCTCGGATATTATGCCGATCTGACCTACAGCTCGGAAAATCCCGGCGTTGCAGATATATCCGCTTCCGGAAAGATAACGGGAATCGGTGCGGGTTCAACAGTCATTACGGCTTCCGCTCCCAACGGAGTAACGGCTGAAATGAACATTACGGTATACGACGATATTCTGCGCGGTATTGACGTTTCCAAGTGGCAGGGGAATATAAATTGGAAAAAGGTTTCGGTTTCCGGAATAGATTTTGTTATGATACGAAGCTCGTTCGGAAGCGAGCACGTTGACGAGATGCTGGATAAAAACGTTGAGGGCTGCGAGAAATATGGCATACCTTATGGATTTTATCACTATACATATGCAACAACTCCGGAGGAAGCCAAGAAAGAAGCAAGATTTTTCCTGAAGCAGATAAGAGGCTTCAGTCCCGAGTATCCTGTAGTTCTCGATATTGAGGAAGAATTTTATAAAAAAATGTCCAAAAAGCAGGTCACAGCTATAATAGAAGCTTTTATGGATGTTTTGGAGGACGCAGGCTATTATGCTATGGTGTATAATTCCCCAAACTTTATAAAGACGTGCATAAACGAATCCAAGCTGAAAAAGTACGACATCTGGATAGCCTGCTGGGGAGACGAGGAAAGACTTGATTCGCTGTACGACGGTCATTACGGAATGTGGCAGTATTCAGCTACGGGAAAAGTCAACGGCATAAACGGCGATGTTGATTTGGACTATTCCTATAAGGATTACGCGGAGATAGTGAGGAAAAACGGGTTTAATAATCTGTAAGGATAACTGCGTTCTGTGCGAAAAAATATCAGCGTATATTTGAACAATACTTGACAAATGGTGGATAATATGTTAAAATAATATGTAACAGAAAACGGCGCACTAAACGCCGTTTTCCTATTCTGTGACATTTCATATTAAGGTTTCATTATCTGCCGCGGAGAATAGTACTTACAGGTTACTGTTTGCATACCGTAGTATGCAATGCAGATTTCGTCAAAATATATGTTAATTCTGTTAAATGCAGATTTGACGCAGGATATTGTGGTATAATTATTTGCGGCTGTTTTATTTTTATGTAAATTTGTTTATGCGGCTGACCGCTGCAAATCCGTTCCGAAAGGATATAATTATGGTTAAAAATTCGGTATTAAATTCAGTTCCGCTTGATGCGGAAAAATATCTTGCAATCCAATCTACTATTATCAAGTGCGTTCATACTTTACATATAAGCGAAAATATTGACGAAGCCATAAACGAGCTTCTTTCAATAATCGCTGATTTTTACAAAGCCGACAGAGGATATATATTTGAATTTGATGACGACGGCATAATGATGCATAATACCTATGAATGGTGCAAAGACGGAGTCGAACCCGCTATCGAGCTTCTTGCGAATGTAAAAATAGCTGACATTGACCGTTGGCTGCGCTATTTTGACGAACAGGGAGAGTTCTACATAAATTCTTTGGACGACGAAGTTTCGGAGGATTCAGAGGAATACAGGATACTTGCTTTGCAGGGTATAGAGTGCCTTATGGCGGCTCCGCTCAGAATGAACGGCAGGCTTGTGGGATTTATCGGAGTGGACAATCCGCGGGAAAACACTGATACGCTGCTTCTTATGCAATCGGCTTCCGCGTTTGTCGTAAACGATATCTGCAAGAGAGAAACTGTGGAGGAGCGCATAATCAAGTCCATTTCAAAAATATACGCTTCGATGCATTTGCTTAATATTCCGGAGGATACCCAAAAGGAGCTTAACAGCAACAAGACGATAAGAAGATTTTTATGCAGACCTGAAAATGCTTCGGCAGGTTTGAAAACAGCCATGTCGGAATTTGCCGATAAGGATTTTCTTTCGGGAATACTTAGCTTTGTGGATTTTTCCACGCTTAACGGGCGCATGGCTGACACAAACGTTATAAGCTATGAGTTCCTTTCCTCTGACGGACACTGGTGCAGAGCAAACTTTATCGTTGTCAGCCGCGCGGACGACAACAGTCTTATACACGTCATATACGCTATCCAGTACATTGACAGGGAAAAGCGAATGGAGCTTGAATATCAGAGGGCGCTTAAAGCCGCTCTGGAAAATCAGAACGAGATATACGCCGAGATGCTTCATATCCAGAAATGCGGCGTTATCGCTTCCAACGCGGAAAGCGGAAAGATACTTATGATGAACGACGCGGCTCTGCGGCTTTTCGGCAGGGAAAAACCGGACGGCGTTTACAATGATATTTTTGAGAGGATCATTTCCGACAATAAGGACGAGATACGAAGCGAGCTTACGCGAATGAACGAGACTCTCGGAAGCTACGATTACGAGTACGCCATTGAGCAGGCGGACGGTGAGTTGACCTATATTATTTCCCGTGCGAGGACAGCTGTTCTTGCAAGCGGTGAAAAGGTAATGATAAACTCGCTTATGGATATTACCGACAAAAAGAAGCTTGAGGACGAGCTTCTGGTGCTGTCCGAGACCGACGTACTTACCGGAATAAGCAACCGCCGCAGCGGAGAGGCTAAGATTGACGAGCTTATTGCAGGCGGAGCAAAGGGTATGTTTTGTTTGCTTGATATTGACAAGTTCAAATCCATTAACGATAACTACGGGCATACGATAGGAGATAAAGCTCTTATCGCCGTGGCAGACTGCCTCAAAAGGAGCTTTCGGCGCAGCGATGTTACAATGCGTCTCGGCGGAGACGAGTTTGCCTCCTTTGCAATAGGGATCGGTTCTGAAGCGCAGGGAGCGGAATGCATAAACAGATTTTTTGCCGAAGTTGAGAAGATAAATATTCCCGAAATAGGAAAAGGAGGTATATCCGTAAGTCTCGGCGCAGTACTTTTCGACGGAGAAAACGACGCAGAGTTTGACAAGATATATGCTATGGCTGATTCGGCAATGTACATATGCAAAAAAAATCAGGGAAATTATTTCAGTTTTCACTGCGGCGGATAAAACTGTAAATTTAAAACGGAGAACAATTTTAGCTGTTCTCCGCTTTTGTTTGTTTCTATTAAAGCCGATTATCATTTCAAAAATTATAATTCAGCGATATCATTACAGACTGCGTTAAAAGCAAAGACTTAACTTTTTTTCAGCATTTTTTTCAGGTATTTGCCGGTGTAGGATTCTTTGCATGTGGCGATCTCTTCGGGAGTGCCGCACTTGACGACGGTACCGCCGCCGTCTCCTCCCTCGGGACCTAAGTCAATGATGTAGTCGGCGCATTTGATAACGTCAAGATTGTGTTCGATAACGAGAATGGTATTTCCCGTGTCCGCAAGGGACTGCAAAACCTCGACCAGCTTGTGTACATCGGCGGTGTGCAGTCCGGTAGTAGGTTCGTCAAGAATGTAGATAGTACGTCCCGTGGCGCGCTTGGAAAGCTCCGTTGCAAGCTTGACGCGCTGAGCTTCTCCTCCCGAGAGAGTGGTTGCGGGCTGACCTATCTTGATGTACCCCAGACCAACGTCCTGCAAGGTTTGAAGCTTGCGGGCAAGCTTTGGGATATTGGCGAAAAATTCCGCACCCTCGTCAACGGTCATCTCCAGTACATCGTATATGGACTTGCCCTTGTAGTGAACGTCAAGAGTCTCGCGGTTATAGCGCTGCCCCTTGCAGACCTCGCAGGGGACGTATACGTCTGGCAGGAAGTGCATTTCTATTTTGATGATACCGTCGCCCTCGCAGGCTTCGCAGCGTCCGCCCTTGACGTTGAAAGAAAAACGTCCGCTGGAGTAGCCTTTCATTTTCGCGTCGTTGGTATTAGCAAAAAGGTCGCGGATATCGGTGAAAAGTCCCGTGTAGGTGGCGGGATTGGAGCGCGGCGTTCTTCCTATGGGGGACTGGTCGATAGCTATTACCTTGTCAAGGTTTTCAAGACCCTCCATACGCTCGAAGCTTCCCGGGCGAATTTTGGCGCGGTTGAGCTTTCCCGCAAGATGCTTGTAGATTATCTCGTTAACCAGCGAGGATTTTCCGCTTCCCGAAACTCCCGTAACGCAGGTAAAAGTTCCCAGAGGTATGGAAACGTTTATGTTTTTCAGGTTGTGCTCGGACGCGCCTATAACGTCAAGAGCAAAGCCGTTTCCTGTGCGCCGTTCATCGGGGACGGGAATAAACCGCTTGCCGCTCAGGTACTGTCCGGTAATTGATTTTTTACAGGCCTTGATATCGTCTACCGTACCTGTGCATATTACCTCTCCGCCGTTTACTCCGGCGTAGGGACCTATGTCAACGATATAGTCGGCGGCGTACATGGTGTCCTCGTCATGCTCTACAACAATAAGAGTATTGCCCAGGTCGCGGAGACGCTTCAGGGTGGCTATCAGCTTGTTGTTGTCGCGCTGGTGCAGACCTATGGAGGGCTCGTCCAGAATATAGAGCACGCCCATAAGTGAGGAGCCTATTTGGGTGGCGAGACGTATGCGCTGGCTCTCGCCGCCGCTGAGAGTTCCCGCGGAACGGGACAGGGTAAGGTATTCCAGTCCCACGCTTTTGAGGAATCCCAGACGGGACTTTATTTCCTTGACTATCTGACCGCTTATCATTTTGTCGCGCTTTGAAAGCTCCAGACCGTTTATGAAGTCCGCGCAGTCGTTAACGGAAAGATTGCAAAGCTCGGAAATATTTTTTCCCCCAACGGTAACCGCAAGGCTCTCCTTTTTCAGCCTGTGACCGTGACAGTCGGGACAGGGCGTTTCGGTCATGCAGTCCTCGATCTCGTTTTTGCTGAACTCGGAATTGGTGTCACGGTAACGTCTTTCCATGTTGGGAATAATTCCCTCAAAGGGCTGATAGTAGACCCCTCCGCCGTACTCGGTGGAGCGGTGCAGCTTTAGCTTAACGCCGTCCGTACCGTACAGTATCGCGTCTACAGCTTCTTTCGGCAGGTCTTTTACCGGCGTGTCGAGGGATACCCCGTAGTATTGGGCGATGCCCTTGAAGTACATCATAGCGATGGAACTCTCGTCGGTAGTCGCCCAGCCCATGGCCTTTACAGCCCCCTGCCTTATGGACAGGTCCTTGTTGGGTATTATAAGGTCGGGGTCGATCTTGCGGAACACACCCAGACCGGTACACTTGGCGCAGGCCCCGAAAGGATTGTTGAAGGAAAACATTCTGGGGGCAAGCTCGTCAATGGAAACCCCGTGCTCGGGACAGGCGTAATTCTGGGAGAAAAGCATTTCCTCGCCGTCAACAACGTCGGCGATAACAAGTCCGCCGGAAATTGCCGCGACGGTCTCAACGCTGTCCGCAAGACGGTTTTCAATGCCCTCCTTGATAACAAGACGGTCAATGACTATCTCAATGCTGTGCTTTTTGTTTTTTTCAAGCTTTATTTCCTCGGAAAGGTCGTAGATTATGCCGTCCGCGCGAATACGCACATATCCCGCCTTACGTGCCCGTTCTATCTCCTTTGTATGTTCACCCTTGCGTCCTCTTATAACCGGAGCAAGAAGCTGTATTTTTGTATTTGCCGGAAGCTCCATTATCCTGTCGACTATCTGATCCACGGTCTGCTGCTTTATCTCACGTCCGCATACGGGGCAGTGGGGTATGCCGATCCGCGCGTACAGAAGACGGAGGTAATCGTAAATTTCCGTTACCGTACCCACAGTGGAGCGGGGGTTCTTGGAGGTGGTCTTTTGGTCGATGGAGATAGCGGGAGAAAGCCCCTCAATGCTGTCTACATCGGGTTTTTCCATTTGTCCGAGAAACATTCTCGCGTATGAGGAAAGACTTTCCATATAGCGTCTCTGACCGTCCGCGTAAATAGTGTCGAACGCAAGAGAGGATTTTCCCGAGCCGGACAGACCCGTCATGACAATGAGCTTATCGCGGGGTATCTCGAGATTAATGTTTTTCAAATTATGTTCCCGCGCACCTTTTATAGTGATCTTATCAATAGGCATTTTGTATACTTCCTTTCAGAAAATAGAGATTAAATAATAGAGAATAAAATTATTGCTTAGTAAAATTACAGGCCATTATATATTCCTCGTCATTTTCACCGACAACTTTAAATCCGACCTTTTTGTACATTTTCACAGCGTAATTGGCTTTCTGTACAGCCAGCGAAGCCTTTTTATAACCGCTTTCACGCAAAATGCCAAGCATTTTTATCAAAAGCTCCGTACCTATCCCGCGCCCGCGGTACTTCTTATAGAGCGATATCGCAAAGGACGGCGTTTCGTCGTCGATGTGTCCGTAATCGTTCATTATGCGCACCCATACCGCTCCGACTATTTTTCCGTTAATTTCGGCGACAAGACAGCGGTCGTCCGGGTGCTTCCCGAAGTCCTTAACGTAAACCTGAAGCTCGGCATTATTTATTATTGACCGAGGCGGAGGTTCAGCGCCCTGCGGAACAAATATTGCTTCGTACAAAAAATCATCAAGCAAGTAATATTCCGTATTCGTGATTTCTCTTATAGTATGGTTCATTTACTTTCCTCTCCGCTTGGGAAGCGCGCGGGGCGGCTTTCCCGCTTCTTTCAGTTCGTTTATCTTGTCGCGCAGATACGCCGCGTGCTCGAATTCCAAAATTTTTGCGGCGTTTTTCATTTCCTCCGTTAGCTTTTTGATCATAGCCTCACGCTCCTCGGGACTCATGCGCTTCTTTTTGGCACTTTCGGTCTTTTGGTCGGTTTCGGCTCTTGTGGAGATTTCGATAACGTCGCGGATATCCTTAACAATAGTTTTCGGAGTGATACCGTTTTCTCTGTTGTAATCCATTTGCAGTTTGCGGCGGCGTTCGGTCTCCATGATAGCGTTTTCCATGGACTTTGTTACCGAGTCTGCATACATTATTACCTGTCCGTTTGCGTTTCTCGCGGCACGTCCTATGGTCTGTATAAGGGAGCTTTCCGAACGGAGGAAGCCCTCCTTGTCCGCGTCCAGTATCGCTACAAGCGACACCTCGGGAATATCAAGTCCTTCGCGGAGAAGGTTGATTCCCACCAGCACGTCGAACTCTCCCAGACGCAGGTCGCGGATAATTTCCATACGCTCGATAGTATCGATGTCATAATGCAGATATCTGACCTTTACTTCCATTTTTTCGAGGTACGCCGTTAAGTCCTCCGCCATTTTTTTCGTAAGGGTTGTAACAAGTACACGTTCGTTTTTGGCGGTGCGCGCGTTTATTTCAAGGAGCAGGTCGTCTATCTGTCCCTCAACGGGCTTGACAATTATTTCGGGGTCAACAAGCCCTGTGGGACGAATTACCTGCTCAACGATCTGGGCGGACTTCTCCCGCTCAAAGGGTCCGGGCGTAGCCGAAACGAAGATCGCCTGATTAAGCTTGTCATAGAACTCGTCGAAGTTCAGCGGACGGTTGTCATACGCCGACGGCAAACGGAAACCGTAGTCAATAAGAGTCTTTTTTCGTCCGCGGTCGCCCGCGCTCATGGCGCGTACCTGGGGCAGGGAGACATGGCTCTCGTCCACTATCAGAAGAAAATCGTCGGGGAAGTGATCCAAAAGCGTGTATGGAATACTTCCCGGGGCGCGTCTTGCCAGTATTCGGGAGTAGTTCTCGATACCCTTGCAGAAGCCTATTTCCTGGAGCATTTCAATGTCGTAATTGGTACGCTGGGCAATGCGCTGGGCTTCGATCAGCATTTCGTTGTCCTTGAAATACTTGATACGCTCGTCAAGCTCCTGTTCTATTTCGGCAATTGCCTCCTGCATTCTGTCGCGGGAAATTACATAGTGTGAAGCGGGGTATATCGCAACGTGCGACAGAGTAGCAAGGACTTCTCCCGTGAGCGCCTTGAATTCGGTAATACGCTCTATCTCGTCCCCGAAAAATTCAATGCGTATGGCGTTCTCTGTCGAACCTGCGGGAAATATCTCAACGACGTCGCCGCGGACGCGGAATTTGTTTCTCACAAAGTTTATGTCATTCCGCTCGTACTGAATGCCTACCAGTCTTGCGAGGAGCACTTCTCGTGACAACTCCATACCCTGACGCATGGAAATAACCATTGTACGGTAGTCTATAGGAGAGCCCAGGGAGTATATGCATGATACCGAAGCCACGATGATAACGTCCCGCCTTTCGGCGAGAGCGGAGGTCGCCGAGTGCCGCAGCTTGTCTATCTCGTCGTTTACCGCCGAGTCCTTTTCGATGTAGCTGTCCGTTGAGGGGACGTATGCTTCCGGCTGGTAATAGTCGTAGTAGCTGACAAAATATTCCACGGCGTTTTCGGGAAAGAACTCCCTGAATTCGGAGCAGAGCTGTGCCGCCAGAATTTTATTGTGGGCAAGAACCAGCGTAGGGCGGTTCACCCTCGCTATTACATTAGCCATTGTAAAGGTCTTTCCCGAGCCGGTAACTCCCATAAGGGACTGCTCTTTCATTCCGCTTTCAAGACCCTCCACAAGACTGTCGATAGCCTTTGGCTGGTCGCCCGACGGTGTATATTCGGAAACAAGCTTGAATTTATCCATATGAACGTCCTTTCTACTCAAAAACGTTTATGTACGACATTTCCCGCATGGAAGCTGCGGAACGTTCCCCGACGATGATGTGGTCGAGAAGCGTTACACCGAGAGACCTTAGTGAAGCGCTTATATATCTTGTTGAGGCGATATCCTCTTCCGACGGAGCAGGCAGACCCTTTGGGTGATTGTGCGCTATGACCACGTTTACCGACTTTGCCTTGAAGGTTTCCTCGACTATCCTGCGCATTTCAAAGGGCGACGAATTGGGGCTGCCCTCGGAAATGAGCACGTTTGAAACTGCTCTAAGGTTGGAATCCAGACAGGCAAGCCTGAACTGCTCGTGGGTAAGTCCCACAAACTGCGGTCTGAAAAGCGTTTTGAGCTTATCCGTGTTATCGTACACTGTGCCGTCCGAACGCGAGTTGAAATATATAGGAAGAAAGCTCGGTATTATTTTAAAAAGCGTAGCCGTATTTTCCGATATGCCTTTTACTGACATAAGTTCCTCAAAGCTTGCGTCCATTATACCGGCGATACTGCCGAATTTGTTTATAAGAACGTGCGCAAGCTCATTGGTGTCTATTCTGGGACAGGTGTAAAACAGCAGCAGTTCTATTATTTGGTGCTCGTTAAAATCGCTGAAGCCGCTTTTTCTGAAGCGTTCCCGCATTCTTGCGCGGTGTCCCTCATGCAGATTGACTTTTTTATCCTTTTTTTCTTCGCTCATCACGGATTCTCCATTTTGTATTTTTGCTATAAAACAAACGTTTCTACTATTATACTACAAAATTTTATTTTTGAAAAGATGTTTTTTAAAAAAAATTATGTTATAATGATAATTAGTACATTTGACCATATTTTTACCGAAATGAGTGATTTAATTAGTGAAAGAATTTATTATAAACCACAACGATTCCGGTCAGCGGCTGGACAGGTTTGTACTGAAAGCTGTACCGCGTCTTCCCCAAAGCATGATGTACAAGGCGATAAGGAACAAGCGCATCAAGCTTAATGGCAGGCGCGCGGAGATATCCTCCCGTCTCTGCGAGGGAGATACCGTTCAGATGTACCTGAATGACGAGTTCTTCGATTCAGTTCCGGAAACCGAGTTTATGTCGGTAAGCTCCGCCTTGAATATTATTTACGAGGACGACAACATAATGCTTCTGGACAAGAAAAACGGCATGGTAGTCCACGAGGACGACGACAATACCGCCGATACGCTTATCAACCGTGTGAAGCGTTATCTTTATGAGAAAGGAGAGTACGACCCCGGCGCGGAAAACAGCTTTGCTCCCGCGCTGTGCAACCGTCTCGACAGAAACACCGGAGGGATAGTTATTGCCGCGAAAAATGCCGAGTCCCTGAGGATACTCAATCAGAAAATCAGGGACAGGGAAATAGAAAAATATTACCTTTGCGTAACCGTGGGAGTGCCTCCCAAAAGGGCGGATACCGTTACCGCTTATCTTGAAAAGGACTCAGCTTCAAATACGGTTAAGGTCACTGACAGAAAGAGCGGTACCAACAAAACCATTGTGACAAGCTACAGGATCATACGGGACAACGGCAGCCTTGCTCTTGTTGAAATAAAGCTGGGTACGGGGCGCACTCACCAGATACGGGCGCATATGGCTCATATAGGCTGTCCGCTGCTGGGAGACGGCAAATATGGAATAAACAGGATAAACAGGGAATATAAAGTAAAGACGCAGGCTTTGTATTCCTACAGGCTGAAATTTGCTTTTTCTTCGGAGAGCGGCTGCCTTGACTATCTTGACGGCAGAGAGTTCCGTGCGGACAAGGTGTGGTTCGAGGATATGTTTTTGTGACCCGGCGGCAGAGGGGCAAATGTCCGCAAACGGTATAGCTGTCCGGATTTACAGGAAATTACATATATGTTGATAATTTATCGAATTTTTATATATTTTTATATGAAATACTTGCAATGCTGCCGTGGTTTGTGGTATAATTAATTTAACTGAAATCAAAGGAGATGAAGATATGATCGGCGACCTGCACTGTCACACCAAGCTGTCGGACGGCTCCCTCGGAATAGAGGATATAATCGTTCAGGCTAAAAGGACAGGGATAGATTTTATTTCCATTACCGACCATGACACCATGTCGTCCGTCTCAAGAGCAAAGGTGCTCGGCGAGCGATACGGCGTTCAGGTGCTGCCGGGAGTGGAGCTTTCCGCATGGGATAAATCACGGAACCGGAAGGTACATATCCTGTGCTATGCCCCGCGCAAGCCCGACCGCCTTGAGGGCGTTTGCATGAAAGCCTGCGAGATACGCAAGGCGTGCGCAAGGGAAATGGTCGAGAACGTTATGAAGCTGTACCCAATTACCGTTGAAAGCGTTCTGAAATATGCTACAGGCTCCAAAAGTATCTTCAAGCAGCATATAATGCACGCTCTTATAGATTACGGTTATACCACAGAGTTTTACGGCGAGCTTAACGACGAACTTTTCAACCTGAAAAGCGGCACCTGCATTGTGGAACGGGAGTACCCCGACGTTAACTTTGTCCTTGATCTGATACATTCCGCAAGAGGAGTAGCCGTTATGGCTCACCCTGTTTACTATGATTCCCTTGAGCTTCTTGAGGAGCTTGCCGCAAAGGGCAAGATAGACGGCGTTGAGGCGTACCACTATACTGCGAACGACGAACAGAAGAAGCAGATACTTGACATTGCGAAAAAGTACAATCTTATAGTTACCGGAGGCTCGGATTTCCACGGGCTTTACAATGCGTACCCGACGCATATCGGCAGCAGCACTACCGATAAGGAAAATATTGACAGGATAATAAAGCTTGCCAATAAAAAGGAAAAATAATTTAGACGGTATAACTTTAGGAGGACTTTGACATGGAAACACAAATCGGCACACACATTCAGATACGCAGCTCTTTCAGCGGAGGAAAAGGCGCTTATGTCTCCAAAACTGTTGATACAAATTCCGCAAAAGTGCGGAATGCAAATACTGACACGTTTACGCGGTCGCTGCCGGAGGCAGATTATTGCAGCAGCGATGAGTATAAAAAGCTTAGGGAATTCGGTGAAAGCTGTAAAAAAGCCGTACCCATGAATCTTAAATGGTATAAGTTGGAGTCGGACTCTCCCGAGGGCAGAACCAAGCTCAATTTTGAATTTTTAGACGACATAACCAAACCTATGAGAGAAAATTTTTCGTCCGCTCTTGAAAAAGCGGGAGTCCCAAAAGATGTGACTTTTGAATTTGATCATGACATCAGTGCCCATAAGGGAACAATTACCAAAATATCCGATGAGAATTACCGCGAAAGTGTTGAATCGGTGATTAATAATTTTAAATTGGGAATGTCTTTTACTGCTTTTGCATCAAGAGTTATGAACGGATATATTTCCTCGGCGTACTATCCTTCAGTGGCAAGCAACCTTAAAAGCTGTTACGGACAGGATATAGCCGACCTCTTTATTGACGGGAACGGCAATCTCTGCGGCGCAAATGAAAATCTTCAAAAGGCGATTGAAGCCTCAAAAATAGGCGAGGAGTTTTCCCCCGACCCTCATCATCGGTTCCCTGCAAAAAATATTGAGGGCATAGTCAAGCTTTTGATTTCGGACGAAAATATTACGCCGAATGTTTCTCACATGGGGTATGACGGCGAAAGCATTTATACCGACGACGGCGAGTTCAGGTTCGGAAAAGACTTTGACCCTGATTTGTTCGGAGAGGAGAAATACGTAATGAGAGGATCAATATCATTGTATATTGGTCATGCTTATGACCGCTGGTTCAAAGATCATGAAAAATTTTATTAATAATTAAATACAGAAAGAAGTCTAAACAATGGATATTATGCAGTCGTCTCTTGAAAAACACTATGAATGGAAGGGCAAGATAGAGGTGGTTTCCCGCTGCAAGGTTGAGAACCGCGAGCAGCTTTCCAACGCCTATACCCCCGGAGTGGCAAAGCCCTGTCTTGAAATTGCCGAAAACCCCGATTTGTCCTACGACCTGACACGCCGCTCAAATCTTGTGGCGGTGATTACCGACGGTACCGCCGTCCTTGGTCTGGGGGACATTGGTCCGAGGGCTTCCATGCCGGTAATGGAGGGCAAGTGCGCTCTCTTTAAGGAGTTTGCGGGAGTCGATGCGTTCCCTATATGTGTGAATTCCAAGGACGTTGACGAGATAGTCCGTACAATAGAGCTGATATCCTACAGCTTCGGCGGCATTAATCTGGAGGACATTTCCGCTCCGAGGTGCTTTGAAATAGAGCGCAGGCTCAAGGAAAAGCTGGATATACCCGTTTTCCACGACGATCAGCACGGTACTGCGGTAGTGGCTTCGGCGGCAATGCTCAATGCGGCAAAGGTAACCGGTAAACGCTTTGAGGATATGACCCTCGTTATAAACGGCGCGGGAGCCGCGGGCTGCGCAATTGCAAAGCAGTTCCTTTCGCTGGGTATCGGCGATATAATTATGGTTGACATAAAGGGTATAATCTGCGACGGCGACGATTTTGAAAATCCGTCACACTACGAAATGGCTAAGCTTACTAACAAGACTAAGCGCAGAGGCGGTCTTGCGGAGGCAATGGCCGGCGCGGACGCGTTTATCGGAGTTTCCAAACCAAACCTTGTTTCTCAGAACATGGTGCGTTCCATGGCGGATAAGCCTATAATTTTCGCAATGGCTAACCCTACTCCCGAAATAATGCCCGACCTTGCAAAGGAGGCGGGAGCTTTTGTTGTGGGTACGGGACGTTCCGATTTCCCGAATCAGATAAACAACGTGGTGGCTTTCCCCGGAATATTCAAGGGTGCGCTGGCGGTCAGGGCAAAGGATATTAACGAGGAAATGAAGCGCGCCGCCGCGAGAGCCATAGCCGAGTCCGTTTCCTCGGATAAACTGTGCGCCGATTTTATCCTTCCAGACGCTTTCGATAAGAGCGTTGCCGCGGCCGTTGCAAAGGCGGTTGCCGAGGCTGCGGTTCAGTCGGGCGTGGCAAGGATAAATCCATAACACTTGATAAAATACGGCGGAATACGCCGAATAAATATGAAAGGATAATGTGAAATGACTATTAATTATACTCCAAAAGGCGTTTGCTCGAGACACATAAACGTTGAGGTCACCAACGGAATTATCGAAAGCGTCAAATTCATGGGCGGGTGCAGCGGAAACACCCAGGGCGTTGCAGCGCTCGTAAAGGGCATGAAGGTGGAGGACGCTATTGAAAGGCTTAAGGGTATCAACTGCAACGGCAAGGGTACGTCCTGCCCCGACCAGCTTGCTATCGCCCTGAAAGAGGCTCTTTAATGGATACGGCTGCAAAAGGTGCGCTTGCAAGGGCGTGCCTTATTTTCTTTGCGCTGCTGTGGGCTGCGGGATTTGCGGTTTTTCTTGCGCCTGTTTCCGCGGGGATAATCAATATCGGCAACGTGGCGGGAATGTTCGTCTGCGCCGTACTGTTTTTCCTTTCGGTATTCTGGAGCAGATTTTTCCGATTTGTATGCGGACACCGTACCGTTCGTATAGCTTGTATTGCGGCTTTAACGGTTGCCGTGCTTCTTGCTGTGCTTGCGGCGGTGATATCCGTATTTATGATATCAACGGCAAACCGTCCTCCCGACGGAAATACCACGGTGATAGTGCTCGGCTGCAAGGTAAGGGGAGAGGAACCCAGCCTTATGCTGAGACAGCGTATTATGGCGGCGTACAGGTACCTTGACCAAAACCCGTCCGCTATGTGTATAGTTTCCGGAGGTCAGGGTGCGGACGAGCTTATTTCCGAGGCGGAGAGCATGAAGCGCGTTCTTGTTGAGCAGGGTATATCCGAGGACAGAATTATTCTTGAGGATCGCTCCACCGGTACGGACGAAAATATACGCTTCTCGCTTGAAAAAATGAACGAATACGGAATAAGCGGCAGCGTAACGATAGTCACCAATGAGTTCCACCAGCTCAGGGCAAAGCTGATAGCGGACAAGTACGGACTGGAATCATATTCGGTATCGGCGCGGACGTCGCTGTGGCTGCTTCCCACATACTGGCTCAGGGAGTGGTTCGGAGTGTGCTACCAAATTGTATTCGGGCAATGATTAGGCTGACAGCATTCCAGTCATTGCAGCAGATTTTCGGGCAAATAAGCCAAATCCCACACGGAGATGTAAAGGGTCATAAAAAGCAGTAAAAAGATATGTCCATCAAAGTTCTAAATCGCTGCTTTTCTTCTTTATCTTGCTCTTTTCCTTTTTCGGTTCGGCTTTCTCTGCTTTCGGTGGCTCGGTTTTCCCTACTTCATCATGGTGTGTGTCAAGGACTTCTTTCTTCCGTTCAACCCCCATGTCCACATAACGAGCTGTAACGGCTTCAAAGTTTATGGATAGCCCAAACTAAACACCAATACCCGCAAGCGTATGTTCCAAGACCTCGCCCACTGCGTAGAATCTGCCTGTCAGTTGGCGCATATTTGTAGCCACCGTATGCCTTAAATTATGGAAGCGGATATATGGCATTTCCAAATCTTCAAGAATTTCCATATTAATAAATATTTGGGGATTGTTTGCGCTCTCGGCAAATGCTTTAATATCTCTCATATTCAATTTCCGCAATGTTAAAACGCATCTGAAAACATACAAAATTGTATTATTTAGACAAAAGCCAAATAGAAGCGATATATCCAAAGCAGCATGAAATTTAGTGGTTTTTCCTCGTGCAAATTGCTGTTTTCAGATACGCTCTATTATAAGGAAAAATGACTTTTAAAAAGGCAGGAATTTTCTTCTCGCTTTTTGCGAAAAGCTCATTCCTGCCTTTTATTTTTATAATTATTTGAACAGATCTTCGTTTTCGACCCAAAGATCCAAAGAACCCGGGTCTCCCGCTGCAGCCGCTCTGAGAACAATGCTTGTATCTTTCATTGAAAGCGAACTGCAATTCTTTCCTACGCTTATATCACCATCGGCTGTTTTAAGGCTGCCGCGTTCAAAGCTCATATGCGAAACGTTGCTTCCCACCGATTTGTCCGAAATAACACTCTTCACAACGGAAGCAAGCTTCTTTGAGGGAAAACCGTATTGTGACTTAGCATTGAACCGTAAGTTAGTCAACTCACTTGTAACAGCTTCTCTCATATTTCTGTTCATTCCCAAAATATTTCCTCTTCTATCCACGGAAAGCTCGGAAATATCCTGTCCGAAGCACTTTTCCAAAGCTTCCGCAACAACGGAATAATATGCTTCGGTCATTTTGCCGTTAAGTATTTTAGAACCGTTTGCAATACTGTCAAGATCCACCTTTTTCATAGACTTGTTCAAAGCGCTCCGAACCCCGTCAAGATACTTTTCATCGGAAATTTCAGTTATCTTCGCTTCGCCGCTGTTTACGTCATAATCGAATTTAAAGCTGATGTTTTCAGGTACTCCCTCGTCGGAAAGATTTTTTTTCATAATGTCGTCAAAATTTCCGCAAGACTTTGAAAGAGTAAGCATAGACTTAGCCGCTTTTACACGGTAATCACCAAGGCTTTCGGAAGTGCCCAATTCTTTAAGGGAATCGCTTGTAGCGCTTGAAAAGCGATCATATTTAAAGCCGCTGTTCTGCTTGCCGCCAGACACCTGCTGCATCTGCGAATAAAGCGTCTTGCGCGATGAACGGTTTGCTGACAGTCCCAGCGCACTGATACGGCGGCGCATACCGCTAATATTCTTTAACATCTGAAAAGACCCCTTTTCGTCATATATAATATATATCGGCACATATTCAAAAAACTTTAGGAAAAATAACCGCTTTTCCTAAAGTTTTTTAAATCATTTTACAATATCTTCAATCCTGCCGCTTGTTCCCGCAAGACCAAGCGCACTGTCAACGGGAAGCGAAAAACAAATCCCGCGATTTTCGGTAAGAATTCCCGCCGCGTCAAGGATATTCTGCATGACACGTTCCCTGTCTTCCCTGCCGACGACAATAAGAACTACGTCCTTTTCGGGCTGAATAGATATGCCCAGAAACTTTGCCGCCTCCTCGCCGCCCAGTCCCAGACCGTGCAGAAGCGTTCCTCCCCGCGCCCCCGCCGCCTTGGAAGCCTCCTTGACAGCCTCAAATCCGCCTCGGTTCACAATTGTTATTATCATTTCATATTTGGCTTCGGACATTTCGTTCTCTCCCTCCGTTTCGGGTTTAGTACCGTTTATAGCAAACGCCGTTCCCGACGCGCCGCTGATAGGCACTGTAAAGGCAATACCCCTGCCTGCCTCGCTGAGAGACAGCTTTTTATTGAACGTATCGTAAAGCTTCATTACCCGTCCGTTTGGCACAAACACCGCAGCAATAACTTTTTTGTTGTCGCCGAGACCAAGATAATCAAGCATAGCCGAGTCAGCCGAACCGTGACCGTGAAGCAGGAAACGGCACGGCAGGTTCTCCCGCTCAAGAATATTGTGCACGTCCTGCGCACGTTTGTAGTCCGCTATCAGAAACATTGCTTTCACTTTCCGGCTCTCCTTTCTCAGGCGTTTGAATCAATGCTCAGCTTAGTATCCGTAAAAACAGCCCTGTCGCAGCTTTCGTCCAGAACGATCGGGAATATCTGTCCGCTTTCGCATATTTGGTCGGACTTAACAGTCTTAAACCTGCTGATAAGACCCAGCACCTGTATAGTCAGCAAAGGAGTCATGGCTACCATTGCAACAATACCGAATGCGTCAGTTGAAATATTTCCTCCCCTGGAGGCACAGGCTCCCATAGCAAGCGGAAGCAGAAACGTTGCAGTCAAAGGCCCCGAGGCAACTCCGCCGGCGTCAAACGCCACAGAAGTAAAAATAGGCGGTACAAACAAGCTTATGATAAGCGCAAGAGCATAACCGGGTATTAAGAACCATAGAATGGATACTCCGGTGAGTACCCGAACCATGGATATTCCGACCGAAGCGGCAACGCCAAGTGCAAGGCTTATCCCCAGAGAACGTCCGGAAATACGTCCCTCGGTAATCGTTTCAACCTGCTGCTTGAGTACGTGCACCGCAGGCTCCGCAGATACGATAAAATAGCCTATGAGCGCGCCTATGGGTACAAGCAGCCAGGAGCCTCTGCCTCCCGCAAGATTCTCTCCTATGTGCTGACCGACAGGCATGAACCCCACATTTGCTCCGGTCAGGAACAAAACCAGTCCAACATATGTAAATCCAAGTCCCACAAAAATTTTAAGCATGGTTTTCATGTCAAGCCTGAGGAATATCAAATCAAAAACGAGAAAGAAGACCACGATAGGAACGAATGCCGAAGCCACGTCCTTTATGTAATGCGGAAATGCCCGCAGGAATTCGCGGAAGCTTTCCGAAATAACATCATAATTTTCAGGATGAGTAAGAGTCTGTTCGGCTGTTTCGGTACTGTTCAAAGCGCCAAGTAAAAGAACTGTGAGGATAGGTCCGACAGAACACATTGCAACCAAACCGAAGCTGTCCTCCGCAGAAGTCTTGTCGCCGCGGATAGATGAAAGTCCCAGACCGAGAGCCATTATGAACGGCACGGTAATAGGTCCGGTGGTAACTCCGCCCGAATCAAAGGCGGCGGGTATAAAGCTCGGAGAAATAAGCGACGAACAGGCGAAAATAAATATCAGCGCATAAAAAGCTATGAATACCGCCGATATTTTTATCTGCATAAAAATACGCAGAAACGCAAGGGTAAGGAAAATTCCCACGCCAACGCCCACCGACCATATCATGACCTGCGTATCGACAATGGGAGTCTGCTCCGCAAGAACCTTCAGATCCGGCTCAGCAACGGTAACAAGCACTCCTATCAGGAAACAAACGGGAAGAATAAAGGCTATCTTTCTGGATCTTGTAAGCCGCGCTCCGATTTTTTCGCCTATAATTATCATAGACGTATCCGCTCCAAGCGTAAACATTCCAATGCCTACAATAAGAAAGATTGTTCCGACAAAAAAGGAAAAGAACATCTCGCCGCTGAGCGGAACGACCGTTACCGACAGCAGAAAAACCACAGCCGCCACGGGAAGCACAGCTCCCAAAGATTCTTTTATCTTTTCAATAAGATTTTTCTGCATAAATCGGCTCCTTTCCTTATTTATTTTACCGGTTAAATAAAAAAACGCATATATGCTGACAGGCAACACCATAAAGGCAAGCCGCTATCCGTTGTATTCACTACCCCGAAATTACTGCTTCCCTTATGAAAAAGTTACTGTCGGCATAAAGCGCAAAGCCTTTATCTGTGTGGTCTCGAGCTTACCGTGGTGATCGCTTTTGTTACAGCTACGTCAATATCTATGGTATTCTGATATTTGGTAGTATCCAGCCTGCTGAACAGCTCTCCCTTATGAGAATTTACATACTTTGGCTTAAGAGCATTAAGAGCCAGCGCCATCATATCGTCCATGCATTTATCGCACTTGCAGCAGTCCACCTCTTGTAAAAGAAATTCGAGCCGTCCCCTTACAACGCTCTCCATAACATTAACAACAGCCATTGAAAACATCAACATCCTTTCATCTATACCGCCAGAAATCCACGCTTGATTAAAGCGAAACATTTCTGTTTATGACCTCAATGCACATTCTTCCGTTGTGATACGGACATTTCCACGGGTTTACCATGTTGACAGTCTGCATAGGCTTGCCGTCAAAATCAACCTCTCCCCACCATTCGGAGTTTTCACGCTTATCCGTCTGTCTGGTCTCGATCCACTCGAAAACCTTATCGGCAGCGTCAAGGAACTTTTTGTCCCCGCCCTGCTGAAACGCGTTCACAAAACCGACCACGCTTTCCGCCTGAACCCACCAGACGCGTTTTTTGTCAATTTTGTCGTTTTCACGCTCATTGTTTACCGCTCCGTTTTCAAAAGCGATATCGTATATATTTTCAGCGATACGCAGGTCGATAAACCGCCATTTCGCCATGAAACGTCTTTCCCCTATTACCTCACAGGCTCTGTCAATTAACCATGACGCTTCGATATCGTGACCGTAGGAATGGATATCCCCTATCTCGTTCAGCTCGCGGTCAAAGAATACGCGCAGACGATTTTGGTCACTGTTAAAAATTTTGTCCTCCGTAATTTGGAGCAGGAACATCAGCCGTTCCTCTATATGAGCGCTCTCGCCGTTTTCACAGGCTTCAAGCAGTACAGTATAGGCTTCGATAAGGTGCAGAACGGTATTCATGGTCTTGTCAGCCATAAGACCGTTTTCCGAAAGAGCGTCGTTTGGAACAACTTTCCAGTTCTCGGACATAGCTTCAAGGTACGCAACGTCGTCCCTGCACTTGTCCTCAACCGTATGGAAAAGCTCCAGCGCAAGATCGAGAGCGGTTTTATCCTTTGAAGCAAGGTAATACGCCGACAAAGCATATATGGCAAACGCCTGATTGTAGGTATGCTTCATGGTATCGGAGGGCTTGCCGTCGTAAGTCATCATCCACCAAACGCCGCCGTTGACCGTATCAACGCATTTTTTCAGGAACTCATAGGCATGGCAGGCATTGTCAAGCAGATATTCGTCCCCCAGCGTTCTGTAACATGAGGAATAGAACCAAAGTATCCGCGACGTGAGTATCACGCCCTTGTCGGCAGTTTTATCCACATTCAGACCGTTATCCATAAAGCCGTAGAATCCGCCGTTTTCATCGTCCCGAAGCCTGTTCCAGAATGGCAGTATCCGTTCCGTAAGTTCTTTTCTGCATTTATCAGCCAGCATACAAAATCTTCATCTTCCTTTTATGGTAATATTTATCTTTCGCCGAACCTGTTCATTACAAGTCCCGTTATAAGCTTGGGATAGAAATAAGTGGATTTCTGCGGCATCTTCTCGCCCGCAGCCGCAACGTCCCTGATCTCGGAAACCTTTGTGGGATTCAGTATAAAGGAACAGTCCGCGCCGTCCATATCCACCGCTCTCAAAGCTTCCTCGCGTGAACGGGTATAGCCAAGATTTTTCTGGTTCGCCATATTTTCCTTGTCTATTCCGAAAATTCTTTCAAGCACAAGACTGTGCAGCACCGAAACGTCCAAACCGCAGTAAGCGTCCGACATATCGGGCAGCAGCTTTTTTACGGCGGTTTCGTCCTTTAAAGTCATAACAAAGCACTTTCCCGCGCCAACGTATAGGGCGAAAGCCTTTTTGCCCTCGTCGTACGCCTTGTTGAGAGCCGCCTGCATACGTCCCTCGTCGGGTGCCTCGGCAACAGTAAAATAATTCCTGCATTCATTAATAATTTTTTCAGAGTCAAATTCCGAAAGACCGTGAACTATCCTGTGGGTGGGGAAAACTACAAGTCCGTTGTTTTCCATATTCACAAGCATCATCATAACGTAGCCGCTGTCGTCGCCGGGAACAGCCTTTCCCGAGGAGCAAAGGCTCCTGTGGAAATTCAGGGCAGTCTCATAGCGGTGATGACCGTCGGCAATATACAGCTTTTTATCTGCGAAAGCCCTGGTAAGCTTTGAGATCGTGTTCCCGTCGGAAACCCTCCACATTCTGTGAACAGTACCGTCTCCGTCGGTGACCTCCATGTCCGGCGCGCCCTTTGAGCAGCCGTCTATCATTCCGTAGACCGAATTATTCTCGTCCCTATAGAGAGAGTATATCTGACTGAAATTGCAGAAGGTCTCGCTCATAAGGTCGAATCTGTCCTGCTTTGCCTTTGAGAGGGTCTCCTCGTGAGGAAGAACTATACCCTCGGAAAAATCCGTAAGCTTCACAAGAGTCACAAACCCTTTCAGTGAACGCCTTGCACCGTTTGCCGTAAACTGCATTTCATAAACGTAAATGCTGTCCTCGACGTCGCAGGCAAGAATTTCTTTGTCAAGCCATTTGCCAAGCGTATCTCCCGCTTCTCTGTACCGCCCGTCATCGCCCTTTGGCAGCTCCAGACGGATTATATTATAAGGGTTCTTTTCGATATAGCTCTCGCGCTGAGCGTCGGAAATTATATCATACGGAGGACACACAAGCGTGTTGAGCGTTCCGCCGTTATCAGTATATCTCATGCCTTTAAAAGCTTTTATTTCAGCCATTTTCGGACTCCAATCCCAGATTATTTCAGATCCATGCCGCAGCATTTCTTGTATTTTTTTCCGCTTCCGCAGGGACACGGATCGTTTCTGCCCACCTTGCCCTTGACTTTTCTCGGAGTATTAGCAACCGTGCCGTCACTTCCGGTATCCTCGGGCTTCATTACCTGTTCCCGTTTTGGAGCCTGCTCATTTGGCTTGAGCTGAATAGTGAACAGCAGACGGATAGTTTCCTCACGAATTGATTCGACCATAGCGTCGAACATCTCGAAGCCCTCGAAACGGTACTCTACAACAGGATTCTTCTGACCGTAGGAGCGCAGACCGATACCGCGCTTCAGCTCCTCCATATCGTCGATATGAGCCATCCACTTGATATCGACTATCTTCAACAAGATAACGCGCTCAAGCTCTCTGAGCACCTCGGAGCTGATCTTTTCCTCTTTCTTTTGGTAGAAGTCCAAAGCCCTGCCCACGAGCTTATCAACAATATCCTGTTTAGAAGTGCTTTCAAGCTCCTCGGTACTAAAGCGGAAATCCTCGTTAACAGTGAACAGACCCATAAATCTGTCACGCAGACCGGCAAGGTTCCAGTCGTCCTTTACCCCGTCGTCCAAAAGATACTGATCCACGGTCTCGGAAATCATGTCCTGTATCATTTTCAGGATATACTCGTGAATATCCTCGCCGTCAAGCACCTTGGCTCTCTGGCTGTATATGATCTGCCTCTGGGCGGACATAACGTCGTCGTAGTTGAGTACGTTTTTACGAATAGCAAAGTTCCTGCCCTCTACCTTTTTCTGGGAGGACTCGATGACCTTTGTCAGCATTTTGGCTTCGATAGGCATATCCTCCTCAACTTTGAGGACTTCCATCATTCCGGTTATCCTGTCGCCGCCGAACAGGCGCATAAGGTCGTCCTCAAGGGACAGGAAGAAACGGCTCTCGCCTACGTCTCCCTGACGTCCGGAACGTCCGCGGAGCTGGTTGTCGATACGGCGGGATTCATGCCTCTCCGTACCGAGAATAAACAGACCGCCCGCTTCCTTGACCTTCTCAGCCTTTTCCTTGACCTCCTCGTTGTACTTCTCGTAAAGGTCACGGTATATCTTACGGGCGTTAAGAATCTCCTCGTTATCCGTCTCGGCGTAGCTTATCGCCTCGTTTATAACGTCGTCCTCCATACCCTGTTTTTTCATTTCGGCTTTCGCCATGAATTCGGCGTTACCGCCGAGAATGATGTCGGTACCGCGTCCCGCCATGTTTGTAGCAATGGTAACGGCTCCGTACTTACCCGCCTGCGCAACTATTTCGGCTTCCTTCTCGTGCTGCTTCGCGTTAAGAACATTATGCTTTATACCCTTTTTGGAGAGCATTTTGGAAAGTACTTCCGATTTTTCAATAGACACCGTACCAACGAGTACCGGCTGACCTTTTTCGTGGCACTCTTCTATCTGGCGTATAGCCGCAAGAAACTTGCCGTGCTCGGTCTTGAACACAACGTCCGGGTGATCTTTACGCTGAATGGGACGGTTTGTGGGTATCTCAATAACGTCCAGCTTGTAAATTTCTTTGAATTCTTCCTCCTCGGTCATAGCGGTACCCGTCATGCCGGAAAGTCTTTTATAAAGACGGAAATAGTTCTGGAACGTAATGCTCGCCAACGTCTTGGACTCATGAGCGACCTTTACGCCCTCCTTGGCCTCTATAGCCTGGTGCAGACCGTCGTTGAAGCGTCGTCCCATCATAAGGCGTCCGGTAAACTCGTCAACAATAATGACCTCGCCGTCCTTGACAACGTAGTCGATATCGTTCTTCATTACGCCGTTAGCCTTGAGAGCCTGGTTTACATGGTGCAGAAGCGTTGAGTTGTCCGCGTCAAACAGATTTACAACATTAAAGTACTTCTCCGCCTTTTTAACGCCCTGACGGGTAATAGTGGCAGTCTTGGCCTTTTCGTCAATGATATAGTCGCTGTTCTCGGAAGCCTCCTCCTGATCCACCTTGTTGTCCATTTCAACAACGATATAGGGCTTCAGAGTCTTTGCAAACTTATCCGCGAGGGTGTAAAGCTCCGTTGACTTATCGCCCTTTCCCGAAATAATAAGCGGGGTCCTCGCCTCGTCGATGAGGATAGAGTCAACCTCGTCAACAATGGCAAAATGGTGCTCGCGCTGCACCTTGTCTTTTTTGTAAATGACCATGTTGTCACGGAGATAGTCGAAACCAAACTCGTTGTTTGTACCGTAAGTTATATCACAGTTATAGGCGGCACGCCTTTGATCGTTGTTCAGCTCGTGAAGGATACAGCCGATAGTAAGACCGAGATAGCGGTATACCTTGCCCATTTCTTCCGACTGGAACTTAGCCAGGTAGTCGTTTACCGTAACTACGTGAACTCCCTTTCCCTCCAGAGCGCAGAGATAAGAAGCGCAGCAGGCGACAAGTGTTTTACCTTCGCCTGTTTTCATTTCGGCAATACGTCCCTGATTAAGAACAATAGCGCCTATGATCTGTACGGGAAACGGCTTTTTGCCCAGAACTCTCCATGCAGCTTCCCTTACCGTGGCAAGCGCCTCAGGGAGAATATCGTCAAGAGTCTCGCCCTTTGCAAGTCTGTCCTTTAAGACACCGGTCTGCGATTTCAATGTTTCCTCGGACATAGCCGAATATTCGTCGTCAAGCTCAAGGACTTTGTTCTTGATAGGCTCGATCTTTGCAAGCTCTCTTTTGCTGTAGCTGCCGAAAAGCCCGTCGAAAATACCCATTAATTAATTCCACCTTTTATTATTTAACATCATAATTATCATTTATTATAATCAAAAGTACAAATATGACGCGATATATACAATTATACTTCAAAAAAATAAAGTTGTCAATATTTTTTCACAACTAATATCATAATTAAGGAATAAATTGTCTTGACTTTCGGTAAAATTTGGGTTAAACTTAAAGTAATTTGTTTCGGGAGGCAGGAATATGCGCTGCGGATACTGCGGAAAAAAAATAAGTGAAACAGCCAGATTCTGTCCTTACTGCGGCAAGAAAAACACAGGGGACGGCTCGGAATTTGCCGGAAAATTTGATCCTGAGGACGATCTGCTTGTAATAAAGGCTCAGGAAATCTTTTCCGAAGTACAGCACGTACAGCGCACAAGCAAATATGAATCTGCGGTATTTGAAAAAAAACGCGTACGGAAAGCGGCAGTTATTCTGTTCGCTGCCGCAATATGCGCTGCAATTTGTTTCTCTGCAAACCTTATAGTTCCCGCAATACGCTATTCAAACGCAGAAAAGCTTTATGAGGAAGGAGATTCTGCCGGGGCGGAAAAAATATTTTCGGAACTGGGGGACTATAAAAGCAGCGCAGATTACGTCCGCAAATGCAGATATGAAACGGCTCTCGCTCTTATGGACGAAAAGCTTTACCCTGAAGCCGCAGACGCGTTTACCTCGCTTGACGGCTACGCGGACTCAAATCTGCTCGCCGCCGAATGCATGGTAAGAATAGCGGACGGTTATGCTGACGAAGGAGACCTCCGATCTGCGGCTTCCGTCTACGCCGCCGCGGGAAAGCCTGAACTTGCAAAACTTGCAGCCAAACGCAGAGCGGAAGCTCTCGCCAAAAGCGGAGATTACTTTTCCGCAGCCGATGTGTCGCAAAAGTACGGCAACATAGACGACGCCCGTGAGTACCGTTACACCGGAGCGTCCGAAGCGCAGAAAAACGGCGACCTAAAAATTGCCGCCGACAATTACAGCAAGCTCGGAGATTACAAGGACTCTGCCGGTCTTGCTGAGAAATGCGCCTATGAATATTTTAAATCCGAATATGATAAAAACGGCGCGTCCGAGGAAACGGCAAGAGGGTTCTATTCCTATTTTGTCCGAAACGATCCCGATTCGCGGGAGCTGTTCCCTAAAATAGCCTACGAATACGGCATGAAATGCTTTGAGAAAAAGGATTTTTCCACAGCCTCGGATATGTTCAGAAATGCCGGAGCATACGAAAATGCCGAGGAAATGCTCTATAAGGCGCGCTACGCTCTTGGGGATTCTCTTATAGAAACGGACCCCGCCTCCGCAAGGTCTGTATTTGCTCTTTTAAGCACATACTCTGACAGTTCGGAAAAGAAAAAAGCCGCCGCCGAAAAACTCGACAGCGATGAAAGCTGGTATGTTGACGGGTACACGTCGGTAAACGGATACTGCACCTCCATATTCTGCAAGGACGACGTTCTTCTCGTTTCCTGCACTGCCGGAACGGACTACATATCTTCTCCGGTTACTATTTTGCTGACATTCAAGGATAGCGCGGGAAACGAGGTGTCGGCGGACTGCGAGGTCCGCAACAGCGCGTCCTTCGGAGTAAACTTTTCACTGTCCTCGGCAGCCGCAGGCAAAGCCGAGATAATTATTTCCAGAAAGGACAACGGCTCTATCCTCCGCACAATACCCATAGTTATTTCGGATCGGCTTTGAGTATCATCGTCCGCTGCTCTTAAAATAAACGACAGTATATTGCTTGTATCTTGTATCTGTTATCCGTTAAATATTTGTTGCTGTTTGGTAAAATATTTTACCGTTTCATATTGATTTTGTTTAATATTCACAAATATCTCGGTGAAAATTTGTGCAGTAATTTAAAATTGTCTGGTGACAAAATCGTCAGAATATGTTAAAATATTAATTAGTAAACGGACAGAAAACACTTTTTCGGAGGGAACTGTTTTGCGAAAATTCAGAAAGCTTCTGGGCGTTATTATCGCTCAATCCGACGCTCCATATCAGGCAAAGCTGCTCGAGGGTATCCTTACGCAGGCGTTTGAGCTTAACTATGATGTAGCCGTTTTTTCCACCTTCAATAAAGATAAGCTGTCCGACCCATGGCACGAGGGCGACGCAAATATTTTTTCAATGATAAATTACTCCGTGCTGGACGGTATCATTTTTGTTCCCGATACGCTTCAGGTCGGCGGTATCGCAGACCGGATCGAAAGAGACATAAAAAAGAAGTTCGGCAAGCCTGTAGTGTCCGTTGATATCGCTACGGAGGGCTTTAAAAATATTTTTACGGACGATGTTCAGAACATCAAAATGCTCGTCTCTCACCTTATAGAAGTTCACAGGCTCACGGACATAGCTTTTATGACCGGTATCAAAGGGCACCCTCATGCCACGAACCGTCTTAACGGCTATTTTGAAGCGATGATAGAGCATAATCTGCCTATAGACCGCAGCCGCGTTTTTTACGGCGACTTCTGGTACAACAAGGGCGAGGAGGTCGTTCAGGCTCTTCTTGACGACGACCGTCCTATGCCTCAGGCTATTGCCTGCGCAAGCGACACCATGGCCGTAAGCATATGCGAAGCCCTGAAAGCTCACGGATTCCGCATTCCGGAGGACGTGGCTGTCACTGGCTACGATTCAATAGAAGCAGGAGTAAATTATGTGCCCAGTATATCATCGTCTGAAATTCCCGCTGAAAACACAGGAATCCGCGCTGTAAGGTTCATGCACAGCCTTATAACCGGAACAAAATTCAATGACGACCCGTGCAGCGCGGAAATAAGCATTGCCCAAAGCTGCGGCTGCTCGGTAAATATTGCAGAAAAAATGCGTACCAAAAACAAAAGCTGGCGTGACAGCGACCTTTACGGAGACTTCGATTCTACATATAATTTTATGCTTGAGGCTCTTATTTCTGAAAAAGATTACGAAAAATATCTGGGGACTCTCGGCTGGTACGCTCACCAGATAGGCGAATTTGACCATTTCTATCTCTGCGTATGCGAAAATTGGGATAATCTGGGTGAAACCGATCAGAACAGCAATTACCTTAAAAAGGGATACACTAAAAAAATGTATCTTCCTCTGCACAAGCACGCGGGAACAAACTTTATCGACCTTGACCGATCTTTTGACTTGTCGGAAATGCTCCCCGCCCTTTATGAGCGGCGTATAACGCCGGCGGCGTTTTATTTCGGTCCGCTGCACTTCAACGACAGATGCTTCGGCTACGCGGTCATTTCCTACGGAAGCAAGGCTGTCGCTTATTCAAGCACATATCGCAAATGGATACGCTATGTCTGCACCTCGTTTGAAAGCCTCAGGCGGCAGAAAAACCTCCAGTACCTTTACAGCAAAATGGAGGACAACGCCGTTACCGACCTGCTTACGGGAATATACAACAGAAACGGCTTTAATCTATACGCGGGGCAGTCGCTTAACGACGCCAAAAAGCACGGAGAAAAATTTACCCTTATTCTCGGAGATATGAACAATCTTAAATATATCAACGATAATTTCGGTCATATTGAGGGTGACTTTGCCATAAAAGCTTCGGCGGACGCTTTCAAAAACGCGATAAACTCCGACTGCTGCTTCAGGATAGGCGGAGACGAATTTGTCATAGTCAGCGGAAGCATTTCATCACAGGAAGAAATAGACGGCATTTGCGCCGCTATTCAGGATTACCTCAAGGATATAAATAACAACGCAAACAAGCCTTATTCCACAAGCATAAGTCTTGGCGTTTACTTCGGAAACGCCTCTGAGCTTGACTCAGTTGAACAGGCAGTCTCCGCGGCGGATAAGAAAATGTTTGAGGCGAAAGAAAAATACAAGCGCGAAGAAGGCTTCAGCTACAGAACCAGCCGCAAATTATAAGATATGTACGAAGCTGTGATTATGCCCATAACATCAGATTCAGAATTGTATAGAATCAACAAAGTTTGAAAAAATGCTTGACAAATGTTTTTTTGTGACGTAAAATGTTATTGTAATTTAATACAGTAAATTCGTTGAACAAAGGCAAGTAACAGGTATGCTGATGAATCAGAGAATCCGGCGGCGGTGAGAGTCCGGGTCATAACGGTATCTGCGAATGGATTTGTGAGAAGCAACGATGAACAGTCTATAGGACTCATTAGTCTGCGCCGCGTTTCCTGCGTTAGTGGATAGGGTATTTATGCGTATGCTGCGTACTTGATTAATTATGTAAAGTGTTATGCGTTCGCTTGTATCCAAAGAGGCGGACGCTTTTTATGTCCGCAAATGTTGGGTGGCACCACGAGGTTTATCGTCCCGACAGCTGAAACATTCGGCTGCGGACTGTAAACCTCTTTTTATTTGAAAGGAGAGACCGAACTATGTTGTATCCGTCAAAGGAAGAGGTAAAAAAACTTCTGTCAAGCTATAAGACTGTACCCGTTTTCTACGAACTGCTTATCGACAACTGCACTCCGGTGGGGCTTTTTGCGGTACTCAAAGAAAAATACGAAAATTGCTTTATTCTGGAAAGCGTTGACAATTCCGAACAATGGGGACGGTACTCCTTTATCGGCATTGACCCAAAGACTGAAATACGCATTTACGGGGACGAGGCTCAGATAATCAGAGGCGGGAACTGCGAGACGAAAAAGTGTCCCGATCCTATAAAGCTGTTCAACGAGATGCTCAGCGAGCGCACCTCCCCCGTTTTCATGAACAGACCCAAGCTTACGGGCGGTCTTATAGGATATTTCGGATACGATACGGTGCGGCGGTTTGAGAAAAGGCTTGTCAGCGTCCCCGAGGACGACCTGAAAATGCCCGACTCAAATATGTTCCTTTACGACCAGATCGTCGCTTACGATCACCTTACAAACAAAGCGGTGATCATTCTCAACATAAACGTGGGCGAGGATGTTGACGCAAAGTACGAAGAGTACATCAGCAAAACCATTAAAATAGGCAGGCTCCTTACAGAAAGCAAACCGTCGACTGCTCCTCACGGAAATAACGGCGGCGGAGAAATAAAGGTCGCTTCAAACGTTACAAAAGAGGAATACATCAAAATGGTCGAGACAGCCAAGGAGCATATTCTGGACGGAGATATAAGCCAGGTGGTGCTTTCCCAAAGGTTTGAGATCGAAAATCCGCCCGTGCCGTTTGACGTTTACCGTATGCTCCGTTCAACCAATCCGTCCCCGTATCTTTATTATTTCGACCACAAGGACTACTGCATAGCTGGAGCTTCTCCCGAAATGCTGGTAAGCGTTACAGACGGCTCCGTCGTTACAAAGCCGATTGCGGGAACAGTCGGCAGAGGCGCTACCGACGCCGAGGACAAAGCGCTTGAAAAGCAGCTCCTGAACGACCCCAAGGAACGGGCGGAGCACACAATGCTCGTTGACCTTGGCAGAAACGATGTGGGAAAGGTCTGCGGCTTCGGTACTGTAAGCGTTACCGACTTTATGCGTGTGGAACGCTACTCAAAGGTAATGCACCTTGTTTCGGACGTTCAGGGAAAGCTTGCTGACGGAAAAACAGCTCTCGACGCGCTTATGTCGGTTCTTCCCGCGGGAACGCTTTCCGGCGCGCCCAAGGTAAGGGCTATGGAGATAATCGACGAGCTTGAAAACAAAAAGCGCGGGCTTTACGGAGGGACTGTCGGGTACCTTGCTTTCAGCGGCAACATCGACACCTGTATCGCAATAAGGACTGTGCTTTTCAGAAACGGCAAGGCTTACGTTCAGGCGGGCGCAGGAATCGTTTACGACAGCGTTCCCGAAAAGGAATACGAGGAAACAAAGAACAAGGCTCTTGCAGTCGTAAATGCGATCGCTGAAGCGGCTGATCTGTAAGGGAGTGAATAAAATGATTTTGATGATAGATAACTATGACAGCTTTACTTACAATCTTTACCAGCAAATAGGCTCTCTTTATCCCGACATCAGAGTAATAAGGAACGACGAGATAACCGTTGAAGAGATTGCCGCACTAAAGCCGGAGGCTCTGATAATCTCTCCGGGACCAGGATATCCTGCGGACGCGGGCATATCTGTGGAAGCTATCAAGAGATTCAGCGGAGAGATACCCATTCTCGGCATATGCCTCGGTCATCAGGCTATCGCGGAGGCGTTCGGCGGAAAAATTGTCCGAGCCAAAACGCCCATGCACGGCAAGGGTACCGAAATAAGCGTAAATACGGACTGTCCTATATTTGCGGGACTTCCCGACAGGATAACCGCCGCAAGGTATCACTCGCTTGTGGCTGACAGCATAACGCTTCCCGTCTGCCTGAGAGTTACCGCAACGGACGGAGACGGTCAGATAATGGCTCTCAGGCACAAGGAGCACCCCACCTACGGCGTGCAGTTCCACCCCGAATCCATTCTCACCGAATACGGCTCAAGCATAGTTTCCTCGTTCCTGTGCGACGTAGCGGGAATCAAAAATGCTGACAGAGAAGTTGTCTCCATGCCGAAAGAAAAAAGGAACGCTCTTAAAAAATACATCGCCAAAGCCGCGGACGGCTCTCACCTTACCGAGGAGGAAGCCGAAAGCGCCATGAACATCATTATGTCCGACGGAGCTACCGACGCGCAGATAGCCTCACTGCTGACGGCCATGCGCCGTAACGGCGAGACTATCGAGGAAATCACTGGTTTTGCAAGAACCATGAGAAAAAAAGCGAACGTAGTTCCCTCAGCAAAATCCGCGGTTGACATCGTGGGTACGGGCGGAGACGTTTCAAACACCTTTAACATCTCCACCACCGCCTCGTTCGTTATCGCGGGCGCGGGACTCAACGTCGCAAAGCATGGCAACAGAAGCGTTTCAAGCAAAAGCGGCGCGGCGGACGTTCTCGAGGCTATGGGCGTAAAGCTCGACCTTACTCCGGCAAAGGCTGCCGCCTGCATGAACGAGGCAGGTATATCGTTCCTGTTTGCTCCCTCATTCCACAAGGCAATGAAGTTTGTTGCTCCCGCGCGGCGCGAGACCGGCATAAGAACGGCGTTCAACATTCTCGGTCCCCTTGCCAATCCCGCTCTTTCGGACTATATCCTGCTTGGCGTTTACGACGAAAGTTTGCTTGAAATAATGGCAAAGGTACTGATGAATCTGGGCGTAAAGGGCGCAATGATAGTTTACGGCGACGGACTTGACGAAGTGACCGTATGCGGGACAACAACGGTCTGCGAGCTTCGGGGCAGGAAGCTTATCAAGTATGAGATAACCCCTGAGGATTACGGCATAAGGACTGCTCTGAGATCGGAGATAACCGGCGGTACGCCATCGGACAATGCTAAAATAACACTTGACATACTTACAGGCAAGGAAAAAGGCGCAAAACGGGATATAGTCCTGCTTAATGCGGGCTGCGCAATCTATTGCACAGGAGCCGCCGCAACTATCGAGGACGGCATAAAAATGGCGCGGCAGTCCATTGACAGCGGCACGGCTTATGCTAAATTTGAGAAAATGAAAGAATTTACAAACAGAAGCTGAACCCTTTAAAAGGAGCAAAATAATGATACTTGACGATATCATCGAAAAAAGAAAAGAGCAGCTTGCGCGGGATATGGCAGCCGTCCCCCCTGCGGAGGTAAGGGCTGCCGCGGAGAAAGCGGCTCTGACCGACACGGGACGAAGTTTCAAAACGGCTTTGACCTCGCTTCCCTCCCCTGCTATTATTGCGGAGGTGAAAAAGGCTTCCCCCTCAAAGGGAATTATCAGCGAGGATTTTCGTCCTGCGGAACAGGCTGCCGCGTATCAGGCTGCGGGAGCGGCGGCTATCTCCTGCCTTACCGAGGAATACTACTTTAAAGGCTCGGCAGAGATTTTCGGGCAGGTGCGCAGTACTGTAAATATTCCCATGCTTCGCAAGGACTTTATTATTGACCCTTATCAGATATACGAAGCGCGGGTCATAGGCGCGGACGCTGTACTGCTGATAGCGGCGGTACTGCCAACCGAAACGCTGAGGGATTACCGCCTGCTTGCGGAATCTCTCGGCATGGACGTTCTTGCGGAAAGCCACACTAAAGAAGAGCTGCAAAAGGTCATTGACGCTGGCTGCACCATATTCGGCATAAACAACCGCGACCTGAAAACCTTTGCGGTATCCCTTGAAAACACCAAACAACTTGCGGAACTTGTTCCACAAGGCGGTATCATAGTTTCGGAAAGCGGGATTTCCACGGCTGAAGATATGAAATTCCTTTCGGACTGCGGCGCAAACGCGGTACTTGTAGGAGAAACGCTGATGCGAAGCGGGAACGTTAAAGATTCCATAAAGGAATTGAGGAGCCTGTTATGACCGCCGTTAAGTTCTGCGGTCTGCGCCGCAGGGAGGATATAGAGTATGTCAACCTGACTCGTCCCGATTACGTCGGATTCATTCTTTCGGACGGTTTTAAACGGTCAGTAACAGCAGAGGAATTTTCGGTACTGCAAAAAGGTCTTGACAAAAATATTAAAAAAGTCGGCGTTTTTGTAAACGAACGTCCGAGTAAAGTTATAGAGCTTGCAAAACGTCTTGACGTTATACAGCTTCACGGCGACGAAGATTTTTCAACGGTTCTGTACTATTCGGAAAAAACAGAATGCGAGATATGGAAAGCGGTGCGGGCAAAAAATCCCGAAGATATAGAGCATTATCGCTGGGGTCACATTGACAAGCTTCTTATAGACAGCTTCAGCGAGAACGGCGTCGGCGGAACGGGAGTACGGATAAATACCGATGTTGTGACAAGCGCGGAAATTACCAAGCCGTTTTTTATCGCAGGAGGAATTACTGCGGAAAACGTTGCGGAGATTATAAAAAAAACCAAGCCGTTCGGTGTTGACATAAGCAGCGGCACCGAAACGGACGGCTTCAAGGACTTAAATAAAATGAAACAAATTATGCAGATTCTGAAGGAGGAAAATTTAAGGTGAAAGAAATGAATGGAAAGAAAGGACGCTTCGGGGATTTCGGCGGACAGTATGTTCCCGAAACAGTCATGAACGCCGTTAACGAGCTGGACGCGGCTTATGAAAAATACAGAAACGATCCCGATTTTATTGATGAGCTTAAACGCTATTACCGCGACTATGCGGGCAGACCGTCCATGCTTTATTACGCGGAAAAAATGTCCAAGGACTTAGGCGGAGCGAAAATATATCTCAAACGCGAAGACCTGAACCACACGGGCTCACACAAAATAAACAATGTTCTGGGACAGATACTTCTTGCGAAGCGCATGGGCAAGACCCGCGTTATCGCCGAAACAGGCGCGGGACAGCACGGCGTTGCCACTGCCACGGTATGCGCTCTGTTCGGCATGGAATGCCAGATCTATATGGGAGCGGAGGATATCGAGCGCCAGTCCCTTAACGTGTACAGAATGGAGCTTCTGGGTGCGGGAGTCACCTCGATAAGCGAGGGCACCTCCACCCTGAAGGACGCTATCAACGCAGCCATGCGGGACTGGGCTGAAAATATCGAGACCACGTTCTACTGCATAGGCTCTGTTATGGGCCCACACCCCTACCCTGCTATGGTTCGTGATTTCCAGAAGATAATTTCCGAGGAAATACGCTCGCAGCTTACGGAAAAGGAGGGACGTCTTCCCGACTGCATCGTTGCCTGCGTAGGCGGCGGCTCCAACGCAATGGGGGCGTTCTATGACTTTATCGGGGATGAAAGCGTCCGTCTCGTTGGAGCGGAAGCGGCAGGTCTCGGGGTTGAATCCGGCAAGCACGCCGCTACCGCAGCAAAGGGTACTATGGGAATATTCCACGGTATGAAGTCTCTTTTCCTGCAAAACGAGTTCGGTCAGATAGACCCGGTATATTCTATTTCGGCAGGACTGGATTACCCAGGTATAGGTCCCGAGCACGCAATGCTGCACCAAAAGGGGCGGGCGGAGTATGTTCCCGTTACCGACGAGGAGGCTGTATGCGCGTTTGAGTACCTTTCAAGGATAGAGGGAATAATCCCCGCCATTGAATCGGCGCACGCAGTCGCAGCCGCGCTGAAGATCGCCCCGAAAATGGGCAAAGACCAGATTATGGTTATCAATCTTTCGGGACGCGGCGACAAGGACGTTTACTCGATAGCGCATTACCGCGGAAAAAACGTGATAAATTCCTAATGGAGGTCAGACAAATGAACAGAATAGATAAAACTCTGAACGAACTGAAAAGCCGCGGTGAAAAGGCTCTGATCACCTTTGTCACGGCGGGAGACCCAGACCTTGAAACTACCGAGGAGCTTGTGCTGAAAATGTTTGAAAGCGGCTCCGATATCGTAGAAATAGGCGTGCCGTTCTCCGACCCGGTCGCCGAGGGAAAAATAATTCAGGAAGCAAGCCTGCGTTCCCTCGCCCACGGCACAAACCTTACGAAAATTTTCGGTACCGTGGAAAATCTCCGCAAAAAAACCGATAAGCCGATATTACTTATGATGTACGTAAACACTATCTTCCGCTTCGGAACTGAAAGCTTTTTCAGACTTTGCCGGGAAAAAGGCGTCGACGGCGTGATAGTACCCGACCTGCCATTTGAGGAGCGGGACGAGATACGCTCCTTTGCGGACGATAACGGTATCATACCCATAAGCCTTGTCGCTCCCACGTCTCATCAAAGAATAGAAAGCATCGCCTCCGACGCCCGCGGCTTCCTGTACTGCGTTTCCTCTACAGGCGTAACGGGAACGAGAAACAGCTTCTCCACCGACTTCAACGAATTTTTCAGCGAAGTTAAAAAGAGCTGCAAGGTGCCTGCAATGGTGGGCTTTGGCATCTCAAACCCGGAACAGGCGGCGGAAATGAGCGTCTACTGCGACGGTATAATTGTAGGCAGCGCGATAGTTGATATAGTCGGAAAGCACGGAAAGGATTCCATACAAAAAGTTGGAGAATTTGTCCGCTCGCTTAAAGACGCGATCGTATCGCCCAAATAATCCGCTTAACACTTAATAATTATAGATATAAAAAGCTCCGAAGCAGCGCATACCGCCCTGTTTCGGAGCTTTTGTTTTATTCCAGCTCAAACGCGCCCGTATAGAGCCTGTAATACTGACCCTTTTCGGCGATAAGCTTTTCGTGGCTTCCCCTCTCAATAATTCGTCCCTGTTCCAGAACCATTATCACATCGGAGTTCTTTACCGTGGAAAGCCTGTGAGCTATAACGAAAACCGTCCTGCCTTTCATAAGAGCGTCCATGCCCCGCTGAACCACCGCCTCGGTATGGGTGTCAATGGAGGAAGTAGCCTCGTCCAATATCATTACGGGAGAATCCGCAACAGCCGCCCGGCTGATAGCGAGAAGCTGCCGCTGTCCCTGAGAAAGATTGCTGCCGTTTTCGGTAAGCTCGGTATTGTAGCCCTTCGGCAGACGCGTGATAAAGTCGTGGGCTCCCGCAAGCTTGGCCGCCGCAACGCAGTCCTCGTCAGAAGCGTCAAGCCGTCCGTAGCGGATATTGTCCATGACCGTGCCTGTGAACAGATTGGTGTCCTGAAGAACTATACCCAAGCTGCGGCGCAGGTCGGCTTTTTTGATCTTGTTTATATTTATTCCGTCGTAGCGTATCTTACCGTCCGCAATGTCGTAGAAACGGTTCAGCAGATTGGTAATAGTGGTTTTTCCCGCGCCCGTTGCGCCTACGAACGCAACCTTTTGTCCCGGCTCGGCAAACAGCGTTACGTTGTGCAGTACCGTCTTGTTTTCCTCGTAGCCGAAGTCAACGTCGTCCAGAACAACGTCTCCGCAGAGTTTTGTGTAGGTAACGGAACCGTCTGCCTGATGCGGGTGCTTCCATGCCCACATACCTGTGCGCTCGGTGCATTCGGTGATAGCGCCGTTTTCCTCGCGGGCGTTTACCAAAGTAACATAGCCGTCGTCAACCTCCGGCTCGCGGTCGATGATATCGAAGATACGCTCCGTACCCGCAAGACCCATGATCACCGAGTTTATCTGGTGGGACACCTGACCGATGTTTCCCGCAAACTGCTTTGTCATATTAAGGAAAGGCACTACAACGCTTATGCTTACAGCCATTCCCGAAATGCTCAGGTTAGGCACGTTATTGAGGTACAGAAAACCTCCCACGATTGCAACCGCAACATAAAGAACGTTTCCAATATTGTTGAGGATAGGACCGAGAATATTGGCGTACTTGTTTGCTTTTTCCGACTCGCGGAAAAGCTCGTCGTTGATGCGGTCAAAGTCGGCCTTGCTTTCTTCCTCATGGCAGAAAACCTTGACTACTTTCTGACCGTTCATAATTTCCTCGATATAGCCCTCCTCCTTGCCGAGAGCTATCTGCTGGCTTACAAAGTACCGAGCCGAACCGCCCCCGACCTTTTTGGTAACAAGCAGCATTATAGCCACGCCCACAAGTACAACGATCGAGAGCCATACGCAGAAGTACAGCATTATGGAAAAAATCGTAACTACCGTCACCGCCGAAATAAGAAGCTGGGGGAAGCTTTGGGATACCATTTGCCTGAGGGTGTCGATATCGTTGGTGTAGTGGCTCATGATGTCGCCGTGATTGTTTGTGTCAAAAAACTTAACGGGAAGATTCTGCATATTGTTGAACATCTTGACCCGAAGCTTTTTCAAAGTACCCTGGGTTATGACCGCCATTGTCTGATTGTAAATAAATCCCGAAGTCAGGGAAAGCACGTAGAATACCGCCAGTATCAGCACGGAGCTTATGATAGCGTTTCCCACGGTCTCCCAGACCGCGCCGCTGTTCCAGCTTTCCTCAACCGAGGAGATGACTTTCTGCATAAACACCGCGGGTATGGAACTTACAACGGCGTTGAAGATTATGCATACAAGCGTCAGCGGCATCAGAACCGGATAGAAGCCGAACAAAGTCTTTATAAGTCTGCCCGCCGTTCCTTTTTTTACCTTTACGGGACCTTTTTTCATTTCCTTGCTCATTCCTCATCGCCTCCCGTCTTATTCTGGAGCATATAGAGATCCTTATAGATCTCGTTTGTTTTCAGCAGTTCCTCATGAGTACCAGCCGCGCTTACGGTACCGCCCTCCATAACGATTATCATGTCCGCGTCCTGCACGGAGGATATCCTTTGAGCGATAATGAATTTAGTTGTTTCGGGGATAAAGTCCCTCATAGCCTTTCTTATGAGTGCGTCGGTCTTGGTATCCACCGCGCTTGTGGAGTCGTCCATAATAAGTATTTTAGGCTTTTTCAGCAGCGCACGCGCAATACAGAGACGCTGCTTCTGACCGCCGGAAACGTTGGCTCCCCCCTGCTCGATGTAAGTGTCATAGCCATTGGGAAAACGTGTTATAAACTCGTCCGCCTGCGAAAGCTTGCAGGCTTCTATCATTTCCTCGTCGGTAGCCTCCTTGTTGCCCCACCTGAGGTTTTCCTTTATGGTACCAGAAAAAAGAATATTTTTCTGAAGCACCACCGCTACCTGATTTCTGAGGGTTTCAAGGTCGTATTCGCGTACGTCCCTGCCGCCTACCTTTACCGTGCCGCTCGTTACGTCGTACAGCCTTGAAATAAGCTGCACCAGCGAGGATTTGGAGGAACCGGTGCCGCCGATTATACCAACGGTCTGACCCGATTTGATGTGCAGGTCTATGTCCGCCAAAGTCATTCTCTCTGCCGTAGCGGAGTACTTAAAGCATACGTTATCGAAATCAACGGAACCGTCCGCAATCTCATAAACGGGATTCTCGGGATTGCTTAAAGAACTGTTCTCGTCGAGCACCTCAACTATACGCTTGCAGGATTCAAGGGACATGGTTATCATAACGAAAACCATGGATATCATCATCAGGCTCATCAGTATCATAAAGCTGTAGGTCAACAGTGCGCTGAACTGTCCAACGTCGAGATCGACGCCCCTTGTGGTGATGATAGTGTATGAACCAAAGGAAAGCACAAACACCATTACAGAATAAAGGCAGAATTGCATAAGCGGATTATTTATGGCAAGAATTCTTTCCGCCTTTGTGAAATCGCGGCATACGTCGGACGCCGCCGCTCCGAACTTCTGCTTTTCGTATTCCTCACGGACGTAGGATTTGACTACTCTTATGCCCTTGATATTCTCCTGAATGGAGCTGTTAAGGTTGTCGTACTTTTTAAAAACGCTTCTGAACAAAGGCATTACCTTTGCGGACACGGCGAAAAGTCCGAAGCCGAGAATAGGAGCTACTATAAGGAAGATAAACGCCATTTTACCTCCCATAACAAAAGCCATGGTAAAGGCAAAAATAAGCATCAGCGGACATCTTATCGCCATTCTGATTATCATCATATATGCCATTTGTACGTTTGTCACATCGGTAGTAAGACGGGTTACAAGGGAAGATGTGGAAAATCTGTCAATGTTTTCAAATGAGAACCTCTGGATATTGTAAAACATATCCTTTCGGAGATTCCTTGCAAGACCGCAGGAAGCCGTCGCACAGGTAGAACCTGCCAGCGCGCCGAACATAAGGGACAGACACGCCATTACCACAAGAATAAGACCGTAGGTAACGATCGTATTCATATCGCAGCCGTCCTTGATTCTGTTTACCAGTTCAGCAATGATAAACGGGATAATGCATTCCATTACCACTTCAAGGGACACAAGAAGCGGTGTAGCTATGGAAACCTTCTTGTACTCGCGTATACATCCGGCTATTTTTTTAACCATACGCATTTACCTCTCTTTCATATAATCACCCAATAATTATAGCACATTCTGACAAAAAAGTCAAAGAAAGTTTGGTGAAAATTTTTTCACATTCGCGGAAAAGATTTTACAGCAATATTGAACCAATAACGCTGATCCTTGCTTTAAATACAAAAATATGCTATACTTTTTTCGAAAGCGGACGATGAAAAAATCAAGCGGACGATTTAAGCCGTCCGCTTTCCGATATGTTTTTATTCTCCGTCGGGAGCCGATTCCGCGTCCAAACCGGCAGTCCCTCCGACGCCGTTCTTTTCCCTAAGAAGGTCCCGTATCTCCGCTAAAAGCAGTTCCTCGGCAGTGGGCTCGGGCTCCTGCGGCTCCGGCTCGGGAGTCGGTTCTTCCTTGCGCTTCAACTTGTTGATGCCCTTGATAAGCATAAACACGCAGAACGCTACAATAATAAAGTTGAGTATTACCTGAATGAAGTTTCCGTAAGCGACCGCAACCTCGGCGACTTCTTCGATCCCTGCGGCTTCGTCGGCAGCAACGGCCTGCTGGAGCACTATTTTCAGGTCGGAGAAATTCATCTTACCTACCACAAGACCTATTCCCGGCATAACTATGTCGTTTACCAGCGAGTTTACTATGGGAGTAAACGCTCCGCCCATGATAATGCCGACAGCCATGTCGACAACGTTACCCCGGGCTATAAATTCCTTGAATTCAGATATTATGCCTTTTTTCTTTTCGTCCGCCATAATCATCTTCCTTTCATACATTTTTAAGACATTAAAATAGTACCATAATTTTGTTAGTAAAATATTACAGATATGTTACTTTATGTAAAATCAAATTTTTTGAAAATATACCAACCGTTTTTTATTTCCGCGCACTATATTATTGAACGTTCAAAAGGAGGTACTCCGAATGAATAAACAGGACGCCGATAAAATTATAGGCGAATACGTTCAAAAGCTGTACGGCTTTGCGCTGAACAAGCTCGGCAGCCCCGACGAGGCGGAGGAGCTTTCCGCAAGAATTATTGCCGAAGTCTACGAGGTGCTGGTCAGGCGTGAAAATATCGTAAACGTGAACGGCTACATCTATAAAATAGCCCACAACGTCTGGACGAGATATATCGGCAGTAAAAGCAAATCAAGAAGCTTTGAGACTTATGTAAGCTTTGACGGTACCGACAGCTTTGAGAATATCCCTGACGAAAAGGACTTTGCGGAGGAATTTCAGAAAACCGAGCAGTACGGACTGATTCGCCGCGAAATCGCCTATCTTTCAAAAATCCAGCGTGAGATCGTTGTCCGTCACTATTATAAGGGGGAAAAGGTCAAAACCATTGCCGCGGCTATGTGTCTTCCCGACGGTACGGTTAAGTGGCACCTGTCATGCACACGAAAGGAGTTAATGATGAATATGGGAAAAATTAGAACAATAGGCACACTGGGGGTACAGCCGATACGCTTTACGAGCATGGGACACAACGGTCACCCCGGCTCAAAGGGTGATACGAAAGATTTTCTTGCGAAAGCAATTACACAGAATATCGCTTATGCTGCGTACCACAAGCCTCGTACTATTAACGAAATTGCCGAGGAGCTTGGTATAAATCCTATCTTTGTTGAGGACGAGGTAGCGACTCTTGAGGAGTACGGCTACATGGATAAGCTTGCGGACGGAAAGTACCGCACCAATATCAATATAGAGATACCGAGCGACGAGGCAAACGCGATTTACGAGGATATACAAAAAAAATACACCGAGCTTTTTGCTGAAAAGTTTATAATACCCTACCTTGAAAGTATCAATGAAATACCCGGTTTTCTCACTGTTCCCGACAACGACCTTAATCTGCTTAAATGGAGCATGATCCCGCATCTTACGGACAAGCTTGCCATAGCCGATATCAACGATTGGAAATATTCGGTAAAGCGCAAGGACGGCGGCGACTTTGTAGCACTTGCCCGCCTGGACGTGCCTGTAAAAAAAGATGAAAACGCGGATATTTACTGGGCTTGCGGAAGTATGTGGCGTAGTTCGCAAGATGAAACGAATTCGTTTACATGGGACCAACCCGCTTCATGGAGAAGCTGGCGGCTTGACGTTTACTGGGGCAGCCGCGACGGCTGGCGTGAAAATCGTAACGATGACTACGAAAAACTGTATTACTTTATGAAAGGCGAGCTTGCGGAAAACGAAGCTAATCTTTATGCCTACAAACGTCTGCGTGACCGCGGCTATCTGGTGAAAACCGATGAGGGCTATAAGGTAAATGTTATCCTGTCCCAAAGCCTGAACAAGTGGTTCGAGCTTTTCCCCAATGCAAGCGATGAAATAACCGAGCTTTCCAGGGAGTACGCGGAAAAGGCTGCGGAAGCCGATATTCTAAACCAGCCTGAACATATGCACGAACTGATACGCTATTACGACCAGAACTCCGCCTGCAACCTCCAAACTCATATTATGGAGTACCTGCTCAACAAGGACGTTCTGAAACTCCCCACAGAGGAACAGCGCAAGGGTCTCTGCACTGTAATGTTCCTCGGTCAATAATTTTCTGACAGCCTCCTGAAGGGCGCGCACATATTTGCAAACATAAAACGCCCCGATTCTGTAAAAATAACCGCCGTATCGTTTAACGAAACGGCGGTTATTTCAGCCTGTCGAAAAAGTCACCCCAAAGGGTAGCTTTTTTGCGTAAAATGTGGT
>CAJUAN010000002.1 GCA_910584715.1 uncultured Oscillospiraceae bacterium
ACCACATTTTACGCAAAAAAGCTACCCTTTGGGGTGACTTTTTCGACAGGCTGACTGCCGAATGGAATCAACATTCGGCAGTTTTGTTTACAGCAAACAGACATTATAAACCGCGCATGATCCTATTTACCTCGTCAAGCGTCGGAGGATACTCATATATAGGGTACCTCATTATCGCCGCGGCAGCCACAGCACAGCCGTACCGAACGATGTCATCGTCGGAAAGTTCCTGCGCAAGGGCGTAGATCGTCCCCGCCTTGAAGCTGTCTCCCGCGCCCAAAGTGCTTGCGGCTTTTACCCTATAGGGCTGAAAATATTTCGGCTCACTCCCCTTTCTGCCGTACATTACCGGATCGCTGCCAAAGGTGAATATAATAAGCCCGCCGGAATTTTCGGTGTACAGTTTATACAGTTCTTCCGGCGACTTACCCGGATAGCGTCCCTCCAAAAACTCGTGGGAAACGGCATTCACCGCGCAGAAACGGTTAGTATCGGAATCATGCATACAGTCTATAGCGGCAAACTTTTTTCCATAACGGCGGCACAGCTCCGCGGTCTCTTTACCGTAAAAATTGTCCCAGCCGACCACGGAGCAGTCCGCTACGCTTTTTTCACAGGGAAGCTCATAAAACGGCTCTGGACGGGAAAAATGCTTTCTCCATTCGCCGAAGCAGGTTCTTGTCTTTCCACTTATCATCACCCAGTCTACAATGCCGTCAAAATCCTCGTCGGCAAGCTCGGTATCGTCTATGCCATGAGCCTTTGCATAGCCGCGTATAAGGCTGCGGTTTTTATTTCCCACATGAGTACCGCCTACTTTGACATTGCAGCCGAGAGACGCCAGCACAGCTGCTGCGGTGCCTGTTTCTCCTCCTATGCCGGCTCGTTTATCAGCTATTTCGCAGTAACCGTCCGCATGGGGAAAGTCGCCCTGAAGCACAAAGCTTTCCGTTGACATTACCATTCCGTAAAGATATATTGTTCCATTCATTAAGGACTATCCTTTCTTTTTCAGTTTTGGAAAAGTATAACACATTATTTTCCGCAAATCAAGGGGGAAAGAATTATTTTTGTACAAACAGCTGTCCGGCTTTTACGCATGGTGGAAATCATCGTACTCACGTATTTTATCATACTAAATTAAAAACAAAAATAAGGCTGCACAGATTTGTCTATGCAGCCTTATTTATAAATCATGTACTTACTGTACCGCTTTTTTCAGCGCTTCGGCACGATCGGTGCGCTCCCATGCAACGCCCAGCTCCTCACGTCCCATGTGACCGTAAGCGGCAAGCTTGCGGTACTGAGGCTTGCGAAGCTCCAGAGCTTCGATTATCGCCGCGGGACGGAGGTCGAAAACCTTGTCCACAGCCGCCGCGATAGCTTCGTCGGAGACCTTGCCGGTACCAAAGGTATCCACCATTATGGAAACAGGCTTTGCAACGCCGATAGCGTATGCGAGCTGTATCTCGCACTTTTCCGCAAGTCCCGCCGCCACAACGTTTTTTGCAACATATCTTGCCGCGTAAGCCGCGCTGCGGTCAACCTTTGTGGGGTCTTTTCCGCTGAACGCTCCGCCGCCGTGGCGAGCGTATCCGCCGTATGTATCAACAATAATTTTACGTCCCGTAAGACCGCTGTCGCCCTGGGGACCGCCGATAACAAAGCGTCCCGTGGGGTTAACAAAGTACTTGGTGTCCTCCGCTAAAAGCTCTGCGGGAATGGTAGGCTTGATGACTTTTTCAATTATGTCCGCGCGTATCTTTTCGAGAGAGACCTCCGCCGCGTGCTGTGAGGATACAACGACCGTTTCAACCTTTACCGGCTTGCCGTCCTCGTACTCAACGGTGACCTGAGTCTTTCCGTCGGGACGGAGATAGGGCAGTACTCCTGTTTTACGCACCTCGGTAAGCTTCTTTGCAAGCTTGTGGGCAAGAGCGATAGGCATAGGCATAAGCTCGGGGGTCTCGTTGCAGGCGTAGCCGAACATCATGCCCTGATCGCCCGCACCCGTCATGAATTTGTCGGAATCCTCGCCCTCCTTGTGTTCCAGAGCCTCGTCAACGCCCATAGCGATATCTGAGGACTGCTCGTCAATGGACTGCATAACAGCGCAGGTATGACCGTCAAAGCCGTACTTTGCGCGGTCGTAGCCGATGTCAATAATTACCTGTCTTACGATCTTGGGAATGTCAACATAGCAGTTTGTGGAAATTTCACCCATGCACATTGCCATACCGGTGGTAACTGTAGTCTCACAGGCAACACGTCCCATGGGGTCTTTTTCGAGGATAGCGTCAAGTATCGCGTCGGATATTTGGTCGCATATTTTGTCGGGGTGTCCCTCTGTAACGGACTCGGAGGTAAACAGTATTCTGGACATAAAAATCACCTTTCCTATTAGATGCAAGATAAAGAGAGGCAAGAGGAAAAAGGCAGGAGCTTCCGAACCGAAAAACAGCGCCCGAGACTTAACCGAGCGCTGCGAAATTTTTTAGAATTCCTCATCTCTCGGAAAAATCCGCAGGATTTAGCACCTTTCTTGCGTTTCCGCAATTAGGTTGCCGGGCTTCACAGGACCAGTTCCTCAGCCGCTCTTGATAAGGCATATTTAATTGTACTTTCAGTATATCACTGTTTCCCCGTTTTGTCAACAGATTTTTACAAATTCCAGATAATAATTACCGCCGCGCAGGTCAGCACCGCAAAAGCCGCGATAACATACACCCAGACGTAGCGTTTTGCTCCTCCTGCGTTCCCGGAGGATTCCGGCAGGACACGTGCTTTGCGCATTATCTGTGTCAGGGGCTTATAGAGCATAACGGTCAGCGCACTGTTCAGCACAGCTTTAAGCAGATTAAAGGGCAGGAAAACCGGCAGCAGCATTCCCGCAACCGTCTCTCTGGGAGTACCCATATAGAGCGGCGTGATAAGATAGTTCCACGCAAGCATCATCAGCGTCATGAAAACCGTTCCGCAGGCAAGACCCGTCACCGCACCCTTAATGGTATGTATCCTCTTGTACAGGATAGAAGCGGTGCAGGCAAACGCAGTTGTGGAAATAAAATTCATAAGCGCGCCGATAGGTCCCGTGCCGCTGATCGTAACCATTTCAACCAGCGATACAACCGCCGACATTATCACGGAGGCAAGCGGTCCGAACATGAATCCGCCGATAGTGATTATAACGTCCTTAGGCTCGTACTTCAGGAACATTACCACGGGTATTCTGAAAGCAAATACCGTCAGGTACGCGATCGCGGTCATCAGCGACAGCGTTACAAGTTTTTTCACGTCCATGCGGGACTTGTTTCTTTCGAGTGTTACAGATTTTTCCATAAAATTACCACCTTTTAATAATATTATTAATAAAGCAGTCTGCAACAGAAAACGCCCGCAGAAATTTCTTTCCACGGGCGTACTCGCGCGTTATGCCAAAATGGCGCAGCGTTTGTTTCTTTCATCCGGACTGTACCGTCGGTTTCGGAATCACACCGAATCAACAGCATATTTTCATATGCCGCTCGCGGACTCAAAATTGCATCGGCAATTTTTTACCGCCGGTGAGGAATTGCACCTCGCCCTGAAACAGATTGCATTTATTCAATTAAACCAAAGCGGGAAATTATTCCTCGCCGTCGCCTCCGAAGTCAAACTCAAGGAGCTCGCCGCAGCCGGGACAGGTCATAGAACCCTCCTCAAGCATACCTTCGTTAAGACAGATAGTATCGCCGCAGCTGGGACATACGACCTCATAAAGCTCATCATCGTCGTCGCAGCCGCATTCGCAGCTGTCGTCGTCACATTCGCAGTAATCGTCGTCATCGTCGCAGCAGCAATCGTCAACATCGTAGAAATCGCGCTCTACCTCGCCGAGATCCTCGTCGATAGCGTCAACTACCTCAACGATCTCATCTATCTGATCCTGCATATCCTCCGATGTAACGGCAACCTCGTCAAGTATATCGGCAATCGCCAGAATGACCTTGCCTTCTTTTGTGGAACCGTCGATTTCCAAACCTTCGATAAGTCCTTTCAGATAAGCGACCTTTTCACCAAGCTTCATAGATCAAATCTCCTTTCAGCGCATTAATAATATGCATAATAAATATAGTTTATGACAGTCATGGCGCACCGCACGCAAAAATGTTTTTACGCACGCTCCATATATTCGCCTGTTCTTGTGTCGATCCTGATAGTTTCGCCCTCGTTGATAAAGAGGGGGACTCTTACCTCCGCGCCTGTTTCAAGAGTAGCTGGTTTAGTTGCGTTTGTAGCGGTATTTCCCGCAAATCCGGGCTCCGTCTGGCTTACGACTAAATCAACAAAGTTGGGAGGCTCTACTGCAAAAACCTTGCCCTTATAGGAGCAAACCTTACAGATCATCTCTTCCTTAACGAACTTGAAGCTGTCGGAAAGCTCCGCGCTGCTGATAGGAACCTGCTCGTAACTTTCGGGATCCATAAAATAGTACAGGTCGCCGTCGGTATAGGAGTACTGCATATCCTTTCTTTCAACGAAAGCAGTAGGGAACTTAGCCGAGGGATTGTAGCTCTTTTCGACTACGGAGCCTGTGATAACATTCTTGATCTTGGTTCTTACGAAAGCCGCGCCCTTGCCGGGTTTAACGTGCTGGAACTCAACCACCTGAAGCACGTTGCCGTCCTCTTCAAAGGTAACGCCGTTTCTGAAATCGCCTGCTGTAATCATATAACTTAACCATCCTTAAAATTTTTTGGCGGAAAATACCGCATAAAAAGCTTACCTATATTTTACTACATTTTTTTTGATATTGCAAGTGTTTTTCGTATTTTTTCCTTTAACACCCGAATATTTTTTCCGAAAGTCCGTGAAAAATACCGAACTTCAGGAGATACGTCCCGAAAAAGCATTTTCACAAACTAAACGGGCAGAATAAAATTCTGCCCGCTTTCTAAGCGTTTTGATCAAAATTAATACTTACGCTTACGAGCAGCTTCGGACTTTTTCTTGCGCTTTACCGAAGGCTTCTCATAGTGTTCTCTCTTACGAACTTCCGCGATAACGCCGTCCTTTGCGCAGCTTCTTTTGAAGCGCTTGAGAGCGGTATCCAAGGATTCGTTTTTACCAACACGAATTTCTGCCAATTTGATTCCCTCCCTTTGCCATAAGGCAGAGGCTCATATACAAGATACAACTATTTTATTATACCCTATGCGCCCCTTGTTTGTCAAGAGCAATTCAAAAAAATATACACAAAAAATCTTCTTTTTTTTCGGCAGGTTATATAAAACGGTTACTTTACAACGATATTTACAAGTCTTCCCTTGACGTAAATTTCCTTGACGATATTCTTTCCGTCTATAGCTGCGGCCACCGCGGCCTCCGCCTTTGCGAGACCCAGAACCTCGTCCTGCTCCGCTTCTGCGGGGACATTTATCTTTGCCTTTATCTTGCCGTTCACCTGCACAGCCACCTCGATAACAGAGTCGACGCAGAGCTTTTCGTCATACTTTACCCACTGCTGCTCGCTGAGTATTCCGCCGTACAGATTGCTGTACATTTCCTCGGTGATATGGGGCGCAAACGGATTCAGAATAATGAGCAGACTTCTCAGCTCCGCTTTGTTCACGCTTCCCGCAGCATACAGCTCGTTCAGCAGCGTCATCATCGCGGCAACCGCGGTATTGAACTTCATTGCCTCAATGTCCTCGGTAACCTTTTTGATCGTCTTGTGCATGGAGCTTGTCATTTCGGGACGGTACTCATCGCCGTCCACAAGCATGTCCTGCAAAGCCCATATCCTGTCGAGGAAACGCTTGCAGCCTTTCATGCTTGTTTCGCTCCAAGGCGCAGCCTGTTCGTAGTCGCCCATGAACAGAACGTAGACTCTGAGCACGTCCGCGCCGTACTGCTCAACAACATCGTTAGGGTCGACAACGTTGCCCTTGGACTTGCTCATCTTCTCGCCGTCGGGGCCGAGAACAAGTCCCTGAGCCGTTCTCTTGGCGTACGGCTCGTCGCAGGGAACCTCTCCCTTGTCAAACAAGAACCTGTGCCAGAACCTGGAATATATCATATGGCGGGTAACATGCTCCATGCCACCGTTGTACCAGTCAACCGGCATCCAGTACCTCAAAGCCTCTTGGGAGGCAAATTCCTTGTCGTTGTGGGGATCGCAGTACCGCAGGAAGTACCATGAGGAACCCGCCCACTGGGGCATGGTGTCGGTCTCACGCCTTGCGTCGCCGCCGCATTTGGGACACTTGCAATGAACAAACTCGTCGATCTTGGCAAGGGGACTCTCCCCGTCCGTACCCGGCTGGAAGTCCTTTACAGGAGGCAGCTTCAGCGGCAGCTCGTCATAGGGTACAGCTACCATACCGCACTTGGGACAATGTACTATAGGAATAGGCTCGCCCCAATAACGCTGGCGGTTGAACGCCCAGTCCTTCATCTTGTACTGTATGCCCTTTTCGCCGCAGCCTTTTTCCGCAAGGACTTCAAGCATTTTTTCGATAGCTTCCTTTTTGTTTGTTATGCCGTTAAGCGCACCGGAATTTACCATTTCGCCGTCGCCGGTGTAGGCCTCCTTGGAAATATCGCCGCCCTTGATTACCTCGATAATGTCAATACCAAACTTCTTGGCAAAGTCGTAGTCGCGGCTGTCATGTGCGGGAACAGCCATTATCGCGCCCGTTCCGTAGCCCATCATAACGTAGTCGGAGATGTAAATGGGCACTTCCTTTTCGGTAACAGGATTTATCGCCGTCAGACCGTCTATCTTAACACCGGTCTTGTCCTTGACAAGCTGTGTGCGCTCGAACTCGCTCTTTTTGGCGCACTCGGCTTTATAGGCGTCCAAAGCGTCTATATTTGCGATGCTATCGCGATACTTCTCGATAATGGGGTGCTCCGGAGCGATTACCATAAAGGTCACGCCGTAAAGGGTATCGGGGCGTGTGGTGTAGATACGGAGCTGCTCGCCGTTCTCCTTGACGGTAAAGTTAACGAACGCGCCTGTGGACTTGCCTATCCAGTTCTCCTGCTGGAGACGGATATTGGGCAGGTAGTTCACCTCGTCCAGTCCCTGCAAAAGCTTTTCGGCGTACTCCGTAATGCGGAGGTACCATACCTCTTTGGTTTTTTGGACGATATCGCTGTGACATATGTCGCACTTGCCGCCCTGGGAGTCCTCGTTGGAGAGCACTACCTTACAGCTGGGGCAGTAATTCACCAGCGTTTTGTCGCGGAAAACAAGTCCGTTCTCAAACATTTTCAGGAAGATCCACTGAGTCCACTTATAGTATTTTTCGTCGGTTGTGTCAATAACTCTCGACCAGTCAAAAGAGAATCCCACCCGCTTGAGCTGATCGGTAAATTTTTCTATATTATTGTCCGTAACGATTCTTGGGTGCACGCCTGTTTTCACGGCAGTATTCTCGGTAGGCAGACCGTATGCGTCGAAGCCTATGGGGAAAAGCACGTTATAGCCCTCCAAACGGCGTTTACGGCTTACTACCTCAAGTCCCGAATAAGCCTTTATGTGACCCACGTGCATACCATGCCCCGAAGGGTAAGGGAACTCCACCAGCGCGTAAAACTTAGGCTTTTTGCTGCCTGTTTCCGCTTTAAAGGTACCGTGTTCCTCCCAATAGTTCTGCCATTTTTTCTCAATGGACAAATAATCGTATTTTTCCACTATAATCATTCCTTTGCATATTTTTGCGTATTCCCTATTCGGTGCATTCAGTCGTTTTGTTCGGACTCCGCTCCGCTCATTTCACTAAAGTACTGTTTAAGTCCTTTATTTCCGATAAGCACTATAAGCAGCCAGATATCTATAAAAGCCATAAAACCCGCTGCCGCAATGAGCAGAATATCCAGCCATTCCGGAACACCTGCCATTTTAACCGCAAACCATATTATTACCATGACGAGCATATCCGCGATACGGAGCAATATGCACATATTACGTGCTGCGGTATTTCCTTTTCTTATGCCTCCCGATACCCAGAAGCCTATCAAAGCCAGCGGTATATCAAGGGTAAGCAGAGCCATTACCGCGCTGATATTGCAGAACAAAGCCGCTATTTGAGCGGTTATCAAGCCCTTTTGCGCACTTTCCGACAATACCATTGCGATCACTCCAAATACTGTTTTATATCAACGTCATGACCGTCGCTCCAAAGTCTTTCAAGGTTATAGAAATCCCTTGTTTCCTTATAGAAAATGTGTATCACAACGTCCGAATAATCAAGCACGATCCAGTTGGAGCCGTTGTTCCCCTGAACCTGTCTCGGCTCCCTGCCCATTTCTTTAAGGCGAAATTCAAGCTCGTCCGCCAGGGATTTGGTATGGGTCGTGGAGGTGCCGTCCGCGATGATGAAATAGTCGGCGATAATGGTAAGGTCGCCTATCCCTATCACGCGTATGTCCTCCGCCTTTTTGCTGTCAAGAATTTTTACAGCCGCTTTCAGAAGCTCGTCCTGTGTCATTATAACTCCGTCCTTTCTTTTTTCTTTTCCGATACGTAGTAATTGTACGCCTCTATAGTGTGGTGCGGCAGCATCGAGCCTTTCGCCACCACGTCCGAAACGGAAAATCTCAGCGCCTCCAGCATGGCTTTTTCTATGCTTTGGTAAGCGTTTTTCCGCATTTTTGCCACGTCCTTGTAGCTTCTGTCCGCCGAAATAAGGTCGGCAATGTAAATAATTTCCTCCAGGCGGCTCATGCCCGCCCTGCCTACGGTATGGTACCTTATGGCGTTGAGCATATCGTTATCATGTACGTTAAGTACGTTTTCGGAGTACCAGGCTCCCGCTATCGCATGATAAAGCGGAGGAGTGACAAGCTCAACCGGGGACACGTCCAAAGCGGATTTTTTCGCCATTGCAAGCTGTTCCTCCTTGGGTATCTCCTTGCATATGTCGTGGAGAAGTCCTGTCAGGTACGCCTTTTCGGGAGAATAGTAATCATACTTTTCCGCAAGCTTTTCGGCTTCGTCAGCAACGTTCAGGCTGTGCTGAAACCGCTTTTTTGAAAGCCTGATGCTGAGAATATCTGTCAGCTCCGCCGAAGAATACATAGACATTGCCCCCTCTTAGAGGTAAGATTTTTAGAAGTAAGATGTAAGACTTTTCGTTCTTGCTTCTTACATCTTATTTCTGTTTTACTACAGTAAATTCCCAACTGATTGTATGGCTTTACAGTTCAGAATGCCGATTATACAATCCTCGTTCTAAAATATATTTTACTACATTTTGCGGAACATAGCAAGATATATCGGAATTTTTTATAATTTTTTCACGAATTTCTGTAGAAGAAATTTCCAGCGGCTCGGTTTCCGCAAAGACCACCTCTCCGTATTTCCTCAGATCAGCAGCCTTTTTTTCAAGCTCTTCCCTATCAGAGCCGCATTTTTGGCGGGAAACGGCGGCAAGGCTGCACATGGAAAGTATTTCCCTCCAGCTTTTCCACCTATTGAAGCTTTTCAGCATATCTCCGCCCACAAGCCAGAAAAGCTTATCGTCGGGGTAAAGTCCGCGGAAATGCCGCACGGTGTCCACCGTATAGCTTACACCCTTGCGGGATATTTCATGGCCGCTTACCGTCACAAACGGCATATCAGAAAACGCCAGACGGCACATTTCAAGCCTGTCCGCGCCGCTTGCGGGACGGCGTTCCATATCCTTTTTAAATGGGGATATCCCAGTCGGCATAACGATTATCTCATCAAGCTCCAGAACCTTTTGAAGCTCCGAAACAAGGCTGACGTGTCCGTTGTGAACCGGGTCAAAGCTCCCCCCGAATATCGCCCTGCGCATTACTTCGCCTTTAGGTCGATTTTCGGATCCTGAGGATTTCGTTTGAACAACACGAACTTGCTGCCGATCACCTGAACCACCTCGGACTTGGTTTTTTCCGCAAGTTCGTTTGCCGCCTCCGCGGGGGACAGCATACAGGCGTCCTGGACTTTCATTTTGATAAGCTCCCGGGCTTTGAGAGCGTCCGATACCTGCTCTGTCAGCGTATCGATAATACCGTTTTTTCCCACTTGCAAAATGGTATCCTCCGTCATGGCAATACTTTTCAGCTTTGCCCTTTGTTTGCTTGTTAACATAATATCAGTTCCTTTCGGTATTTTTTGTAAAAACATTTGACCCTTACGTACGCTGCCAAGTGTTACTGAGTACCGCCGAGTATTTTTTCCGCCGCCTCAAAAATCCCGGAAAAGCTGTTTACCGCGGGAACTTCCCTGTTAACGGTTCCGAAGCCGTAAGCCGCATGGATAAAAGGTACTCCTGCGGAATCGGAGGCATCCAGGTCGCCCTGTGTGTCCCCCACATATACAGCCTTGTCAAGAGCATTCCGCTCCATAACTATGCGGATATTGTCCGCTTTTGCAAGACCCGTGCCGCCGGGGCATTCAAAGTCCGCAAAGTATTTGCCCAGCTTGTGGTACTCCAGAAAGGTCTCAATATAGCCGCTCTGACAGTTGCTGACAATAAACAGCTTGAAGCTTTTTGAAAGGCGGTCAAGCTCTCTTTCCAGATCGGGATAAAGCTTTCCGCCGTGTCCGCTCAGATACTCGTTTTCATATTCTCCGCATTCGTCCATAATTTCAAGACGGGTCTTTTCGTCCGTATCGGGAAGCATGAGCGCGGCAATGACCTCCATGGTTTTTCCCATATAGCCGCGCATATCTTCACCCGTTACCGATCTGCGTACGCGCCTGTCCGTTTCGGAACGGCGGGAGAGTATCACGCTCCATGCTCCCGCCACCTGCTCCGAGGAGTCCCACAAGGTTCCGTCAAGATCGAAAATTATTCCGTAATTCATAAAAATACTCCTTATCTGTTATCAATTTTTTCCGGGTACAGGTCGTGGTGCGTGAGGCGGTCAATTGCGACCTGCTCCCACATAGTGCCCTTTTTGCCGTAGTTGCAGTAAGGGTCAATTGAAATTCCTCCCCGCGGTGTAAACTTGCCCCATACTTCGATATATTTGGGATCCATAAGTTTTATAAGGTCTTTCATGATGATGTTCATGCAGTCCTCGTGGAAGTCCCCGTGATTGCGGAAACTGTAGAGATAAAGCTTCAGGGACTTGCTTTCCACCATTCTTTCAGCGGGCACGTAAGAGATATACACCGAAGCGAAATCGGGCTGACCCGTTATGGGGCACAGACTGGTGAACTCGGGACAGTTGAATTTTACAAAATAGTCGTTATCGGGGTGCTTGTTCACAAAGGTCTCCAGTACCTCGGGGGCGTAATCAGTCGGATATTGGGTTTTTTGGTTTCCGAGAAGAGTGACTCCCTCTGTCTCCGGTCTTGTTCTTCCTGACATTTTTATCTTCCTTTCAGTGTTCTGATACTTCTTTAAATATAAGTATGGCTATTGAAATATTATACACCATAATACCAATAAATTCAACTCATTTCAGGATATAAAAGGCAATTTCCTTTCGGAGCCGTTGACATACCGAAAAAACCGTGTTATACTTAAAACCGGAAAATATATTGCTGAATCAATAAAAAGGAGCGTATGCAATGAAAAAAGCAATTATTATCGCTGCGGCGGCTGTACTTCTGACCGGTGCTGCGTTTATATTTAAGATAAGCAAAAGCAGCGGTCCGAGCGCGGAAACAAGCGTGGCGGCGTCGAACGGCAGCGTAACATATATCATATCTGAAAATCAGGGCGGTCAGACCGATCCGGACGTTGCCTCAAAAATAGATATTGAAAACAGAACGGCACAAGTGTTATCCGAATTTGACTGGGTAACCCGCGCTGTACTCACTATTTCAGATTCCGATAGCGGTGCGTTTGTTTCCGCCGTTCTGACAGTCAGCAGAGAACCGTCCACGGACGAAGCGAACAGTGCGGCATATGTGATATCACAATACGTTGACAAAGACTCGGATATTCTTATCACGGATCAGGACAGTAATGTCATTTATCCGCTTTCATATTAAAAATGCTTTCTAAACAAAATTATTATATTAAACAAATCAGCCGGCGTTTTTATACCATACGCCGGCTGATCTATTTTCTTAACGGTATTTCCAATCCCATGCCGTCCTGTCTGTACACATTGTCAGACGGTAGACGGTAAAGCCGCTTTTTGCTGCCCGCCGTTGACGGCAGTCACAGAAAATTGTCGGAAATATCAAAATCAAACTCCGTACTTGATAGTGGAAACGGGGATACCGACACCCATTGTGGAAGCTACTACGCAGGACTTGATGTAAGTACCCTTTGCAGCCGCAGGCTTAGCCTTAACGATAGCCTCAAGAAGCGTATTCAGGTTCTCCGCAAGCTTTTCCTTGCCGAAGGAAGCCTTTCCGATAGGGCAGTGAATGATGTTGGTCTTGTCGAGACGGTACTCGATCTTACCTGCCTTAGCTTCGGAAATAGCCTTTGCGATGTCGGGAGCAACAGTGCCCGCCTTGGGGTTAGGCATAAGTCCGCGGGGACCGAGAACTCTCGCCGCTTTACCTACAACGCCCATCATGTCGGGAGAAGCTACGCAAACGTCGAAATCGAGCCAGTTTTCCTTAACGATCTTTTCAACGAGATCCGCGCCGCCTACGAAATCCGCTCCCGCAGCCTTAGCGTCAGCCTCTTTTTCCTCCTTGCAGAAAGCAAGTACGCGAACGTTTTTACCTGTACCGTTGGGAAGAACTACCGCGCCTCTTACCTGCTGGTCAGCATGACGGGAGTCAACGCCCAGACGAACGTGAACCTCAATGGTCTCGTCAAATTTAGCCTTGGCGTTCTGGCATGCAAGGTCGAGAGCCTCTTCGGTCTCATAGAGCTTGCTTCTGTCAACAGCCTTAGCGCTTTCATTATATTTCTTACCGTGTTTCATTATCAGATTTCCTCCTTGTAAGTGGTAAATGTTCCCATCCTTGGGACTCTTGGCGGAATTATATCCTCCCACTAAACGCAAGATGAACCGGAGGCAAAATTCGGAAAAATTCCTTTCCGTGCTCCGAAAACATCCGCCGCAAATTAATTGCCGGTTACTTGCTGATTGCGATTATCAGTCAACTACTTCAACGCCCATGGAACGGCAGGTACCCGCGATCATGCTCATTGCGGATTCCACGTTTGCCGCGTTAAGGTCGGGCATTTTAGTCTCGGCGATCTTCTTGATCTGCTCTTTGGTGATCTTTCCGACCTTGGTCTTGTTGGGAACTCCGGAACCGCTTTCAAGACCGATAGCCTTCTTGATAAGAACCGCTGCCGGCGGAGTCTTTGTGATAAAGCTGAATGAACGGTCAGCGTAAACTGTAATAACTACAGGGATAATAAGGCCGATATCGTTCTTTGTTCTCTCATTGAATTCCTTTGTAAAAGCCATGATATTAACGCCGTGCTGACCGAGAGCAGGTCCAACAGGCGGAGCGGGCGTAGCCTTTCCCGCTGCGATCTGAAGCTTGATTAAGCCAACTACTTTCTGTGCCATTATAATCATTCCTTTCTGAGTTTTGCAGTTTCCGGATAGGCTGTACCGATCCGGAAATTACGGACGAATTCATGGTAGCCTGCTTACAGGAGCATACTCACAAAATCCTGCCCGAAAAGAAAACCCGTCGCCCCGTATCGTACGGAGCATCCGCACTTCCAAAATTTTGAATATAGAATATAAAAACGAACTGATAAAGTTAAAACTCGTCCGTAGCCGCGACCATGGTAATATCCAGTTCCGCCGAGGTATCCCGTCCGAACATGGAGACCTTGACGTTTACTTTCATATTTTCGGTATCTATGCTTTCGACCTCTCCTACGATACCCTCCATAGGGCCGGCAGTGATACGAACCTTGTCGCCCGCCTTGAAATTGACTTCGAGTGACGCGGGCTTAGCGTCCATGTCGATGCCCATAGCAGCAGCTTCCTTATCGGTAAGCGGAACGGGCTTCGACCCGGGACCCACAAACCCCGTACAGCCTCTGGTGTTTCTCACTACATACCAGGAATCGTCTGTGAGAACCATTTTTACCAGAACATATCCGGGGAAAACTTTTCTTTCGACCTCGTGCATCTTATTCTTTTCATTCATTTCCATTACCAGCTCGGTAGGAACCTGAACCTCCTGAATAAGATCGTGAAGCTTGCGGTTGTCAACGACCTTCATGATCGTCTGTGCGACCTTATTCTCATAACCGGAATAAGTGTGAATGACATACCATTTTGCCGATTCTGACATAACTAATGACCATTCCTTCCCTCGCGGAGGCAGAGATCTCAGAGGCAGGAGGCAGGAACAGTCCTGAATATTATCCTCCGCATAGTCCGTTCTCCGTCCTCACGGTTTCCTCTGTTTTACGCTTGAGGGATCAGCCGCCCGCCTTAGCCGTAAGATTGACCAGAGCGGTAAGCGCGCTGTCTATCCCGAATATGACGATACCGCTTGCGCACATTCCCACAAGAACCACAAACGTGTTGTTTACGACCTTTCTCCATGAAGGCCATGTGACTTTTTTGATCTCGCTCCTTAAGTCCTTGAAATATTTGACAGCTCCGCCGGGCTTTTTAGCGCTTTTTTTGCCGCCGGACTTTGTCTTTTCGCGGTCGTTCACTATCTTGTTAGCCTTAGCCTCAGCCTGGGCGACAATGGAGTTCTTCTTGGACTTGTTGTTTTTAGCGTCAGCCATTCTCCGCACCTCTCTTACTTAGTTTCTTTGTGAAGAGTATGCTTTCTGCAGAACTTACAGTACTTGTTCATTTCAAGCCTGTCCGGATCGTTCTTCTTGTTCTTCTTGGTATTGTAGTTGCGCTGTTTGCACTCCGTACAAGCCAATGTAATTTTTACTCTCATATCGGCACCTCCTATTAGATTGACGATGCTGTACAGCTCTCGGATATTCGGTCTTAAGAAGTAAGCGCCGGAAAGCAATCTGTTCTGTTGAGAAGTTGAGGATAGGGGTTAGAAGCCGTACCCCCGGTTCTCTCCGGAAAACGTCTTTTTGCTTACCGTTCTGTTTCTTTTCCGTACCTCGGCACTCCGCACCGTTTGCGTTTTCGCAGGGGACGTATTTCCCCTGTGCCTCCCTCTGTGGCTTGGCTCGGGCTGACTCGCAGGAGCCTTGCTGAGAGACTGATTTTCGCTTTTAAACACTCATAAAAAAGAGCGCAAAAAAATAAGCCTCTGCAAGAGGTAATATTATTATACCTCATTGCACAGGCTTTTGTCAAGTGTTTTTTCAAAATTTGCAAAATTTTTTATTTATTTCCCGAACCGACGCTGATACGGTTTAAAGCCCTCTGGAGCTTTAACTCGGCAAGATCGAGCTGATGCTTGTCTTGCTGCTCCTTAAGGCGGCGCCTTGCGTCTTCCTCGGAGCGCTTTGCCCAGTCAAGGTCTATCTCGTCCGCCCACTCCACGGCGTTTGCAAGTATAGACACCTTGTTCCCGCCGACCTTGAGCAGTCCCGTGGAAATAGCCGCGACCCTCCAGCTTCCGTCCTGCTGCATTACTTTAAGGGGACCCGAAGGCAGGTCGGCTACCAGACTTGTGTGATTCGCCAGTATTCCTATGTCGCCCTCAGTTGTGCGAACAATTATCTGGGACGTTTCACCGTCAAAAAAAATCTTTTCGGGCGTAACTACGCTGAGCGAAAATGAAGCTGCCATAAACATGACTCCTTTCCGCCGTTAAGCGTTTTCTGCGCTTTTAGCTTTTTCTACCACGTCGTCTATCGTACCCGCAAACAGGAATGCGGACTCGGGCAGGTCGTCGTGCATACCCTCGATGATCTCCTTGAAGCCGCGGATAGTTTCTTTAAGGGGAACGTACTTGCCCTCCATACCGGTAAACTGTTCCGCAACGCTGAAAGGCTGGGACAGGAAACGCTGTATCTTTCTCGCTCTGGAAACGGTCAGCTTATCCTCATCGGAAAGTTCGTCCATACCCATGATAGCGATGATATCCTGAAGCTCCTTGTATCTCTGGAGAATATTCTGTACCGAACGAGCCACCTCGTAGTGCTCCTGACCCACGATATCGGGGGAAAGAATCCTCGAAGTGGAATCAAGAGGGTCAACAGCGGGGAAAATACCCAGCGACGAAATGCTTCTTGAAAGCGTCGTTGTAGCGTCAAGGTGAGCAAACGTGGTTGCCGGAGCAGGGTCTGTCAGGTCGTCGGCAGGAACATATACGGCCTGTACCGATGTGATAGAGCCCTTGTTTGTGGAAGTGATCCTCTCCTGTAAAGCTCCCATTTCCGTAGCCAGCGTCGGCTGGTAACCAACCGCGGAGGGCATACGTCCAAGCAGCGCGGAAACCTCCGAGCCTGCCTGGGTGAAACGGAAGATATTGTCAATGAACAGAAGCACGTCCTGTCCCTCAACGTCGCGGAAGTATTCCGCCATGGTAAGTCCTGAAAGGCCTACTCTCATTCTCGCTCCGGGAGGTTCGTTCATCTGACCGTAAACAAGCACGGTCTTGTCGATAACTCCCGATTCGGTCATTTCGTTGTAAAGGTCGTTACCCTCACGGGTACGCTCTCCAACGCCTGTGAATACGGAAATACCGTTATGCTCGTTAGCGATATTGTTGATGAGCTCCTGAATAAGAACAGTCTTACCAACTCCGGCGCCTCCGAACAGACCTATCTTTCCGCCCTTGAGGTACGGGCAGATAAGGTCTACTACCTTGATACCCGTCTCAAGAACCTCGTTTGAAGCGGTCTGCTCCTCGTATGTGGGAGGCTCTCTGTGGATAGCCCATCTTTCGTCCGCCTGAGGAGCTGGCTTGTTGTCAACCGGCTCGCCCAGCAGGTTGAATATTCTTCCCAGAGTATTTTTTCCTACGGGAACTGTGATAGGCGAACCTGTGTCCACCGCTTCAACGCCTCTTACAAGACCGTCGGTGGAAGCCATGGCGATACATCTTACAACGTCGTCGCCTATATGCTGTGCGACCTCGCAGATAAGGGGCTTGCCGTTAAGCTCGATTTCTATTGCATTCAAAAGATTCGGAAGGTTTTCCTTTGTAAACTGGATATCGACTACCGCGCCGATGATCTGAACAACCTTGCCGATATTTTTCTGCGGCATTTACATAATCAATCCTTTCCGTAACCTCCGCTCCGATCGGGAACGGAAGCTTTTTGTTGGCGCGCGGAGCTATTCCTGCGCCGCCGCGCCGCCTACGATCTCGGTGATCTCCTGTGTAATGGACGCCTGACGGGCGCGGTTGTACATCAGCGACAGACCGGAGATCATTTCTCCCGCGTTGTCCGAAGCGTTTTCCATAGCTATGCGGCGCGCCGCCTGCTCGGAAGCGAAGCTGTCCACCACGGCGCAGAAGATCATACCGGTGATGTACTTTGGAACGATCGCGTCAAAAACCGATTCGGGAGACGGCTCGTAAACGGGAAGCTCCCTGACTTTTGATTTTTCCTTGCCGTCGGTATCCTTTCCGCTGCGCACGTCCATCGGAAGCATAGACAAAGCCTCGGCCTGCTGTAGCAGGGGGGAAACGTATTCCGTGTGGAAAAGCTCCACCTTGTCTATCTCGCCGCTTACGAACTTCTGCATTATGATGTCGGAAATATCCGCCGCGTGGTGTATTTTGAGACTTTCCGCGATATTTGGATAGCTGCCCAAAAGGTCGTATCCGCGCTTTGTGAAGTACTCAACGGACTTTTTGCCGACAGCAAGTATCTTCACCTCCGACGTGCCTTTAAGCTCGTCGATACGCGCCTGAGCCAGCTTTAAAATGTTGGAGTTAAAGCCTCCCGCAAGACCTCTGTCTCCGGCGATGACCACCAGCAGAACGGTTTTTGCGTCGCGTTTTTTTGTATACTGTGAGAAGAAGCCGGGGTTTTCCGACTGTATCTCGCACATAGTATCATACAGGGCATTAAAGTAGGGACGGGCGTTGTCCGCCTTTTCCTTGGCTTTTCTCAGCTTTGAGGAAGCCACCAGCTCCATCGCCTTGGTGATCTGCATGGTGGACTCCACGCTTTTGATGCGCCTTTTAATGTCCTTCATATTACCGCTTGCCAACGGACACCCTCCTTTCTCATATCGTTTCGGGGCAAATTACTTGTCCGCAAGGAATTTCTTTACAAATTCGGCGACAGTCTCCTTGAGAGCCTCCTCGTTTTCCTTTGTAAGATCCTTTGTTTCCCTGATCGAAGCGATAACGTCGGGGTGTGCCTCGTCGGTATAGTCAAACAGCTCCTTTTCAAACTCGGAAACAAGCTCAAGGGGGATATCCTTAAGGTAGCCGTGAGTTACCGCGTATATGATGAGCACCTGATGCTCAACGGTAAGTGGAGTGTTCCGTCCCTGTTTAAGAACTTCAACAACCCTTTCGCCCAGAGCAAGACGATCCTTGGTATCCTTATCCAGATCGGAGCCGAACTGCGAGAAGGACTGGAGCTCGCGGTACTGTGAATAGGTCAGCTTCAGTGAGCCGGAAACCTTTTTCATAGCCTTTATCTGAGCCGCGCCGCCTACACGGGAAACCGAGATACCGGGGTTTACCGCGGGACGAACGCCGGAGTTGAACAGGTCTGTTTCCAGGAATATCTGACCGTCGGTAATGGAAATTACGTTGGTCGGGATATAAGCGGAAACGTCGCCCGCCTGAGTCTCGATGATAGGCAGAGCGGTAAGAGAGCCGCCGCCGTAGTTCTCGTTAAGGTTGCAGGCGCGCTCCAGCAGACGGGAGTGGAGATAGAAAACGTCTCCGGGGTAAGCCTCACGTCCGGGAGGTCTTTTAAGAAGCAGCGAAAGCGTTCTGTAAGCCACCGCGTGCTTTGAAAGGTCGTCGTAGATACAGAGTACGTCCTTGCCCTGCTCCAGGAAGTATTCGCCCATAGCGCAGCCCGAATATGGAGCGATGTACTGCAAAGGAGCAAGCTCCGAAGCGGTAGCGGAAACTACAATAGTGTAGTCCATAGCGCCGTTCTTATCGAGGGTATCAACAACGTTTGCGACTGTGGAACGCTTCTGTCCGATAGCGACGTAGATACAGATAACGTCCTGACCCTTCTGATTAATAATAGTATCCAGCGCGATAGCTGTTTTACCGGTCTGGCGGTCACCGATGATAAGCTCACGCTGACCGCGTCCGATAGGTATCATGGAGTCGATAGCCTTGATACCGGTCTGAAGAGGTCTGTTTACGGATTTTCTTGTGATAATGCCCGGAGCGATACGCTCGATAGGCATGGTTTTGTCGGTAAGGATCGCTCCCTTGCCGTCGATAGGCTGACCCAGGGAGTTTACAACTCTTCCCAGCAGCTCGTCGCCCACAGGGACAGACACGATCCTGCCTGTGCTTTTAACGGAGTCGCCCTCCTTGATATCGGCGTCCGAGCCCAGCATAACTGCGCCTACGAAGCCGCGTTCAAGGTTGAGCGCCATTGCGCTCACTCCGTTTTCAAATTCCAGCAGTTCTCCCGACATACATTTTTCAAGACCGTGAATCCTTGCGATACCGTCGCCCACCGTAACAACGGTGCCCACGTCGGCAAGTTCGATCTTGGACTGATAATTCTTTATCTGATCCTTGATTATGCCTGTAATTTCATCGGGGCGTAAATCCATTGGAAATAACCATCCTTTCTTGGAGAGACGACGCGCATGGTTAAGACGCGTGATATCTCCCGATTTTCATAATGCGGATCAGGCGATAACGCCCTTGATCTGCTTCTGAATAGCTTCAAGCTTTGACTTGACCGATCCGTCCATAAGAGTGCCGCCGTAGTTCAGCACTATTCCGCCCATAATGGTCGGATCAACGGATTCGTCGAGAATGACCGTCTTTTTGCAGACCGATTCAAGCTTTGCCTTCAGCTTGCTTCTGAGACCGTCCTCAAGCGGAACGCTTGTAACGACTCTGACTTCGGCAATGTTTTTCATTTCGTACCAGCGGTTCTTATAGTCCTCGGCTACCGCTGGAACCGCAGCGGCGCGTCCCTTTTCGGTAAGAACGCAGAGAAAATTGTAAGTAATGTCCGATACCTTGCCCTTAAAGGCTTTTGCGAGGATATCCAGCTTCTCCGCGATAGTTACCGTCGGAGCTCCGAGAAGCTTGGGGAACTCGGGATTATCGCCGAAAATAACCGCCAGAGAGTCCAGCTCTTTTTTAACCTCGTCCGCGCAGCCCTGTTCGCAGGCAAGCTCGAAAACCGCTTCCGAATATACTTTTTCAACCGTACCCGTCATAAAGACTGTTCCTTTCCCGAAACGGCTTGATGATCCGGGATCATTCGCCTATTTCGTCGATAAAGCTCTCGATAAGCTGCGTGTGCGTTTTGGGGTCGATCTCCCTGGAGACAACCTGAGACGCGATAGACATTGCAATATCGGAGATCTCGTCCTTGATCTGGTTGACAGCGCGTTTCTTTTCTTTCTCGATATCTGCGTTCGCCTTGTCCACAATACCCTTTGCCTCGTCCCTTGCGTCCGCGATTATCTCGTCGGAACGGGTCTGAGCCTTTCTTGTGGCGTTCTTGACGATCTCAGCGGACTCCTCCTTGGCGGCGGACAGCTTTTCGGTGTACTCAGCCTCAAGCTGTTTCGCGTTGGACAGCGCGCTGTCGGCGTCCTCGTAGGTTTTCGCCACCTCGTTTTTGCGGGCGTCAAGCACCGCGTTTACCTTGTCAAACAGAAAATGTTTGAGAACGAGGAACAGAATCAAGGCATTTAAGATCGAACCGACAATGGTCGTAAGATCAATTGAAAAGAAATCAAAATTACTGTGCATGACCTGCATCTGCCTCCTATTCCTTAAAATTCCGGCGCGGTTACGCGTCAGGTAGTGCCTGTGAGGAACTTGAGGAACGGATTTGCAAAAAGCAGAATGATAGCTACGAACAAGCCGTAGATACCGGTTGTCTCCGCAACGGCGCAGCCGATGAACATTGTGGAAGTTGCGGTGCTCTTGATCTCGGGCTGTCTTCCGATGGTTTCGATTGCTTTTCCTACAGCGTAGCCTTCACCGATACCGGGGCCGATACCTGCGATCATAGCGAGTCCCGCGCCGATAGCCTGACCGGCAAGAACGGTCGCCTGTGCGTTTAATAATGCCTCATTCATAAAAGTATACCTCCAAAAAATTTTTTACGGCGTACATAAAAACGCGTTATTCCTTACCCATTTGAATGTAAGCCATAGTCAACATAATAAATACGTAGGATTGTATCGCTCCGGAAAAAAGGTCAAAGTAGACCGACAAGACCGCGGGGATACCGACTTGAAAAATGTTGAAAACATAACCGACATCTTGAATCGGCGGTATGTGCATAAGATCGTACAGCGCCCCGCTGGCTGCTCCCAGTCCGGCGTAAAGGATCATCGTGATTATCATTCCGCCGGAAACGTTGCCGAACAGACGAAGAGCCATAGCCACAGGGTTTGCCACCTCGCCGATGATGTTAAGCGGGTTTATGAACTGCTTGAAGTAGCCGCCCACGCCCATGTGTTTAAGCTTGGTGCAGGTCACAAGCACAAAGGTCATAAACGCAAGCGCGCCCGTAACGCTTATATCCGCAGTAATGCTTCTGAAGCCTATCATAGAAATAAGCGTACCGACTATTATATAGGAGAAAACGGCGGCGATGTACGGCGCGTAAGCCAGCGAGGACTTATCCATATTAACGGATACCATGTTGTTCACGGTCTTTACGATGTATTCCGCCGCGCACTGACGCTTTGAATCGGGTATTTTTTTCAGATCCTTTGTCAGGATAAGGCAGACTGCCAGAACGATCAGAATTACCAGCCAGCCCGTTACAACGGATTCGGACAGTGAGAAAACGATCTCGTCGTTTTCGTTCAAAAGGCAGAACATTCGTCTTGGTCCTTCCACATTTACCTCAAATCCCATGATTTCACCCCCCTTTCTTTTTTAGTGCCGCGTGAGCGGTATAGGCAAGCTTCGGATACAACTGAGGTATCGCCGCAGCCACAAGGTTCAGCGACGGACACTTTATTCCCGCAAAGAACAACAGACCCGTTATAAGCAGCCTTATCATATAGGAGCCGAACATATAGCCCTTAGCCGAAGCCAAGGGACGTTCCACGGCTCTTTCCGAGGAAAGTCCCAGGATTATGAAATTAAGCAGCATAACGGCTGTTCCCGCAAGAAGTCCCAGCGGCACCTCCATGCAAAGCCCGTACACAGGCAGCGATATAAGGTATACCGCGAAGTCGAGAACAAGCGCTCTGGGCAGAAGAAATTTCAGTTCCCTGCAAATCATTTCGCTGAATAAACGTCCTGCCATAAAAGAGCCTATCCTTTCCTCGGAGCATACAATTATATTTAATTATTATATCAGTTTTCTTTTCAAATTTCAACTGTTTTGGTATAATTTATTTTTTATAGGCGGAAAATTTTATAGTATTCTTTTGTTAAAAAAAGTACTTGACAACTGACAATAAATACTGTATAATAAAAAAGTTATACGGGGCGTAACTCAGTTTGGTAGAGTGCTTGGTTTGGGACCAAGATGCCGCAGGTTCAAGTCCTGTCGCCCCGACCATTAAGAAACGGCAAATTCCGATAAGAAGAATCCCGTTTCTTTTTTTAATTTTTTCTCAGATTGTCGATTGTCGTTCACGATAAGGATTTAACAGATAAGATAAAAGAATTGACAGATTTACTTCATACTTTACAGCAGACGTTGACATTCTTTTAGATTAAGGGATGTGATGTAATATAATGAAAACGAAAAAACAACAGGAATTAATAGAGTTATACTTATCACAGCTTGATGACGAAAAGCAGGCAATATACCGTGAGCTTATAGTATACCTTTCAGAGCTTGGCTACAATCCTAAAAAAGAAGGTCTGAGAATTTCTTTTAAGCACGATATGCACCGTAAACAGATTGCAAAAATCGGTATGACAAAAGGCAAACAGCCAAAGCCGATATTTATGCTGCGGTTTTCCGCTTGCCGGAATTACTCTAAGAGATTTAAGGATATCGTGAATGAAGCTGTCAGCAAAGATAATTTTAAAGAATCCCGGTGTGTAAATAATAATTGTAATTGGTGTGCCGGAGATGCTAAATCACATGTTTATATTGGCGAGTCGTCTGACGGTACTTTGAAATTTCATTGCGGAGCCAGTGCACTTGAAATTCCAGATGTCAAGTCAGAGGATATTTTAGAGATAAAGACACTGATAAAGGAAGAACATATTTATTTAATGAAGAATGAAGCAGGTATTGAAAGTTAAAACCTCCTGTTGTATGAATAGTAATGTTCGAATTGCAGTCAGTCTTTCCAATACGGAAGTCTTGTATTACAAGAGTTTGAGTCCCTCAGCGAAATCGCAAAACGTCTTTTTCGTAGTCCTCTGCCAGCGGAAAGTTCCCGCAGGGAGAAACGGTCACTGTTCAAAAACAGAGACCGTTTCTTTTTTTTGATTTTTGCCTGCAATATCGTTATATACCGTCAGAATTAAGCATTAAATATTGTATAGCCTGTAAATGCCGATCAATTTTGACAAGAGTATAAAATTTTGATTTTTCCGTTGACTTTTTCCCGATTTTGTATTATTATATAAATAATTGTATTTTATATAATATCTTCTGTAAAGGAATGATTGAAAATGAAAAGGATTATTTCTGTTCTGACAGCGCTCATCATGACAACGGCTCTCTTTGCAGCCTGTGGAAAGGACGAAGCCGAAGTTCCCGAAAACGTGTATTCCGGCATTTTGACCAAAGTCAAGTTGGGTATGCCAATGACGAAAATAGTCTCCCTCCAGCCCGACGGAGTAACTCTTAACTTTGAGACCGACACAAGACTCTGGAGCGTAAACAGCGATACCGAGATCATGGAGCTGCGGGAGGTCGTTCCTGCCGACAACCCGGTCTACTACGTTGAGGATTCTATTATTACATATGATTTCAAGACCGTAAAGGGCGACGAAAACATCTATCTTTGCGGCTATATGTCAGAGGCTTACTGCTGTCTTGAGAGGCAGACTGCAAGGGACTTCTTTGACAAAAAGACTGCCGAGCTTGCTTTGAAACACGGCGTTGAAGCTTCGGGAGCACAAACCGGTACTGAAGATATCGATATGGAGCTTGTCTATACTCAGAGATTTGACTGTCCCTCCTACACGGTAATATTTACCATGAAAGAAAAATACGACACCGTGGAGGGCGTTGACGGCTACTACGGCAGCTACTTCTCCATAGAGGTCAAGGAAAAAGAAGTCAAAGCCGAGACACCGATCACCACGGAAAGCGGCGGCGACAAGAAAGAGACCGAAGCTAAGGAGGAAGAATGATGAATACCCCAAATATGCCTGTTGTTAAGCTTGGTATCTGCGCGGTGAGCCGCGACTGTTTCCCTATGGAGCTGTCCGCACGCCGCAGAGCAGCCGTTGTAAAGGCTTGTAAGGAAAAGAATATCGAAATATACGAATGTCCGGTTACCGTCGAGAACGAGAAGCATATGCTTACCGCGATCGACGACATGAAAAAAGCAGGAGTAAACGCTCTTGTGATGTACCTGGGCAACTTTGGTCCCGAGACCTCGGAGACCCTGCTTGCAAAGACTTTCGGCACACCGGTGATGTTCGCGGCTGCCTCCGAGGAAAGCTCCGACACCCTTGTGGACGGCAGAGGAGACGCTTACTGCGGTATGCTCAACGCAAGCTACAACTTAGGTCTACGGAACGTTAAGGCGTATATACCCGAATATCCTGTGGGAACCGCTTCCGAAATAGCGGACATGATAGCTGAGTTTATCCCCGTGGCAAGAACGCTGCTAGGACTTGCAAATCTCAAAATTATTTCTTTCGGACCCCGTCCGCAGGACTTTTTAGCCTGCAACGCGCCTATCCGTCAGCTTTACAATATCGGAGCTGAAATAGAGGAAAACTCGGAGCTTGACCTGTTTGCGGCTTACAACGAGCACGCGGGGGATGATCGTATACCCGGCGTTATCGCCGATATGGAAAGGGAACTCGGGGACGGCAACAAAATGGCGGGTATCCTGCCAAAGCTTGCACAGTACGAACTTACTCTCCTCGACTGGGCTGAAGCTCACAAGGGCAGCCGCGAATACGTTGTTTTCGCAAACAAGTGCTGGCCCGCGTTCCAGACACAGTTCGGATTTGTTCCCTGCTATGTTAACAGCCGTCTCGGTTCGAGAGGTATCCCCGTGGCGTGCGAGGTGGACATTTACGGCGCGCTCAGCGAATTTATCGGACAGTGCGTTTCCGACGACGCGGTAACTCTGCTGGACATCAACAACAGCGTCCCTGCGGATATGTACCTGAACGAGATAAAGGGCAAATTCGACTATAAGCACACCGACACCTTTATGGGATTCCACTGCGGAAACACACCCTCCTGCAAGCTTTCAAGCTGCACGATGAAGTACCAGCTTATCATGCACAGGGGTCTCGAACCCGATAAGGAGCCGGATATCACAAGAGGTACGCTTGAGGGCGACATCGCTCCGTCGGATATCACGTTTTTCCGTCTCCAGAGCACTGCGGACGCTAAGCTCCGCGCCTATGTTGCGGAGGGCGAGATACTTCCGGTTGCAACAAAGAGCTTTGGCGGCATCGGTGTGTTCGCGATAAAGGAAATGGGCAGGTTCTACCGCCACGTACTGATAGAGGGCAGATATCCCCACCACGGCGCGGTAACGTTCGCACACAACGGAAAGGCTCTGTGGAACGTTTTCCGCTATTTGGGAGTTGAGGAGATAGGCTTCAATCAGCCCACGGGAATGTTATACAAAACGGAAAATCCTTTTGCGTAATTACAAACTGTAAAAATGTAGGTGACGGGTCTCCCGTCCCGCAGAAAAATAAATGCGATGAAGTGAACAAGTACCCGCTGATATCGGATAAAGAGAGTCCTTGGACGGTGCGAAAGGACGGAGAGGCAGCGGCGAATACATCACGGAGCTTGTGTCCCGAAACCGTAGGGGCGGATTCCATATCTGCCCGTTTAGTAGGGATACGCGGTTCACGCCCGTTAAAGCGTTTTGAGGTTCGGACATTCCGTCCGGATAAACTGAGGTGGTACCGCGATAATTCGCCCTCATCAGCCTAACGGTTGGTGAGGGCATTTTTAGTTGACAGTTGACAATTTTGGGGGAGGAATTGTTATGACAGCAGAGTTTGACCGAACAAGAACTATAGATATTATTTTTTACGTATTGATAGCTTTAATAATTTTGGCTATATGTGAATTTGTAAAGAAGTGTCCCTTTTTTGAACTTTCGGAAACGGCATTGATTATACGTTTTATTGCCTTGCTTGCAGCGTTTGGATTACTGTGTTTGGTTTGGTCGGCATTTAATGGGGAAATAACTGTTGACGAAAGCGGTGTAACGGTGACAACAAAATTTTTCGGCAAAGCATTCAACAAAAAGAGAATTGCATACTGCGATATTGAATGCACCTACTGCGGCGTTAAGAGCCATTACTATAAGGCAAACGCAACTCATTTTCTTAATTTTACCGTTAAGAAAAAGAATGGTATAAAGCATATTTTTGCAAAGATAGCCGGAACATCAAGAAGTTTTGACATGAAAGAATTTCAAGAACATATTGACGAACAGTCTCTGAAAAAATTGTGTGATTATATAAACGAACGAATCGAAAAGAGTGCATAATCATGAAAACCGTACCCGCAAAAACGATACTGCAAAAGAACAAGTCCGCGGACTGGTTCGGCGGAGAATACAATATGAACCTTTACAAGGGCTGCTGCCACGGCTGCATATACTGTGACAGCCGCAGCGACTGCTATCAGCTAAAGGATTTTGAGACTGTCCGCGCAAAGGAAAACTGTCTGCAAATCCTCCGCGACGAGCTTCGCCGCAAGGTCAGGACAGGCATTGTGGGCACAGGCGCGATGTGTGACCCATACAATCCCTTTGAGGAAACGGAGCTGCTTACCCTCCACGCTATGGAGCTTCTGGACGCTTTTGAGTTCGGGGTACACGTCCTGACGAAAAGCAGTCTTATCGCCCGTGATACCGACGTTTTCCAAAGTATCGCCGAGCATTCTCCGGTGCTGTGTCAGGTCACTGTTACAGCCGCGGAGGACAGTCTTTCCGCGCTGGTTGAACCCAACGTATGCGTTACTTCCGAGCGGCTTGAAGCGATTGAAAAAATGTCCGAAAGCGGCTTGTTTACGGGGATTGTGATGACTCCCCTGCTGCCCTTTATCGAGGATACCGAGGAAAACGTGCTTGGTATCGTCCGCAGGGCAAAGGAGTGCGGCGCAAGGTCGGTTTACCCCATGTTCGGGCTGACCATGAGAAGCGGTCAGCGGGAGTATTTTTACCGAAAGTTAGAGGAAATTTTCCCGAACAGCGGACTTGCGGAGCGGTACGCCAAAACCTACGGGGAGCGGTACGTCTGCAATTCTCCCCACATAAAAAGGCTTTGGAAAGTCTTTACTGAGGAGTGCCAAAGACTTGGCTTAGCGTACGAAATGCGGGACATTATCGCGTCCTATAAGCTTGGGTACGGGGACAGTCAATTATCGTTTTTTTGATAGCGCAAACAATGATTTTTTGAGAGGTGAGACAATGAAAAGAACAATGCTTTTTCCTGCTGCGGTAATTCTGATTGTATTGCTGGTTATTTGGCTGTATTTGGGTATCAGAGGACAAGCTGACTATATTACAAATATTGGTACAGCAGAAACTGAAATGATCGCAGATGAATTAAATATTTCTCTTTCTCCCGACAGCGGGATCAAATCGTTTGCCTATATGACATATATGGCTGATTCCTTTTTTGTATTGGAGATCAAGACGGACAACGTTGAAGAATTCATGTCCGCAAATAAAGATGCGTTTTCTGAAACCAATGATAAAATTATTAGCTCGTTTTTGTTCCCAACTAAAAAATATTTACCCAAAAACAATGGGATTACAGCGTATTATACAGCGAATACTGTTTATCTTTCTTTATGGAGTAAAGAATACCCCTCGTTTTTTAGTATTTATACAGAAAACTGACAGCTATATATTTTTATGGAGGCGGAAGATAATGAATAAATGGTACACTGAAGATTACGAGTTCACAATAGAAGTGGTGGACATTTCTCCCAACGGCAAAACCGAGGGACACTGCCGCAACGGCGATGAGATAGGAGACGTTTACAAGTGCGGCTACGACTGTCCCGTAAATCAATATGGACGGGGCTTCTGCTCAAAGAGTATGCTGCTGCTTTTCCCCATGCTGGAGACCGTTCGGGGCGGCGGCGACCTGCGTATGATAGGCGGGTACTCGCCAAGCGGTAATGTTTCCGATTCGCCGATGGTGAAGGAGTTTATCTGTCCAGACGGCGTGGTGACCTACCGTCTCACCGCCAAAAAGACGGGCGGGGAGAATTTCCACACCGGAGGATTTTATAAAGAATAACAGCAAAACATTGAAAGGTGGTGGTATCAGTGAAATCAGAAATTGATTTCATCGTTTATGATGAAATGGAGGTGACGATATGAAAACGTCAAAATCAAAAAACCCAAAGCAGTTCGGATAACGGCTGCCATTATTATCGTTCTGCTTCTTGTGCCGTTCCCCATCGGCTATAAGGACGGAGGAACGGTAAAATACAGAGCCGCGCTGTACTGCGTTACAAAGCAGCATTCAATTGCCTATGACCCTTTGGAACAAAAAGACGGTTACGATATAGGCACTACAGTTGAAATTTTTGGATTTGAGGTCTACAATGACATTAAGTATTACAGCATTCAAACTCTTATAGAGTTAAATAAATAATAAGGAGATTTTTAAAATGACACTGTACGAAGAACTTATCGCCCGCGGACTTATCGCCCAGGTGACCGACGAAAAGGAAATAAGCGACATGATCAATGGCGGCAAGGCGACCTTTTATATTGGCTTCGACCCCACCGCAGACAGCCTCCATGTGGGTCACTTTATGGCTCTCTGCCTGATGAAGCGTCTGCAAATGGCGGGAAACAAGCCTATCGCTCTTTTGGGCGGCGGCACGGGTATGATCGGCGACCCCTCAGGCAAGTCCGATATGAGAAAAATGCTTACCAAAGAGGACATCGAACACAACATCGAGTGCTTCAAAAAGCAGATGAGCCGGTTTATCGACTTCTCGGAAGGCAAGGCAATAATGGTAAACAACGCTGACTGGCTTCTTGACCTTAACTATGTGGACGTGCTCCGCGAAGTTGGCGCTTGCTTCTCCGTCAACAAAATGCTGACCTACGAGTGCTACAAGCAGCGTATGGAGCGGGGTCTCACGTTCTTGGAGTTCAACTACATGATCATGCAGAGCTACGACTTCTATATGCTGTACCAGAAGTACGGCTGCACAATGCAATTCGGCGGCGACGACCAGTGGGCGAATATGCTTGGCGGTACCGAGCTTATCCGTAAAAAACTTGGCAAGGACGCTCACGCCATGACAATTACACTGCTCCTCAACTCCGAAGGCAAGAAAATGGGTAAGACCGAAAAGGGTGCGGTATGGCTCGACCCCGAAAAAACATCTCCCTTTGACTTCTATCAGTACTGGCGCAACGTTGCGGACGCGGACGTTCTGAAGTGCATACGTATGCTGACATTCCTGCCTATCGAGGAGATTGAGTCCATGAAGGACTGGGAGGGCAGCCAGCTTAACAAAGCTAAGGAAATCCTTGCCTACGAGCTGACAAAGCTTGTACACGGCGAGGAGGAAGCCAAAAAGGCGCAGCAGGGAGCGCAGGCTCTTTTCGGCGGAGCGGGCAATACCGAGAATATGCCGAGCACCGAGATTCCCGCCGCTGAAATACCCGCAGACGGCATAAACATTATGGACTTGCTTGTTAAGACAGGACTTGCTCCCTCAAAGAGCGAGGCGAGACGGCTTGTGCAGCAGGGCGGCATATCCGTTGACGACGGCAAAATAACCGATCCTAACGCTCTTGTGAAAATTAATACGGAGGTCATTGTCAAAAAGGGTAAAAAGGTTTTCCATAAGGCTGTCAGAGTCTGATTTACCATATTTAAAAGCATTTTTTAAGACGATTCGACAGGTATCATGCATTCACAAAACGACACTTTAATCGTCATAAAATACTCAGGCATTCGCAAATACTGAAACAATTTCCGTATGAATCCGATCCCCTGTGGAAAAAGCTGAACCGAACCAGTAAAAATGTACAATGACCAAAAAGACCTCCTATGGTATAATAGAAACCATAGGAGGTTTAGTTATGGCAAGAAGTTACAGACATATACAACAGTATGAAAAAAATATCTGCACAGGTATGATAATCTTTTGAACAGGGACTTTCACTCAGACAGACCGAAGCAAGGCTGCTCATTTACAATTACATCTATTTTTACAATATCAAGCATATTCAGCTTAAAACAAAACTGACTCCGCTTGAATTGCGAAGCCAGTTCGTTGCTTAATCTAATTCACCATAGGGCATTTTTGTGCTGTACCCAAAAATTAGGACGGTTCAATAAAACTTCCCGGGGATAATTTTTTAGGGTTACTTCAAAGCCGCGGCAAATTCCTCCGCAAGCTTGTCTATTTGACTGAGGTCGTCCTCGGTAGGCTTCAGCAGCCACCTATAGGCGTCGTGGACCTTTTTCAGTCCCAAGCCCTCAGCACGTGCTTCAAGCATAGCGCACGCCTCGCCGCTCCAGCCGTAGGAGCCGAACACCCCAAAAGGCTTGCCGCGGTTGGTTATCGCGTCCACAACGGAAAGCACGTCCCAGACGGGCTTGAGTGCGTCGCGGTTTATTGTGGGCGAACCGAACACAAGTCCCGCGGAGCTGCCTATCGCCTCGGAGATCTCGCTCATATCATGCTCGATAACGTTATAGCATTTTGCGGAAACTCCCAGCTCCTCCAGCTTTTTGGCGTAACGCTCCGCAGCCGCTTTGGTGTAGCCGTATGCCGAAACATAGAAGACAGCCGCCGTCCTGCCCGTATCCTTGGGGGCAGCCCATTGGGCATACTTTTCCATAGCCCGCCCGATACTGTTTTTCAGCACGGGACCATGGGAACAGCACACCATGTCAAAGTCAAGAGCTTCAAGCTTGGCAAGTCCGTCCCGAACAAACTTGGGGAAAGGCCCGAAGATAGCCGCATAGTAGTACGCAAAAGCCTCGTCGTACTCCTTGGGATAGGTTATTTCGTCGTCTGTGATAAGCGGTTCGCAGTAGTGCGCTCCGAGAAAATCGCAGGTAAAGACGGTCTTTCTCGCAGGCAGATATGTGAAAATACTGTCGGGCCAGTGAAGATTCGGCGCGGAAATGAACTCAAGAACAAGTCCCTGACCCAGATCAAGGGTATCGCCGTTCTTGACGGTCATGCTCTTGAACTGAGTGTTGGCGACGTTTGTGATATTCTTTATTGCCGCCGCGGAGCCAACTATAGTCACATCGGGATTGGCTTTCATGATCTCGTCCACGGAGCCGCTGTGGTCGGGCTCGGTATGGTTGAACACAACATAATCTATCTCGGGCAGCTCACATATTTCCCGGATATTGTTAGTCATAACGCCGCGGAAACGGTCGTGTACGGTCTCTACCAGCGCAGTCTTGTCCCCTTTAATAAGGTAGGCGTTATAAGTAGTGCCGTACTCGGTTTTCATGATGATATCAAAAACGCGCAGATTGGGATTTACCGCGCCTACATAGTAAATATTCTCTTTAAGTTTAAGCATAAAAATTCCCTTTCTTTCAATAAATTCGTCATTTTTACGGAGCATTAAGTGTCAAAGCGCGCGGCAGTCCGAAAGGCTGTACCGTTACACGCCGTCGGACTGCCGCCTGTAATTTGCAATTACAGCTTCGTGAACTCGCTTTTGCTCAGACCGCATACGGGGCAGACCCAATCCTCGGGAATGTCCTCCCACTTTGTGCCGGGAGCTATACCTCCGTCGGGGTCGCCTACAGCTTCATCGTAAACGTAAGAGCAGGGGCATTCGTACTTATCCATAATAATACACTCCTTTTTCTAAAGTATACCAATGTAGTATATTAATAATCATATCACAATAAAATTATTTTGTCAAGATTTTATCCGAATATTACGGAATTTTTTTACAATGCTTCACAAAGTACCCGGACAGCGTAAAAATGCCTCCGCAATCTATATACAGATCGTCATAGCCATACCGCCCAATCGCCGAAATCAAACGTCCCGCTGCCGTGATGTAATTTTCCCTCGGCTTTCAGCCTGCGAAATTCATCCCGCATTTCTGTAACAACAGCAGGATTTACGTCAAGGGAATGGTGCGCGGGAAAGATCCTTTTTGCTGGAAGCTCCGCGATCTTTTCAAGTGAGGCAAGATACGCCTCGGGATCGGTTGAGGGATAGTACGCAAAAAGAGTGTCCAAATAAACCAAATCGCCGGTAAAAAGATAACCGTGCGCCTTCTCCCAAAAGCACATATGCCCCGGAGAGTGTCCCGGCGTATGCAGGACGGTTACGGCGCGTCCGCCAAGGTCTATTTCGTCGCCGTCGGAAAGAACTCTTGTTGGCTTGCCCCGAAACATTTCATAACCGCTCACGTCGTAATTTTCGGGCAGTTCGCACCGGTCGCAGACCATTTCTCTGACCGTCTCTATAGTCAGCGGGAAACCGCCGTCCAGCCAGTCAAGCTCCGCCCCGTGGGCGTAAAAGTCGGGAAAATATTTGTGCCCGCCTATGTGATCCCAATGAACGTGAGTAGCGACGGCGGAGATCGGTTTATCGGTAAGCCGCCGCACCTCATCAAAAATATTTTGTATGCCGAGTCCCGTATCAATAAGCAAGCACCGCTCCGAACCGATAAGCAGATAGCAGTGTGTCTCCTCCCAATGGCGGTACTCGCTGACTGCGTAGGTATCACTGTCAATTTTTTCCGTTGTAAACCAGTTCATTTTAATAGCTCCCGAATGTTTGCGCAATTGCGCAGAATATACCGTTAACCCCTATATTCCTTGTGCAGCAGCTCGTTTTTCTTCTCCCAAAGCTGTCTGGAAAGGTCAACATAGTATTTGTGGGGGTACTCGAACCGCTTTACTTCGTCCCAGATAGTGTCAAGCTGAGCGGCGCAATACTCGCGGATATCGTATGCGGAGGGCCTTTCGTAAACGCAGCCGCCGTCCAAGAAGATAGGTTCGAGCAGCCTTACCGCGCTGAAATTCTCCAGCAGCTTGCGCTTGTAGGTGTGCTCCGGGTCGAAGATCTCATAAGGCTTGGTATCGTCGATTATCTCGCCGCGGCAGGTGATAACGTCGGCGATAGCCATTCCCGTGGAGGTATCGAAAAGCCTCCACACCTCTTTAAAATCGGGATTTGTGATTTTTGTGCTGTTTTCCGAAAGCTTTATCTTCGGTACTATTTTGTTGTCCTTTTCAACTGCCACAAGCTTGTAGACGCCGCCGAAAACAGGCTCGGACTTGGAGGTTATCATTCTCTCCCCCACGCCGAAGCTGTCAACCTTTGCGCCCTGCACAAGGATATCGCGGATAATGTATTCGTCCAGCGAATTGGACGCGACTATCTTCACCTCGGGGAAGCCCTCGTCGTCCAGCATCTGTCTTGCGCGTTTGGAAAGATATGTTATATCGCCGCTGTCAATGCGTATCCCCGCGGGCTTTTCTCCCCTCGCCCGCATTTCCTTAAACACCGTTATGGCGTTGGGAACGCCTGATTTAAGCACATTGTAGGTGTCCACCAAAAGAGTCGTGCCGTTGGGGTAGCACTTTGCGTAAGCCCTGAAAGCTTCAAGCTCGCTGTCAAACATCTGTATCCAAGAGTGAGCCATAGTGCCAAGAGCAGTAACTCCCATTTCCTTGTCGGAAATTGTGCAGGCAGTACCGCAGCAGCCCGCGATGTAGGCCGCTCTCGCGCCGTAAATCGCCCCGTCGCAGCCCTGAGCACGACGGGAGCCGAACTCCATAACGGGTCTGCCCTCGGCGGCGCGGACTATCCTGTTAGCCTTTGTGGCAATAAGGCTCTGGTGATTTATGCATATGAGCACCATAGTTTCCACAAACTGAGCCTGTATAGCGGGCCCGCGGACGGTGACCACAGGCTCTCCGGGAAAAATGGGAGTACCCTCCGGTACCGCCCATACATCGCAGCAGAAGCGGAAGTTTTTCAGGTACTCAAGAAAAGCCTCGCTGAAAATGCCCTTTGCCCGCAGGTACTCTATATCGTCGTCGTCAAAGCTGAGACCGTTCATATAGTCTATCATCTGGTCAAGGCCGCACATTATGGCAAAGCCCCCGTCGTCGGGAACGCTTCTGAAAAACATATCGAAATAGGAGATCATTTCTCCCATGCCGTTCTCAAAGTAGCCGTTAGCCATTGTCAGCTCGTAAAAATCGGTAAGCATTGTAAGATTTCTTGCAGTTTTATTCATAGCAATCACATCCTTATAGTGTATCACTTTATTTCGGAAACAAACCTTATGCCGCTGTCTTTCATTATCTTGTAGGCGGCGATGTTCATGAAGTCCGCGTTGTGGTCGGGACTGTCATAGGTCTCCACGCAGTTAAGCGGAACGATTATTTCCGAAGTCCTGTCCTGAGCGATAAACCAGGTTTTAAGAGTCAGACAGAACTGCATAACGCAGATGTCTGTGCAGTCCCCTGCAACGATAAAAGTGTTCACCTTGGGCTTACGCACAAGCTCGTGCATGAAATCTTTTTCATGGAACCCGTTGGTGGAATTTTTCTTTATCAGGAAGTACCCTCCAACCGCTTTAAGCTCGTCAACAAGCTCGCTTTCGCTTGTTCCGTCGATACAGTGGGGAGGAAATGACGCAAACTCCGCACAGTTTTCGCTGTGGCAGTCCGCAAAAGCGGCTATGGGTATCCCCGCGTCTTTGCATTTTTCGGTAAGTCTTACCGTATGGGGAATAATTCCCTCGATAATGGGAGACGACATCGCTCCCTCGCGGATAAATCCGTTTATAACGTCAACAACGATCAGCGCCGTCTTTTCGGGGACAAGCTCTGAAAAGTCCATTGACGGCAGTTCTCTGATCTCGGAAATAAGTCCGCAAACAGTTTCCCTGCAAACGTCGGGGGTTTGTGTAGAAAATTTTCTCATTTTGACCGCGCTCCTTTAACGTTGATTTTTCCGGCACGGAACATAGCAGCCTGTGAACGTCCGGAATATTTTAGTATATATATTTACATTATATAGCAAAAAGCCTGTTATTTCAATATATTTTTTTAAAATGATTGCATTTTACCGTAAAATATTTTATAATGTTATTGACAAATTTGTGAAAGGAGCTATGCTTTTCCTCCCTTTTGGTTAAAGTATTGACAATATATGAAAAAAATAATCACTTTAGTATTATTGTCGGCGGTATTTCTTACCGGTTGTTCTTACGTTAATCATGATATCCCGCTTGAATACGCGGTGTCCACATCGGAAGCTTTCTCCGAAGCTACGACGTTGGAAGCTCCCTCCGATACCGGTACAGTTTCCTCAGCCGAGACAGCGACAACAAAGCCCGAACCCGAGTTTGTAACGGTAAGCGTCGCCGCCGTGGGTGACAACCTCATACATTCCAGCCTCTATAAGCAGGCTGCCGCGCGCTACGGAGAAATTCACGGCGGAAAAGCGGGCTACGACTTTGAGTACGCCTACAAGAACATTGAGGGTATTATCCGCCGTGCGGATATGGCTGTGATAAATCAGGAGACCCTTATCTGCAACGACGTGTTCGAGCCCTCCACATATCCGCTTTTCAACAGCCCGGCGGCATTGGGAGACCATATGCTGGATATAGGCTTCGACGTGTTCACCATTGCGAACAACCATACTCTCGATAAGGGTACGGAGGGGCTTTCCGCCTGTCTCGACTACTGGGACAGCCGCGAAAACGCTGTCGTCTGCGGAGCCTACAGAAATGCCTCCGACAGGGCAAATATCCGCACCGCCGAATTTAACGGGATAACGTTTTCTTTCCTGTCCTACACCGAGTCCCTGAACGGTCTCAGTCTGCCAGCGGGAAGCGAGCTTTCAATTGGTGACGCTTACGATATCGAGACAATGAAGTCCGAAATTGCCTCTGCAAACGAAATATCCGACGTGTGCATAGTAGCTCTCCACTGGGGAGTGGAAAACTCCGACATAATCAGCGACTACCAAAGGAGTACCGCGAAAATACTTGCAGACGCGGGCGCGGATATTATTATCGGGAATCACCCCCATGTGCTCCGGGATATTGAGGAAATAGAGCGCGAGGACGGTTCCGTTACCCTTTGTGCCTATTCCCTGGGAAATTTCATTTCCGCCCAAAGCGTGGGGCAGAACCTTATCGGAGGAGTGCTGAAATTTGACGTTTCCATACGCATTGACGGGGAAGCGGGAGAGAACCGGCAGCCGATAATCGGCAATATCGAGCTTGTTCCGGTGATAACCCACTATGACGGAAACTATCACGACGTAAGGCTCTATCCCTTGTCGGACTACACCCGCGAGCTTGCGGAGTCCCACGGAGTAAAAAATATGAGCAAATTCGGCTACGACTATATTTTCGAGGTTCTGGAAAGGAATATCAGCGAGGAATACTTTGATCCCAATGATTATTACCAAGCTGAATGACCTCGGAGCCGTACCAACCGAGTGGTTACAATTTGGAACAAATACTCAAAAACTATTGAAATGCGGTTTTTTATAAGGTATAATATTTTGTAGACAACACGAAAACGTATAAAAGAAAGGAACTTCAATGATAAAAACCGTTTTCAGAGCTTTGGTCCAGTACTTCCGCAAGCTTGACAAGCCGCTTTTCATCGCGGTCTGCGGGGTGTCGGCTTTCTCGGTGCTTTTGATGTTCTCGCTTGTGCAGAACGGCGTTACAAGCAAGGACAGTACAATGTATAAAATGCAGTTCCTGTGCCTTTGCGCTGGAGCCGCCGCCGCGCTTATCATGTCCGCTCTGGACTACCATAAATTCATCAAGCTGTGGTTTCTGTACGTCCCCGGAGCGGTAGGTCTTACCCTGCTGACCTTTACGCCACTTGTCTACAAACCCAACGAGGGCGCGGACGACGCGGCATGGATAGATTTGGGTTTTACCACTCTTCAGCCCTCGGAGATACTCAAAATAGCTTTTATAATGTCCTTTGCTCTGCACCTTTTCAAGGTCGGAGACAAGATAAACCATATCGGACACGTTGCGCTGCTCTGCCTCCACGGAGCGGTTCCCACGCTTATCGTTGTGGCTCAGGGCGACGACGGAACTGCGCTGGTGTTTTTCTTTATGTTCGTCTGCATGATCTTCGCGGCGGGTATTTCCTGGAAGTACATACTTCCCTGCCTTATCGCCGCGCCTGTGGCAATCTGGGTGCTGTGGGAGAAAATAATGCTCCCTCACCAGAAAATGCGTTTCCTTGTTCTGTTCCAGGAGGATCCAATGAACGATCCGGAATTTGCGGCGATAGCATATCAGCAGTACTGGGGAAAGCTTGCTCTCGGCTCGGGACAGCTTTTCGGCAAGGGACTGTTTGCGGACGAATATGTCAGTGTACCTTACGTTCAGAATGACTTTATCTTCACCTATGTGGGACAGTGTTTCGGTTTTCTGGGCTGTATCGCGCTTATTGCCGCGCTGTCCTTTATATGCCTGAAAATAGTTGTTGACAGCAGGATCGCCAAGGACGATTTGGGAAAATTCATGTGCATAGGCGTGTTTTCAATGGTGTTTATCCACTGCATACTTAACCTTGGCATGGTGTTGGGAGTAATGCCTGTTATCGGCGTTCCCCTGCCCTTTGTAAGTCAGGGAGGAACGAGTATGGCGAGTATGTTTGTGTGTATCGGGCTTGTTATGAGCGTGTACTCACATTCAGAGAAAAACTACCGTCTTTTCTATGATGCGAATTAACGAACGGGAAATACCGCAAACGGAAAGGAAATACCGGAAATGAACAATACCTCTGCTTTTTCCTCAGTAGACTACGACTTGGAAATACAAAAGACGGTTCCCTTTTATGAGGAGCTGTACAGGCAGATCACGGAAACTGCAAAACTTTTCGGAAACAAACCGCTGTCATGGCTTGATATCGGCTGCGGTACCGGAAAAACTGCGGAATCTGTACTCGGGAAAGTTCCGGTAGAAAAATTTATTTTCTGCGATATTTCCGCGGAAATGACAGACATTTGCAAAGGTCGTTTCCCATTTCCCAAAGCGGAATTTCTTATTTCCGATGTTTCCGGTACCAACTTTTGCAATAATTTTGAACCGGAAGCTTTCGATATTGTTACCGCAATTCTTGTTAACCATTATTTCAGACCGGACAAAAGGAAGGCTGCTTTGCAAAACTGTTTCCGTGCCTTGAAAAAAGGCGGGATACTTATTACGGCGGAAAACTTCGCGCCGTCGGGAACCATAATCGAAAAGCTGTACCTCAAACGCTGGGAAAACTTTCAGCTTGAACGGGGACGGTCTCCCGAAGACTGTCATAGGCACCTGGAAAGATACGGAAAAAACTATTTCCCCATAACGGTTTCCGAAAGCCTTGATATGCTTCGGGAGTGCGGCTTCGCGGAATCGGAGGTCTTTGCGCTGTCCTGCTGTCAGGCGGCTTTTATTTCTGTAAAATAATTTCAAAGGAGAATTCCATATGAAAAACATTGATGCCACACTTGAAAAGCTGTACGGAAAAAACGCGCTCAGCACCCAGAGAGAACGCTACCAAAAGGCTGAAAAGACTTTTGGGGAACTGTTCGGAGACGCGGAAAACGCCATGATCTTCTCAGCCTCGGGACGTACCGAGATAGGCGGAAACCACACCGACCACAACCGCGGAAAAGTCCTTGCCGCGGCGGTAAGCCTTGACGTTATCGCATTTGTCGTACCCACCGACGACGGAATCATCACCGTGAAGTCCGAGGGCTTTCCGCAGGACACGGTGGATACTTCCGACCTGTCCGTCTGCGAGGAGGACAAAAACACCTCTGCAGCCCTGATACGCGGCGTCGCCGACGGAATGAGCCGTAACGGTTTTTCCGTGGGTGGTTTTAAGGCGTACACCACATCAAGCGTACTGAAAGGCAGCGGCATTTCCTCCTCGGCTGCGTTCGAGGTGCTTATCGGGACTATTCTTTCACACCTCTATAACAGTGGAAACGTCGGTGCGGTAAAGATCGCCCAAATAGCTCAGTACGCCGAAAACGTACATTTTGGCAAGCCCAGCGGTCTTATGGATCAAATGGCGTCCTCGGCAGGCGGCTTTATCGAGATAGATTTTGAAAATCCCGAAGAGCCTGTCATACGCTCAATTGATTACGATTTTGCTGCCAGCGGACATAGTCTCTGCATTGTGGACACCAAGGGGAACCACGCCGACCTTACTCCCGAGTACGCGGCTATTCCCAAGGAAATGAAATCGGTGGCTGAGTTTTTCGGCAAATCAGAGTTAAGGGATATCACCCCGAAACAGCTTATGGAAAACATTGGCGCTGTACGTCAGTCCTGCGGGGACAGAGCGGTATCCAGAGCAATGCACTTTTTTGACGAAAACGCAAGGGTTGACCGGGAGGCTTCCGCGCTTGACAGCGGAGATTTCAAGGCTTTCCTGCATGAAGTTACCGCCAGCGGAAACAGTTCTTTTAAATATTTGCAGAATATTTTCGCCGTTTCCGACTCCCGCGAGCAGGGAATGGTTCTGGGGCTTTACATTGCAGAAAAGCTTCTCGGCGGCAGAGGCGCATGCCGAGTTCACGGAGGAGGCTTTGCAGGTACTATTCAGGCGTTTGTTCCCAACGATATGCTGGACGGCTTTGTTTCCGGCATGGAAAAGCTTTTCGGCGCGGGAAGCTGTTACTGCCTGTACATACGCCCTTTGGGAGGAACAAAGATCTGCTGACAAACCAATATTAAAAAGGACAGAGCGAGCTGCTCTGTCCTTTTTGTTTCTGTTCAGACCGAGTAGACCCTGCGCGCAGCGTCCACCGTGTCTTTGGCGTCTTTGGCGTAAAAATCCGCACCTATTTTTTCAGCATATTCGGGGGTAAGCACCGCTCCTCCTACCACAATTTTGCAGGGTACATTATTATCGTGCAGAAGCTTTACGGTTTCCTCCATTGAAGCGAGAGTAGTTGTCATAAGCGCGGAAAGTCCCACAAGTTTGACGTTATGCTTGACAGCAGCTTCCAGAACCGTTTCGGGGGGAACGTCCCTGCCCAGATCTATTACCTCAAAGCCGTAATTTTCAAGCAGCACCTTAACGATATTTTTGCCGATGTCGTGAATGTCACCCTTGACCGTGGCGAGGACTACTTTTCCCTTGCTGACGGACTTTCCGCCGCTTTTCGCCATGTGGTTCTTGATGACTTCAAACGCCGCCTGAGCGACTCCCGCCGCCATGATAAGCTGGGGCAGGAAAATTTTCCCGCCTTCAAACTCTGTTCCCGCCCTGTCCAGTGCAGGAATAAGCAGCTCGTCAACGATCTCCATGCTGTCTTTGGTTTTAAGCAGTTCTTCGGTAATTCTTGCTCCTTCTTCTTTCAAACCGTTTGCTATAGCCGACGGCAGATCGTTACTGTCCGGTTTTGGAGCGGCAGCCGTCCCCGATATACTTACAGAAGCTGTAAAGCTGCTGCCGGAATATGCGGCGATATAGTCCGCGGAATTTTTATCAATATTTGCCAGAAGCTTATAGGCACGCACCGCTCCCGTCATCAGCGCGGCATTGGGGTTTATGATAGGAAGGTCGAGACCGTTTGTCAGGGCCATTTGCAGGAAATTGCAGTTTACCAGCTCGCGGTTCGGCAAACCGAATGAAATGTTGGAAACACCAAGAACGGTTTTAAGTCCCAACTCGGTTTTTACGCGGCGCAGAGCCTTAACCGTCTCCATGACCGCCGCCTGCTCAGCGGAAGCGGTAAGGGTCAAACAGTCAATGAAAACGTCGCGTTTGGGTATGCCTGCCTGTTCCGCATTGGCAAGGATTTTTTCCGCGATCTCAAACCGTCCCTCTGCGGTCTTTGGTATTCCTCCCTCGTCAAGAGCCAGTCCCACAACGGCCGCGCCGTACTTTTTAACAAGGGGCAGGATCGCCTCCATTGAAGCCTTTTCACCGTTCACAGAGTTGACGATAGGCTTTCCGTTATAGACGCGCAAAGCCGCTTCAAGAACGTCGGGACGTGTAGAGTCCAGCTGCAAGGGCAGGTCGGTGACGCTCTGCAAAGCCTTTACAACCTTAACCATCATTTCCTTTTCGTCAATGTCGGGCAGACCCACGTTTACGTCCAGAATGTCCGCGCCCGCGTTTACCTGTTCTATAGCCTGACCTAAAATGTAGCCTATGTCTTCCGACTTCAGAGCCTCCTTGAAACGCTTCTTACCCGTTGGATTTATACGCTCGCCGATAATCCTCGGCTGATCTATTACAACGGTTTTCGCAGGGCTGCACACTGCCGCTTCAAGCTTTGGACTCTGTTTAACGTACTTCATGGTATTGAGACGTCCCACTACCGCGCGTATAAAGTCGGGAGTCGTACCGCAGCAGCCCCCGGCAACTTTAACTCCGTACCTGACAAGATTTGCCATACTGTCCGCAAACTCGTCGGGAGAAACGTCGTACTTGTTTGTTATCGGGTCGGGAAGTCCCGCGTTGGGCTTGACGGCGATAGGCAGAGTCGTCCATTTTGAAAATTCAGCCACAACGGGCTCAAGCTCTTTCGGACCGAGAGAGCAGTTCACGCCGATAGCGTCCACGCCCAGACCCTCCATAGTCAGAGCCATTGCGGACACCGAACAGCCGGTAAACGTCCGAGTGTTTTCCTCAAAGGTCATTGTGGTAATTATCGGCAGATCGCTGTTTTCTTTTGCCGCCAAAACCGCCGCTTTCAGCTCGTACAAATCGGTCATGGTTTCACAGGCAATAACGTCAGCGCCCGCCTGAACGGCGGCAACGACCTGTTCCTTGAAGATGTCGTAGGCTTCCTCAAACGTCAAACTGCCCGTGGGTTCCAAAAGCTGTCCTATGGGACCCATATCAAGGGCTACCAAAGCTTTTTCTCCGCAAGCCTTTTTTGCTATTCCAACAGCCGCTGAGATTATTTCCGCAACAGTTTTTCCTGTTCCGGACATTTTGTAACGGTTGCAGCCGAATGTGTTAGCGCAGACTATCTGCGACCCTGCGGACACATAAGCGGAATGTATGTCGTAAATCCAGTCAGGCTTGTCAAAATTCAGCATTTCGGGTATGCCGCCCATTTCCATGCCCTTTGCCTGAATCATCGTACCCATTGCGCCGTCCCAAAAGACGAACTCGTTATCCTCCAGAAGCTTGTAAAATCTTTCTTTTTTATCCATAAAAGCTGCCTCCTGCTCTTGCAGTGCGTTATATAAGTAAAAAACCGTCCGCAGAAACAAGTTCCGCAGACGGCCTTGCTGCCTGTATCAGATCAGTCCTCGTCTTCCTCGTCGGGCATATCCCAGTTGTGGTAAACGTTCTGCACGTCGTCGTTGTCCTCCAAGTGCTCAAGGAGCAAATTCATCTTCTTAATGGACTCCTCGTCCGTAAGCGCAGTATAGGTTGAGGGTATCATTTCAACGTCCGCGGAGATAAGCTTGTAACCTTTTTCTGTAAGACCATCCCTCACCACGGCAAAATCGCCCGGCTCGGTCTCGATCTCGATCATGCCGTCCTCCATGGAGAAATCGGAAGCGCCCAGGTCGAAAACGTCCTCCATTACCTTGTCCTCGTCAAGACCGCCGCCCTCGGCAACGATAATGCCCTTGCTTGTGAACATGAACGAAACGCAGCCCGTAGTACCGAGATTTCCTCCAAACTTGTCAAAGTAGTGGCGGATATCGCCCGCTGTACGGTTCTTATTGTCGGTAAGAGTCTCCACGATAACGGCAACGCCGTTGGGACCGTAACCCTCATAAACGTTGGCTTCGTAATTGGTCTTGTCTCCGCCGCCCGCAGCCTTTTTAATAACGCGGTCAATGTTGTCATTAGGGACGTTGTTCGCCTTTGCCTTTGCGATAAGGTCGCGGAGCTTAGCGTTATTGTTGGGGTCTGCGCCACCCTCCTTTACGCAGACGGTTATCTCGCGTCCTATTTTAGTGAATATCTTTGCTTTTGCGCCGTCTGTGGCTTCCTTCTTTCTTTTGATGTTATTCCATTTGGAATGTCCCGACATAAATATCTCTCCTTAACTAAAGTTATGTAAATATATGAAAGCAGTCGTCAGACTACCGTGCAAACAGTTTGCGGTACTCGTTCGTACCCGCTTCAACGGGCTTTCCGTGACCGAAGAAAATACGCTTGGGTTTAAGAGCGCGTATCCTTTCCAGTGATTTCCTCGCAGCTTTTGGACTTTCGCATATCAGCGGGAAAGAGGGTCTGACGAAGTTCATAGTCGCGTCTCCCACGTAAAGGTCGCCGCCGCAGAGAACCCCATAGGAGCCTTTGGTATGACCGTCAAGCCTTACCGCGGTGCAGTCCGCGCCGAAGTCTTCTCCAAGGGACATTCCGTCGTCAAGGAAAATATCCGTCCCGAAGCTTTCCGCCCGTGTTTTCCTCAGCATTTTCGGTGAAGTGGACACTGCTTTAAGGAGCTTTCCCGCCGCACCGACGCTGTAAAGCTTATGTATGCCGTTGTCCCGTGCAAGCTTTGTGTCGTACACGCACATGGCAATGTCCGCACCGTAAAGCTTTGAGAAGTATGCCGCGTTTCCGATATGGTCATTGTGTCCGTGGGTAAGGACTATCAGCCTGATATCGTAATTGTGGAGCCATACCTCTATTTCTCCGCGGTACTCCTTTGTACAGGTGTCTATCAGGATATCCCCCTGTTTGCCGCGGACGACATAGCAATTTCCGTGACCGCAGGTTATCATGTTTACTCCCTCGTAATTCATGGGCGCAGTCCTTTCGTTTTGTTTGTAGTTAAAATGTCACAACTTCGTATTATACCATATTATATCGAATAATTCAACCATTCTTTCAAAATTTTCCGTAAGCTGCAAATATCCGAATAAAGCCTCAAAAGCGGTGGCGCGCCTGTACTCCACGGGATTGGAGCTTTTGGGGACTGTGTTTCCGACGGCGTTCCGTCCGCGCTTGAAAACGGCTTCCTCCTCCTCGGTCAGGAGCGGAAGTATCACGTCCGCCGCCCGTGACTGATACGCCGCGCGGACTCTCTCAACGGTGTCGGCGTGAAGCTTTTTGACCGGCATATTCGCGGTAAGCACAAGCCGTTCCCGCACGAGCCGTTCGTAGACCGCGTCCCCCAAAAAAGCAAGGGTCAGCGGGCTGTATTGGTTTACGTCGTGCTTGTCTATGGTACAACACCCTTTCGCTAAATTTCCGTTTTATCCTGCGCCGTCCTTGCGCCGTCGTGGTCTTTCATAAAGAACAGCAGGTCTATCAGCGACTCGTGATAAGGAATAAAGCTGCCATTCTTTACCAAGGACTTTATCTCGTCAATGTCCGCCCACTTGACCTGCTCGACCTCTTCATACTGAAGCGTAAGGACGGTCTCGTCCAGATCCTTTTGCACAATATAGATATCATCAAATATACCGCTGGTCTGTATGGTAAGTACCCGTTTCAGTTCATCGGGAGCAAGCGTTACCCCGATCTCCTCGGAGGTCTCCCGAATCGCGGCGGAAAAGCTTGTGTCCCCTGCAACGGAGGAACCGCCCACAGTCAGGTCCCACATACCGCTCCAGCTGCGCTTGAAGGGCTGCCGCCGCTGGATAAGCATTTTACCGTCGCTGTTGAAAATGCAGACGTGTACCACCATGCGGTAACATCCTTCCGGTATTGGCGTACCCCGCTCCATTGTCCCGCCGGTTTTGTTCCTTTCTCTGTCGTATAAGTCAAAAAGCTCCATTTGATATGCCCCCTAAAATACGAAATCAAACTCAAAACCAAAAATATTTACCGTATCGCCCTCGTCAATGCCTTTCTTTTCCAGCTCGTCGATTATGCCGCTCGACCGCAGCACCCGCTGGAAATACTGGAGCGAGGAGTAGTCCTCCATATCAATGGTACGCATAATATTCTCCAGCCACGCCGCCTCAACGTAGAACACACCGTCGTCCCCGCGGGTCACCTCAAACCTTTCGCCTATGCCCGCCCGCTCGTCAAGCTCTTTCGGAGTAAGCGGCTCCGCTTCGTATTCCTTTATCGGAGGAAGCTTGTCAAGCTCGGCGGCAATTGCGTTCACAAGCTCTTTTGTACCCTGCGTGGTCGCCGCGGATATCTCATAAAAGCCGTAGCCCTGTTCCTCAATAAATTTTCTGAAATCCCGTATCTGTTCTGAAGAAGCCATATCGCACTTGTTCGCGGCAACTATCTGGGGTCTCTCGGAAAGCTCCTCGCTGAATTTTTTCAGTTCCCGGTTGATTATCCCGAAATCCTCGGCGGGATCGCGTCCCTCCATACCCGAAACGTCTACTACGTGTACTATTAGTCTGCACCTTTCAACGTGCCGCAAAAATTCGTGTCCCAGACCTATTCCGTCTCCTGCGCCCTCAATAAGACCGGGGATATCCGCCATTACAAAGGATTTTTCCTCGTTGACCTTTACCACGCCAAGCACCGGGGTAAGGGTGGTAAAGTGGTAGTTGGCTATCTTCGGCTTTGCCGCCGATACCACGGAAATAAGCGTGGACTTGCCCACGTTAGGGAATCCAACCAGACCAACGTCCGCGATAAGCTTCAGTTCAAGGGATACTTCAAATTCCTCGCCCAAAAAGCCTGGCTTGGCAAACTTTGGTATCTGCCTTGTGGGGGTGGCAAATCGGGCGTTTCCCTTGCCGCCTTTGCCGCCGCGGGCGAGTACTTTCGGTTCGCTGCCGGACATATCCGCCATTATCCTTTCTGTGGAAAGCTCGCGGATAATGGTGCCCCTCGGTACTTTTATAATAAGGTCGGGAGCGTTCTTTCCTGTCTTGTTGCCGGAAGAGCCGTTCCCGCCCCGCTCGGCGATGTATTTTCTTTTGTAGCGGAAGTCCTCAAGTGTGGAGAAATTGTCGTCCACAACAAAAACGATATCTCCGCCCTTGCCGCCGTCCCCTCCGTCGGGACCGCCGGCAGCCACATATTTCTCACGGTGAAAGGAGACAGCGCCGTCTCCGCCGTCTCCCGCTTTTATTTTAATTTTCGCCTTATCAACAAACATGGCTTTACCTCTTTCGTATTCTGCGGCAGCAATTGTGCGCAATGAAGCTATCTACATTATTATACCACAAAAAAACCTTTATTTCAATATAAAACAAGGAAATTTTTTCATGAAAACGGATAGGCAGACTTATCTGATAACAGCGTGGAATTTTTAGGCTGCGCGGACGTGCGGCTGAAATATTCGGTATGGCAATTTTTGTGTGAATTTCCATAAAGAGATGTGTGTATTTGGTGAAAAAGACAATTGACATCGTGGCAGATTTATATTAAAATTGTTAATAATGAATGGATTTAAATGTAATTGTAATTGATTACATTGTTAATCCTGATGATAAGGAGAAGATGAATTATGAAGAAATCAAGAATTTTCGGCGTGATCGCCGCCGCAGCTATGGCTGTTTCCGCATTTGTTTCTATGCCTGTTTCCGCAGCAGACACTTATCACGCTTACCTTGGCGTTCAGACAAATCCGAGCTGGATCTTCAGAAACGGCTGGAACGACGCAAGCTTCGGCAAGGATTACGAAGCTTTCAATAAGCTCAGCAAGGACGGCGCACCCGCAGATATTGACGGTACTTTCACAGATGTTGATATCACCGGCGACGGAACCTACAAGGTTTCCCTTACAGGCGCAGACCTCAGCGGCGAGGATTTGTTCAGCCTCCTGTTCGTATCTACGGACATTCCCGCTGACTCAGGCGTATCTATTACCGATGTTAAGGTAATTATCGACGGTCAGACAAAGTACACCTTTGACGAGGCTTATATTCCCGAAGATACCGGCGACTATATTACCGTTCAGGCTCGCAATATCTGGAACGACGAACTCGGCAAAGAGGACGGTCTGTTTGCTTACACAATGCCTAATGACTCCGTTGAAATGGAATTTACAGTTTCCGGCATAGGCGCTGCCGACGCTGCTCCTGCTGATGACGCAGCTGCCGCTCCTGCTGACGATGCGGCTGATACTTCCGCACCTGCGGCAGATACAGCTCCTACAACCTCCGCATCCACAGGCAACCTTCCCGTTGCCGCTATGGCTTCCGTTGCCGCTGTTGCAGGCGTTGTTGCTGTAGTATCCAGAAAGAGAAAGTAATTTCCGATTCTTTTGATCTAATTCAGTATTGATGTTCTCGGGCTGTCGCTGCCGCAAAAACACGGTTTGCGGCAGTCCGATACTTTAGGGACGCGGTTTTGTTACCTAACAAGCTGCGGTTCTTTGTGAAAGGACTGATTGATAAAATGGCAGGCAATACCGCTTTTGCGGAACCGGGAAGTAAACTCATCAATAAAAACAAAAATTTTTCCGAATCGAAAACGATTACCGAAAAAGCTGCCGGCGTGCTGTACTGGATAATGCGCTGTGCGATGGTCGTTAATGTTTTCGCTTTGTTTTTTCCGACTTTCAACGCGGTCAGAATAAGTCAGAATATTAACGGAAATATGTCTCTTTTTACCTGCGCTATTTCTTATAAGTCCATGCTGAGTACCTTTAAGGCAGTACTCAAAAGGCAGGCGTGGCTCGAACCCGCTTTCAAAAGCCTGAGCTTCTGTGCCGTGCTTATAATTATTGCCGCAGTAATAGCGATTGTCGGCGGATGTATGTCGCTGGGCAACCGGAAAATGAAAAAGCTCGGCTGTTTTTTCACTCTTGCGGCGGGTATAGTTGAGCTGCTCGGAGCGCTGGGCATTAACCCGATTCTTAACGGTCTTATAAACGATTCGTATGCTGCGGGAAAATTTGACGATATGAAGCTTATGCGCCCGAACGTAATGTATATTTATGTTGCGATCGCGGCGATCTATATAGCTATTTCAATTGTAAACTTTTTCCTTGTACCCAAGCCCGAGGAGGGCGTAGGCATGGAAATGGAACCTAAATTCAGGCTGTTCCTTATGATGCTCCCTATTATCGCTCTTGCGTTCGTGTTCAGCTATCTCCCCCTGTATGGTTGGAGGTATGCTTTCTTCGACTATAAGTCCGGCGAAACGCTGTCAATGGAAAAATTTGTGGGCTTTAAATGGTTCACGGAAATTTTCAAGACCGCAGCTACCAAAAAGGACATCATGACCGTACTGAAAAACACTCTTGCAATGAGCGGTCTCGGTATCGTTACAAGCTGGGTGCCTATGGCTTTTGCTATCTTCCTTTCGGAGATCAAAAACACCCATTTCAGACGTATTGTTCAGACGTTCACTACAATACCTAACTTCATAAGCTGGGTACTTGTTTATGCTCTTGCCCTTGCGATATTCTCCACGGACGGCTTTATCAACACAATGATAAACAGCATGAATCCCAATGCTCCTGCTGTTGCAACCAATTACCTTATGGAAAGCGGCCATATGTGGCTGAAAATGCTCGCGTGGGGTCTTTGGAAAGGCGTGGGCTGGAGCGCAATCATTTACATAGCCGCGATCTCCGGTATTGACCAGGGACTTTTTGAAGCTGCCACAGTTGACGGAGCGGGCAGATTTGCCAGAATGTGGTACATAACCGTTCCCGAACTTATCCCCACCTACTGCGTACTTTTGCTGATGTCCATTGCAAACATTCTTTCAAACGGAATGGATCAGTACCTGGTATTCTCCAACGCGGTAAACCGTGAACAGATCCAGGTTCTTGACCTTTACGTTTACAATCTCGGTATCGGTTCGGGACTTATCCCGCTGTCTACCGTAGTCGGCATGGTCAAGTCCATCGTCAGCGTTATCCTGCTGTTCGCCGCAAACGGCGTTTCAAAAGCGATACGCGGCGAGAGCATAGTATAAGGAGGCGGCGGAATGAGTGATATAAAGCTTAATCACGAACAAAAACGTGAAGAGAAAAAATATTTTAAGGATCATACCACCCACATCAAGCTGACTCCGGGGGATATTGTATTCAACATTATAAACTATGCTTTCTTTATTGTATTTACTATCAGCTGTATTTTCCCTTTCTACTACCTGTTTATTAACACCATTTCGGACAACGAGCTGGTTACAAAGGGAGCTATCACCCTGCTGCCAAAGGGACTGACCATTTCCAACTATATTCAGATGGGCAAGGTAAACGATCTGTGGACTTCGGTTCTGGTAACTTTTCTCAGGACATTTATCGGTACTGCTCTTATGGTGTTTGTTTCCGCGCTTGCTGGATATCTCGTTACCAAAAAGGAAATGTGGCACAGGCAGTTCTGGTACCGTTTTCTGGTAATCACCATGTACTTTAACGCGGGACTTATCCCATGGTACTTGAATATGTCCACGCTGGGTCTTACCGACACCTTTGCGGCGTACATTATTCCCGGTATCGTTTCGCCCTACAACATTATCCTTGTAAAGACCTATATTGAGTCTATTCCCGCCGAGATCGAGGAAAGCGCCTATATGGACGGCGCGAGCTACTGGACTATCTTCCGGAAGATAATATGGCCGCTGAGCAAGCCAATACTTGCAACTATTGCCATATTCGGTGCGGTCGGTCACTGGAACTCTTTCCAGGATTCGCTGATCCTGAACGCCAATTCTCCCGAGCTTTTCACGCTTCAGCACAGACTGTACATATACCTGCAAAAAAGCTCCAACATCAGCGCTATGGTTCAGAGCGGTATAAGCAGTGCTGACACCACCGCCATTGCGGGACAGATGAACACCAAAATTATCCAGTACACCATTTCAATGGTTACAATAATACCTATCCTGTGCGTGTACCCCTTTATGCAGAGGTACTTTGAAAAGGGTCTTATGCTCGGCGCGGTCAAGGGCTGACGCGGTCTGCCGTTCTGTATTCTTACTATACCATGCGTAACAGGACAACAGTATGTCATGTTTAACATTTAAAGTGTTTAAAATTTTTAGGAGGAACTGTATGAAAACCAAAAGACTTCTTGCGGGGGTAATGTCCCTCGCATTGATGGGAACTCTTGCGGGCTGCGGAAATTCCGAAGTTCAGGCTCCCACGGACGTTTCTGTAACCACCGCTTCAAACGCAGGCGCGGGTGATACTGCCGACGCAGGAAACACCGATGACGGCGGAGATTCTGCCGATACGGGCGCGGATACTACGACCGCCGCTGCCGAGGAAAGAGACCTGAAAGCCGAGTTCGCGGAGCTTTACGGAGACGAGCCTATAACCCTGAACGTTTTCAGTACGCTTGCAAACTACAACGGTATTCAGGCGGGCTGGTTCGGCGAAGTAATGAAGAGAGAATTCAACGTTGAGCTGAACATTATCCCCAACACCGACGGAATGTTCGATACCCGTATGGAATCCGGCAACCTGGGAGATATCGTTATCATAGGCGCAGGCGGAGACTACGAACGCGCTGTAAAAGAGGGTATGCTCTACGACTGGAACGACGATGATCTGCTTGACAATTACGGCGGCTATATTAAGGCGAACATGGCTCAGGCGCTTGAAAACAACGCTAACCTCAGTGAGGCCGCTGACGGAAACCATGTTGTCCACGGCTTCGGTCATAACGTTGCTTCCAGCATTGAGGATCACGAGGCGTTTATCTATACAATGGACGTTCGCTGGGATCTCTACAAGGAGCTTGGATATCCCTCGGTCAAGAATATCGATGAATTCTTCGACCTTATGTTGAAAATGAAAGAAAAATGTCCCACCGACGAGGTAGGCGGCGAGACTTATGCGGTTTCCCTCTGGCCTGACTGGGACGGCGATATGGTAATGTACATAAAGAGCTTCGCTACATGCTACTGGGGCTATGAGGGAGACATGGGTCTCGGTCACTACAATCCCGACAACGGCGAGTACTATTACGCTCTGGACGAGGGAAGCCCATATCTGCAAAGCCTCAAGTTCTTCAACAGGCTTTATCAGGCTGGACTTATCGACCCCGACTCCATGACTCAGACATACGCTGAGATGTCTGAAAAGGTAAAAGCAGGCGGTACGTTCTTCTCTATCTTTGACTATGCGGGTTCTCAGCTCTACAACAGCGAGGAGCACCTCAACGAGGGCAAGGCAATGTATCCTCTCATGCCTGACGACGCTACTCCTATCTGCTCCGGTATGAACGTACTGGGCGGCAACAGGATCTGGGCTATCGGCGCAAACACCGAATATCCCGAGCTTTGCATGGCTATCATAAACTATCTGAGTACTCCCGAAGGCTACCTTACATACTGGTATGGCCCCAAGGATGTCTGCTGGTACTACGACGACGAGGGCAACACCTGCTTTACCGAGTTGGGCGAGACAGCCTATAAGGACAGAAAGGGTACTATGATGCCCGACGAATGGGGCGGAGCATCCTTTAACGAGGGTACTTTCCAGGCGAACAACAACACATGGTCAAGAGACGCAAGAAACCCCGAGTCCGCAAACGATACCTATAACTGCGAAAACTGGGTAAGCCGCCGCGCAAGTCTGAACTATGATATCCTCAACGACTGGAGAGAATTCAGCAACGCCTATAACGCTCAGGAATACATGAATTCCCGCGACTATAAGGTTCTGCTGGGTACTTCTTTCAGCATTGCTTCTCAGTCAGACGAGCTTAAGGTTATCTGGAAGCAGGTAACAAAGCAGGTAACCACTTCTTCATGGCAGGCTATCTACGCCAAGACCGACGAGGAGTACGACAAGATCGTTGCCGATATGATCCAGAAGTGCAATGAATACGATCCTAACGGCGAGTGCAAGGCATATTCTCTCGGCGAGGCTGAAAAGAGAAAGGCTCTTGACGACGAAGTAAGAAACGGCTGAGCCGTTATGCATGCCGCCGTCTATGGCAATCAGTCCAAATACTCTTCCGAGATAAAAGATTGTTTTGTATATAAAGACGGTACGAGTTGGCTGAGTTTAGTTTAATATTACGGTGCGCGGCTTGAATCCGAGCCGCGCCTGTTTTTCTTGAAAGGAAAATGGTTTATGGCGGGTTTTTTCAGTCCCGACAGCAAGCTCTATAGGTTCATGTGCAGGCTTACGGATATGGTAAAGCTTAATCTTTTGTGGATACTGTGCAGTCTGCCGCTGGTGACGGTCGGTGCGGCGACTATCGCGGCTTCGTCAATTTCGCTGAAGATCGCCGACGGTCAGGAGGGCTACATCGGCAGGGATTTTTTCAAAGCCTTCCGGGACAACCTCAAACAAGGAATATCCATGTCGTTCATTACCGCGCTATGCCTGTGGGTAGTCTGGATAGACTTTCAGCTTTTCAGCGCGGCGGAGGAAAACTCGCTGCTGTTCCTGATAACGGGAATAATTGCGGCGTACGTGTTCACGTTCTCGTTGCTGTACGTTTTCCCGCTGCTGGCGCGGTACGAAAACACGGTGCTTAACTGTCTGAAAAACTCTTTCAGGATAAGCATGAAATATTTTCTCAGGTCGCTGCTGCTTGTGGTGATCGTAGCGTTTGAGGCGGCTGTAATGTTCTGGTCGCGCAAAACGCTGATACTTCTTGTTGTGGCAGGGCCTGCTTTTATCAACCTTACCGTGTGCAGCTTTGCTTCAATAATTTTTCGGGAGCTTGAAAAGATACCCGGTACGGTCTCCGGCAGGGAGGATGTTCCCGATGAGGACGGAACAACCGGTACCGAATAAAAAAACGCCCGAACGTTCATCTGAAGACGTTCGGGCGTTTTTATGCTATTTTGCTTCGGCGGCATAGTTCAGCGAAGCGACGGAGTCCTTGTAGACTATTTTTCCTTTGACCTGGATCATTCCCGTCTCCTTGTTGGGAGTTTTTATTTTTGACAAGAGTTCGTCTACGGCGATGGAAGCCATTTGCTCGGTGTTTACCTCAAAGGTGGTGATATTTGGCGTACTGATACTGCTGTAGACCGAATTATCGAAGCCTGTAACCGATATGTCCTCCGGAACCCGGTAGCCGACACGGTTGAGCTGGGTAATAAGCTTTGCGGCAACTTCGTCGCAGTTGCAGACAAAAGCGGTGGGCATTACAGCGGGGAGCTGCGGCTGGATAAGCTCTCCTGTCTCGGTATCGCGGTCGCTTATAAGAAAATAGTCGCTCAGGCGGATATTGTTTTCTATCAAGGATTTCGCGTATCCGAGATATCTGTCCTGAATGCTGCTGGTGGAGTGAATGTTTCCCACAAAGGCTATGCTTCGGTGGCCATTGTTTATGAGATAATTGGTTATCTCATAGCTTGCATAAAAATTGTTGCATACAACGCAGCACTCTGAGGTGAGCTGATTGTAGAAATCAAGAAATATCACAGGGGTCTTTGTGTTCCTGACAGCCTTTATGTATTTGTCGGAGACCTGTCCGAGAATTATTATCCCGTCAATTTTCTGGCGTATAAAGATATCGGGGATTATGGCTTTTTCCTCGCTGTAGGGGGTAAGGGTGTGGAAAAAAGCGTAATTTTTCTTTTGCTGCAATTTTGTCGATATCCCGCGGATAAACTTAAAATAGAACGAATTGTCTGACATATATCTCTCCGCAACGATAACGCCTATGTTTCCGCTGTGACTTTTCTTTTTGGGTGACTCCTCGCCGTAGCGGTAGCCCATTATATCGGCGGTTTTTATAATTTTCTGCCTCAGCTCGCTGCTGACTCCGCTTTGGCCCGAAAAAGCCTTTGAGACCGAAACAACGCTTATCCCCAGTCTTTCGGCAATGTCGCGCATTGTAACCTTTTTGCCCACGCGCCTGACCTCCGTTCATAATATAGTATAATATTAACATATATATTTGATATTTTCAAGGCCTTTTAAGCTTAAATTTTCAACGGTCATTCAGCTAATAAATTTTAATTAAAGGTTTACGTTAGCTTAGCTGTTAAGTTAATTTAGTTTTTAATTCTTAATATTATGTGTTTTAATTATTAATTAATAGTTAACTAAAAATTGTAAACGATTTATTTTTATAAAAGATTTTTTAAAACAACTGCATAATATACTAAAATAATCTAATAATAAGAAATAAAACTATTGAATATGTACAATCAGAAAAATGTCGCATTATGTTTTTGTGCAGCATTTACAAAGCTAACAAAAGTATACTGTAAAAAATGCCGCTATTTCAAGCTGCTATTGACTTATGGGAAAATAAAAAATATAATGAATTTACAATATAAGTTTGGAAAAACTATTAACAAAACCGTTAATCGAAAATCAAATTAAACATTTGGAGGTTTTATTCATGAACACAAAGTTCAAAAAGGCGGCTGCTATGATCGCAGCTCTGGCAATGACAGGTACCGTATTTACTGCTTGTACGAGCGGAAATGACGGCGGAACTTCTTCCGACGATACTACTGCAAGCGCGGCAGGCGATACAACAAGCGGAGCTGCCGACGGCGCCGGAGATACAGGCTCAGCCTCAGGGCTCAGCGGTACTATCAAGGTTCTTCACCACCGTACTGACCGCGACCAGGACGGCACGATGGCTAAGCTTACAGAGGGCTTTAACGCTTTGTATCCCGACGTTAAGGTAGAGTACCAGTCCTTTACAAACTATGCCGACGATATTGCTACAATGATGCAGTCCGATTCGTACGGCGACGTTGTTATGACTCCTCAGGCTCTGAAGCAGGCTGACCTGCCAAACTTCTTTGCTCCTTTCGGAAGCTACGACGAGCTTTCCCCCAAGTACTACTGGCTTGAAAACTACAGCGTTGACGGACAGGTTTACGCGCTTCCCACAGGCGGCACAGCTTCGGGTATCCTTTATAATAAGAAAGTATGGGCTGACGCGGGGATAACAGAGCTTCCCAAGACTACCGCGGAATTCATTGAGTGCCTCGGCAAGATAAGAGACAACACAGAGGCTATTCCTTACTATACAAACTACAACGCAGGCTGGACTATCGTTCAGTGGCAGTCCCTCGTAGTAGGCGCTTCGGGAGATCCCTCCTACATCAACCAGAGACTTCTCACAGATAAGGAAGACCTGTTCTCCGCAGGAAGTCCTTACGACGCTGTTTACGGTACAATGTTTGACATTTACGCCGATCCCACTCTCCATGAGGAAGACCCAATGACTACCGACTGGGAGGGTTGTAAGCCCGCAATGGCGCAGGGCAAGATCGGTACAATGGTAATGGGCTCATGGGCTATCAGCCAGTTCCAGGAGGCTGCCACACAGGTTGGCGCAGACCCTGCTGATATCGGATATATGCCTTTCCCCAACAGCATTAACGGAAAGATATATTCTGTATCTTCCAACGACTATATGATGAGCGCAAACAAGAATTCCGCGAACCTCGACGCCGCTAAGGCATATGTTGAATGGTTCTGCTCCGATTCCGGCTTTGCTCAGAACGAGGGCGAGATTTCCGGACTCAAGGGCGCTCCCATGCCTGAGACCCTTTCCTCCTTTGACGAGCTTGGCGTTGAGCTGTTCGTAGAGACGCCCACACCCGAGAACCTTATCGGAAAGTTCGACGAGATCGCAAAGACCTCCGAGGTTGACCCTTGGGGCGACGCTTCCACAAATTTCAAGTTCAGAATGGCTGAAGCCGCTTTCGACGGCAAGGGCAGAGAAGAATACGACAACATCTGCGCCGACGTAAACAGCAGATGGAACGCCACCAGAGACGAAATTCTCGGCTGATACGTTTAAATTAAGATAAACCTATTACTCTCTCATATTTCTTCATACCTTCGGTCAAGTCCTTAAAGGACTTGACCGACCTCCGGAGTTATCCGGAATCCGGCAGCGTCCGGAAATCTTACCTTTTTCTCCTTATGTAGTGCGGACGCATATAAAATGTGCGTCCGCAACTCATAGGCATAACTTCAGTCTCATGAAAGAAGTGATAACATGGCCCAAAATCTGAGTATGTCCAACGGAATCGAACGAAATAACAAGTTCGGAAGATCATATTGGAATAAAATGCTTACGGTTTTTCTTTTCCTGCTGATACCCACAGTGCTGCTTGTAATTTTTACCTATATTCCCGCTGCGAACATGATAGGCTACAGCTTTGAGGAACGCGACCAGTTTGGGGTGAACGTCAAATTTATAGGTCTTGAGAACTATAAGACTGTGTTTACCACTCCCGAATATTTTGCCGCTTTCAAAAATAGCCTGTACTATCTTGCGGGTTCGTTTATACAGCTTGCTCTTGCGCTGTTTTTAGCGACGATACTCTGTTCCAAAATACGCTTTTCCAACTTTTTCAAGGGCGTACTGTTTTTCCCGTACATGATAAATACGGTTGCCGTAGCTCTTATTTTCAGAAGATTTTTCCAGAAAGGCGACGGAGTGACCAACACCGACGGCACCCTTAACTCCATTATAGCTCTGTTCGGCGGTGAACCGATAAAATTCCTTTCGACAGAGGGACTGGTAAATATCTGTCTGGTATTTGTTTCCATATGGAGATATATAGGCTTCGACCTTGTAATGTTCATCGGAGCCATACAGTCGGTATCCCCCGACATCTACGAAGCGGCGGAGCTTGACGGGGCGAACCGTTTCCAGGTGTTCAAATACATCATTGCCCCCAGTATCCGTCCCATAATCCTTTTGCAGATGATACTCGCCGTAAAGGGAGCTATCAGCGTTTACGAGATACCCTTTATCATCACGGGCGGACGTATCGGTTCAAGCACCTTCGTTATCCAGACCACGGAAACGGCGTTCAAGTTCCAAAAAGTCGGGCTTGCCTCGGCAATGGCAGTGGTGCTGTTCCTGATCATAGTCGTGGTAACGGTGATCCAGAAGCTGATATTTAAGGAGGAGAAGTAGTATGGACGGTTTCGGAACTAATTTCAGCTATGAAGTAGGCGACGACGGCAGCTCCAAAGGCGCAAAATTTACGCGCGGCCTGTTTGCGTTCCTTAAATATGCAGTGCTGGTTATTGCTTGTCTGATAGTTTTTGTACCGCTGATAGTGGTTTTCCTCGGTTCGCTCAAAAACAACACGGAGTTTCTTTCCTCCAACGTTTTTGCGCTGCCTACGTCGTTTGAATGGTCTAACTACAAAACGGCGTTTATCGACGGAAAAGTGCTGCTGGGTCTTAAAAATACGGCGATAATAATCCTTATTTCCTGTACCGGAACAATTATAACCGGTACAATGACGGCGTACGTCCTCCAGCGTTTCAAGACCCTGTTCGGCAAGGTGCTGAAAGCGGCGTTCCTGCTGGCTACGCTTTTCCCCGCAATTTCAATGCAGGTAACGGTTTATCGTATCATGAACAGTTTTCACCTCGTGGGAACAATGGCTGCGCCCATTATTCTTTATGTCGGTACGGATATTATTTCCATTTATATATTCATGCAGTTCCTGGACAATATTTCCACATCTCTTGACGAAAGCGCGATCATGGACGGAGCCAATTACTTCACGGTTTATTTCAGGATAATCCTGCCGCTCCTGAGACCAGCTATTGCAACAGTGCTCATAATTAAGGTTATCGGCATCTATAACGATTTCTACACTCCTCAGCTTTATATGCCCAGCGACGAGCTGTCGGTTGTATCCACGTCTCTCTACCGGTTCATGGGACCCTACGGCGCGAAGTGGGAGATCATATTTGCGGGTATAGTTATCTGTATAATCCCTACCCTTGTCATCTTCATTTCGCTCCAGAAGCAGATATACGCGGGTCTTGTAAACGGCTCGGTAAAAGAATAATTTTGAAAGGAAAATTTTTATGAAAACAAAAGTATTAAACGGAGTATCGCTTCCCAATATCCCATGGCAGGATAAGCCCGCGGACTGCAAGGACGTGGTATGGCGCTACAGTGCGAACCCTATCATCAAACGCGACCACATTATGGTAAAAAAGGCAAACGGCTACAGAGAGCCCTCAAACTCTATCTTTAACAGCTCGGTAGTACCATTTGAAGTGGGAGACTACAAGTTCGCCGGCGTTTTCCGCGTTGACGACAGAGAGCGCAACATGGAGCTCCACGTAGGCTTCTCCAAGGACGGTATCAACTGGGACATCAACGAGGAAAGAATCAAGTTCAAGTGCGATATCCCCGAAGTGGGTCAGTGGCAGTACGGCTACGATCCCAGAGTCTGCAAGCTTGAGGACAAGTACATCGTAACATGGTGCAACGCCTACGGCTGGAAGCCCACTATCGGCATCGCCTATACTTACGATTTCAAGGAATTCACGCAGCTTGAAAACGCGTACCTGCCTTTCAACAGAAACGGTGTTATGTTCCCCAGAAAGATAAACAACAAGTATGTTATGATGAGCCGTCCCTCCGATAGCGGACACACTCCTTTCGGGGATATGTTCATCAGCCAGTCTCCAGACCTTACCTACTGGGGCGAGCACAGACACGTAATGGGACCCTCCAAGGGCTGGGAAGCCACCAAAATGGGTGCGGGACCTATTCCCATCGAAACGGACCGCGGCTGGCTCATATTCTACCACGGCGTACTGACCTCCTGCAACGGCTATGTTTACAGCTTCTCCGCAGCTCTCCTCGATAAGGACGAGCCCTGGAAGGTACTCAAGAGAGGCGCGTCTTACCTTATCAGCCCTCAGACGGACTACGAGCTTATCGGCGATACCGACGCGGTAACGTTCCCCTGCGCAAATCTGGTTGACGCGGACACAGGCAGGATCTGCATTTACTACGGCTGCGCCGACACCTGTACGTCCCTTGCGTTCACTTATGTTGACGACGTTATGGACTTCCTTGACAACAACAGCCAAGTGTGAGCGGCTGATATTTTGTAAACAATAAATAAAGCGTACCGCAACCTTGCCTCCCCTCAAAGGGGACGGCGGGTCACGGTACGCTTTTGTTTTACTTTTTGTCCGATTTTACCGCAATAAGGAATTTTATCTTCTTTCCCTCTTCGGTAAACATTTTTTCATGCTCGGTAACAAGGTTGTCGGGATAATCGCTTGCGTGCAGGTCGCGGGTCAGGTACTTCACATCAAAACCCGCTTCGGCGAAGTACTCCAGCGACTCCTCAAAAAGCTCGTCGTCGTCGGTCTTGAAGTGTATCTCGCCGCCGTCCGCAAGAAAAATGCGGTACTGCATAAGCTGGCGCGTGTGGGTAAGCCTGCGCTTATTGTGTTTGTCCTTCGGCCATGGATTGCAGAAATTTATGTACAGCCTGTCGGCGCGGTCGTTTTCGCCGAAATAGTCGGATATCCGCTCTATGTTGCAGGAAACCAGCTTCAGGTTGCCGACCTCTTTGCCCGCCTCGTCAAAGGCTTTCTGTACCGTCCTGCGGGCAACTCCCAGCATATCGCTTTTTATGTCCATTGCAAGCCAGTTTATGTCGGGATACTTTAACGCTGCCTGAGCCGCAAACCAGCCCTTTCCACAGCCAAGCTCGGCATACAGCGGCTTGTCACCGGGAAAAACCGTGTTCCATTTTCCTTTAAGCTCCTCGGCGTGCTCAATATAGTAGGGACAAACCGCCAGCTCGGGGCGCGCCCATTTTTTTCGTCTAATCCTCATAAAAACTTCCTTTCGCATTTTTATCCATAATCTATTGTAGCATATTAACAGAAAAATTGCAATTTTTTTTATAATTTTACGTGTTGATTTTTGAAACTAATTATGATATAATTTAACTATATCTATGAAAATTGTGTTAATTGGAGGAGCTATGGGTTACAAACAGGATTTTATAAAATTTATGGTGGACAGCGGAGTACTGACTTTCGGGGAGTTCACTCTCAAAAGCGGCAGGCTGTCCCCCTATTTCATGAATTCGGGCAACTATAAAACAGGCGCGCAGCTTGCGAGACTGGGCGAATTCTACGCAGAATGCATACATGACAACGATATTAAGTTTGATACGCTTTTCGGTCCCGCCTATAAGGGTATACCACTTGCAGTATCAACTGCAGTGGCTCTTTATACAAAGTTCGGCATTGATGTAAACTACTGCTTTGACCGCAAGGAAGCCAAGGATCACGGCGAGGGCGGCTGCATCGTCGGCAAGCAGCTTGCGGACGGCGAAAGGGTGGTTATCATCGAGGACGTTATGACCTCGGGAAAGGCTTTGCGTGAGGTCATGCCAAAGCTTAAAGAAGCTGCAAACGTTGACGTCGCCGCCATGATAATTCAGGTTGATCGTATGGAAAAGGGTCTGAACGGCGACAAGTCCGCGGTACAGGAGGTAAGCGGCGAGTTCGGCGTAAATATCTATCCTATCGTGAATATGAATGATATTATTGAGTCGATAGAGGACGGCGTTGTTCCCGGCAGGGAGTACCTGGAAAAAATGATCGAATACCGCAAGGTTTACGGCGTTTGATCTTTTAAGGCAATACGTACTGTTGCCTTGATATAAAGCTTCGTCAACAGCGGCGGACGAAGCGGGGAAGCCAAAAAAATGTGCCGCTGAGAAACGGAGCAGACAATGAGTGTCGTTTTTGATTTGACGGTCGCCGGTTCGGAGATATTGGATTCGGTGATATTTATGGAGAAGTCTCCTGCCTATGCCGCTTTTAAGGAGGAGATAGAGAAAATTCTCGCCGATTTCAATAAGAATTCCAAGTTCGGTCAGAATGTGGATATTGACGTGAAAAATCTGGTGGAAAGCTCCTCCGACGCTGTGAAAAATATGCACAGGGCTTTCCTTATCTGGACGTTCTTTGAGGACAAGAGCAGCGGCGCGAAAGAGCCGCGCTACAACACATATCTCAAGCTCTTTTTCAAGGGTCAGGAAAAGCAGCTTACCGCTCTTAACGGCGGGAAAAAGTCTATTGCCGTGAACGAGGTAGCCGCTTTCAAGGAAAAGTACATAGCCGAAATAGGCAAAAATCCCGACCTGTTCAACAGCCTCAAGGAATTCTTTGCGGGATATGTGTACGGATATTTCTTCAACTATCTTACCGAGCAGGATATTATGAAGGACTATGCGGAGTTCCTTGTCTGCCTTGGAATGATGTCCAACAAGATAACCACCGGCGAGACCGCAAAACAGAAGATACTGCCGAAAATGGCTGTGCTGCTCAATAACGACCGCTTTAAGTACATCGGCGGAGAGATACCTCTCGACGTGATGATGGAGCAGGTATACGACCGCTTTGCTTTTACCGGTATTGACAAGGCGGAGGAGACTGCTTTGAAAAGCGCTTTGAAGAAGTGCGTTATGGATAACTATGCCTACAACGAAGCTGACGACCTTATAAACGACGACGTTATGGTCAACGTCATGAGCAAGTTCAACAAGGATTATATCCGCGCTTCAAGCTTTGCGGAAGACTTGCAGAAAAACACCTTTGACGGTATCAGGACGTTCCTTGACGGCGATAAGAACGATATGGGAGAATTTACTATTCCAAGAATCACCAAAATCGTTTCGGACAAGTGCGCTGCCAATCATGAGGATTACTACAGCGCGGGACGGGAGCCTGTGCTTGATTTTGCTCTCAGCTCCGATATGAAAGGCTACAAGTACCCCATTACCTACAAGGACGGCATGGATTACTGGTTCACGGACATATACAAGGTTATCCTTGCTCCCGCCAGCGACAAGGCTATCTATGTTGACGTGAAGGAGGAGGATCTGCCTCTGAGAATGTTCCCGTTTGCGGGTCCCGCACTCAAGACCAACATTATCCGTGTTTTCGGAGGATTGGAGTCGAACGGCTACACTATCCGTTCCGACAAGAGAAACGTTCTTGTGGATATTAACGCGCTTCCCGCTTCCAAGAACCTTTCCGACGACGATAAGAAAATGATGGCTCTGGAAAAGCTTCTGTACGTTATTTCCGGCAACATGGACGCAGTTTCCTATACAAAGCTGCTGAACGAAAATGTTTTCGGTACAAAGCTTTACGAGGACTATATCCGCTACCGCATGGACTGCATTTTTGCAAAGGGAATGAAGAGTCTCGAAGCAAAGAAAACGCTTCTTGAGGAGCTTAACAAAATAATTTAAGACGGTTTGGTCAGGCGTACCCGTTTGGACGGGTACGCCTTTTTTGTTGGGATTGCATAAAAATATTGCTATAAATTTGTAGCAATTGCACCCATAAAAACCATGCCGAAAAAACGTATTATAACTATAGGACATCAAATCGGAGGGGTGAGAACGGTATGACGGACAGGCAGTTTGAGCGGCGGATAACGCTCATACAGCAGGGCGACAAGCAGGGTCTGAAAGAAATTTACGAGGAATACGGAAAAACAATATATCAGTGTGTGTACCAGATACTCCGCAGCAGCCACGACGCGGAGGATATTACGTCGGAATTTTTCCTGAAGCTGTGGAGGATAGCCGATACCTACTGTTTCGGAGGCAAGCACAAAAGGTGGCTGGTCACAATTGCCAGAAACATGGCGCTGGACTTCCTTAAAAAGCAGAAGCGGGAGCAGCCGATCCTGGACGGAGATACAGAGGATAAAACTGTTCCGGAACCGGCGGACAACGTTTCCACCGAGGATACTGTCACGGGGAAAATGGCTGTGGCGGAGGCTCTGGAAACGCTGGACGAAAGCGAGCGGGAAATCGTCAATATGCACATTCTCGCGGAGCTGACGTTCAGGGAGATAGCCGCTATAGTGGAAAAGCCTATCGGTACCGTGACGTGGAAGTACCGCAATGCAGTGATGAAGCTGCAAAAAATTGTAGGGGAGGCGCAGTCGGTATGAATTTGAACGAAAGAAAAATAAAAGAACTGTACAAGGCTCATGCTGAACAGACCGCGCCCGACATGGACGCGCTCTGGGAGCGGATAGAACGGGGTCTTGACGAGAAAAACGCCGATACTGTCAGCGGAGTGACCTCTAAGCCTGTAAGGAAGCATATCGGTTTCGGAAAGATAGCCATACCTGCGGCGCTGGCTGCGGTCATTGCGCTGGTGATAGCTCCGGCGACTTTCAGAGGATCCAAAGGTTCCGATATGGCGTACAATTCGGAAAACAGTATAATGGATATCCAAAATTCCGCAGAAGCAGACGCAGGCGGCGCTTCAGAGGACGGATTTGACGGAGGCGGCTACAGTGATGAAAATGACGAATCCAAGGCGGCTGAAACAATTCCGACGACAGTCACTTCGCTTGGAACTGTGAGGTACGAGGATTTGGAGCTTGAGCCTGCCGGCACATATTACGGCGCGGAAGACGCTCCCGCCGACAACAGCTCCGTAGCCGCTCCGCCCGCAAAGCCGTCGGGAGACGATTTCTTTGTTGAGGCAAACGTTTTAATACACACGGACATAATTGTCAACGCATATGTGGACAGGGTCTACAGCCGCGGAGAAACGATGTGCTACGTGCTTACCGCGGAGAATGCCGATACAAATGAAACCGAAAATATTACGCTTGAAAGCGCGACGCCCTACAGGCTTCTTGAAAACCGCAGCTATGTGCTGCCGCTGAAATTTGACGGCGGGACGTACAGTCTGGTTTTCGAGAACGCTCCCCAGATAGAGGTCACTCTGGACGGCGGGCTGATATTCCACAACGGCTGGGTGACTCTCGACGGCGAGGATTCCGCGGACGTTATTTATACCCAAAACGGTATCGACGACTTTTTCTACGACCGCATGAAATTTTCCTACAGCGCGGATACTGACGCTCTTGTTAAAAAATGGCACGAACTGAAAGGAGACGGCTGATAATGAAAAGAAAAGCTCTGACCGCAGCGTTGGCCTGTACGCTTACGCTGGCGGGCTGCACCGCGCCCGACGAGGAGGTGCAGACGGTGACTTGTTTGGCTGAGGAGGAAACCTCAGCTTGGTCCGAGACTATCGAAAACGCTTCGGACTTTGTTCCCGCCGCGGCAGTCGGTATGCAGGATACGGATATCGGCATTGAGGAAACGCCTCAAACAAAAACGGACGGCACAACCGATACGGTGGAAGTTGTTTTGGCAAGCGACACAAACAAAACGGAGATGAATTTTGAAATTATGGAAAACTATGAGATCGCATTTTTAAAGTATGCGGCGCGAAACGGCGAAAGTTTTGTGATATCTCCCGCAAGCGCGAAGCTTGCAATGGGCATGGCTGCTATGGGCGCGGGGGAAGACTCCTCCACGGAAAAGGAGCTGCTGGGGCTGTTCGGTTACGGTTCCAAAGAGGATATGGCTCTTGACGGCTACAGGCTCATGACCGAGCTGAACCGCGAGGACGGCAGCCTGTCCGCGAAAAATTCCTTGTGGGCGTCGGACAGGGTGGAAAGCCTGAACAGCGGCTTTACGGACGATCTTGACAATTACTTCCTTGCGGAAAGCTTTACACGCGATCTGACTTCCCAAGACTTTGTTGACGAGCTAAACGGCTGGGTTGAGGAAAACACCAACGGTCTGATAAAAGAAATGTTGGGCGAACCGCTTTCCGAGGAGGCTCGGCTTGCGTTGGTGAATACTTTGTATTTCAAAAACGAATGGCGGTATCATTTCAACGACAGGTACCAGAGGGGCTTTTACGGAGTGAGCGGCTTCAATGAGAATGCCCCCGCCATGAGCATGACGGAGTATATCATGTACTCCTCAGACGACGCTTTTAAATCGTTAAAGCTGGACTATACGGACGGCTCATGCATGAAGATATTCCTGCCTGCCGACGAGAACAGGCTTGTTACCGACATGATAGCGGAAATGTCAGCGGAGGAACTTTCGGCTGCTATGGAGCCTGTTTACAGGAGTACCGAGGTGTCCCTGACCATGCCGCCCTTCGAGTGCGACTATAAGGCTTCGCTTGTGGAGATGTTCAAAAGTCTTGGAGTCCAAAGCTGCTTTGATGGGAACAGGGCGGATTTCAGCGGCATTACAGCTGAGGAAAGCTTTTACATCTCGGACATTATGCAGGCGGCAAAAATAATCTGCGACGAAAAGGGCACCGAGGCTGCCGCGGCTACTGTTGTTACCGTAGCGACTTGTGCCGCTGTTCCGTCGTATCCGGTAGTGCTTACAATTGACCGCCCGTTCCTCTATACGATAGAAGCCCCGTCCTGCGAGACCCTTTTCATGGGCGTTATCACCGACATTCAATAAAAGGAGAATTATCATGAATAAAAGTAAAATTATAGCGGCAGTTGTTTCGGCAGCAGCGTTTGCGGGGATATTTTCCTCCTGCTCCGCCGCGGAAACAAACGATACGCCCGTAAAAACTGGGGACCTAACTGCGGCTGCGGCGCGGGTCGAACACGTGGAAGCGGTTTACTCTACAGATGAGATATCGGGAAGCTTCAACAGCGCGTTCCTGAAAGAATATTTAAAAGAGCAGGACAGCTTTGTTATCTCACCTCTAAGCGCGAAGCTTGCCGTGAGCATGGCGGCGGAGGGAGCGGACAGCGGCACAGGTACCGAAAAGGAGCTGCTTGACCTGTTCGGCTACGGAACTAAAGAGGATATGCTTTCCGACTGTGGCGGGATAGTAGCGGAGCTCAATGCTTCGGAGAACATTGACACGGCTAATTCCGCTTGGATATCCGACAGACTAAACGGTTTTAACGACAGTTACGGCGATACGTTGAAAGGTGTTTTTTCGGCAGATTTCTTTACTCAGGACTTATCTTCGGAGAAATTTGTAAAAGAGCTTAACGGTTGGGTGTCAGATAATACGAAAAAAATGATACCGAAGCTGCTGAATGAACCGCTGTCCGAGGACGCGCGGCTTGCGCTGGTGAACGCGCTGTACTTCAAAAACGAGTGGCTTTTCAAATTTGACGAGTATTCCACTCACGATCGGGACTTCTATGGCAAGAGCGGCACGGTGCAGGTTCCCACAATGTATTTGGCTGAGCGTTTGCAGTACGGCGAGGGCAAAAAATTCAAGTCGGTAGTCATGCTCTATATGGACGGTTCTTATATGCGGGTGTATCTGCCGCTGGACGAAAACGCCCGGATCGCCGATCTTATCGCGGAGATGAGCGTTGAGGAGCTTAACGCTGAATTTGAGGCGGGGTACGACACGGCGGACGTTGTGCTGTCCATGCCGAAATTCGAGTGCGAAAGCGGCGGTTCATTGCTGGAAATGCTTGAACGTCTGGGCGTTCGGGACGCTTTCGATCCCTCGGCGGCGGCTTTCGGGGAGATGACCGACGGTACTGAGGCTCTGTACATTTCCAAGATAATACAGGCGGCAAAAATAGTCTGCAATGAGGAAGGCACCGAAGCCGCAGCCGCCACACTGATAGCAATGGACGAGGGCGCGGCGGCGCCTGCAAGCGATACTATCGAGTTTACCGTGGACAGACCCTTTCTGTACGAAATAAAAACCGCTTCCGGCGAGACCCTTTTTATGGGGGTCATGCAGGATATCAACAGTTAAGGAGGAGCTTTTATGAAAAACAGGAAAAGATTTTTATGTACGGTCACGGCGGTACTGACTGCGGCGGGAATGCTTTCGGGGTGCAGCGCCGACAGCAGCGGAGACGGTGGCGCGGAATACGTTACGACAAACGCGGGTACCGTTGCGGTCAACAGCGGCGGCGATGAAACTTATTCCGCAGCAGGAGATTCAGACAACAGCTTCAATCCTAATGCCGACAGAGGAGGAGATATACCGGACTATGTACCCCAAGCAAACGGAAATTCCGGAGTTCTCCAGCATGCCGATTCGTCTGAAAGCGACGGAAACGCTGTGAACGGCGGCATAGTAGGCGTTGAAGCTGACAGATTAATGGCAGAGGAAGCTCCGGCGGACGATACCTATCCTACAGGAAGTACCGAAGGTGCGGGCGGGTGGACAGAGTCCTCCTACAGCTATCGGGAATACTTCAATACCGAGGAGTACAACAGCATTGTGGAAAGCGGCTACAAGTCCGTGGCGGCAAATCCCCTGTCAACCTTTTCTATTGACGTTGACACCGCTTCCTACGCGAACGTGCGCCGCATGATACAGGAGGGCGGCTACATCAACCCCGACGCTGTACGTATTGAGGAATTTATAAACTACTTCGACTATAGCTATCCCCAGCCGGCAACAGACGATCCGTTTTCGGTGACTACAGAGCTTTCCGACTGTCCGTGGAACGATGAAACAAAGCTTCTGCTTGTGGGTCTGAAAGCGGAGGACATTCAGCGGGAGGAGCGGGAGCCGCTCAATCTGGTGTTCCTGATAGACGTGAGCGGCTCCATGTTCTCGGAGGATAAGCTGCCGCTTGTACAGAAAGCCTTTTCCATGCTGACGGATACCCTCACCGAGGACGACAGGATCTCCATAGTTACCTATGCGGGTGAGGAAAATGTTGTCCTGAAAGGCACAAGCGGCGCGGACAAGGAAAAGATAAAGGACGCGATAAACAGCCTTGAAGCGGGCGGTTCTACCTACGGCGAGGCGGGAATAAACCGAGCCTACGAGCTTGCGGAAAAGTACTTTATCAAGAACGGCAACAACCGTGTTCTTTTGGCTACGGACGGCGATCTGAACGTGGGACTGTCCAGCGAGGAAGAGCTTACGGAGCTTATCGAGGAAAAGCGGGAATCGGGAGTTTTCCTGTCGGTACTGGGCTTCGGTACGGGCAACGTCAAGGACAACCGCATGGAGGCTCTCGCCGACCACGGCAACGGAAACTATTCTTACATTGACAGCGAGTCCGAGGCGAAAAAGGTTCTGGTAGAGGAAATGAGCGGCACCCTCTACACCGTGGCAAAGGACGTTAAGATTCAGGTGGAATTCAATCCCGCAAACGTTTCGGGGTACCGTCTGGTAGGTTATGAGAACCGCGCTCTTGCGGACGAGGATTTTGCCGACGATACCAAGGACGCCGGCGAGATCGGAGCGGGACATACAGTTACCGCGCTGTATGAGATAGTTCCAAACGGCAGCGGAACGTCCATTCCCGAAGCGGAACTGAAATATCAGCAGAATACCGTGACAGGCAATAAAGACGAGCTTCTGACTGTCTCGCTGCGCTACAAGCAGCCTGACGGAGACAAGAGCAAGCTGCTTTCCGTACCCGTTACAATGGAAAACTACAGCGCGAAAATGCCTAAGAACATGACCTTTGCGGCAGCGGCGGCAGAGTTCGGAATGGTGCTTAAGGAAAGCGAATTCCGCGGCTCGGCAAGCTGCGGACAGATACTTGAAATGCTTGAGGAAAACGGTTACGATAAGGACGACTACAAGAGCGAGTTCGTTTATCTTGTGAGAACAATGGATAAACGCGGATATTGAGTACTATAGATACACCGAAAGGCTGTGCAGGCAAAACTGCACAGCCTTTTTATGCGCCGATTTATTTGCATTTTGTGAAAAAAACGTCCCCGCGGGGAAAAACTGCTGTACAATGGTTTTAAACCGAAAGGAGGAGTTTAATGACTTCAGGTGATTTTTCCTGTGAGGAAAAGCTTATGAGGGAGTGCCCCGAGCTGCACAAAAGGTACTGCAATTCGCTTTTGGCGTCGGTCAGGGTGCTTGTGAACTACAGGGCGGTATTTCCCGACTATACAGACCACAGCTATCTTCATACAATGAATATCATCAATTACTGCAATCGGCTGATCGGCGAAAATATTTACAGCATGAACTGCGGCGAGATATATGTGCTGATGATGGCGGCGGCTCTGCATGACACGGGAATGGGTATCTCCGCTGACGACTACAGGGAGTTTCTGACAGAGAATGATTTTGGCGTGACTATCACATCGGACAGCGCTCCCGACCCGAACGTTATCCGCGATCTGCACCATGAGCTGAGCGGCTGCTTTATCCGGAAGTACAGTATGCTGTTTGAGATACCGGACGAGTTTGTATATCCGATAGTTCAGGCTGCAAGAGGGCACCGCCGTACCGATCTGTATGACGCGAACGAATACCCAAAGCAGTACAGAGCCGGAGGATACGTTATAAGTCTGCCGTACATTGCTGCGCTTATAAGGCTTGCAGACGAGCTTGATATTTCCGCGGAAAGAAATATCAGTCTTGACAGAAATGTCAGCGAGGTCAAAAACGCTTACAGTATTTCGGTATGGAAGCTTCATTCCCTGATAAAGGACGTTATTCTCACAAACAGTCGGTGTATTGTTCTCGTTGATAAAAATAAGCTGGACAGCAGCGATTCCGCAGAGCTGTCCAAATGGGTCGAAAAGCTGAGGACGGTCGCGGATTATACGGCTGGGGTCATTGCGGAAAGAACGTCCTACAGTATAAATAAGCGTATCGTTGCGGTGGAATACGTTTAACATTAAAGCCGTACCGCATATTATTTGAAAGGAGGCGTATTTCCGAGGGAAATACGATTATAAAATGAAAGTAATTTACACACTTACAGTAAAAGTTGACGGCAGACTTGATACAAGCACGTCTCCCGAGCTTGAGGGAGCGCTTGCAAAAATTCTGTATGCCGACAGGGTTAACGACGTAAGATTTGATTTCGCCGACCTTGAATATATTTCCAGTTCAGGGCTGAGAGTAATACTTGCAGCATTGAAGAGGATAGGCGGCAGAGGAGGAAAGGTGTACATCGAAAACGCCAACAGTACCGTTAAAAGCATACTTTCCATGACGGGATTTGACACAATGCTGGCGGTAGATCCGCAGGATGACGGCAACAGCATTGCAGAAGACGGTACAGAACAACAATAGACCTTTGTGGAACGAGCGTTAAAACAGCGTTGGAACGTTGTTTTAACGCCGTTTCAGCTGTGGGTTCACTTAGTTCGGGCTGTAATTTTGTTTGTTGTACTTCACCCTGATGTCGTCGGGAAGTGCATATATCGGAATGTAGAATTTCATTTTGCCTTTTGCGTTTAGCTTTTCAATGGCTTTAAAGCATTTCGCATCAGTTGTACCGTTCGTTTTACATTTTTTCAGCTTTTGAGTATCTTTTCTATCCTGTCAAGCTCATCGGGTGAAAAGTCAAGCTTTTTGACTGCCTCGGCGTTTTCCGCAAGCTGTTCTGGACGGCTTGCCCCAACAAGTACGGTGGTTACCTTTCCGTCCCGCAGTACCCACGACAGAGCCATTTGCGAAAGCTTTTGACCGCGCTCCGCGGCAAGCTCGTTAAGCGCGCGGAGCTTTTTCAGCATTGCATCGTCAAGCTCGTTTCCTATCCATGTTTTGCCTCTGCCCACGCGGGAATCCTCCGGTACGCCGTTGAGATAGCGGTCGGTCAGGAAACCCTGGTACAGCGGGGAGAACACCGCAAGCCCGAAACCCTCTTTGGCGGCAAAATCGTAAAGACCGTCGTCCTCGATCCAGCGGTTCAGCATGGAGTAAGAGGGCTGATTCACCACAAAAGGCGTTTTCAGCTCATGAAAGATTTTCAGCATTTCAGCAGTCTGCTTTTTGTTGTAGTTGGATATGCCCACATAGAGAGCCTTTCCTTGACGTACCGCGTTATCCAGCGCAAGTGCGGTCTCCTCAAGGGGCGTGTCTGGGTCGAAAATGTGGTGGTAGTAAATGTCAACATAGTCCAGTCCAAGACGTTTAAGGCTCTGGTCGAGAGAAGCGGTCAGGTATTTGCGGGAGCCGTTTTTGTCTCCGTAAGGCCCCGGCCACATATCGTATCCCGCTTTGGTTGTGATAATAAGCTCGTCGCGGTACTCGCCGAGACCGCGTTCAAGAATGCGGCGGAAGTTTTCCTCGGCTGAGCCGTTGTAGGGGCTGCCGTAATTATTTGCTATGTCGAACTGGGTGATACCTAAATTAAAGGCGGTTCGGCACATATTTTCCATGTTGTCGAATTTGTCAGTGAAGCCGAAGTTGTGCCAGAGCCCCAGCGAGACCGCGGGAAGCTTCAGTCCGCTTTTTCCGCAGCGGTTGTACACCATTGTATCGTAGCGTTTATCGTCTGCAATAAACATTAATAACATCCTTTCGTTTTAAAAATTTTTTCCGAGTTCGTATGCCTGACGGGGGTAATCGGTTTTTTCGAGCAGTTGTACGTTCGCGCAGTCAACACATATGACGGTTCCGGCAACGTCCCAGCCGAGGTATTTTGCGGTACCCTCAAAAGAAGCTGCTGCTCCGTCGGCGGTGCTTTTGGAGTTATCAGCCATTGTAACGAGCAGCGCGGTCTTTTTTCCGTTATGGAGAGCCGCATCGTTTGCGTAGAAGCGGTCAATGACAGCTTTTATCTGAGCAGTCACATCATAATAGTATATAGGCGATACAAACACAATGCCGTCGCTTTCAAGCAGATGAGGGTTGAGCTCTGTCATATCGTCCTTGAAAGCGCAGCCGCCGTCGGTTTTGTGGCACTTTTCGCAGGCTATGCAAGGGTGTACATTTTTGAACGCTCCGTCAAAGCGGAATACCTCGTGTCCCGCGGACTCCGCACCCTTGATGAATTCTTCCGCCAGTCTTGCGGAGGTGCCGTTTTTGTGGGGACTGCCTGTAATTACCGTAATTTTCATAAGTACTCTCTCCTCATAAAATTATTTTATAAAAAGTTTAAGCCGAATTTACAATAATTAAAGTTTAACGCACGGCGTCCATAAAACGCCGTACGTTAATTTTAGGAAAATATTAAAGTCAGGATTATTTGCCGTAGTATGCCTTTCTGTAAAGCTCCTTGAGCTCGTCGATCCTGGGAAGTCTTGGATTAGCGGTTGTGCACTGGTCGTCGAACGCCTTGTAGGCAAGACCCTCGAGAGCGTCGTTATAGGTCTTTTCATCAATGTAGGAACGCTTATCCTTTTCGCCGGCTTCCTTGATAGAGAGAGGAATGCCTACCTCTGTCATGAGCTTTCTCACCGCGTCGGCAAGAGCCTTAACTCCGTCGGCGTCGGAAGCGTTCTGAGGAACGAAGCCCATCATCTTTGCGATCTCCGCGTAACGCTCGGGGGCCATATAGTGATCGTACTTAGGCCATGCCGCGAATTTAGTAGGAGTGGGCTGACCGTTGTACTCGATAACGTGAGGCAGCAGGTAAGCGTTTGCAAGTCCGTGAGGGATGTGGAACTCGCCGCCCAGCTTGTGAGCCAGAGAGTGGTTTACGCCCAGGAACGCGTTGGTGAACGCCATACCTGCGATACAGGAAGCGTTGTGCATTTTCTCTCTTGCAACGCGGTCGGCAGTGTTGTATGAATCGGGGAGGTACTTAAACACCAACTTGATAGCCTGGAGAGCCAAAGCGTCGGTGTAGTCGTTGGCAAGAATGGAAACATAAGCCTCGATAGCGTGAGTGAGAACGTCCAGACCTGTGAAAGCCGTGGAGGACTTAGGCACGGTGTAAACGAACTGAGGGTCAACGATAGCGATATCGGGAGTAAGCTCGTAGTCGGCAAGAGGATACTTCATGTTCTTGGACTTGTCGGAAATTACCGCAAAGGAGGTTACCTCGGAGCCAGTACCGGAGGTTGTGGGGATAGCCACCATTTTAGCCTTTTTACCCAGCTTGGGGAACTTATAGACTCTCTTGCGGATATCCATGAACTTCTGAGCCATGCCTACGAAGTCCGCGTCGGGATTCTCGTAGAACAGCCACATAGCCTTTGCAGCGTCCATAGCGGAGCCGCCGCCCAGAGCGATAACAACGTCGGGCTTAAAGGAGTTCATTACCTCCGCGCCCTTACGTACTGTTGTAAGATCGGGATCGGGCTCTACCTCGCTGAATATTTCTATAGCGGGCTGAGTAGCGTTCTTTTCCAGCTGATAGATAACTCTGTCAACATAGCCGAACTGAACCATGCCGGGGTCGGCAACGATCATAGCCTTGTGGATATTGGGCATCTTAGCCAGATACTGAACGGAACCGGGTTCAAAATAGATCTTCTCGGGAACCTTAAACCACTGCATATTCAATCTCCTCTTCGCAACTTTCTTTCTGTTTACAAGGTTCTTGGCGGTAACGTTCTCCGAAACGGAGTTCTTTCCGTAAGAGCCGCAGCCCAGTGTCAGGGACGGAGCCATGGAGTTGTAAACGTCGCCGATAGCACCGAAAGAAGCGGGAGAGTTAACTACGATACGGCTTGCCTGCATTGTGGAGCCGTAACGCTCGATGATATCTTCGTCGGATGAGTGAACGACAGCGGTGTGTCCCGCGCCGTGCTTAAGCATTTCCTCGCACATTTCAAAGGCATGGTCTGTGGTATCGGCTTTTACTACCGCAAGAACAGGGGAGAGCTTCTCCAGAGCGAGAGGATATTTTTCCGCGTCTGTGCCGGGAAGCTCAACGCAGAGCACCTTTGTCTCCTTGGGAATGGTGATGCCCGCCTTTTCGGCGATCTGCCAGGGATACTGACCAACGACCCAGGGCTGTACAGCCATTTTCTCAACGTTGATAACAACGTCCTGTATCTTCTGTATCTCGTCGGGCTTAGCGAAATAGCAGCCGTGGTATTTCATGAAGCCTACAGCCTCGTCGTAAACCTCGGAGTCAATGATCGCAGCCTGCTCGGAAGCGCAGATCATACCGTTGTCAAAGGATTTGGAAAGAACCAGATCGTGAACAGCCTGCTTGATGTTAGCGGTTTTATCGATATAGCAGGGAGTGTTGCCGGGGCCAACGCCGAGAGCGGGCTTACCTGCGGAATAAGCGGCTTTTACCATTCCGGGGCCGCCTGTGGCAAGGATAGTGGCAACGTCGGGGTGGTTCATGAGAAGACCGGTAGCTTCAACGGAGGGATACTCTATCCACTGTATGCAGTGCTTGGGAGCGCCTGCTTTAACGGCAGCTTCGAGAAGTATCTCAGCAGCTTTCTTGGAGCACTGCTGAGCAGAGGGGTGGAAGCCGAAGATAATGGGGTTTCTTGTCTTAGCGCAGATTATAGCCTTGAACATTGTGGTGGAAGTAGGGTTAGTTGTGGGAGTTACGCCGCATACGATACCAACCGGCTCTGCGATCTCCATATAGCTTTCGTCAACGTTGTCCTCGATAACGCCGACGGTTTTTTCGTGCTTGATCGAGTGCCAGATGTACTCTGTGGAAAAGATGTTCTTGGTAACCTTGTCCTCGAAAATACCTCTGCCTGTTTCCTCAACAGCCATTTTGGCAAGCTCCATCTGAGCGGAAAGTCCTGCCAGAGCCATTGCCTCTGTGATTTTGTCGACTTGTTCCTGATCGAGAGCCATATACTCTTCAAGAGCTTTTTTCGCGTTGCTCACAAGAGTGTTGATCATCTCGGCAGTTTCGACCTTTGCTTCCTCGGTAACGGGAGCGTTCTTTTCCTTTGCCATGTTTGATTCCGCCTTTCATTTTTTTCACCGCAGGGGTGATTTTTTATAACAGCAGACGCTTAAAGCGTTACGCTGTGATTACCGTTATTGTTAAATTTATCACAATCTTATTGTACCACAACGCCATAAAAACGTCAATGAATATATTGTTAATTTTATAACAAAGTTTTGGTACTAATTGTACACTCGCAATTACAATTTTTGTAAAAAAATAATTCAGGATTTATCACAAGCAATTATAGTATATACATATATAATTATAAATCATGAGGTAAAGTTTGTCAATACCGAAAGAAGGTACAATCATGGAAATAAATTTTGTTTAGCGGTTTACTTAACATATGAATTGCCTTTCCATGGATTTAACCCGTCAAATATTGACTTTTTTCTTTTCGGGTGCTATACTGTAACTATAAATTATAAATTACAAAGATACAAAAGGAGCTGTCAGAACATGAAGCTTGCGGAAGCCTTAGATCTTCGTGCAGATACGGCGAAGCGTCTGTCTCAATTAAGCGAGCGGCTTATAGCAAACGCAAAAGTTCAAGAAGGCGATTCTCCCGCGGAAGACCCGGCTGAGCTGCTTGAAGAGCTTGACCGTCTCACGGATCAGCTTGAAAATCTGATATCGCGTATAAACCTCACCAACAGCAAGACTGTATACGAGGGAAAAACTCTTACGGAAATGATCGCAGCAAAGGATACGCTTTCTCTGAAAAGCTCGATACTGCGGAATTTTCTTGCGTCGGCAAGCGCGAAAACCGACCGCTACTCCAATAAGGAGATACGCATTGTCAGTACCGTAAATGTCAGGGAACTGCAAAAAAGATCCGATGAAATTTCCGAGGAAATACGCAGACTCAACGTGAAAATTCAGGAGCTGAACTGGTCGTCTGATCTGCTTTAAACAGTATTATGAGGCTGTACTGATCGCATTGGTTTGCCGGCGGGAGAGGGCGTAAACGTGCCGGACGTTTTCCGGAAATTGCAAAAGCGGAACGGAGCGTATCGCACAGGCATTTTAACGCTCAGCATTGTTACAGCTGCATTTTTATTCGTTATTTTTACCACCATACGCCGTCCGCCGGAGGGTGGGAACGGGGATACCCCCTTGTTTTTTAGAACAAGGGGGTATTTTTCATAAAACGGAGACGGTTCACACCGTCCCTGCAAATATTTACATTCTTTCCCTGGAATATCCGCGGTGCTTGCGGTGAATAGCTTTCTGAGCATACATAAGCTCGTCTGCCGATTTGATAAACTCGTCTATAGACTTCTCCGAAGCAGGAGTCAAAGAACAAGTGCCGCAGCTTGCTTCAATGAGATAAGGCTTGCCAGATGAAGCGTTGTAATTTTCCAGATACTCGTTGAACCGATTCAGGAAATCCTCGGCATAATTATCTGTAAGACAGACTCCTGCGGCTATGTATTCGTCTCCGCCGAAGCGCGCAACAATATCGTTCTTTCCAGAAGCTGCACCGAGAGCCTTTGCAATGGTCGTGATAGCGTTGTCGCCCTCGTGGTGACCGTATGTATCGTTTATTCCTTTAAGATTGTCAAGATCGACCGAAACTATCATAAAGCCTCTGCCGTCTGCAATACACTTATCGTAAAGCTTTGGTGTAAACTGATAAAAACCGCGGCGGTTATAGAGATTAGTCATAGAGTCGCGTATATACATTTCCTCGAGTCTGCCGACCACATTTTTCAGTTCGGACTGGATACGAGCGTTTTCAAGAACTCTGCTGATATTTGTTATCAGCGAATGAAGCAGGTGGAAGTTCCTGTCAACATAGCGGAATTCAAACGCCACATAGCCAATAGCCCTGTCCTGGAAATGGAGCGGCAGGAAAGTGATATTATCGTACTTTTCCATAAGTCCATCAAAATCGGGGAGCAGCTCCGCAGTATTGAAAGGCTTCAAGAAATCATAATATTTATCATTGATACCGTGCAGCACATAGCCTATTCTTTCGCTGTAACCATCTTTCTGGTAAACGTCATAGGACTGGTAAACGTCTTCAAGTCTTTCAACTCCCGATACAAAGTTGTCGCATATGCACAGCCAGCATTCTTTTGTCCACATATCCTTCAGGAAAGGCTTTATCCTCTCAAGCGTTTCGTCAAATGAGTAGCTGCCTGTTGCCGCCTCGGACATATGGACGATAGAGTCGGAAAAACCGTTCCACAGATCAACCTGTTCGTACAGTTCGTGTTTAAGTCTGTTGTCCTCCGTCGAAAGTCTTGCCGCTTTGCAGCCGCAGGATTCACGGTACAGTATAGTTCCGTCCACGGTTTCGCTTCCCACGGGAGGTATTTCGCCGTTTATTATCTGAAAAATACGCTGCGCCGCAACTTTTCCTGTCTCCGTTATATTTCTTTTCAATGTGGTTATTGAGGGAAAGTGGGTATTTCCCTCAGGGATACCGTCCATTCCGGTAACTATGACGTCGTCAGGTACAAGGTATCCGAGCTCGTTAAGCTTTGAGCACACGCCTATAGCCATTGAATCGTTGGCACAGACAAATGCTTCAGGCATGGAATGAAATTTATCGTAATGTCTCTGTACGGCTTCCGCAGCGCCTGCCCACCAGAAGTACCCGTAATCTATGCTGTCGTCTGTCACCTCAAGACCGTATTCCGCCATAACGCTTCGGAATACATTTTCACGCGCGTCAGAAACATCGTTTCCTTTCATTGCGCCGAGGAATTTTATATGTTTCGCGCCGTGCTCCGTAATAACATGGCGGACAACCTCCTCCAGCGCCTCCTCATAGCCTTGGGAAATGGAGTAAGCTGAATCAACTTCAACGTCCATGGAAATAACGGGAATATTATGGCTGCCGGCTTTTTTGATAAGGTCGCCCATAACAGTTCCCTTATCGACCAGCGTGACCGACATAAGCACAATAGCGTCTATAATGTCGAAGTTTATCAGGTTAAAGATATTCATTTCGCCGGCGTCGTAAGCGTCGCCGTCGTATTTATTTGACAGGGATTGAAACCAAAGCACGTGCAGACCGAGCTCCGCACATCTGTCCGAAAAGCTTTGTACAAACGGATTATTGTACAAATCGTCTGTTCCGCACGAGACCAGAGCAACAATGCCGTTCCTCTCCATTTTTTTCCCTCCCGAATTTTTTCTTTAATAATTATATCATAATCGGGCAAATCTAACAATGTACAAATAATTAACAAATTAAAAACAATTCACTAATTAGTCTGAATTTGTAAAAAAAATCACAGAATTTCATATGAAATCCTGTGATTTTTGCATAGCGTTTTAACGGAAATTTTACTGCCTTGAAAGCCATGCGTAAGCAATGTCCAAAGCCTCATAAAGGCTGCTTTTTTCGCTCTGTTTCTGGATAGCCTCCATCGGCGAAAGCTTTTCGTCGGTAGCCATTTTGTAGATCTTGACTCTGCTTGCCACGTCCAGATCGCCGATCTTGGTCTTCTCAGTGATCTGCATCCAGATGACATACTCGTCGTTCATGTTTCCGTAATATATTTCGTCCTTGTTCCTTACAAGAGGGTACCCCTTATAGCTGAGAAAGCTGCTTCCTTTAGCGGTCTCCTCGTTTGTCTGAACAGTTTTTGTTTCTGCCATTGCATTTCCTCCTTTTCTTGTCGGTTAATCGGTTTGTCGGTTTTTAGATTTGTGCAGGAGTTTAAATTCCGTATCAATGTATAAATCATATCGAAGGCTTACTGCTTTGCCGTCTGATACTTTATAAGCCTCCTGAAATAATTATAACATATTATTTTCATAATTTCAACAGAAATTTATAAAAAACCTGCAAAAATTTTCCGCAGACTTCTGCGAATCGGCAAAAGTCAGTCAGGGATTCGACCATCCCTGTTTTTTACACTGCTTTGCCGCGTCTTGAACGGGCAGCCTTACCAGTATACCGTGTTTCTGATAAAAAGCAAGTCGAAATCAGATGTCAAATCAATTTACCAGTTAATTACAATTTCCTGACCATTTTCATAAAGCTCAAGGTTTTTGATGAACCTGTCAACATATGACTGCTGACATCTGTACTTGGATTCTCCGTTAAGGCGTACGACCGCCTGTCTGTTTCCGACGGGGATAAATTCAATAAAGTCTCCGCCGCCGTTCTTTGTAACGATCTCCACAGTAAGCGAGGGTTCTGCGGAAACGTCCTCGAAGTAAAGCTCACTGCTGGGAGCCCGCAGGATAAACTGGTACAGATTCTTGAACGCGTCTCCGTCAACGGCTTCACCGTTCAGGGTCACCTCAAAATTATCCGCGCCGCCCGCAAGCTCGAACCGCATATCCCTGTTCTCGCAGACAATATTCAGCTTTTCAAGGTCGTACACATAATTGCTCGTGTACATTGTGGTAACTATATCCAAAGGCTTTACGGTCAGCCAGGGCAGGCTGCTTTCCGTAAAAATATAGATAATGTCGATGCCGTCCACATAAACAAATCTGCCCTCTTTTTTTCCCTCTTCGTTGATGAACTCGTTTCCTATCCTGAAGTGCAGAACGTCTCCGCCGTTTATTTCTGCTGTAACTTCAGCAACGGGAGCGTTCATGCCGCTTTTTTCAAGGTCGTCCTCGTTCGGATTGAGCACTGCAAGATCGCTTGCGGTAAGTCCGAAGATACCGCTTGTAACTCCCGAAGAGGTCTCGGGATTAAGGTCGCGGAAAACAGGCTCGCTCATAACGTATGTGGAGGAGTTGGCGACCATGCTATCCTCGTCGTCAAGGCGCACGTCGTACTCGATAACAATGTCGTAATCAATGTCCGCGCGGCTTACCGTCAGCTTGTTTATCCTGCTGTAGTCGGTAGTGTCGTTTTCGTCCTTGGGAGACTTAACGCCGTAAACGGTTTTGTTTATAAGGGCGTACTTGTCCTCAAGGAAACAGCTCAGAGCCGTGTTGAATACGGTGTAGACCTTTGGGTCGCCCTCCAGCATAACGTAGCGCTTGGTCTCCTCGGGGGTAAGATTTCCGATGATAAGCTTTTTAACGGTGCTGCCGCCGTCGGAAAATTCAGCTGTAAAGGTTGCCGAGGGGTTATCCAGACCGTAAATGGAGATGTCCTCGGGAGCTTCCACAACGGTCTGCTGTGCGGTAAGGCTTGAGGAATTTTCCACAAGCTTTGTCATAACGTTTCCGCTGAGGGGGAGGTTGGCTATCGAAGCCACTGTCCATACCGCGGAATCGCCCTCGCCCACGCGTATCACCTCGTATGTGCCTTTCTCGTTTTCGATAGTAAGCTTTGCAAGGTCGCTGGGTGCCTTATCGTACAGAAGAGAAGTGGTTACCTCTTTTTCGTCTGAGCCGTCCTCCTCTTCCTCGGGAGCGGTTTTCATCAGCAGAAACGCCGCTCCTCCGAGCACCGCCGCGATTACGCAGATAATAATTATTAACCTTATATTTTTTTTCATTACTTGTGTCTCCTCCTGAGCCATACGGTGATACCGATAACAGCCGCCGCTCCCGGAACAACAAACATGAATACTACTCTCATAGCCGATATCTGGGATTCGGTAGCCTGATAGGTCTGTCCCGAAAGATCCTTGTCAAGAATGTCGATACCGCTTTCCTTGCCGGATATTTTGTTTACTATTGAAATAAAATAGTCGCCGTTGTTTAAATAGGTCTGGCTTGTGTAGCCGTTGTTGAGAACAGCGTCCGAGCCTATCACAAGGATATTGGAGAGAAGCTGCTCGTTGTCCTTGAAAACATACTTGCTGGAAAGAGCAATAAGGGGTATGCTTTTTTCCTCGATCTCCGGCATAACACCTGTTTCCGCGTACTCGCGGGTCATTTCCTCGGTGAGGTAGTAGCCCGTCTCCGCAGTATTCAGCAGCGAGTACACCGAAACGTTTCCGCGGTGGTCAAAAAGAATTTCAAGGGGTCTGACATAAGCGGCTGCCACGGGATTTTCAAGAGTCTCGTCGGGAATGCCTCCGGTGTAGCTTGTCTCCGAACCGTCTCCAGTAGAGATAGTGCCGCTGTCGCCGATGTAGGTAACAAAGCCGTAGCCGCCGGAGCCTGCAAGTATATTCTGCTGGTTGCTGTCGCTTACCACGCCGCTGACTGCCTTTACTCCCCATTCAGCCAAAAAAGCGTCAATATTGGGAGTTGCGTTCTGAGACGTGCTTGCAAGATATATCATATTCTTGCCGTAGTTTCCGTCGTTTTCCATGAAGTTGTAGAGCTTGTCAACAAGCTCCTCGGAAAAGTCGTTCAGCGGGGAATTTATAACGATAAGCGAAGCCTCCGCGGGAATTTCCTCTGTAAGAGGGTCTATCTTCACAACGTCGAAGCCGTCGTCCTCAAGCATGGACTGAACGTTTCCGCCCACCGCGCTTTCTGTAATGATATCGAGGTAGACCGCCGTTTTGGGGTCGGGGTCTGTGATATACATTATCGACGATGTAAGGGTCTTTTCCGCCTTTGAGGAAACGATGCTCTGAGACATGGTGTAGTAGTTTATCTCGGTATTGAACAAATCGTTTACCGAAATAACTCTTATACGCTTGGTATCCTCGTTGAAAAGCACTATGCTGTTCTCGGAAACGCTTCCGCTGTAGTACTGCTTGTACTTGTCCACATAGGTTGGGTTTACCGTCATATCCACAAAGTTAAGGGATATCTTATCGCTGCCCGCGGCGTATTTTTTCAGCACCTCGTACGCCTGCTTGATGTATTTGCTTTCCGAGGTCTGGAAGTAGGTCTCGTCAACGGTTGTACATATCTCCACGTTTTCGTTGAGTTTTGCAAGGTATTCCTTTGTTTCGTCGGTGATCGCAAAATCCTTGTTGGGGGTAAGGTCGAGGTTCATGTTGACCCTGTCCGCAAACAGCGCGATTATCACGTTTATAAGAACCACAAGCACTATGACCGCAATTGTTATAGCCATTGCAGCCGTGCCGTATTTAAGCTTTTTTGTATTTATCTTCATAGCAGTATCTCCTTTCCCGATCAAGCCCAGCGGCGCTTTTCAAGAGCGCGCACAGTGAGAAAGTTGAATATGAAAATTATGCTGACAAAGAAAATAATGTTGGGCAGGCTGAAAAGTCCCGTTGAGAACTCGGCGTACCTGCTGTAGAAGCCCAGCGACACCATAACGGTTCTGAGCCATTCGATCTGAACGATACCCGAAAGCATATCTATCATAAAGAAAAACATTATTATGATGAAGCTGACTATCGCCGCCACAACCTGACTTTCAGTCATTGCAGACACAAACAGACCGATAGCGATAAAGCTTGCGCCAAGCATAACTAAAGCCGCTAAATTTCCGATAACGGTAGCCCACGCAAGGTACCCGGAAAGTCCGAAAAGAACTACCGCATAGACCGCGTAAACGGCTATAGCGCAAAGGAAAACGCAGGTCGCCGCAAGAAATTTTCCCATTACCACGGAGAAAAGATTTACAGGAGCCGTAAGCAGACACTGGTCGGTCTTCTGCCTTTTTTCCTCGGTGAAGAGCCTCATTGTCAGCAGCGGCAGCAGTATCATCAGGATATTGAACGCGCACTGAAAAACGTAGGACATATCTGTCAGACCGTAGTAAACGTTATAGTTGACAAAGTAAGTCGCCGTGTAAAGATAAAACACGGTGATGAAAATGTAAGCGATAGGCGAGGTGAAATAAGCCTTCAGCTCGCGTCTGAAAATTGCGCCCATTATTCCTCAGCCTCCTTTGATTTTTCCTTTTTAGACTTTTTTCCCTTTTTATCTTCCTTCTGAGCCTCGCCGCTCTCATTTTCGGCGGGAGAGCTTTCCTCCGCAGCGGTTTCGGCGGCGCCGGAGGGCTCGGCAGTATCAGCATTTTCTGCGTCATCAGCCTTTTTATCGGAAGTCTTTTTCGTTTTTATCTCAAAGCTGTCGTCCATTGTTATTTTCAGGAAGATATCCTCCAATGTCATCTCGGAGGTTTTAAGTCCCAAAATTATCCAGTTTCTCGCCGCAACTCTCTTGAACAGCTCGCGGCGGATATCAACGTCCTCTTTTGTCTCTATCTCGTAGTCGTACACGCCCTTTTCACGCTCCATGTCGGCGGTAACGGAAACAACTCCCGAAATGCCCTTTATGGTTTTCAGGACTTCCTCACGGGCTCCGTCAATACGGGCGATGAGCCTGTGGTCTGTCGTAATGTTTTTGGTAAGATTCTCCGTGGTATCGTCCGCGGCGATCTTTCCCCTGTTTATTATTATTATTCTGTCGCACACCGCCTGAATTTCGGGCAGAATGTGGGAGGACAGAATTACCGTGTGTTTCTTGCCAAGCTTCTTGATGAGCGTTCTTATCTCGATTATCTGCTTGGGGTCGAGACCTACGGTAGGCTCGTCCAGGATAAGGATAGGCGGATTTCCTATCAGAGCCTGTGCAAGACCCACTCTCTGCTTGTAGCCCTTTGAAAGGTTGCGGATTATCCTGTTGTAAACGTCGGTTATCTTGACCAGACCGCAAACGTCCTCAAGGTGAGCCTTTCGGGGAATTTTGCATTTTTTCAGGTCATACACGAAATTGAGGTAATCCTTGACGGTCATGTCAAGATAAAGGGGCGGTATCTCCGGGAGATAGCCTATATTTTTCTTTGCGTTAATGGGGTCGTCAAGAATATCAACGCCGTTTATAAGCGCTTTTCCCGATGTTGAGGAAATGTACCCCGTGAGCATATTCATGGTCGTGGACTTTCCCGCGCCGTTTGGTCCGAGGAAGCCGAGTATCTCCCCGTCGTTTACGGTAAAGTTAAGGCTGTCCACGGCTTTTTTTGCGCCGTACTGCTTTGTAAGGTTCTGAACTTCTATCATGCAGCAGACCTCCTTTTAGGATTTTTTACGTTATCACAATAATACGTTCCATATTTTATCAGCATAATGTGTATGCTGTGTGACAGGTTAATAAAAATTGACAAACTTATAGAAATAATCAGGACAGCTGTTCCAGAGCCTTTTCAATGCGCGCAATGCTGTCGGCTTTGCCCAGTATCGCCGCAAGCTCTATGCCTCCGCCGGGAGTCATAGCCTTGCCCGAAAGGGCGGCTCTCATAGGCAGGAGCACCCAGCCGTTTTTAACGCCCAGCTTTTCTATCTCGGCAAATACGGCGGCGTGGATATTTTCCTCGTTCCAGTTATCCGCGGGAATATTTTCAAGTACCGGCAGTACCGCCTGCAAAGCGGGCAGAGCGGTTTCCGCGCTGGTTTTCATCTTCTTGTTGAAGAACAGCTCGTTGTCGTACTCCCGAAGCTCGTCTATGAAGTCCACCTTTTCGGGGATATCGGACAGCAGCTCGGTACGGGGCTGCAAGGTTTTTACAAGCACGTCAAGGTCGATATCCTCCCGCTTGCAGGTTCGCCTGATGTAGGGCAGAGCCAGAGCCTTGAACTCCTCATGGGGAAGCTTCCGAAGCCACTCCGCGTTGATAGCGGTCATCTTGACGGGGTCGAATATCGCGGGGGACTTGGAAAGTCCACCGATATCAAATTCCTTGATAAGCTCGTCAAGAGTGAAAATTTCCTGCTCGCTCTTGGGAGCCCAGCCCAAAAGCGCAATATAGTTCAGTATTGCGGGAATGTAGTAGCCCTTTTCCACAAAGTCGCCGAAGTAAGCATCGCCGTCCCGCTTGGAAAGCTTGTGGGTCGCGTCCCGCATAATACGCTCAACGTGGATATATTCGGGAATTTCCCAGCCGAAAGCCTCGTACAGAAGATTATACTTCGGCGCGGAAGACAGATACTCGTTTCCGCGTACAACGTGGGTTATTCCCATTAAATGGTCGTCCACAACGTTGGCGAAGTTATAGGTGGGCATACCGTCGGCTTTCAGCAGTATCTGGTCGTCCAGATCGGCGTTGGGGACTGTTATGTCCCCGTAAAGCTCGTCGTGGAACGTTGTCTCGCCCTCAAGGGGTATCTTCTGTCTGATGACGTAGGGAGTGCCCTCCGCAAGAAGCCTGTCAACCTCTTCCTTTGGCAGGTCGCGGCAGTGGCGGTCGTATGTGGGCGTAATGCCCTTTGCTTTCTGCTCCTCGTGTACCTGCTCCATGCGCTCCTTTGTGCAGAAGCAGTAATAGGCGTGTCCCGACCTGACAAGCTGCTCGGCGTATTCCTTGAAGATACCCATACGCTCCGACTGAACGTATGGACCCACGGGTCCGCCGATATCGGGACCCTCGTCCCACTTAAGACCGCACTTTCTTAGGGTATCGTAGATAACGTCCGTCGCGCCCTCCACGTACCGTCCCTGATCGGTGTCCTCAATGCGGAGAATAAATTTTCCGTCGTACTTCTTGGCGATAATATATGTGTACAGCGCGGTGCGCAGGTTGCCTATGTGCATAAAGCCCGTAGGACTGGGCGCGAACCGCGTTCTGACATTTTCTGTTTTCATTCCGGATCATGTCCTTTCGTTTTCATTTTCGGTAGTATCTTTACCGTTGGTCTCGCAAAGCAGCCGTATCTTGTCGGGAACAGTGCGTGCTTTTTCAACGTCCGCGGCGATGCGGGCTTTAAGCTCGTCCACGTCTGCAAACTTCCGTTCGGGGCGCAGAAATGCTGTCAGAGTTACCTTTGCCGTCTCACCGTAAAGCTCCTCCCCCGAATAATCTATTATGTAGGTCTCCGCAAGAGGAGCGTCGCTGCCTACCGTAGGCTTCACGCCTATGTTGGTAACGCTTTTGTAGATTTCCCCGCAGACCTCCGTCCGTGAAGCGTATACTCCGTATTTGGGTACGATCTGCCGTTTTGGGAAATACTGGTTTATAGTGGGGAAATCAAGCGTCCTGCCCAGCTTTCTGCCGTAAGCGACGGGCAGCTTCAGCGCAAAGCCCGAACCCATAAGCAGGTTGGCGCGCTCGATATTGCCCTCGCGGATAAGACCGCGTATCATTGTGGAGGATATCCTTTCGCCGAAGTTTTCCGTTACCTTGGGCACGGAGTACAGCTTTATGCCGTGCTTTCTGCAAAGTCCGTCAAGCTCCTTGACTCCCCATTTTGCGCCTCTTCCGAAACGGAAATCCTCTCCGCATACGGCGCATTTCGCGTTGAATTTATCGCACAGAACAAGCTGGACGAACCCGTCTCCGTCCAGATCCTTAAAATTTGCAAAATCGGGGGAGTACACGTATTTAACCCCGAGACCCTCCAGCAGCTCGAATTTCATATCGCGGGAAAGGATATAGTCCACGCCGCCCCGACCCTTTGAGGTAACACTTGCTGTGTCAAAGGTAAACACCGCAGGCTCAGCGCCCGGAGTCCTCCCCGCTATATCAGCCGCGTACCGTATAACGGTTCTGTGACCGTAATGAAGTCCGTCAAAAAGTCCCATAGCGACGACCGTTCCGCCGTCGGGAACGCTGTTTGTTCCCGTCAGATCTATCATAATCACGACCGCTTTCCCGCTCGGGAAAACGAGCCCTCCTCTCTCGGGAAGATATTACTGTAAATAAAAATTCCGTTCGACCTTTAAAATGCCGCTCTCTCTGTCGGGGACTGCCGTTCCGATAAAGCCGCTCTCGCCTAAGACCCTCACACGCTCCGCGTTTGCGGGAACGCGTATCCTGTCAAGATCAAGCTTTACACCGTTTCTGTACATTCTCTCTTGCGCGCCTTTAAGGTGCAGCGCGGGGAATTCCGCAAACACGTCCTCAATAGGCTTTAGGAACGGCAGGAAATCGCCGCCGTTCTCCGCTGCCTTTTGGAGCTGTTCAAGCGTAACGCAGTCCTCGAGAGAAAAGCCGCAGGCGTGGGTTCTCACAAGAGAGGTCATTATGCCTCCGCTGCCCAAGACGTCTCCGATATCGCTTATCAGCGTGCGGATATAGGTGCCCTTTGAGCAGGAGACCTCCAGCGTGCCGCTTCGGCTTTCCTCGTCGTAGTCCGAAAGCTCCAGCGAATAGACCGTGACCGTCCTTGCGGGGCGTTCAACAATCCTGCCCTCTCTGGCAAGCTCGTAAAGACGCTTTCCGTTCACCGACACAGCCGAGTACATAGGCGGTATCTGCTCAATGCTTCCGCGAAAACTTTCCAGCGCGGACAAAAGCCTGTCCCTCGGAACAGCGGTACCGCTTTCGGACAGAACCTCTCCTGTGCTGTCCTGCGTGTCGGTGGAAACGCCCAAGCGGAATCCCGCCCGATAGGTCTTGTCATGGTCGGGAAGTATATCGCAGGCTTTGGCTGCCCGTCCCGCAAAAACGGGAAGCACCCCCGTAGCCATAGGATCGAGAGTACCCGCGTGACCAAGCCGCTTCATTTTAAGTATGCCCCGCATTTTCGCAATAACGTCAAAGCTTGTGAAACCCGACGGCTTGTTCACGCAGATAATGCCGCAAAGCTCCGACTTGGCAGCCGCAGAGATTACGCCAGCCATAGGTCGATACCCATTTCGGGAGCTATCCCTGACAGAAGCCTCAGCTTAACGTCTGACAACGCCCCTTCCAAGGTGCAGCCCGCCGCTTTTACATGACCGCCGCCTCCGAACTTGGCGCATATGGCGGACACGTCTATATCCGAGGCGGAGCGCATTGACACCTTAAATTTGCCCTCGTCCTTTTCCTTGATTATAACGCCTACCTGAACTCCCTCAAGCTGAACGCTCATTCCCGCGATACCCTCGAATTCCTCCTGAGCAAGACCCGCTTTGCGGATAGTATCAAGAGTTACCGCCGCCATAGCGCACTTGTCGTCCAGATAATATTCCATTGCGGAATTTATATACTGCTCCACTTTAAGCCGCGCTTTGCTTTTTATGTCGAACATTTCGCGGTTTATGCGTTCGATATCTATGCCCTGCTCCATAAGCTCCGCAGCAATAATGTGCGCAAGCTTTGTAGTGTTGGCGTACTTAAAACAGCCCGTGTCGGTTGCTATTCCCGTGTAGAGACACTCGGCAATGTGCTTGTCAAGCTCCGCACCCATTTCGGTCAGTACCCGAAACAGCACCTCACAGGTAGCGGAAGCATCGGGGTAAAGCAGCAGATTTTTTGCGTAACGCTCGTTTGAAACATGGTGGTCTATGCACAGGTCAACGTAATCCGCATAGCCGTTCAGACGCGTTCCAAGCAGCTTTCTGTCCGCAACGTCCACCGCCACGATAGTTTCGGGAGTAAACTTCTGAGGCTCGTAACCCTCGTACATAAAGCTGTATCTTTTCGGAAAATCATCGGAACACAGCACATTTGCTTTTTTTCCTGCCTTGCGGAGAGCATAGCACAGCCCGAAGCCGCTGCCCATGGTGTCTCCGTCGGGGCTTTGGTGGGTCAGGATATAAAAATTATCACGGTTTGCGAGAAATTCCGCAGTTTCTTTAAGACCGGCAAGATCAGCGGTCATAACGTCTCACTCCTTTATGTGCAGACCAAATAACCGGTTCGGTCATTCAGTCCCGCCGTCGTTTTCGGTTTCCTCGATCTTTTCAAGCATTTTGGCTATCTCCGCGGAATGCTCGATAGAATTGTCGGCAATAAATTTCAGCTCGGGACATTTTCTCAGGTGCAGCTTATTGGATATCTGCCGCTTCATCATGCCCGACGCGCTTTCCAGACCCTTTACCGCCGTCCTTGCGGCTTCCTCACCGTCAAGACTGGAAATATATACCTTGCAGTGGGAATTGTCGCCTGAAAGCTCCGTCCTCACCACCGACACAAGACCTGAGCTTACGCGGGGGTCTTTGATCTCCTCGCGGATAAGACCTGATATTTCACGCTTTATATCCTCGGACAGCCGTCCGTTTCTAAAGTTCGGCATTAATGCAAAACTCCTTTCAATAATTACAGCGAACCGCGGGACGGGAGACCCGTCCCCTACAGACTCGGAAACAATTCATCAGTCCGGTCTGTATTCCTCCATATAGTATGCCTCAAAAATATCGCCTACATGAACGTCGCTGAATTTTTCCAGAGTGATACCGCACTCGTAGCCCTCGGCTACCTCCTTAACGTCGTCCTTGAAACGCTTCAGGCTGGACATCTTGTCGTCCGCCACAATGATTCCGTCGCGGACAACGCGTATCTCCGCGTTTCTGGTGATCTTTCCGCTGAGCACGTAAGAGCCGGAAACCATACCAACGTTGGATATCTTGTAAACCTGACGTACCTCCACGCGTCCCAGATTTACCTCGCGGAATTTTGGCGCGAGCATACCCTTCATAGCCGTAGTTATTTCTTCGATAGCGTCGTAGATGATCCTGTACAGACGTATATCCACACCGTCTCTTTCGGCGTTGTCCGCGGCAACGGGGTCGGGACGAACATTGAAGCCAACGATGATAGCGTTTGAAGCGTTGGCGAGCATAACGTCGCCCTCGGAAACGGCTCCCACCGCGCCGTGGATAACCTTTACGCGTACTTCCTCGTTTGAGAGCTTCTCCAGCGACTGCTTGACGGCTTCCACGGAGCCCTGAACGTCAGCCTTGACGATAATGGGCAGCTCCTTGATCTCGCCCTGCTCGATCTGACTGAACAGGTTGTCGAGAGTAACTTTCTGGTACTGCTTGAACTGCTCCTGCTTAGCCTCGTGTTTACGCTGTTCCACAAGCTCCCTTGCGAGACGTTCGTCCTCAACGGCGTTAAAGGTGTCGCCCGCAGAGGGAACTTCCGCAAGACCGGTTATCTCAACAGGATATGAGGGACCCGCTTCCTTGACCACCTTGCCGTTGTCGTTGGTCATTACGCGGACGCGTCCTACGGCGGTACCCGCAATGATAATATCGCCTGTACGGAGAGTACCGTTCTGAACAAGCAGCGTTGCGATAGGACCCCTGCCCTTGTCAAGACGTGCTTCGATAACCGCTCCCTTTGCAAGACGGTTGGGATTTGCTTTAAGCTCCGCCACCTCGGCAACGAGCAGAACGTTTTCAAGCAGCTCGTCGATTCCCTCACCTGTCTTTGCGGAAACGGGAACGCAAATAACGTCGCCGCCCCACTCTTCAACGACAAGGTTGTATTCGGTAAGCTTCTGCTTTACCGCGTCGGGATTCGCTCCCTCTTTGTCCATTTTGTTGATAGCCACGATAATGGAAACTCCCGCAGCCTTTGCGTGGTTGATGGCCTCAACCGTCTGGGGCATGATACCGTCGTCGGCGGCTACCACAAGGATGGCGATATCCGTAACGGAGGCTCCTCTTGCTCTCATGGAGGTAAACGCCTCGTGACCGGGAGTATCCAGGAACGTGATCTCCTTGCCCTTGCAGGTAACGCGGTACGCGCCGATGTGCTGGGTGATGCCGCCCGCCTCGGTTGAGGTAACGTTCGCGTTCCTTATCTTATCGAGCAGTGAAGTCTTTCCGTGGTCAACGTGACCCATTACAACTACTACGGGAGCGCGCTCTACGCCCTCGCCGTCGTCGTCACTGTCGTTGATAAGACGCTCCTCGATCGTAACGATTACTTCTTTCTCTACCTTTGCGCCCAGCTCCTCCGCAACGAGAGATGCGGTGTCGAAATCGATTACCTGATTTATTGTGCACATCTCGCCAAGCTGCATGAGCTTTTTGATTACCTCGGTAGCGGTAACTTTAAGTCTCGAAGCAAGCTCGGAAACCACTATCTCGTCGGGAATAAGCACCTTGAGCTGCTGCTTTCTCGCGCGCTCCAGCTCCAGTCTGCGGAGCTTTTCCGCCTCGGTCTCGCGCTTGTTGGAGTACTGCTGGTTCTTTCTCTGCTGGGACTTCTGGGTAAGCTTCTGCTTTTTGGAAAAATTGTCTTTCTTTCTGCTTCCGCCGCCGGTCACGTTTGCCATGTTGTCGTACTTTTCGTTGTACTTATCCATTTCAACGTAGGAGCCGCGGGTGTCGATCTTGTGTATTTTCTGATCCACAACGGCGGAGCTGTCCGCAAACTTAACGTCAAGCTTCTTCTTGTTGGACTGTTCCGCGGACTGCTTAGGTTGCTTCTGTTCCGGCTTTTTCTTCTTGTCGCCGCCCAGTACCTGCTGGGTGTTGAAGCGTTCCTTTTTGCTTTCGTTCTGCTTATTCTGCTGCACGGGAGTCTGCTGTGCAGCGGGTTTGGACTGACCGTCCTGCCTGCCCTGTTTTTCTTCCTTTTTGGATTCGGGCTTGACCTCCGGCTTCACAGCCTGTTTTTCACGGTTTACCGCCTTTTCCATTTTTGGAGCGGCCTCTGCCTCAGGCTTACCGGACTGTTTGGTTTCCGTCTTTACTTCCGCCGCTTTTTCGGTTTTGGCGGGCTTTTCTTTTGCCGCCGGCTTTTCCGAAGCAGTTTTTCCGTTCTTGCTGTCGGTTTTTTCTTCATTCTTTGCCGCAGCCTTTTTAACGGTTTTCTTTTCCGCTTTCTTTTCTGTTCTGGGGAGACTCCTCATAGCAAAGTATTCGTCAAAGGTGTCCACCTGATTGTTCTGAGAGAAGTGCTCCAGAACAAAATTCATTTCTTCCGGCGTAAGCGAAGCCGCGGGCTTCTTTGCTACGTCAAGCTTTTCTTTAAGGAAATCCGAAAGCGCCTGACCCGTTATCCCCAGATCCTTGGCGACGTCGTTTATTTTAAGCTTTGTCTGTTTAGTTGTACTCATAGGCTGTATACCCTCCGTTTTGATGAGTTTTGATTTATGTTATGCGCTCTTATTTTATCGGTTCGTAACCGCTCATAATATCCGCCGATTCAGTTTTCGTCCCCGCAAAGGCTCAGTATCTTTTCCGCGAAGCCCTCTCCGCATACCGTAAGGATACCCGCTTTTTTGCCGAGAGCGCGGCTTATTCCCTCCAGCGTCATTTCCGTTTTCCTGACGGGAATCCCGCGCTTTTCCGAAAAGAAGCGAACTTCCTTTTCGGTTTTCGGGGAAATGTCCGACGCAATAATGACCGCGTGCGCTTTTCCCGCGTCCAGAGCCTCTTTCATGGGATCGAAGCCCATTGCAAGCTGTCCCGCCTTTCGGCATATCGTAAGCGATCCGAACAGTCCGTTAAGCTTTTCCGCGTTGTTCATCTTCGGTCAGCTCCTTTTCCATTCCGTCGTACACCTCGTCGGAAATACGGCAGGAAAACGCTTTTTCAAATCTCCTCGCCTTTCGCGCTTTACCGAAGCATTCCGTACTGCGGCAAATGTAAGCGCCTCTTCCCGATTTTTTTCCCGTCAGGTCTATTGAAACGCTTCCGTCGGGAGCCTTTACCGCTCTGATAAGCTCTTTTTTCGGTTTCATCTCCCCGCAGCCGAGACACATTCTCATAGGTATTTTTTTAATTGCCGCCATTGTATCACGACCTTATTCCACAGGATTTTCGGGCTTTATGTCGATCTTATAGCCCGTAAGCCTTGCCGCAAGCTTTGCGTTCTGTCCCCTGTTTCCGATCGCAAGGGAAAGCTGGCTGTTCGGTACTACCACAGTGCAGGTTCTCTGCTCGCCCTCTTCAACGGTAACGCTCACCACGTCCGCAGGAGAAAGAGCGTGAGCGATAAACACCGCCGGATCCTCGTCGTAGACGATAATGTCTATCTTTTCGCCGCAAAGCTCGTTGACGATGTTTCCTATACGGCTGTGCTTGGGGCCTATGCAGGCACCCACCGGATCGACGTTCTTATCCTTTGACCAAACCGCAATTTTGGTTCGGGAGCCTGCCTCGCGGGATATCGCCTTTACCTCCACAGTACCGTCGTATATTTCCGGTATCTCCAGTTCAAAAAGCCTCTTTACCAAGTCTTTGTGAGTCCTGGAAACCTTTACCATAGGTCTCCTTTCGGGATTGATGATGTCCACCAGATAAAGCTTTACGATATCGCCCTCTTTAAGGACTTCTCCGGGTATCTGCTCATTTTTGAATAAGTACACCTCGTTCTTGTCGATAGCGAGAGTAGCGTTACCGCTTTCCGGCTCAACTCTGAGGACGGTAGCCGAGACAGCCTCGTGTATCTTGTCGCTGAACTGATTGATGTATTTTTCCCTCTCGAATCCTTTAAGCTCCGTTCTGATCGCCTGCTTTGCGTTCTGGGCGGCGACGCGTCCGAACTTAGCCGTTGAAAGCTTGAACGGAACAACGTCTCCCACAGCCGCGTTTTTGGAGCAGGACGCCCTCGCCTCGTCAATGTGTATTTCGCTCATATCCAGCGGCTCGTCGTCCACAACCGTCCTCATCAGCGACACCTCAAACACCTTTTTGTCCGGGTCGATCTCCACGTTGAAGTCCTCGCAGTCCGGGTACTCCTTTTTAACGGCTCTTGAAATACCAAGCTTTATCTTTTCCGTGAGAAGCTCCATAGGTATGCCGTTTTCCTGCGCAAGCTTTTCCAGCGCCTCAAAAAATTCCTTGTTCATTTTTGCGAATTCCTCCTAATTATAAATTAGAGAATAGAAGATAAAAGTATAGATTTTTAAGATTATCCCCTGTTCCGAAATTATTCATCATCATTATCATCACCGAAAAGCTCGTCGGGATCGTCGTCGAAAAGACGTATAAAGGCAGTGTCGGAAAGCTTTACCTCGATGTCGCCCTCCTCGGCTGTTACCGAGACCGTATCCTTTGTATATCCTTTAAGAATGGCGATAAACTCCTTTTTGCCGTCCGTTTCGCGGATATAGCGAATCCTCACGGGACACTCCAGGAACTCCTCAAAGTGTTCGGAACGTCTCAGCTCTCTGCCCAGACCGGGAGAGCCAACCTCAAGCATATAGTTCTGCTCGATAGGGTCGGCGTCGTCCAGAGCCTTTGAAAGCGGGCGTGTCATGTTTTCGCAGTCGTCCATGCTGACCGCGCCGTCCTGTCTGTCTATAAAGACTCTCAGGTACCACATCGCCCCCTCCTTTTCAAAAACCACGTCCCAGATCTTCAGACCCAGACCGTCGGCTATAGGCTTGGCGATATCGTATACCGCGGAGACTGTGCTTCCGCCCTTGCCTCCTTTTTTTACTGCCATTGAATCAATCCTTTCAATATCCGCATACAGCACAAAAGACCGGAGCTTTCCGGTCTTTTGTGAATTTTAATATTATGACGCTAATTATTATACCACACTTTTTTACGGATTGCAAGCCCTTTTTGAAAAAAATGAATAAAAAATTCCCGGAATTATGACGTATCGGGTATTTTAGGTGAAAAAACATCTTGAAAATAAAAGCAGGATATGCTATAATGTCATTATGTTTGCAGTACGCCCTATATAATATAGTACAAAAACCATAAAAAATTACAGAGGGATTTAAATGAACGGCAATATTTTAACCACTTCCGACGAAAAAACGACCCGGAATATTTCAAATATTCTTCTGCTCTGCATAGGACTTTTCGGTATCGTTCTTGCGCTTAACGAGCTTGGCGTGTTTATTATAAACAAAACTGCTTTTAGGATCATTGCCGCGGCGTTTGCGGTAATAATGGCTTTCCCGAAATCGGCGCTTATTATACGCGGAAAGTACGAAAACTGGATGAAATATGCGGTAATGCTATGTTCGTCGGTATCAATATGTCTCGCCTACAGCGTGCTGACGTTTCACATGATAATGCCGCTTGTTTTTCCGCTGATACTGTCGGTAATGTACTTTGACACAAAGCTTACCGTTTTTACGACTATAGAGACCGCCGTATTTATGACCGCGGCGCACTTCCTGAGCGCGGCGTTGCTCGTAGTTCAGGACGACCCGCTCCGCACCCTTCCGCAGATACTTATTTACGGACTTCTTCCGCGGCTTATTCTCTTTATTGCGTTTGCGGTAGTTTGTATCGTTCTCGGAAATATGACCCAGAAGGTCTTTGCAAGACTTAACGATTCTATAGAAGAGATAAACCGTACCAAGGACAGTCTCGACACCATTATCGACGCTTCGCGGAAGCTTTACGGCGCAATGGATATGCTTGAGCTTGCGGGACTTATAAAATACGCGGTCTACACCGTTACTGCAAAGGTACAGGGCAGCTCGGGAATACCAGTTATAGCAATGGGCGTTCACACTGAGGACGGGGTTTTCCACCACATAGACGACAACCTTACATCGGGACTTGCCCATGCCGAAAACGGAATGGTGACGGTTCAGCTACCGAACATCAGCTTTGCTTATCCGCTTGTGAAACAGAAAGCGCGGGACGATATCCAGATAACGCCGGGCGGCATAGGCATGAGCTTTTATCAGGACGACGACCTGCTTTTCTACATATCAATGGAATTTCCCGTTGTTATGGAAAACACTCTGCTGAAAAGTTCGCTGGATATCCTTTACAGCAACATTGACACCGCCATGCGGCAGACAAAGGTGAACAGCGACATCTTCAAGACCCAGGAGGCGGTAATACTTTCCTTTGCGGAAATATCCGAATCCAAGTCCAGACAGACCGGTCAGCACGTTAAGCGTGTTTCGGAGTATGTCCGCGTAATGGCGCTGAACACAGGCTTCGACGAGGAAAAATGCACCGAGATCGCTCTGGCGGCAATGATGCATGATATCGGAAAGCTGCTTATCCCTCCCGAAATACTTGAAAAGCCGGGCAGACTCACAAAGGACGAGTTCGACGTTATCAAGACCCATGTTACGGTGGGAGAGGAACTGCTGAAAAATTCTCCGGGCGAAGTAATGTCAATGGCGCGGAAGATTGCGCTTTTCCACCACGAGCGCTGGGACGGCAAGGGCTATCTCGGCTGTGCGGGCGAGGAAATAGACTACATTTCCCGTTTTGTATCCGTTGCGGACGTTTTCGACGCGCTGGTATCAAAGCGTTCTTATAAGGACGGCTGGGCTCCCGAAAAGGCTTACGAGGAGATAGTGAACCAGCGGGGCAAGCAGTTCGCTCCCCATGCGGTGGACGTATTTGTCAAAAGCTACGATAAAATTTTAGAGATACTGAAGCAGTATCCCGACCAGGTGGCGCAGGCGGCTGAGGAAACTGCCGAAACCGCAGAAGCTGCAGAGACGTAACGTCTTTGCTAAGTCGTAACGGCTGTTGTTTACAAAACGGTAAAATTAACAAAAAGCCCTTGAAATTGTTGAAAAATATGCTATAATATTCATAACAGGCGGATATATAAATTATGTAAAAAGGGGGAGAGATCATGCCGGATATTATGTCGATCGGCGAAATGCTGGTTGATTTTACAGCGGTTCAGGACGTTAAGGACGGAGAAAACGGCAAGTCCGCGGATATTTACTATAAACAGAATCCGGGAGGAGCTCCCGCAAACGTTGCCGTAATGGCGTCAAAGCTGGGAGTTTCAAGCGGCTTTATAGGCAAGCTTGGCATGGATATGTTCGGAAAGTATCTGCGCGATACTCTTTCCGCGGAAGGCGTGGACACAAAGGGACTTATCCTTGACAAGGATTTTTCCACAACACTTGCTTTCGTCGGAAAAAGCAGCGAGGGAGAACGGGACTTCGTTTTCTACCGCAAAAACAGCGCGGATCTCAATCTAAGCTTCAGCGAAGTCAATCTCAAGCTTATCGACAGCTGCAAGCTGCTTCACTTCGGCGCGTTGCTGCTCACCTCGGAGCCGTCCAAATCGGCGGTAATAAACACGGTGGAGTACGCAAAGCAGCAGGGCAAGATAATTTCCTACGACCCCAACTGGCGCGAACGTCTCTGGGAATCAAAGGAAGCCGCCGTCAAGGCCATGCGCAGCGTGCTTATGTATGTTGACGTTATAAAAGTGTCGGAAGCGGAGCTCCAGATCATCACAGACTGCGCCAATCTGCTTCCCGCTATCGCAAAGCTTCTCAACGACGGCGTAAAGGTCGTGTGCATAACTCAGGGTGCCAAGGGCTGCATTGTCGCCACAAGGCATGGGATAGAACGTCTGCCGACCTTTAAGGTGGAGACAGTGGATACTCTCGGTGCGGGAGACAGCTTTTTCGGAGCTTTCCTGTCGCGGCTCGTGATTTCGGGCAAGTCCATGGACGAAATAGAAATGGACGACCTGCGGGAGTTTGCCATGTACGCCAACGCCTGCGGAGCGCTAAGCTCCACAAAGGTGGGAGCCATACCGGCAATGCCGACCCATGAGGAGATACTCGCGCTTATGGAAAAGGGAAAGGGCGCTCCCGAGGGTAAGGTTTATCCTCAGCTATAGTATGTCGGAAACAGTGTACGGGCAGACGTCCGCACACTGTTTTATTTTAAAAGGGCACGGTTTTTTAAATTTTTTAGAAAACCTATTGACTCTCGACCGCGCTTTAGGCTTATACTGTAATTATAGTGCAGGCTGATAAATGGGAGGGAATGTCAATGAAAACAGAAAATATAATATTGAGAAGCTGGCGGGAATCCGACGCGGAGGCTCTGTATGAAATGTGTCTTGACGACGCATTAAGAAAAAGCGGTATCGGTTTTTACGATTCAATAGCCGACAGCTTGAACGCCGTTCGCTGTTGGGAGAATAACAGGGGCTTCAAGGTGATAGCCGACGGCAAAGACAGTATCTTTATAGGATTTATAAGTCTGAGCGATATGGGCAGATATAACGGCTATATGGAAATGGAATACGCCGTTGCTGCCGGATACCGAAACAGGGGTTACGCGACGCAGGCTGTAAAAAGTATGCTCGGCTGCGGATTCGGGGAAATGAATCTATCGGCGGTTGCCGCGTGGGTGAGGTCGCACAATAAAGAGAGCGCAAGGGTCTTGGAAAAATGCTCGTTTACCTTTGAGGGAAGACTGAGAAAGCATGCCCGTGATAAAAGCGATACGCTGTGCTATTCCGTTTTAAGGGAGGAGTGGGAAAATGTCAGACGGAACCAAATTTATAAATGATGAAACGGCAATAGGGAAATGGAAAAATATCGGCTGGATTGGCGGCGCAAACGGATACTCTCTTGAACGTCTGAATGACAAAAGCGGCGAATTTGAGGAGCTGTATTTTCTTCCGGGCGGTGAGGGGTACTGGATATTCGAGGGGTGGACTAAAGGCGTTCTGCTGATACATTACGGCGGGAATGAGCCTGTTCTTGAATATAGGTATGATATACAAAGCTTTGAAGGCAGGGATTATCTGTTTTTAAGGCTTGAAGATAAGACCGAGGTATTTGTTAAAGAGGACAGCGTTCGCTACTCCAAAGCGACGCTCGGGAGACATGATAATATAGATATGCCGTTCGTGAACGATGACAGGGTCATAGGTAAATGGGTTTCCGCAGGATTCGGCGGCAAAGAGCTTTTGGAGAATTTTTCTCCCGAACAAAAATGCGGCGGGCTTTATCTTAGATCAGTAGAATTTTCCGCCGGCGGAATACTTACGCAGAATTACATGGACGATGTGTGGCAAGATAAATGGACGAAAGGCTTTGTGCTGAATCTGCACCGTACGACCGCGTCTGCCTACAGTATCCGTGAAATAGACGGTTCGGACTGTTTATTTATGGAATGGAAAATGGGGAATTACGTTTACGGAGGATATGCTCCCGATTACTATGCGTTTGTCCGTGCGAACGGAAAATCATAGAGGTGAGATCATGAGGATAGGAGAGTTTGCGAAGGTCTGCGGGATATCCGTTTCCGCGCTTCGTTACTACGACGAGCAGGGACTTCTCAGCCCCGTTTATATTGACAGATTTACGGGATATCGGTACTACAGTGAGGAACAGATATATGTCTGCCGCAGGATAGGCTTGCTGAAAGCCGCAGGCTTTTCACTGTCGGAAATAAAAAGTATTCTGAAAACCTCGGACAGTGATGTCATACGCAGACTTTTTGACGAAAAAAGGTCAGCAATTGAAAAGGCTCTCCACGATCTCGCCGAGACAGAAAAAATTATGTTGGGAGCTGATATTATGAAACAAAGCGAGAACCTAAAGACTGCGAGGGAAAACGTTAATCTTCCCTTTGAAAACGACGAAAACGTTATCGGCAGGTGGGAGATCCTTCCCTCCGACCGATCCGATCAGACTTGTTTCGGCGGGAAAAAGCGCGAGATTTTTTTCCTTCCTAAGGGTGACTGGTACTGGTGCTATTCCTGGACTAAGGGTAAATTCCTGTACGACGACGGGATAAACGCTTACGCCAGTGATTACGTTACCGAACGCCGCGAGGACGGCCTCTACATGACTATTGCGCTGAAATCCTACGATTACGCCGAAAGCGGAAAGACCGAGACCGTTACCCTTAAAAAGCTTGACGGAAAGCGTTACACAAAAAACGAGATAGCGCGCAAAGACAAGATCGATCTGCCCTTTGAGGAGGACAGGCGCGTCCTCGGCAAATGGGCGGTTTTTGATTTTATACGCCGCAAAGAGGACTTCAACACGGAGAAATCTGGTCGGGAAAAATCAACGCTGTACTTCAAGGAAATAGAGTTTTTCGCTGACGGCGGCTGTGTAAGCCATTACGGAGACGAGACCGTAGGAGGAGATATGCAGACGTGGACGAAAGGGTACGTACTGAGAAAGTGGAACAGCACAGCCTGCGCCTATGAGATACGCACGGTAAACGGCAGGGATTTTCTCATTATGGAATGGAAAAGCGGCGATTACCGCTGGGGAGGCTTTGATACGGATTATTACGTTTTTGTAAGAAATTAGCATTAAAACCGCGGATTTTCTCCGCGGTTTTAATCTGTCGACTAATCCCTAATCGCGTTAACGATTTGGGTCATAGTCAATAAAGTAGACAATGCAGATAATTGAGTGCGTTCAAAAATTGAGTCGCAGTAAACAAAGAAAATAATCATATCCCCAAACAAGGCATTCTTCAAAACTACCATTTTGGTAGTTTTGAAAATGAGGTAACAAAATGCTATCACATATAAAAAATGAAACCGTTTTGTAAATCTTGATTGGCTTAACAAAACGGTCTGTGTCTCAGATTTGGGAAAAAGATTTTTTCAAAAAACGGCAAAAAGGAAAGGCTCCTGCATTTCTGCAAGAACCTTTCTGCCTGCGGGGGCTCCCCGCTGGTCGAGGTGACGGGACTCGAACCCACGGCCTCTGCGTCCCGAACGCAGCGCTCTACCAAACTGAGCCACACCTCGAAAAATATGCCCTTGAAACGTAAAATATTATATCATAAAAAAAAGTATTTGTAAAGACCTTTTTCAAAAAAACTTACCTCTTATTTGCGTTGTCAATAGACGTGACTCCCCCAAAAATAGTTTTATTAAGAAATATAGTGCAATTTTTGTATATAAATTTTGTTCCGTTATCTGCTTGTATTGTTCTTATTTCAAACGGAAATTCTTTTTGAAGCATTTAAAAAACTTGACTGTATTCTCCGGAGTATGTTTTTCAAAACCGCATATGAAGCAATAACGGGTGCATTCGACAATTGATGTTCATTAATAGAGATGCTTTCCGTCACGCTTTAATGCACAGTACAGGGGGCTATAGTCTTTCACGGTAATGCAGCAACACGGCTTAATACTTTGATTACAGTTGTATAGATAATGCGCCTGAGGAAAACAGGAAAATTTATGCGAACAATAAAATATTATGAAAAAAAGAAGCCGTCATGTGATAAATTTGAAGCTTACTGACGTTTTATGCTATAATGAAATGGAAAGGAGAGTCTTAGATGAATATCGGCAAGCTTAGTATTTTTACCGGAATAGCGAGCAGGCTTACTTTCGGAGCTGCCGTTTTTGGAATTTTACTGTCGTCAGTGTGCGGTGTGCTGGGCTACAGGGATTTTTCAAGGATACTGAAAAGGCAGTATAACGACACGGCGTATGAAATTGCCTGCACGGCAAGGGACATTTTAAATCCGGACAAATTTGACGGGTATTTATATATGAAAAAAACTGACGAGGAGTATGAAAAAACGCTTGAAATGCTTAATATTCTGGCAAAAAATTCAAACTCCAACTTTATTTATGTGGTAAAGGTAGACTTCAACAGCGACTGTACGCTGAACTATACCTATATTTATGAAACCGATACCTGCCTCACATATCCGGAGCTTGAGGCCTATACGCTGGGGTACACTGAAACAGGGTTGAAAAAGGATTACTTTAACGGCGTGACAGACATCATGAAAAACGGAGCGGAAAAAATGGTGTATTATTCCGACACGGTACAGACGGGTTATCACGTTACAGCCGCGGTTCCGGTTATGGATTCATACGGGACACCCGCTGCTATGGTATGCGTTGAAAAACCTATGAACCGTTTACAGGAGGCTGCCGCTGCTTACATAAAGACTTTTTTCGCGGGAACGGCAGCCGTGCTGATCATATTCTCTGTAGTATATGTGACGATTTTACACAAGACAGTTATAACGCCTATTCTCACTACAGCGGACGAGGCTCAGCGCTTTGCCGTCGAGAATACTGCTTCGGACAACCTTCTTTCTGTACTCCGACACGATGAGATAGGAACTCTGGCGCGTGCGCTCTGCAAAATGGAGCATGATATTGAGAACTATACTGTTAATCTGGCTTCCGTTACAGCGGAAAGAGAGCGTGTGGATACCGAGCTGGCAATAGCGTCACGGATACAGATGAGTATGCTTCCGGAGTCGTTTGAAAAGTTTTCACAATGTGCAAATGTTGATATTTACGCGCTGATGTGTCCTGCAAAAGAAGTCGGGGGAGACTTTTACGACTTTTTCATGGCGGACGATACTCATGCGGCTTTCGTAGCCGCCGACGTTTCTGGAAAGGGTGTTCCTGCCGCTTTATTTATGGCGATAGGTAAAACTCTTATAAAGGATCGCACCATGTCCGGAAAAAGTATTGATAAAGTATTTGAAGAGGTAAACGATCTGTTGTGCGATTCAAACAACGAGGGCTTGTTCATCACCGCTTTCGAGGGAGTTTTGGACATTGAGAGCGGCGAATTTATCTTTGTGAACGCAGGTCACGAAACGCCTTTTATCCGTAGAAAAAACGGGGTTTTTGAACCGTACAGGATAGCCCCCGGCTTTGTTCTTGCAGGAATTGAGGGTACGCGCTACAGCTGCGGAAGCATTCGGCTTGAAACGGGAGATATGCTGTTTCAGTATACTGACGGCGTTACGGAGGCTGCCGACATATACGATGTACTTTACGGCGAAGGACGGTTGACTGCGGCTTTGCAAAGAAATTCCGGACTGCCGCCGTCCGAACTTCTCTCCAAAATAAAAAGTAATATAGACGCTTTTGTAGGTGAAGCTCCGCAGTTTGATGATATTACCATGATATGCTTTGAATATAAGGGAAAAAGCTGTAAAAACAATGAAGCGGCAAATATTTTAAATTCGGAAGGAGGTCAAAGAAATGACAGAACTGAAAGTTGAAGCGGATGTAAGCAGAGCAGAAGATGTAAATAACTATGTTTCAAAGCGGCTTGACGAGATATGCTGTCCACCCCAAATAAGGGTGCAGATATGTATTGCCGCAGACGAAATATTTTCTAACATTGCCCGATATGCCTACGGATCCGGAACAGGCAGCGCAGAAGTATGCGTTGAAGCCGAACATTATCCACCTGCGGCGGTAATAACGTTTACAGACTGCGGTACGGAATATGATCCGTTTCTCGCAGAAGATCCTGATATCACGCTTCCCGCCCAAAAACGCGGGGAAGGCGGACTGGGAATATACATTGTAAAAAAGCTTATGGACAGCGTTTCCTACGAATACAGAGACGGTATGAATATCCTGCGGCTCAGAAAATATTTTGAAAAAAATGAAAACAGGGAACAGAGCCATTAAGGTTCTGCTCCCTGTCTTACATTTAATGACAATTACTCTGCGGTGCTTTCGTCGGAAGAATCCCCGTCGACTACGACAATGTTGGGAACCTCGTCCTCTGCCGCTTCGCCGATCTCCTCGGATTCCTCAACCTCTTCCTCGACAGGCTCGGGCTTTTCCAGCTCAGCGCCGCACTTGCCGCAGAACGTATCCTCGAAAGGACACTCGCTGCCGCACTTCTGGCACTTTATCAGACCCTTGATAGCCAGGAGCTCGCTTTTAAGCTCGGCAATCGTCTCGATGGAAGCGGTAACAGCGTTAACTGTCTCGGCGATCTCATCGTCAGGATTATCCTTGTAAGTATCGTAGTAGTACTTGCCCAGGATAGAATAATTCTCGCTGATTGAATGCTCGCAGGAAATGATCTTGGCATTAATTTTTGCCACGCTGCCAACCTGCTTGGTCTTTTCGCCCACGGTTTTGCCCGCGTCGGTAAGTGTGTCGCCGATCTTCTTTAAAATATCGCTCATTTGAAATACCTCCGTTCAAAATTTGTACATTTGTTTGGTTTGTGTGCGTATGCTTTGCTTGACATTTAATATTATACTATATATAATATTAAATGTCAATACCCTTTTATAATTTTTATTATATTTTTTTTCGGGAAATTTTCCTGTGCCCTGTTTTCCTCTTCGATTCGGAAGACTCCCTTGAATTCCTCCGCAATATCGTCAAGACCGTTTTCCGTTGAGGTCATCAGCGCAGCAAGCCGTTCGCCCTTGCAGACCCGTTCTCCAACAGCTTTGTCAAAGACTATTCCCGCTGAAGGGTCAATATCCGATTCCTTTGTAAGACGTCCAGCGCCAAGCCGCAGAGAAGTCAGACCTGTCTGCTCGCAGGCTATGCCGTTCAGGAAACCGCTCCTGTCCGCGAAAATTTCACGGCGGAAACGTGCTTTTCCGAACAGACTATAGTCGTCAATGACCCGCGGGTCTCCGCCCTGAAGCTCTATCATCAGCCTTAACCGTTCCAGGGCGGCTCCCGAATCCAAAGCTTTTTCCGCCATAGCAAAGCATTGTTCCGAATCGCCTTTTCCCGCGGTAACGAGCATTTCCGCCGCAAGGGTCAGGGAAATCTCCCGCAGCGGCGAATCCTTCGGCGTGTTTCCTTTCAATGTCTCAATCGCCTCAATTATCTCAATGGAATTTCCAACAGCTTTACCCAAGGGCTTGCTCATATCGGTGAGGACAGCGGAGCATTTCCGTCCAGCAAGCTGTCCCACCCGAACCATCGCTTCCGCAAGCTTTTCTGCTTCGGAAGTTGTTTTCATGAACGCACCGTCGCCTACCTTTACGTCGAGAACGATACCGTCCGCGCCTGTGGCGAGCTTTTTGCTCATTATCGACGAGCAGATCAGCGGAATGCTGTCAACGGTTGCGGTAGCGTTCCTCAAAGCGTATATTTTTTTATCCGCGGGGACAAGAGAACCGGTCTGGCTTGCAACGGCAAAGCCCGCCTTTTTGACGGCAGCGATAAACTTTTCATAAGGAAGGTCGGTGCGGAATCCGGGAATAGCCTCAAGCTTGTCGATAGTGCCGCCGGTGTGCCCCAGACCACGTCCCGACATTTTGGGAACAAATACTCCGCACGCCGCCGCAATAGGAGCGGTAATAAGAGTAGTTTTATCTCCCACGCCGCCTGTACTGTGCTTATCAGCGTTAAAGCCGCCTGTTTCGGGTTTAAGCATATCCCCCGAATACGCCATAGCCATAGTCAGGTCGGCGGTCTCTCTGTCCGATAAAGAATTAAAGCATATCGCCATTAACAGCGCGGACATCTGATAATCGGGAATATCGCCGCGGCAGAAGCCCGCGACGACCCATTCTATCTCCTCCGTACTGAGTTCGGCGTTATGCTTTTTTTTGGTAATTATTTCATAAAGCGTCATATTACTTCAATTCCCGTAAAATAAAATGTAAGTATATCATAGTAGCTCCAGCCCTGCTTGGCAAGGATATTTGCGCCGTTCTGGCTCATGCCCACGCCGTGACCGTAGCCGTATGTAGTAAAGGTGAACTCCCCGTCGCTGTACCGAACGTCGAACGCCGCGCTTTTCAGCTTGTGACCCATAACGGTCTCGCGCAGCTTTTTACCCGAAATTGTTTTCTGTCCGTCGATAGAAATTTCATGTACGTAGTTGCCGTCTATGTAATTCAAAATTACAAGCCAATTGTATGGATTATTTGAAAGGGAAATTCCCAGCGAGTTTTCAAGCATACTTCTCATGCTGTTTTCGCTTACCCTCAGTGTAGAGCCGTAATTGGGATCCTCGCCCACATCAAAAGGACAGTACACGCTTTTCAAATACGGAACGTTTCCTCCCCATACGTTTTTCGCGTCTGCTGTGTAGCCTGACGACGAAGCCATATAGACTGTCTGGGCAACGCTGCCGTTGTAGTAACAACATACTCCCCAGACCTCGGAAACAAGATTCTTGATCCTGTCCGGAGGATTCTTTTTGACCAGAACCGATGGTGTAAGACCATTTACGTTGTGATACTTCATATAAGAATACGCCGCAACAGCCTGCGCCTTTATGGCCTCGTCTGAAAAGCTTGTTGACATTTCGTTGTTAACTATCTGACAGATTAGGTCGTAAGCGTTGACCGTGTGGGTCGAACCGTTAAATTTTGCGGTAAAGGTCTCGCTTGTAGAAATATTTCCTCCTGCCGGAACGTCAACGGAAACCGCGGTATCCACAGTGGTTTCTTCCGTTTCCGTAATGCTCGTGAATAGTGCAAGAAAATCCGCGTCATCGTCGGCGAACGGCTGAAATTCTGTGTCCGTGATAAATTCCGTTTCAGCCTCTGTTTCCGTATCTGAGAATGCAGCGTCTAAATCGTTTGTATCCTCTATTTCGTCTAAATCTTCATCAGGAAGCTCTTCGCTTTCATCTTCGCCGTAAACATAATCCGATACATCATTTTCTTCTTTTTCCGCAGAAGCTGTTTCGGAAATTTCTGTTTGAGAATCATTTTCAGTCTCAGCTTCAGAGTTTTTCTCACCGCTTAAACTTCCGCCCGTGTTTCCTCCTGCGTAGTTCTTTTCGGAAACGGCAGCGGAGGCAATGTCTGTAGAGTCATTTTCATCAGAGCTTTCCGTCTCTGTTTCCAGAGGTTTTACAGGCTTTTTCGTCTGAGGAAGATATTCCCTGTCCGCGGAAGCGCTGCTTGCCCCCGTACTTTCGGATATGGTTTCTTCGCTGGATCCCGCCGAATCCGAATCAAAGTTTCCCGCGGTTTCCTCCTCATAGTAGTATTCGGCGGAAATGGAGCTTGCGTCCACGTCCTCAACCATGCACAGCGCAAAAGTATAGAAAACGCCCACGGCAAGTATTGCCGCGATCCCTCCCAGAGTAGCTTTAAGCCTCATGTTATCCCCTTCCTTTGGCTGAACGTCCTTAATGCTTAGTTTTGTTTTATCCGTTGTTTTCCACATATGTGCCGCCGTTGTACTTATAATATACGGCAGGCCATTTGGGATTGGGATTTACCGCAAAATTTGTGGTGTCAATATTTTCCGTGGTTTCTCCCGGGCGGAGCTTTCTGCCGATAATGACATGACGGGCGGGCTCCCACTCGTAGGAACAGGTGGAAAGCGTAATGAACTTGTCATTTTCATTAATGTCGATACCGGTATGAAAATGGCTTCTTTCGTCAATTTCCTTCTTAAATGATTCAAAGGTATGTCCCTCTTCAAAATTGATGTAGTTCTGATAATCAAACACATAGCCGTTGTCGTGCTCTGGTTCGGTGTTGATTATAAATGAAGCGACGATGACGTAAGCGTTCTGTTCATATTTGTTGTCGAAGTATATAAACGGGTTCTGAAGCCAGTATTTGTAGTCCCACTTGTAGTAGTCAAGCTGACCGAACATGGTTCCGTCCCGCTGATTGTGACCGTAGAGAATGATGTTGTCCGACTGGAGATCGGAGTAATCGCTCACCACGTTGCGGCAGTCGGCAAATACAGTTCCGCACTGGCGCTTCTGACCGTAGATGTTGGTTTTCAGGTAAAGCTCGTTGTCTTTGCTCTGAACTACCGCTTCGTTAACCACTCCTGGAATGGAAACGTAACCTACATAATCGCTGTTAATGGCAAGCATTTCGTCTGCAAAAGGCAGGTTCACCAGCGGTTCTCTTACTATCTCGCCGTTTCCGTCCGTTTCCGCGGGCGCAGGATCTGAGTTTGAAGAACCTACCTGAGTCAGGTTATTGTAGACCTTGTAGCGTTCGCTGAGATTTTTCTGATTCTGCTTGGCTTCAAAGATGTGATAGAAATAAAGTCCCAGTACTATCGCGCAAACAACCAGCGCGGCAATGGAAACAAGCGCAATAAGCTTGCTGATCACCTCGCCCGCCGAGTCTCCTTTCATGGGGATAAAGCTTTCGGCAAAACTCTTTTTCTTTTTTTTCTTCGGAGTTTTGTACCTTGGGTTTGCGCGGACCTCGTCCGACATAGACATTTTAGGATCATCCTTTCCGTTTTGAGTTCATACACATATATATTTATTTATGTACCTGTTACAGATGTTTTATCCGGCAGTCACTGTTTCGGAGGAGCCGTCCTCCGATTCATGAGGAGGAGCTGTTTCGGCAGGAGAGGTATCCGTATCATCGGGCTTTTTCGGTTTCGTGTTTACCCTGGTGGCAGTCTCGCCGTTTTCGGAAGTTTCCTCCGCTTCGGAAACACCGGAAGTTTCGGAATTTTTGGATTTTTTCCGTGTGATCTCTTCAAGTCCCGATGTTTCAGAACCGCTATTTTGCGTTGTTTCTGCCGTTTCCGTTTTAGTTTTCTTTTTCTTTTTGGACGTGCTTTCCGCTGTTTCTTCCTCTGGATCTTCGGGTACCGTTGTCGCTTCCGTTTCCGTCGGTTCGGAGGATTCCGTGGTTTCAGCGGGTCTGCGAGTGCTGTGAACGGCAGTTTCCAGAAAACCGTTTCCGGCTGTTTCTTCGTCATCATCGTCGTCAAGGAATTCCTCATCAGATGCAGAGGTCTCCCCCGACATGATCGCTTCCCAGTCCACTCCTCTGGCGTAGGGATTAAGGTAAGTTTCCGAAAAATCGTAGTCGTCAATAGTTTCGCCATCACGGAGCATTCTTGCGAATACTACAAATCTTGAATTGGAAAACTCGTTTGAACAGGTGGACAGGCACAAAAGCTTGTCGCCGTATTCCACGTCTACCGGAGAAATTATCTGGTTTCTCTCATACACCATATCCATGTACCAGTCAAAAGTAGCTTCGTCAGCCATTGTCTCAATGTAGTCCTGATAGTGGAACACCTCGCCGTTGCTGTCCTGCTTTTCAAGCGCGTTAGTAACGAAAAAGCCATAAATAAGGTATTCGTAGGTCGTGCTTTCGGTGCTGAACCGAACCACGGGATTTTCCTCATAGAACTCCACATTCTGCTTGTAGTTTTTCAGGCTTCCGAACATTGTAAGATCCTCCTGGTTGTGTCCGTAGAATACAATGTTCGGGGAAATATAGTCGTCGCTGAAAGTGCACCTGTAGTCCATGAAGATAGCTCCGGCCTTATTTGTGCCGCCTCGGACAGAATGGGTCAAATAGTATTCGTTGTCCTCGCCCTTTACCACCGGATCCGCTATCTCGCAGCCGCTCAGCTCCAGGTATCCCACATAGTCCTTGTTGATATTCTTATAGTACTCTGCTACGGTAACGCGGTGCTCTGCTTTTTCTTCCTCGGTGGGAGCAATTTCAACAACGTTTCCGTTGGTGTCGATAATAGTTTGAGCCGTGGTTACGATTATCTCCTTGTCCTTTTCCTTCTCATCCACCGCTTGTTTCGACTGAACTAAGGTGCTGACAAGCATACAGCCCGCGCCGACAAAAACGGCAACCGCGGCAATGAAAATTATTTTCCTTATGATCTCCCAGACGCTGTCGCCCTTCCACGGAAATATCGCTTTTAGAAATCTTTTGAAAATACTTTCATTGAATTCCTTATCAATATCATTATCGCTTGTATCGTTTGTTTCCATCTCATTTCCGTTATTCATTTCCGTTTCTGAGTTTGAAATTTGAGAAATTTCCGTTTCCTTTTTTGTTTCCGGTTTATTTCCGATATTTTCTTTTGCGTTTGCCAAACTCTCGTAAATCGTGTCGCTGCAAGGAAAATCGGATTCTTCGCTTTCGGATACGCGGCCGCTGTCAAAGATTTCCGACACGGTTTCCGCAACTTCAAGTGATTCCCATTCGGATTTGTCAGCAATAGTTATATCCGAGCCGGAAGCCTCCTCAGGATCATCTTCGAGAGTATCAGTCTCCATTTCAACGCTGTCGGAAATATCATCATTTGCAGAAATTTCCTCCGTTTCTGTATCGGGATTGTCCGGTTTATCGGACGGAAAATATTCTCCCATCAGATCGTTTACCGTATAATTTTTTTTATTGGTATCAGACATAAAAGCAAACCTCGGTTTCAATATGGTTCCGATGCTTTGGTACCGCCGCTTTACCTGCTGTAAATGTAGCTGTAGTCCGGTTCGAGCATATCCTCGTTGATAGCCGCCTTGGAAACGTCTACCTCGGGGCTTTCGCCGTCGCGGACGCGTCTGCCTATCACCACAAATCGGGACGGTTCAAACTCGTTGGAACAAGTTGACAACGTAACAAACTTGTCGTCCTCGTTAAAATCCACGCCGGTATTTACAGCGGTCCTTGCAAGGATATTTTCCTTAAAGTCGGAAAAAGTCCTGTTTTTGTTGAAATTCACGTAGTTGTGGTAGTCAAAAACAACTCCGTCTCTGGTCTGGTAGGGTTCTACTTCGACGACAAACATTGCGACAATCTTGTATGTATACTCTTCGTATAAATTACTGAATTTAAACGTAGGGTGATCGAGGTAAAAGTCAAAATTCTTTGTATTGTCCTTTTTTATCTTGTATTTTTTCAGGGTACCGAACATAGTCTGATCAGCCTGATTGTGACCGTAAATAATGAGGTTGTCGCTCTGGTTCTTGTCGTAATCGTTTGCAATGCACCTGTAGTCTATATAGATCTGACCCGCAATATTTCTGTTTCCGTAAAAGTCCTTGTCGAGGTAGTACTCGTTGTTGTCCGTCTGGAGCACCACGTTGTTTATCTTTGTATCATCAACGGTTATCCAGCCTGCCACGTCGGGATTTTCGTTAAGAAGCTCCGTCATGCTGTCAAGCACCACAAGCGGAGGCGGTTCTGTCTCGGTAGTGGTCTCCTCGGTTTCGGGCGGGGAAGTTGTGGACTGGGTTATAACCGATATGGACGTGTGCATTTCCTGCTGCTTTTTGATATCGGCTTTGATCTTAGCCTGCTGAACGAAGTACCATGCAAGAACTATCAGCGCAACGACCAGTACGACGACTGAAACGTCTGTGACGATCTTGCGCGCAACGTCCGCACTTGAATCGCCTTTGCGCGGAATAAAGCTGTCCAGAAAGCTTTTTTTGTTGTTTTTATATCCTGCCATGACCAACAACCCCTATTAGAAGATAGATAGAAATAAGTAAACAGAAATCAGAATAAGAAAACAAATGATGTGTATATCACCGTCCGTAAATGACATTCCACTCAGGTTCTTTTGCACCTGCGTTCAGGTACGCCTGTGAAACGTCCACGGAGGGGTCTTCGTCCTCGCGGACGCGCCTTGCGAACACTACGAATCGGGACGGTTCAAACTCGTTTGAACAGGTGGACAGGGTGAGAAACTTGTCTCCGTATTTCACGTCCACGGGGGTGATTATCTGCGTCCTAAGCATTATATTATCCATGAACGCGTTATAGTCCGCTTCGCTTTTGAAATCCAGATAATTATGGTAATCAAAAATTACTCCGTCGCTTGTCTGGGATTCCAGCACAGGAGTAACGAAAAATGCGAAAATTTTGTAGGTATCCGTCCTGTAGTTGGAGCTGAACTGAATTACCGGGTGTTCCGAGTAATACTGTAAGTCTTTTTTGTAGTACCCTAAGTCGCCGAACATGGTTTTGTCCCGCTGGTTGTGACCGTACAGAACGATGTTGTCCGAACGCTTGTGAGCGTCCATAACGTTTCGGCTGTCCATAAAAATGGTGCCCGCCTTGTTTGAGCTTCCGTCAAAAGCCACTTTAAGATAGTATTCGTTTCCGTCGCTGCCCGATCGGTGCACCACGGGCATGGAAATATTTGTATTGTCAATATGCACCCAGCCAACAGTGTCAGGATTGATCTTGATCAGCTCCTTTGCGCTGTCGAGAAGCTCTCCGTCGTTGTCGCCGGGACTGATGTAAGTGTAGTAAAGGTCTTTAAGGGAGCTGTTGAGGAACTTGGCGCTCAGCGAAAGTCTTAGTTCGTTTCCGAGAATGGCAATGCAGCCGATCAGAACGAGAACTGCAAGCTGAGTAAAAAGCTTGCTTGCGACCTCCCTTGCGCCGTCCCCTCTCTGGATAAGCAGCCAGTGACCGCGTTTCTTTTTTTTCTTCGCCTTGACAGCTTTTTTGTAAGCTTTCTTGGCGCCGCCTGAAAGTGCCATAGTAAAAAATATCCTCCGTTAAAGTACGGCAGGACGCATACGGTGTTCCGCCGAAATGCAGACATAAAAATCTACACTACTATAATACACTATTTAATGCAATTCGTCAAGGAATTTCGACATATTTTATTACAAACGACAAAACATTTCATCTGATTTACACATTATCATCAAAATATCTGTGCTCAAGGAAAATCAAATGACTGAAATTGGAAATTAAAAATCCGTCAAAACGTTAAAATAAAAAATCCCCCGCGGAAGTTGAACCGCTGAACCGCCCCAATTTGTGAGTACAGCACAAAAAGATCCTATGGTATATTAGATTAAGAAACAAACTGACTTCGCAATTCAAGCGGAGTCAGTTTTGTTTTTAGCTAAATACGCTGATGATTGTAAAAATAGATGTAATCGTATATGATCTCCTTGCTTCAACAAATGTTTTGATCTTCGTCCTGTAACTTCATTCCATTTTCAGGATAGATAAGAAATTTTCAGACAAAGCATTATCATATGGATTTCCGCGTTTTGACATTGACAGCGTTATGCTGTATGATTGAGTTAGCTTAAAATACGATTGTGAAGTGTATTGAAAGCCTTGGTCACTGTGGAACTACAGCTCTCCGAGGATTTTTTACATATCATGCTATAATCCATTTGCCGTTTTCATGTCTCATTGACAGCCACCAATCGCTTTTTTCCGCACTCTCGTCGTCGTTGTAAACAGTCAGGTCGTAGTACACGATATGAATATACTGATTGTACTTTTCACGCCTGACAAAATCCGCTTTTGCATGAATTTTATTATTGTCCTGCAAAATTGAAATAGCGGCTTTATCGTCTGCAAAATCTTTTTCCGACCTGTCGTGTCCGAAACAGGCTTGATAGCTGTTAAAATCGTCCCGCTCCAAAGCGGTGTAGTACTTGTCTATCAGCTTCATCTGTCCGCCGTAGTATCCGCTTGCGAACATCAAGACGACCGCCGCTGCCGCCGCGATAATGCAGAAAATTATTCCTGCAAGCTTGCCGAAAGTCATTTTTTTACTCATAAGATCAATCCTTTTCAAGAAGCGCGTTTATGCCGTCAAGGCTGCAAAAATCGTCGAGGCTGAATTTCGCCCAATATTCGGCATTATCGTATCTATACGGATAATAAATTTCCCCGCCGTTAATGTACATAACCGCCGTATTTTCATAATCGTCAAGATATTTGTACTCCACGGTGATTTTTGTCATGCCGCTAAGATCGGGCGTTTCGCGGTCGGTGTTTATGCCGTAAAGCTTGTCGGCTTCGCTGTTGAAGCTTCGTATTTCATCTTCGGAAAATACTTTTGTTACGCCGTTTTTCTCGCAGAACACAGAAACGTCATAAGTGTAGGTGTTCATATAGTGCGACAGCGCGTTAAGCTTTTCCGCGGTACGCTTTGAATAGTTTAGGTCAAGATTTTCGTCCACGGTAACATCGTATATCTCGGCAAAGGAAAAATCTCCGCAATCCCATTGTTCGGTGATAACTGTGCAGTTCCCCGGGAGAACCGGTCTGAATTTCCAGCCGAAATCAATAGCGACGGATGGAAAATACATACGGTCTATCTCTTCACATTCTATCAAAATCGTATTATCGGAAATAGTGTATTTTGCATAGCTTCCCATTGAGCCTGTGCCGCTGTAGACTATTTCAAGAAGTCCGTCGTCTTTTCCGAAAACGGCAGGGAGCTTTACAGCGGCGAAAATAATTAGGCATACGAAAATAACCGCGGCGATCGTAAGCAATGACTTCAAAACGACTTTTTTAATTTTGTCCATTAAATCAGTCCTTTAAAATAGCCCCCGTGGAACCGGAAGTAACCATTTTAGCATACCGTTTCAGATAGCCGTGAAGCTCCTTGGTCTTGGGTGTGAATGCCGCCAGTCTGCGGTCAAGCTCCTCCTGGGGAACGTCGAGAGTAATGGTGTTTTCGGGAATATTTATGGAAATAGTGTCCCCCTCCTCCACAACGCCGATAACGCCGCCCACAGCCGCTTCGGGGGAAACGTGACCTATCGCCGCGCCCCGGGTCGCGCCGCTGAAACGTCCGTCGGTGATGAGAGCAACCTTGCTGCCCAGACCCATTCCCATTATCGCGGAGGTGGGGTTAAGCATTTCGCGCATACCGGGGCCGCCCTTGGGTCCCTCGTAACGGATAACAACAACGTCCCCCTCTTTTATTTTGCCGCCTGTGATAGCCGCCATAGCGTCCTCCTCGCAGTCGAAAACTCGGGCGGGGCCACTGTGTACCAGCATTTCCTCGCATACTGCGCTGCGCTTTACAACACAGCTGTCGGGAGCGAGATTTCCGCGCAGAACCGCAATTCCTCCCGTCTGACTGTAGGGGTTATCAATGGGACGGATAACCTCGGTGTCCTTGTTTACGCAGCCGGAAATGTTCTCGCCCACGGTTTTGCCCGTCGCGGTCATGCAGTCAAGGTTCAGCAGGTTTTTCTTGGACAGCTCGTTCATTACAGCGTACACGCCGCCTGCCTCGTCCAGCTCCTCAATATAGGTGTGTCCCGCAGGCGCAAGGTGGCAGAGATTGGGTGTCTTGGAGCTTATCTCGTTGGCAATGTCAAGATTGATATTTATTCCGCACTCGTGTGCAATTGCGGGTAGGTGGAGCATACTGTTTGTGGAGCAGCCCAACGCCATATCCACGGTGAGAGCGTTCATAAACGCCTTTTCCGTCATGATGTCAAGGGGTTTGATGTCCTTTTCAAGAAGCTCCATAACTTTCATGCCCGCGTGCTTGGCAAGCTCAATTCTCTGTGAGTATACCGCGGGGATAGTTCCGTTTCCGCGGAGAGCCATACCCAGAACTTCGGTAAGACAGTTCATGGAGTTTGCCGTGTACATTCCCGAGCATGAGCCGCAGGTGGGACAGCCCTTTTTCTCGTACTCCTCAAGCTTGTCCGCGCCTATTGCTCCCGCGGCAAACTGTCCCACCGCCTCGGAAATGCTGGAAAAGCTTGTTTTCTTTCCGTCAACACGTCCCGCAAGCATAGGCCCGCCGCTGACGAAAACCGTGGGGATATTAAGTCTTGCCGCCGCCATAAGCAGTCCGGGGACGTTCTTGTCACAGTTTGGTACCATTACCAGTGCGTCGAAGCCGTGAGCAAGAGCCATAGCCTCGGTGCTGTCGGCGATAAGGTCGCGGGTGACGAGGGAGTACTTCATACCCCGATGCCCCATAGCGATGCCGTCGCAGACTGCGATAGCGGGGAACACTATAGGCGTGCCGCCCGCCATTGCAACGCCGAGCTTGACCGCGTCAACAATTTTGTCAATGTTCATGTGTCCGGGGACTATCTCGTTGTAGGAGCTTACAATTCCTACCATAGGACGAGAAATCTCCTCGTTCGTAAGACCCAGCGCGTGATAAAGCGCTCTGTGGGGAGCGTTGTTGGCTCCGTTTTTGATTGAATCGCTGTACATTTTCTTATCCTCCTGTATTAATATTCTTTATCAAAATCTGCATAAGTAATGCTGATCAATGAAACAATTTTTGTTTCATTGTCAAATGATATAGTTAGCGCCTGATCGTTAAATCTGCCAAACATATTTGTCATTGGCTTTAATATTCCATATGAATAAATGTCTACATCATCATATTCACTATTTATATTTGTCGGTTCACCATATTTATCTATAACTTCCTGCATCGTAGTTTTCAATGGAATTATTCCGTCAATAGAACAGTCTTCTGTTCTTAAAGTTGTGTTATATATTATTCCGTCCTTTTTATTATCCTTATAAAAATTCTCCAACGCACCATGAAACATTTCTTCATCGTTATAGTAAAATTTTGCTGAACCCAATCCATCAAGCAGCATAGTTTCAATTTCAACATATGTCCACCCTTCAGGTAAATCTTTTAAAGCCATAGGTATTTCAAACGGCTGACCTTTAATGACAATATTTTTCCGAACAGTCTCAATATCAAACGTTCCATTTGCTTCTCCCTGTGCAGCATTATCATCTGCTGCCGCAGAGCTTGTAACACTTGTATCCGACGCTTCAATATTTTCATTTTCATTTTTGCAGCCTGCAAATACCAAACAAGCCATTACTGCACATAAAGCGCATATAATAAGTTTGATTTTGTTTTTCAAAATAATTCTCCTTAAATATGTAATTTTAACCGTTTGAGTTTCGGTAGTCGGAAAAGGCGATCACCGTTCCGTTTTCGATATAGTATGCCATGCAATCGTCATATGTAAGCGGCTTTTCGGAAAGTCCGCTTTCGGTCTCGGACCAGTTCACATACTCGATATGTCCGTCCTCTCCGAATTTCACAAAGGCGTATCCGTTCCAGTTTTCCGCAATAGGCATAACGTCCTCGCCGTCGAGAAGATCGGCTGCGGCGTTTACCTCATCGCGGCTTTTGAACGTCAGCTCTTTTCCCTCGTAGACAGCCCCGTCGCCGCCCCTCGCTTCGTACCTGTCAAGGTTTGAATGCAGACAGGCGTAAACGGGAACAACCCCGTTTGAAATGCCGTTCGGTATAGAGGCGATCATTTCGTTAAACTTGTTTTGATCGAAATCCGAACCCGCAAGCTCGGTAAGCTCCTCCAAAAGCTTTGTTATCTCTGCGGGCGGCTCGCCGACAACGCGCGAATTTACGGTATCTCCCGCGCTGTTTTCGGCTTTTAGTTCATAGCCGCCTTTGTCGGAGGACGCTTCGTCATAGAGCATAACGCTTATGCCGAGTATACCGTCAAGAACCGTTTTCAGCTGATTGTCGGTGAGATACGCCGCTGTATTTGCAACGTTGCTGCCGCCTGCATCCAGCCTGTATATTCTTTCCGAGTTTACGAGACTTACGGAGCAGAAGGAATATTCCGCGCTTTGTCCGTCCTCTACGGGATAGAATACGGACAGGTTGAAGCTCTTTATTTCGCCCAGCCTATCGCCGTAGGTCTCATATTTTGGCTGTGATAACGTTTCGGTTTTGCTGTCGGTCGCAGTTTCGGACAGAACTGTTTCCGTTAGCGTCGTCTGTTCCGTATCTTCGGAGACTTCGGTATCGGCAATTGCTTCCGTTTCCGAAGCGGCGGTCTCGTTTTCCGAAAGAGCAGTCGTTTCCGATACAGTTTCAATATCGTCAGCAATAATTTCTTCCGCCACGTTTACGTCATTTTCATCTTTGCATGAGGAAAATGTCAAACACAAAACAGCCGCCGCAAGTATAAATATCTTTTTCAAAGCTTTCCCCCTTTTATTTACCGGTCTCGCCAAAATATTTAGCATATTTCAAAATGTAATCCCTTGCAAGCCTATTGAATTTCCCCGCGTCAAAGACCCTTTTGAAATCCTTATCAACGGTTTTGTAATCGTCACATGCCGCGAAATCGAGAAAATCCTCAATACTGTGTCCCGACGTCTTTTTTCCGCTGTCGTAATTTATTTTCAGAGCCTGTTCGGTGATGTCCGCAAGCTTTGGGTACCCCAGCGCGCGGAAGCCCGCCGCCGCAACGCCGATGTAGTCCCGCGAGGAATTGAAAAAGACCTGCCCGAAACCGCCGCTCAGCACCTCGTTTCCGATATGGTTGGCGCAGTACACATTAATGCAGGGCGTGGGCAGGGAGTTTATCACCTCGCCCATATTCCGCCAGTCCTCGGAAAATTTTCCCTCTATCCAGGACGTTACCGCAAACACAAGCTCGTCCTCGGGAATGCTTTCCAGCTCGTCTCTTTTCAGGGACGCGTAACGCTTCCGCTGCTCCATGAAAGCTTCCGCGTCCCCGAAAATCTCGGAGGATAAAAAATTAAATTTGCTCATACTACTGCGCCCTGCCGAGGAACGCCGCGCCGATGATTCCCGCGTCGTTGCCGAGACTTGCTACGGTAATTTCCGTGTTCTTGTCCAGCATTCTTGTGTAGACTTCCTTTTTCACAAGCTCGACCATAGGCTTCATAAGGGGATCGCCCTCGTTGCACACGCCGCCGCCGATACATAAAATGTCCGGCTGGAAAATATTGATAACATTTGTGATACCTGCCGCAAGGTATTTGATATACTTGTCAACAACCTCCTTGCCCACAGGATCGCCCGCCCGCATTGCGTCAAAAGCGTGACGCGCGGAGGAATGTCCGTCCCTTTCGGCGTACTCCGCCATAAGAGTCTCGGGGTGCTTTGCAATGGCTTCCTTGGTCATATTGATAAGTCCCGTAGCGGAGGAAAATACTTCAAAGCAGCCCTTTCTGCCGCAGGTGCACTGGGGACCGTCCACTTCGATAACCATGTGACCTATTTCCGTACCCGCAAGATTCCGTCCTGTGAAAATTTTGCCGTCGATAACAACGCCTGCGCCCACGCCTGTACCCAAGGTGATACAAACCGCGTCGGACGCGCCCTTTGCCGCTCCCGCAAGAAACTCTCCGTAAGCCGCGGCGTTAGCGTCGTTTGCAACATAAACGGGCTTGTTGATATGCTCCTGAATATACTGACGGATAGGTACGTCCTTGAAGTCAAGGTTGTTGGAGTAGGGGATAGTGCCGTTCACGTTGTCGGCGATACCGGGAGTGCCTATGCCTATCCATTCCACGTCGTTCATGTCGATACCCGCGTCCTTGCAGGCTTTAATGCTGACCTTAGCCATGTCGTCCGCGATCTCCTTTGCGGGACGGGGACAGAGAGTCTTTGTTTTCGCCTTGCCGATAATTTCAAAGCTTTCGTTCACCACGCCCGCCTTGATGTTTGTTCCGCCCAGGTCAATGCCAATGTAGTACTTCATAAAAAAATCTCCTTTATATAATTTTATTTAAATTCAATATTTTGTACCGCTCTGCAAATTTACATTATACGGTAAGCAGAGATGTTTTTCCTGCAATTTTTTCTTTTATTGCAGAAACCGTTTCCTCTACTGAAAGATTCGTTGTGTCGGTAACATATGCTTCATATGCGCCGAGATTTTGGAACTGCTCCCACATGGTTTCCACCAATTCGGTATTGGTACCCCAGTCTAACTTTTCGCGTTCCACCGATCTTTTCATTGTTTCGTCCTTGCCGGCGCGCAGAATGATATAGTGTACCTCATAACCCTGCCGAACAGTATCTGTCCAAGGCTCTAAAAACCACGGACCGACAATTCCGTCCACAATAACATCATATCCCCCGCGTGCATAACGCTTTGCCGCCTCTAAAAAAGCCTCAATAACAATTAAATTTTGGTCGTTTGATTCTGGCAGATGCGGTGCTATTGCGCCCTTGCTGAGATAATGGTAAAAATCGTCGGTGTGCATATGTACGGATTTTTCCATATCGGATCGTTCGGCAATAAACGCTGATACTGTGCTTTTTCCTGTTCCGGGCGCACCGGTTATCACAATAATTCTTCCCTGCACCATTTATTATCCCTCCCAATTTGAGCATTACAGGTCTATCCTTTATTTACTTCTTTCGTCCGTAACGATATGCTCAATACCCGAATGTCCGCGGCTTAGATAGTCCTTTAAAAAGCTTGGGTACGCCCTGTGCTGTCCCAACTCCTCAATGGGTATCCAATGCATAGTTTCCTTTACGCCGCCGTAGGTATAGCTGTGACTGTGCAGCTCCCGCGTCCCCCTCGGCTTCATCAGGAAATAAAAGCTTATTTCGTGGCAGTCAAGACCTTTCAGTGGCTCTACGTCCTCACGGAAAAAGTTTTCGTGAATAACCGCCAAACGGTCAACTTCATATTTGACCCCAGTTTCCTCGTATACTTCCCGAACGACCGCGTTTTCGGCAGTTTCGCCCATTTGAACCGCGCCGCCCACGGAATACAAATAATCCGCGGTTGAATTTCCCGCAAACAGTACGCAGCCGTTCTCCACAATAATAGCGGCGGCTCTGTACCGAAACCATTTGTCCTCTTTTGTAAAGCCGCAGTCAAAGGGCATTTTCGCCCACTTCCTTAAATAAATTATCTTTGGACTGTTTCGCCGCCTCAATGGGTCTTACCTCTAAATTCAAATAGGTATCACCGTTGAAAAACGGTCTGAACAGCTCAAAATCCACATAGCCGTCCCCCACGGTCTGGTGAGAACCGAAGCGGTCGTTTTTGTCGTGAATATGTATCTCCCTTATGCGCTCTCTGTTCTTTTCAAAAAAGGCAAGGTCGTTTTCGAGAATACTATGGTCAGACGACTTGTACAGCTTAGCGGTATCAAGGGTAAGAAACAGCCTGACGTTTTCGTCTATAAGCCGCTGGAGAGCCTTTATTTCTATGGGCTTGAAGCCGTTGTTTTCCACGCAGACAAGAACGTCACCGCAGCCGGAAATAAGCTCTTTCAGATTTTCGTAAAGAATGTTTTCGTAATAGTCAGCGCGGGAGCCGTCGGCTTTCGCGCCCGTTTTTGGGTACATTGAGTAAGTCCCCGTGTGAAAGGTCATATGCCTTGCGCCCACGGCGTTCGCCTTTTCGAGTATTCGTTTGAACTCGTCAAGAACGCTCTTACGTATCGGCGGATAATCGTAAAACAGTCCCACGTTATCTGCGGGCGCGTGAAATGTTATCTCAACACCGTTTTCCTCCGTGTACTTTTTTATTTCGGACAGCTTTTCCGCCGACAGCTCATGCAGAAAATACGTCGGCACACCCAACTCAAACTGGGCAAAATCAAAGCCGTATTTTTTCGCGCTGTCTATCCCGCCGAAATAGCTTTCCTCATAAACCGCGTGGTAGCCTGTTTTGATTTTCATGACGAAGCCCTCCTTATTATTTTACCACAGCAAAAATTAATATCAAAAAACAATATGACATATCTCCCCACCCCTTGATAGGGGCTTGAAAGAGTTTGGGTACGGTGTATCCTGCTTGGGGCAGAACAAGCCCGCGGGGGCTACCCGCTATTTTACCCCGATTCTCATTCTGTAACAAAAATCAATATCGAAAGTCTCTTCCCCAAAGCAGGAATCTATCGCCTCATAAAACGAAGCAAGCTCCTTTTCAATAAGCTCGGGACGCTTTTTCAGAATAGTCTGCGTGCTTCCCTGACTTAAAATAATGTTGCGGAAGCGTTCCTTTGTACATTCCTCCCTGCTGCTGAACAGTATCTCACGGGCGTATGTAAAATATCCGCTTTTCATAATATTTTCCAAATGCTTGTCTTTGGAGTAACGGACAAAGGTGTCCTTTACCTCGGGGACTTGGCTCTCAATTTCCAGTACCCTGCCGTACAGCGACATATATGCCTTTTCAGCCTCCCAATTTGAGACCAGAGGCCAGTCGCAGTCCACAGTGGCGAATACGCCGTGTTCTTTCAGAATTCGGTTTACTTCTTTCAGCGTGGAAGTCGGTTCCATCCAATGAAAGGATTGAGAGCAAACCACCGCGTCGGCGCAGCAGTCCTCAAGTCCCGTATTATCGGAAAAAGCCTTTATAAAGCTTGTTTTGCCGTCGGCTTTCCTTTCGGCAATACCGCGCATATCGTCGTTCGGCTCAATGCCTATCACCCTGCCGCTCACGTCCCGCCATATCTCGGTGGAAAGACCCGTGCCGCAGCCCATATCCACGACAAGCTGCGGAGCTTTCCCCAGATAGCGGCAAATAATTTCCACGGGATATTTCGGCATTTTGGGACGGGCGTTTTCATAAACGTCCGCAAAGCCCGAAAACCTGTCCGCGTTATTTTGTTTGCTGCTCATAATTTTTCCCTCCGTTGAATTTATTTTTAACAACTGTCAACTGTCAATTAGAAGTTCGACCCGTTCCAGCCCCAGTTTTCGGTACACATATAGCTGACATATACCCTGTCGGGCGGTATAGCCAAAGCGTCGGACAGTATGCCCGTGATACGGCTTGTAAGCTCGGACATCGCGCTGCCCGAGGGACTTCCGTAAAGCTGCACCTCAACCATAGCGGCGGGAGCGTTTGTGCCTTTAAAGTAAAGCGTGTAATCCCCCTCGACGCCAACCATGAGCCAGCCCTCGCTTTTGCCCGGGATAGCTGTAATGGCAGTCCCCAGCGCTGACTTGATATCCTCGGCTTTTTCCTTTGATACGTTTGCATTTGTTTTTACATTGATAAAAGGCATAAAAATTCTCCTTTTAAATTAATTTTTTTCATAATATACGATAGTCATTCTTTCGTTTATAACTTCTGTCCGACCTGTTTTTCGGTACCCCATTTTTTCATAGAGGTAACAATTTCCTTTTTCTTGAAGGATAGTCTCCAGTTCCCAGCCGTCGTGTCCGTGAATGTTTTCAGCTTCGGCAATTGCCCGCTGAGCGTAACCTTTGTTTCTGAACTCTTTCATAATAAAGACAGGGGATATACGCTTACGGCTGCCGTCCTTTTTATCCACGACCCTGACTGCGCCGACTGTATTATTATCCTCAATTATGTAATAGAAATATGTGTACGGCTGTAAAAGCCTTTCTTCTATCCGTTCTACAGGTTCATTAGCGGGACTTATGTCATAGTCACGGTACTTATCCAACAATTCGGCGAAAGCTTCTTTCTGCATACGCCATATTGTTTCGGTGTCATTTACTGACGCTCTTTTTAGTTCCACAATAGTAACTTCTCCTTGCTTTAACATTGATAAATGGTATAAAAACTTCTTATTTAACGTATTTGTTCCTTTTTCTGAATTACAAATCCGTTTTTTAAATATAGCTTTACAGCAGTTTGGTTCCATTCAGCAACGTGCAGAATAATTTCGTCATAACCCTGTTCTTTTATACAGTTCATTCCCCACAGTAACAGCTTTTGACCCAGACCGCGCCTTTGAAACGCTTTGTTAACGAGCAAGTCGTCCAATTCATTTCCGTAACAGGAAACAGCGCCCGCGATCATTCCGTTTTGAAGATAGAGATATGTATTGTCCGCTTTATCTTTCATTTGAGAATAATCCGAATAAAAATTTATCGGCTCTATCTCCAAAACTTTTCTCATTTCATAAAAGCATTCGTTATATATTTTCATATATTCAGTCCAATGTTTTTCCCGAAAGGAAATGCAGGACAGCCCGCCGCTATACGGTATGTTCCCCTTGAACAGCATTTCATAGGCAATTATTTCTTTCATTGCGTTTCTCCAATTTAAACCAGCTTATCCAACTCGTCAAGCAGCTTCCGCTTCATATTTGACAATTTCTCCTCGGAGGGGCGGTTCTCATCGCTGTACATCTTTTCCATAGGATACCACCATACGGGACCTCTGCCGTTGTTCCCGTAATTTTCAATATCTCCGTCCACGCGGGGATATAAGTGCCAGTGCAGGTGATCGTCTCCCATTCCAAGCAGCTCGTAATTCATCTTATCCGCCCCGAAAGCCTTTGAGACAGCCTCCGCAACAACGGACATTTCCTCAAGGAATTTCAGCCGCTCGGCGGTATCAAGGTGAAACAGCTCCGTTTTGTTTCCATGCTCCTTGTACAGAAAAAGCGTGTAGCCGTAAAAATGCTGATTGTCTCCGATAACAACGTAACCGGTTTCAAGCTCCTTTACAAAATAGGGGTTTGCCCCATTTTTTATCATTTCTATCCTGTCGCATACCATGCACATTTTTACCGCTCCTTTATATTTTTGCAGGGGACGGGTCTCCTTGCTTGCGAGCCGTCTCATGTTTATTTTCGTGATATGCGGGACAGGAAACCCGTCCCCTACGGTTTTACAATAAATTTATTCATTTTTCCTCGGACACGATATTCCGCAGCCATACGCCCTTTTTCAGCAGGAACAGACCTATTCCCACCTTTATTATATCCACCGCCTGACAGATAAAAAATACCGCGGTAATGTCAAAGCTTGTGAATTTCACCAGCAGCGCCGCTGTGGGTACGGAAACTACCCACATGAAAACGCTGTCGAATATAAGCGTAACATATGTCTGACCTCCCGAACGCAGGGTAAAGTACGCCGCGTTCATAAATGCCTGAACAGGAACAAAAAACGCAAGGATAATTATAAACCGTGAGGCAAGCCCCCTGACCTGCTCCGTGGTGTCGTAAAGCATTGGGAAAGCTCCCGAAAGCGCGGCCATTACGCAGCCCGTCAAGGCTCCCGCCGCAATGCTGAAAGCTATAAGCTTGGTGTCGGTCTCCTTTGCACGCTTCATATCGCCGGAGCCTAAAATCTGTCCCACGATAATTCCCACCGCCGAACCGAGGGCTATATAGACCACGTTGAAAAGATTCAAAATGGTTGAGGAAATATTCGTCGCCGCAACCACCTCAAGTCCCTTTTGGGAGTAGCACTGGTTAAGCTTCGCCATTCCCGACGACCAGAAAAACTCGTTCACAGCAAGCGGCAGACCGCTTACAATTATTTTCAGAACAAGGTCGCGGGGTACCTTCATGCTCCTGAAGGCTCCCGAAATAAATATGTTTTTGTCCCGCTTTGCATGGGTGTATACGATAACAATAGTACACTCCACAAACCGCGCGATAACCGTTGCAAGAGCCGCGCCCTTTACTCCCATTCGGGGAAGTCCCAGCTTGCCGAAGATCAAAGCCCAGTCAAGCGCAAGGTTTACCAAAACTGCCGCAAGTCCCGCGAACATCGGAGGAATAGTGCAGTTTGTTTCCCTGAGCGTGGAGGCGTAAATCTGCGTGGCGGTAAATGGGATAAGTCCCACAAGCATTATTGTAAGGTACTCCTTGCCCGACTTGAAGATCAGGTCGCGGTCGCCCTCCTGTCCCTCTCCCGTAAGATAGGAATTTATAAGCCCGTCCCCGAAAAAGGAAAGAATTGCTATTCCCGCCGCAAGAGCAAGCACGCCTATGAGTATCTTGAAGCGGAAAACGTTCCGCACGCCCTCATTGCTGCCCTTGCCGAAAAACTGCGCCCCAAATATCCCGGGGCCCGCTAACAGTCCGAACACGCAGAGGTTGAACACGAAAAAAAGCTGGTTCGCAACCGCCGTACCGGACATCTGCTCGGTGCCCAGCTGCCCTACCATTATGTTGTCCAAAAGGGCTACAAAATTTGTTATGCCGTTCTGAATCATGATCGGAACGGCAATAGCAAACACTGTTCTGTAAAAATTTCTGTCGCCTATAAATTTTTTTAATATCATATCAAACGCACTGAATCAGTCTATCCTTGTGAAGACCGATTTGAACGTTCCCATAAGACTGTATTCTCCGCAGCCCGCGGGAACGAAAACGCTGTCTCCTTTCTTTAACGGAAGATTTTCGCCGCCGCATTTCAGCACAGCCTCTCCCTCCAGTATCAGTATGTTGTGAAAAGAAGTTCCGTCCGCGTTAAAGGACGCTTCATTTTCAACGTCAACGGAATAGACCGTAAAGTATTCGCACTTTGAAAGCAGACGCTTCGTCGCACCGTTTTCCTCAAAGCTGTCGGTTTTGGGGTAAGGCTTCGCGGGGCAAAGGTTCGTCACCTCCACAGCCTTGTCAATGTGGAGCTGTCTGGGCTTGCCGTCCGCGCCGACTCTGCCGTAGTCATAAATACGGTATGTGGTGTTGGAATTCTGCTGTATTTCCGCGATAAGGATACCCTTGCCGATAGCGTGGAGAGTTCCCGCCTCGATAAAGAAAACGTCGCCCTTTTTAACGGGTACGGACTGAGTAATTTCAAGCAGAGTGTTGTCCTCTATCCTCTCGCGGAATTCCTCTTTAGTAACTTCTTTTTTGAATCCGTACAAAAGTTCCGCGCCCGGGTCGCAGTCCACGATGTACCACATTTCCGTCTTGCCGTACTCGCCCTCGACCCGCTGTGCGTACTCATTGTTTGGGTGTACCTGAACGGAAAGATTGTCCTTAGCGTCAATAAGCTTTATCAGAATGGGAAACTGCTCAAACCTTTGGCAGCTGCTGCCGAGGACGGATTTTCCGCAGATATCAATATATTCCGCAAGAGTTTTTCCCTTGTACTCGCCGTTGGATACGACAGAATTTCCGTCCTTGTGGCAGGATAATTCCCAGCTTTCGGCGATCTTCTCAAAGTCGCAGTCCTTTCCAAAATCGTCCCGGAGGCGGGTTCCTCCCCAGAGATAGTCTTTGAATGCAGGCGTAAGCTTTAATGGATACATAAAAATACCTCCTGAAATTATAAAAATCCATTATATAGTATATCATAAAAACCTGCCGCTGTCAATGATAGCTGACTGCTGCGGCAGGAAAAGTATTTATAAAGAATTATTTCAGCAGCACCGTTCTCCTTTTTTCCGGAAGACGCATTTGTCTCTCAGTTTGCAGGTGCCGCACCCCCGCCGTTTTTGGGGTACAGGCTTTTCCGAAACGCCAATAACCGCTGTCACAGACTTGGTTGGAGTAAGCAGACCTCCGCTGTTTACGCACACGCCAACGGTACGCATAGCGTTTACCGCCGCAAGGAAATCTCCCTGACATTCGAGAGGAAAATCGCCGTACCCCGGGGAAAACCGCCATGTGGTAAATTTCCCCGCGAACCGTTCCCCTATTTCCTTTTCGGCAATATCGCAGACCTGCTCCACCGCCGCGGAAGCCAAAGCGTCCGCTGTAAGAGCCTTTGTCATGTCCTCGGTTTGCAGCTGCCTCAGGAGCCTGTCAACGCCGTCCCCCACCGTCGCGCACAAAAGCGCCGTCCCGAAGCAGCCTCTGAGGTGCTCGGAAATATCTTTTCCCCGCATGATAAGCTTGTGCTTCGCAAGAGTGACGGTATTCTCGGAAACGTCCCCAATATCGGCGTACACCCAATGAAATTTCGGACTTGCGGCGGCAATAAGGCGGCTTTCGCACTCGTCCGCAAGCTTTTCCATATTTTCGGGAATTTTCCCCTGCATACCCATGTACCGAAAGGCTTCGGCGCGGTTTATTTCAGTAAGCTTCGTAATCATATGATTTTTCCTTTTATCCTGTTTATTACGTACTCCGCGCGGTTTTCCAGCTCGGGAAGCGCGTTTACGGAGAAGTATTCCAGACGGCTGCTCTCATCGTCGTTTATACGCGGTACTCCCGACACGCCGACCGCTTTGTACAGCACGATAACGGTGTAGGTCTCGTCGCCGTTGGGGTAGCGGAAAAACAACTCCTTACCCGACAGTACGTCAAGCAGCTCGAAGCGTTCGGCTTTAAGTCCCGCTTCCTCCCAAAGCTCGCGGGCAGCGGTCTCCTCGAGACTTTCGCCAAGTTCCAATCCCCCGCCGATAATGCCCCATGTTCCGGTGTCGCTTCGCAGGTTGAGAAGCAGCTCGTTTTTGTCGTTTGTCACAATTATTGTCGCTCCGATATTTATTATGGGACGCTGTCCCACGTATTTACGCAGCTCGGCTATATAGCTCATACCGTCCTCCCCAAAAGCTTTATTTCCTGAATATGTCAATGGAATGGCTTGTAATTCCAACCAAATCTTCACGCTCGCAAACGGCGAAATGGTACTTCAAAAACAGTTCAAAGGTATCGTTATCCATTTCGTCCACCGCTTCACGCAGGAGCCGCGCGCAGCCGTCGGTCGCGACATAGTGCAGGCGGGTCGTAGGAAATACCGACATCAGACGGTCAATGTCCTCCTTGCGGACAAGCTCGAACAGGTCTTTCGGTTCGGAGATCGCGGCAAACGTCTCGGGGTCAAGCATACCGTTTTTAATGTACTCCGCAATACTGAAATTTCCCATTCTGATTCCCTCGTCAATAAGACAGCCGTCGGAAATAACATACGCCGCAAAAATGATACCGCCCGGCTTTGTAACGCGTATCGCCTCGCTTAAAGCCTGCCGCTTGTCCTCGTCATTATAAAGATGATAAAGCGGACCCAGCAGCAGCGTAATGTTGTATTTGTCGTCGGGAAAAGCGGACAAGTCAAGCGCGTTGCCCTGAGTGACGGTTATTTTTTCGTCGGGCAGCGTGTTTTGGCGGAAAATTTCAATGTTATGCTCCACCAGCTCCACCGCGTCAACGGCATAGCCGCGGCGCGCCAGAGCGTGAGAATACCGTCCCGTCGCCGCGCCTATCTCAAGCACCCTGTCGCCCTCGCGTATGTACTTATCAATATAGCGCATAGTTGTAAGGAACTCCACCGTTCCGTGTTTTGATTCCAGACGACCGCTTTCGTCGTAGGAATTATAGTAATCAATCAAATATTGATTTTCTTTCATTTTATTACACCTCTTAAAAATATTTTTACAGTAAAAATGTTACTTATTCCGCAAGTTCTTTGCAAATGCGACCATATTTTCAGCCGCGCGAAAGTCCTGCTTTTTGTAGAAACTAAAGGCAGGCACGTCCTTGCCGGTCAGCAGAAACAAATGCGTAAGGCCCATTTCCCCGCAAGCTTTTTCTATCTCGCCCACAAACAGAGTGCCGGCACCCTGCCCCTGCTTTTCGGTACTTATACAAAGCTCGTCTATATAGTATTCCGTACCTGTGTACCAATGCTTGATATGCCCCATAGAAACGCCTATCAGTTCGTTTCCCTCGTACAGTCCAAATGTCAGAGAATTGTCCTGTCCCACCAGATCGTGAATATATAAACGTAACTGGTTTTCGTCCGACCAGTCGTCGTTCCACGGCTCTTTTGTAAAGACGTTAACAAACAGTTCCCTTATTTCGCCCGAATAGCTTTCGTCCAGACGTTTAAAGAAATATTTTGTATTGTTCATTTTTATGATTATTTTCCTTTCATGCATATTGTGTCATTCATTTTATTTAAAATCCTCCTTGATGTAGCCGTAAATATTATAGGTACAATATCTGCTGCCCATTTTTCCGTTTCTGATACAGCCCTCGTAAGTAAAGCAGCATTTTTTCAGCACCGCGTTTGAGGCGGCGTTTTCAACGTCAACCTCCGCGTGGAGCCTGTCTATTTTAGTCTCGGCAAAGATAAACTCTATGACGCGCCGCAGTGCCTCGGTGCAGATACCCTTGCCCCAGAAATCCGGGTCTAACCTGTAGCCGACCTTGCCAAGCCTGTCGTTTTCAACGTCAAATACTTCTATTATTCCAATCACACTGTTACTTTCTTTGTTTACGATACCCCATACAAAATCGTGGGAGAGCTTGCGCTTAACGTGGGGGCGTGGGTCGATAAACAGCAGCTCCGGATTTTTTTCGCCCTTGCTTGCGGAACGTCCCCAATATTTATAAACAATATCCAGTCCCAACCATTTGCGCAGGTCGTCGGCGTCGTCAGCCGTCAATTCTCTAAGAAAAAGCCGCTCTGTTTCAAGCGTTGGTATCCACAAACATTTTTTCATCATAAATATTTCCTCATAATTTTATTTTTTTATCTCAATTCTTTATAATACGGACAAATATCCTCATAGCTTCCGTCTTTCATACGAAAACCCTTTGGGATAGTCCCCAGCTGCTTGAATCCAAGCCGCTCATAAAGATTTCTTGCGTGTGTGTTTGTGGACACCACCGCGTTAAACTGGAGTACCCTGAACCCGCACCGCTTGCCTTGCACAAGGCAGTCCTCCACCAGCTTTCTGCCGATGTGGTAGCCGCGGAAAGCCTTTTTCACTGCGAAACTGGCATTGCAGATATGTCCGCACCGTCCCACGTTGTTGGGGTGAAGAATATACAGTCCCATGACCTCCTGCCTGTCGATGTCGAACGCCACGCCGCAGTAGCTTTGCTCCCTGAAAAAGTTTGCTCCCGTGACCTCATTCAAAGGCTCCTCCTGCGGGAAAGCTATGCCCTCCTCCACAACCTCGTTCCAAATCTCTATCATTTCGGGAAGATATTTTCCTATGTAGCTTTTTATTTCGATTTGCATAAATGTTCCTCCAAATAACGTTTTATTTCGCCCTCCGTCAGCTTTCTGACCTCGGTGTTAGAGTACTCTTTGTACTCCCCGACCTCAAATATCGGGGACATTTTTTCGCAGGATTTGTCCTTATTCTTTTTCAGAAAATCCTCCAAGTCGGAAATATCCGCGAAAATTTTGTAGGACTTCCTGCCGCCCCTGCCGGTTATCTCGTAAATGCCGCAGGACTTTTTCATTGTATAGTCCGCCGTCCGCAGATAGAGCTTTGCGATTTCAAGGGACCTGAACGGAAAATTCCACCTCTGCAAGCCGCGGACCCTGTCCCTCTCGATACAAATACACCTGCCGCAGGTACCGCATATGTACTGGGTGTGATTTTTCAGGCAGTCCTCCGCTTTCAGCAGCGGGGTTATCCTGCTTTTTTCGGAATAGCATTCGGGACACATTTTTATACACCTCTTTGCTTTTTCCGCAGTTTTTTGGACAGCTTGCCTACCGCCTTTTCTTTTTTCGGTACTCTTTCCCTGCGCTTCTCCGAAATAAAAACATAGTATCCGTTTATTTCGCGTACCCTTACGCCGCCGAAAACCGAAGCAAGCTTGTTTTTGTACCAATCAAGCCTTTTGGTGACCATTACCATTTTTCCGCCCACCGCAAGCTTTTTAAACCCAACCTCGATAAAATGCTTGGGTACGGAAAAATCCGTGTGGTACGGCGGATTTGACAGTATAAGTGTAAAACCGTTATCGGGTATTTCGGAAAAACCGTCGCTTATTTTAATATCTATATCGGGTACGCCGTTAAGCTCCGCGTTTATTTTCGCCTGCTTCACCGCGCTTTCGGAAATATCGCACATTGTGACATTTTCCCCGCCTATCAGCTTAGCTGCCAGTATTCCCACAACGCCGTACCCGCAGCCCATATCCAACACCTTATCGTTCGGTAAAAAATCCACTGCGGACAGCATAGCCAGCGTACCGCTGTCAATACCGTTGGGAGAAAAGTTTGACGGATCTGTTTCAAACTTCAGGCTAATATTTTTTATCTCTGCCGAAATCATACTGCACCTCGCATATTGTTCCTGTCAAACATTCTTTTTGAAAATGTTATCGCCGCTTTCAATTCTTTTCAGCGCGTACTTTAAAATATTCTCGCACCACAGCTGTGTTTTTTCAATGTCAGAGCATAGCTCCGAAACAATAGCGTCCCCCTCTTTTATCGCCCTCCGGTACTGCTCTTCGGACAGTTCCCCCGAACTGTAGGCTTCGTCCAGCTCGTCGTGGTCTTCTATAACAACGTCGCCCTCAACGTCAAATATAACGTCCAGGTACTGATCCGTGAAATATGCAACACCGTCCACGTCATACCCCCAGCCGTCGATAACGTCAACGTACCATACCGAAACCGATTTTGAATACTTTACGCCCTGTACCGTTCGGGATTCGGGGAGGAATTTCGCCGTTATCGCCCGATACCGACCGTCGGGGATAAGCTGCAGCCAAAGCATACCCTCGCCGCACACGGGAATTTTCCCCGCTTTGGGCATTTCCCAATAGAAATAATCTCCCGATATTAATTTTATTACGCTGACAAGTCCGTGGAAATCCTCGTTATCCATTCGCATCTGATAATATGGGAAGCCTTGAAAGCCCCATTTTTTATCCCTGTCCAGACGCTTTTTAGTCATATTCCGGCGCCTCCTTTTTATTTTATCCTTTTTCCGCCGAAAGCGTGTATCGTCCTCGTACCTCTTATCACACGACCGTGGTGCGGAACGCCCTTGGGTATAAGCAGCTCGTCCCCCGAATGCAAAATATGCTCCTCGCCGTCGAAAATTTCCGTATATTCTCCCGATACGCAGAAAACATATTCGTCAAATTCGTGGACGTTTTCCTTTGACTCCCTGTCGGCATAATAAGTCCAGAATGCTATCTGACCGCCGTCCGCACCCTCGTAATAATAACCGTCAATATCCGGAGTGTTCTGCTGACTTTTGTCAATATGGTTCAATTTACTTTTCATAAATTCCGGAAAATCTTTCATTGCAAAATCCTCCCGTATAGCATTACATAGGTTTCAAATTTTTATTGAGCCTGTCAACTATCCAAGCGAGACGCTTTTCACGTCCCGCGTCAGTTTTTGCGTCGAAATACGCGCGGGCATAGGTTTTCCTCACCGATAAGGACATAGCCCGAAAATTTGTAAAAGCAGGCTCGTACCCCTCCAGCAGCGCGGATAATTGAGCTATATGATCCTCGGAAAGCGTCATTAAGTCGGGAGCGTCCCACTGACCGTTATTTTTGGCTTCCTCGATCTTCTTTCTTCCGAAGTCGGTCATAAGTCCCCGTTCTTCAAGGCTTTGGACTAATTTTTTGTTTTTCTCCGACCATTTACTTTTCTCCCTGCGCGCGGAAAAATATTTTTTGTAGGACTTGCCGTCAATGCTTTGCATCTGCCCGTCTATCCAGCCGAAGCAAAGAGCTTCTTCGAGAGCCTCCGCCGCCTTAAGCGTTTTGGGACCTCCCGCCTTGCCGAACAAAAGCCACACGCCCCCGCTTGTCAGGCAATTATCGCTGAGCCATTTCCTGAATTCTTCTCTGTCGGTAAATTGCAGTATATCGTTCATTATACAGTTCTCCTTTTTCCCGCGAAAGCGTTTTTATTCAGCTTAAATGTATTATTTTTTATATGTAATAACCATTGTTTCTGACAGCTTTTTTCCTATAAGATAAATCAGCCAGCCTACAAATTTTTTTGCGGGAGTCACCGGTATCCCGGGAGCATATCTCATTCCAAGATACTTCCGCCAAAAATTATTATCCTCTGTCGGGTATTCCTTTTCACCCTTGTTTCCCACGCAAAGCGCCTGAAACAAATTAAACGGTATAAGAACTCCTACTCCGGGGATATGCATTTCCCCCGATCTTACGTCAAGATAAAATTTTTCGGTTATGTCATATGTCTTTCTCAAATCCTTTCTTGTAGGCTTATAGGAATTCCAGCTGAATGCGGTTATGGGAAGCTGATAGCATTTATTGAAGCCCCAGCCGGAAAGAGCCGCCGCCAACGCCTTTGTGGTACTGCCTGCCGATACTCCTCCGGTAGTGCTTATTATAAGAGCTTTCTTGGTAAAATACCGCGGACGGTGCAGCATAAACGACATATGGTCGGTAAAATTTTTAAGTATTCCCGGCAAATGTCCCTGAAAACACGGTACGGAAAAAATTACCGCGTCGCTTTGTTCTATCATATCCATGATCGGCTGAATAATTTTATTATGCGGACACGTTTTATGTCCCTTGCGGAAGCAACTGCTGCACCCCGTACAGAACGGAAGCTTAACATCCGATAAATGCACCTCTTTAAATATTATCTTTTTATCAAATGAAAGCAGCATTTTCTTTGATATTTCCGTTAATCTCCATGTGTTGCCTTTATGAGGCCCTCCGTTTATAATAAGTATTTGCATGATTTACTCCTTTCAACTTAGCCTTATTAAATCTTAAACATTTTTAAGTACTCCGAAAGCGCAGCATATTCCCGCTGATACTGGCCGCGCTTTTCCTCGTCGGTCGCGGCAAAATCATTGTAGTTTGAATAAAGCTCAAGCATTTTTTCAGGTTCCGCCCATTCGGGGATAAGTCCCCGCTCCTTTTCGGCTTCGGTCAGGTTTTGCTCCGCCTCGCCCGTAATATCGCATAAAAAATAATGGCTTACGTACTTGCAGTCCTCGTAATACTCGTTCATTGTCAGGAAACGGCATACTGGCTTTACAATGTACCCCGTTTCCTCTTGAATTTCGCGGACGCAGCATTCTTCAAGCGTTTCGTTTTCCTCCAGGCCGCCGCCCGGTATCAAATAGCAATCGGAGTTTATCTCATGGGAAATAAGCATAAGCGAATTTTTTATCACGATACCTCTGCACCCCGTCCGCGTTTTTGATATAATTTTATGCTCGTTTGCTCCGTGAATTTCAATTATTTTAACATTTTCGGCAATCTGTTCACGCCATTTTTCCCATAGCGTATCGTAAATTTTATTCAGCCTGTTTACTATTTCGTCATTTACTTCAATTTTTTTATCACCGAACTGAGTACCCCGCTCACCCATAAAGTCCACGCAGTACAGCAGGGAATAAAACCAAAAGGCTTTCATTTCCGAAGCGGTGCAGCCTCTTTCTTTCAGGAGATATTCCGCATAATCCGTATCGCAGTCCATATTCAGCAGCGCAACATACGTCATTGCAATATAGGTAAGGTCGTCCCCCGCGCCTATCTGGTCAATGTCAATAATTCCCGACAGTCTGCCGTTATGTATCAGCAGATTTTTTGTGCTAATATCGTCAAGATAGGCGGCGGGCTTTACGTCCGCAAAATATTTTTCCAAAATAACCTTTTGCGCTCTCAGTCGCGCGACCTTTTGTACGTCAAAATATCCGTTTTGTACAATAAGCTTTTCCGCGTTTTCCAGCATACCGTCAACAAAACGTACCCAAGACCATTCGCCGTCAATATTCTCCAAGGGTAATTGGGAAACCTTTCTCTGTATCGCAATAACGTCCTTTGCGATTTCCTTTTTCTCCTCCGATGTTAAGCCGCGGTACACCGGACCAATATCCCTGCCCTCGATGTAATTTAAAATAAGATAGCTGTACTGCCCGTACTGTCCGCAAAATAAAACCTTTGGGACGGGTACGTCGATCGCGGACAATTTTTTCAGCCAAAAGACCGTTTCATCATACGCGTTTTTATCGCCGCTGCACCTTATAATATATTTAATATCATCGCATTTTACAATATAAACGTAATTGGCTATGCCAACCGCGCAGCGTTCCGTTTCCTGCGGTATTTTATTGAAACAGGAAAAAAATATATCAGAAATTATATCGCTGTTCATATAGTCCTCCCCGCAAATCAGTACCTGTTTCCGTACTTTAATTTCGCTTCATTTGTGTACTTACAGACAAATTCCGTCTTTGCCGCGGTGTAGCCGTCCCTGTCATGCTCAAATTTTTTCCATAGCATTAGCTTCATTTTTTCGTACTCCCTGGCAATATCGGGATACTCAATAAGATAATCGCGGAAATACAATTCGTCGTTATCTCCGACATATCTTAAATGTAAATGAAATACCTTTTCAGCAAACCCGTTTTCCGTATAGCCCTTGTTAAAGGAAAGTCTGTCTGCGTTTTGGCTCATACAGATATATCCGTTTTCCGTCAGCATATCTTTAACGGCGGACAAGTCACATTCTCTCGGGACTTCCAAAAGAATATCAATAATAGGCTTTGCCCATATGGAGCGCACCGCCGTACTGCCTATATGACTTATTCCGACGGCTTGGGGGACGGTTTTCTCCAAAAAAGCTTTTTCCTCGGTGTACCAGTTTTTCCAGCAGTCCCTATGCTCCGTTAAAACTATGGGGAACAAATGCCAAAGCTCCTCCAAGCTCATTTCGGATAATTTTTTGCCCATTAGTACCCCAACTCCATATTTAATTTGTTTTATTTTGCACTCGAAGATAAATCTATTTAACGGATTTGAAATAATCATCAGCCAATAATCCATATATACAAGCGTCCACAATTCCTTGGTTATTCCAATCCGCTTTTCTCAATGTGCCTTCATACTGCAAACCGCACTTTTTCATTACACTTCCCGAATTTGGATTGTTCGGGTCATGCCGCGCCTCAATTCTTTTTGCTTTTACTTCTTGAAAGAAAAACGGTATAATTGCAGAAAAGGCTTCGCTTGTATAGCCCTGTCCCCACCATTTGCTTCCAATGCAGTATCCTATCTGTACCTTTTCTGTTCTCTCGTCCATATCGGCAACAGAAATCGTACCAATGGGTTCTCCAAAATCTTTCGGCACAATAGCCCATTGATAAAATGACTTGTCGGTATATCTGTCTACCCAACTCCTCATAATCTTCTCGGATTCGGAAATATCGCCGACAGTGCTCCAGCACAGAAACTCTGTCACCTTACTGTCGCTGTTCCAGTTGCGGAAAGCCGCCTCCGTATCGTCCATAACAAATTCCCGCAATACCAGTCTTTCGGTTTCAATTTTAACAGTTCCTTTATGTTCCATGATATACTCCTTTTTATATATTTCTTAACGCTTTTATTTTGCGCTCCGAATATAAATTGATTATCTCTTTATAACCATATTGCATCTTGTCCACATTTCATCTTTAAAACGGAACGCATTATCCGTATTCGTACGTTCTGTGAAGCCCGCGCTTAAATAACATTTCTTCGCATTGGTATTTTCCGAAAAAACATTAAGCTGCACAGCATTTGCTTTGGTAATTTCAAAACCGTATTTTACCGCCAAATCAACCATTTCCCGTCCGTAGCCTTTTCCGCGGAACTCCGGCGCCGTTACCACAAATTTCAGCATACCCTCGTTTGTATCCGTATTCACGGAATAGCAAAAGAACCCCACTAATTTCCCCTCATTCGTTGTCGCAACATACGGACTGTCCTTAAACTTAGCTGCAAATTCCGCAAGCGTTTCCTCAAAATTTCTTTTTTGCAGAGGATAACTTATCAGATTAGCGCACCACATTGCGTGCGTTCTTTCATCGGTTATCCATTTTTCCATTTCATCAAAATCCAATACTGATATATACGGTCTTATTCTCATATTTTGCCTCCATAACAATAACTATCAACTATCAACTGTAAACTGTCAACTGTTACAGCAGCGATTTAACGCTCTCGCTTATCTTCCTCGCAACATAGGGATTATTCATAGTGTACAGATGTATGCCGTCCACGCCGCTTGAAATAAGGTCTACAATTTGGTCTACGGCGTAGGCGATACCCGCGTCCCGGAGAGCCTCGGGATTGTTTTCGTACCTCTGCATAATTTTGGAAAATTTGGCGGGCAGACTTGCCCCGCACATGGAAACCATACGCTCTATCTGCTTTTTGTTGGTGACGGGCATTATTCCCGCCTCCACTGGAACGTTCACTCCCGCGATAGCAAGCATTTCGCGGAACTTATGGAAAACAGCGTTGTCAAAGAAAAGCTGGGACATCAAATGCTCCACCCCCGCCTCTATCTTTATTTTCAGACTGTTTATGTCCTCCGCGAAGCTTGCCGCTTCTAAATGACATTCGGGATAGCAAGCCCCCGAAACGTGGAAATCTCCGTTTTCCTTGATAAAGCGCGTCAGGTCGCTTGCGTACTCAAAATCGTGGAGACGAGGTACGTCGGGGTTCACGTCTCCCCTCAGAGCGAGAATATTCTCTATGCCCCGCTGCTTGAACTGCTCCAAAATCGTCAGGACACTCTCCCGGGTACTGTAAACGCAGGTCAGGTGCGCCGCCGAGGGAATTCCCAGCTCGTTCTGAATGTAGGCGGCAATGTCGCAGGTGGACGTGTCCGCGGCGTTCCCCCCAGCGCCGTAGGTCACGCTGATAAAGTCGGGTGACAGGTCTTTCAGCTCCGCGAGGGTATTGTAGACGGTTTCCACCGAACTCGTCTTTTTGGGGGGGAAAACCTCGAACGACAGTACAGTCCGTCCAGTGTTAAAAAGTGATGACAGTTTCATTTGTTTTCTCCTTTGTTTTTTATATTTTCCAAATCTTTATGTAAAGCTTCAATTTCATTTTGCAGTCTTGAAATTTCCGCAAGAATGCTTTGCTCCGTTTTTTTCAGACGTTCCTCCGCAAGCTTTTTCTCCGCCATGTCAAGGTACTTGTCCATAACGGAAATTATCTCCTCGGCGGTCATTTCGGAGGTTATCTCGGCGTTGTCCCTTTTCATAAGAGCCGCCGCGCGGTATTTCAGGGACTCAATCTCGTCAATTATCTCCGCCGTTTTGGACGGAATTTTTGCACGTTCTTTTTTCTTTCCGCCCATAGCGTTTGCCTCCGGATTTTTTATTAACCTTGAATTTCCTTTATTCTTATTTCCACCATTTTTTCAAGGAACAGCAGACCGTCCGAATCGGGATTGTCAACCCGAAAGGTACAGCCGCAAACGTCGCTGAATTCTTTTCCAAAAATCACCTTGCGCCGTCCGCCGACGCATGAACCGCATCTGCCGCAATGGTCAACATGTTTCCACGCCGTTTCCTTTATTTCCTCCGCGTAAGACGATTTTTCAAGCCATTCCGAACCCATATCGTCAGACCAGACCGTCCAGCGGTTGTCCGCCTCGTCGGGGTCGTTTACCGCGATAAAGCATACGCATTTGTCTCCCAGCTTTACCCAATAGTAAATCTTATCTTTCCAGCAATCGCAGTTATCCTTGTAAAAAGTCAGATTCCGGTCTTCCAAAAAACGGACAAATTTCAAGGCAATTTCCCTGTCGGACGAAGATAATTCTCTGTTAATGTAATCTTTTATGTTAAACTCTGACATATTTTCCTCCCCCAAAATAAGAACAGCGGGACGGGTACGCCCGTCCCCCATAAATTTTAAACATTATTTTAAAAGCGGCAGCAGGAAGTCTATTATTTCCGACACCGCGCCGCAGCAGTCCTCGGAAAAAAGCTTCTCGAACCAGTTTTCGCAAGGCACCGTCCGCAGCTCTCCTTTTTTGCGGTACGCCGTACCCGCAGGCGGCGTCGGCTTATCGTTGACCGCCCACAACGCTTCAAGGATTTTCCACGAGTTTATATGGGCAAGGTACCTCTTTTTCAGCGGGTCAGCCGTTTCAAGCTTTATCCTTGCCGTCATGAGCCAATGGTACAGACCGTCCTTGACCTTTTGCGGGGTGCGGTAGCTTTCATATTTTTGCTTGGCAAGAGCCATTATTGGGGATAACCGCCCGTCGCGGTCTAACGCGATCTCAGCGTCAAGCCAGTGATAAACGGCCATAGGGTCGGCATTCAGCTTCTCAACGGCGTATTCGTAAGTCACAAAGGAAGTCTCCACAAGAATACCGTCGGTAAAATGGGTCTCAAAACAATGTCTGCCGCACAGCGCAATAATGTCAACGTCCGAATTTTCGGAAGCGCAGCCGCAAGCCACGGAACCGGTGAGCAGTACGCCGCTTACAGTTCTGTCGTTGGAAAGATTTTCAAGCTCGCGGTTGAATATATCACGCTGTTTTGTACCGTTTCCCGAATTACTCATCATTTCTGCTCGTTCTGAACGGCGCAAGAGGAATACCGTTTTTGCTGTACACGGTAACCTCGCCGTAATTCGTCCAATTATAGCGCAGATAAAGAGGCTCTGCGACCGCCTCCGAACGGACAAATATCTTGTCCCCGCGTATCTCTGCCTCGGCAGGAACGTACTTCTTGTCAACGCCCGCTATCTCAAAGCCGACTATCTTTTCTCCCCTCACGTCAAAGCCGTCCTTAGCGTGGTCAAAGCTAAGCAGGATACCGCCCTCGGTACAAAGGTGAGATTTATAGATTGCTCCGTACGCCTCGTTCGAGGAGATTTTTACGTACACATGATACATCGCCTGCAATGCAAGTCTATAGCCCACAGGCTCCTTGTCAAGGGGGTGGATATTGTTAAACTCGCCCTTGTCAAGCGCAACGGCGATTCCCGTGTTTGCCGTGGTTTGGTGCACCCTCATCTGCGCCTCGCGGATAATGCACCAGTGCTTGAAGTCCTCGTCCCCCTCGTTCATAAACATAGGAAGCTGCACGAAAAGGAAGGGCAGGGAATCGTCCTCCCAGTCGGTGCGCCACTGTTCTATAAGAGCCTTGAAAAGCTTATAGTATGTACCTGCCTTGTGGTCGTCGCTTTCGCCCTGATAGTAGATAAATCCCGCAAGAGTGTAAGGACAAACTCTTTTTATCATGGTCTCGTAAAGTCCTGAGGGACGGAACGGAGACTTTGGACCGAGAGGCTCCGGCCAGCGGTTGGGACCCGCGTATTCCTGAGCGCCCTCCCAGGTGGGATTCGGGGTGGTCGCATAGTATTCGTTTATCTTCGGCTGCCATGCGTTGTACCATTCCTCATACTCCGCAAGCTCTGCAAGGTAGCCCTCAAAAGTCTTGTCCGCCATAGTCTTGTCGTACTCGTCAACATAGGACTTTGTATCCGCGTCCTGTTCAAGCATTTTTCTTCCTGTCCATGCGGAAGCGGAAGTGCCTCCCCAATTGCAGCCGATAACTCCAACGGTAACGCCAAGCTCTGCGGCAAGCTTTCTTGCAAAATAGAAGCCAACCGCCGACCAGCACTTTGCCGACTCGGGAGAAGCCGTCGCCCAACAGGTATTTCTTTCAGCAAAATGGAAATAATCGTCAATATAGGCGATTTTCTGCGTGTAATAGAACCGCACGTTTACGTCCTCGGTCAAAGCAGCAAGATCCTCTTTGCCGGTAAGAGAATTCTGAAGCTCCAGCTCCATGTTGGACTGCCCTCCTGCAAGCCATACCTCGCCTATCATAATATCGTGCAGAATTATCTCGCTGCCATTGCCGTCAGAAGCCTTAAGCTCGTAAGGTCCCCCCGCCTCCATAGGAGGGAGCACCACCGTCCATTTACCGCCTACAGCGGTCGCCTCCGCCAAATTTCCGCCTATCTCGATCTTCACCTTAGTAAAGTTATAAGCGTTTCCCCAAACGGTAATATTTTTGTTTCTCTGTAGTACCATATGATCCGTAAAAATTGCCGCAAAATTAAAGCCTGCCATATCAAAAACCTCCGTACATAAATTATAGTAATGTGTATATTTTACCACAAAAACCGTCCGAAATCAAGACGGCTGAGAAACAATGAAACAATTATTTTATTTAAACAAAAAGGAAACGCCGAAGCGTTTCCTGAAAATCATATCTTTGTTATCTTTGCAAAATTAGCCATAAGCTTTTTCGTACCCACGCTGTCGAACGCAACCTCAAGCATTGCATCGTTGCTTATCTTCTTGACCGAAAGCACCGTTCCGTCGCCGAAAACGTTATGCCTTACCCTTTCGCCTACAGAAAAATCAGCGTTCACGCTCTTTTTGCTCTGCTCCGCTTTTCTGTTGGCAAGCTCGCTCTTCAGACTGTACTTCGGCGCGCTCTGAACTATAACTTCGTCCGCTGCGGAGGTCTCCTCCGTACGCACAGTGCTGTCGATCTTTTCAACGTAATCCTTGCCTATCTCCTTTGCGAAACGGGAGATAAGGTTCCTGTTAGTGAAACCGAAAAGCATTCTCTGCTTGGCGTAGGTGATGAACAGCTTTTCCTTGGCGCGGGTGATAGCCACATAGGCGAGACGGCGCTCCTCCTCCATGTCCTCCTGAGTATCCATGCTGCGGTTCCCGGGGAAGATACCCTCCTCGGCTCCCACAATAAACACCGTGGGGAACTCTAAACCCTTTGCGCTGTGCATTGTCATCATGGACACTGCGTTATCGTCGTTATCAAGCTTGTCAAGGTCGGTGTAAAGGCTTATTTCCTCCAGGAAACCAGAAAGACTCGCTTCGTCTCCGTTGGCTTCTTCGTACTGGGTCATAGTTGTCTTCAGTTCGCTGATATTTTCCAGTCTGCCGATACCCTCGTCTCCGAGAGCTTTCATTGCGTTGGCGTAACCCGTTTTATCCAGCAGCTCGTCCAGAAGCTCGCTCAGGGAATGAGTTTCCGCAAAATCGGAAAGATGTATGAACATATTAGCCGTTTTGACCAGCACAAGACTCTTTTTAGACAGCACGGGATAGCTTGCACAGTCCCGCATTACCTCTATTGGGGAAATGTTCAGATCTCCGGATATCTGTTCTATCATTGAAACGGTAGCATCTCCTATGCCGCGCTTCGGTTCGTTTATTACCCTCTTGAACCGCAGCATATCCCTGTTGTTGTTAAGCAGGGCGAGGTAGGAGGTAATATCCTTTATTTCCTTGCGGTCGTAGAACTTCAAGCCGCCGATAACTCTGTATGGTATGCCGCTTCTCGTGAACGTCCGTTCAAGGCTGTTGGACTGGGCGTTCATGCGGTACAGAACGGCAAAATCCCCGTAGCTTGCACCCTTGTCCACGGCGGAAAGTATCTCGTCAGCAACATAAGCGGACTCGGCGGATTCGTCAAAGGCTCTGTAAACCGTTACCTTCGATCCGTCCCCCGCGGACGTCCACAAACGCTTTTCCTTGCGCGACTCGTTGTTGGCTATAACGGAGTTTGCCGCGTTAAGTATATTCTGAGTGGAGCGGTAGTTCTGCTCAAGGCGTATTACCTCGGCGTTTTCAAACTGGTTCTCAAAACCGAGAATGTTCTCGATAGTCGCCCCGCGGAACCTGTAGATAGACTGGTCGTCGTCGCCGACTACACAAAGATTCTTATGACCCTCCGAAAGCAGGGACACAAGCCTGAACTGCGCCTGATTGGTGTCCTGATATTCGTCCACCATAATGTATTTGTACAGATTTCTGTAGTGCTGCAAAACGTCCGGCTCTTTCTCGAAAAGCTCCACGGTAAGTCGGATTATGTCGTCGAAATCAACGGCGTTGGCGTCCCGCAGACGGGTCTGGTAAAGCCGATAGAGCTTTGCTATGCCCATTTTGCGGTAATCTCCCTTAGCCGCGTTTTCAAACTCGTCAGGGTCTATAAGCTTATCCTTAGCAGAGGAGATCATGCTAAGCACCATTCGGGGCGGAAACGCCTTATCGGACAGATCGAGAGGCTCATAGCAACTTTTCAGGAGCCGCTGGCTGTCGTCGCTGTCATAAATAGTAAAACTTGAGGTATAGTACCCCAGATTTTCTATCTCCCTGCGGAGTATCCTGACGCACGCCGAATGGAAAGTCGCGGCACAAACGCTGTCCGCGTCGTTTCCCAGCATAGCGGCAAGACGTTCTTTTAGCTCGCCCGCCGCCTTGTTGGTAAATGTTATCGCCAGTATATTCCAAGGACTTACCCTGTCAACTGCGATAATATCCGCAAGACGCGAAACTATCGCTTCATCGCGGCTCCCGTCGTAGGCTTCAAGGAATCCGATGTCTTCTTCGCTTGCCGAAGCCGGAACGTTCTCATCGTTATAGGCGTTGCCGAACGTTACCATATTTGCAATACGGTTCACCAGCACCGAGGTCTTGCCGCTTCCCGCACCCGCAAGCACGAGAACGGGTCCCTTGACAGTAAAGACCGCCTTTTTCTGCATATCGTTAAGCCGCCCGAAGTACTTTTCCAGAGCGGCTCTTTTTGCCCCCGTAAATCTTTGACCGTTAGTCATATTACCCTCCAATAGAATAATTACAGCAAACCAAAAAGGTTTAAAAATTTATTATTGTCTGCAATAACTTTAACTGCAAATCATATGTAAGCTTTGATTTTTTGTGCTTTTGAACTCCGTCAGTTATTAACCGCAGCCGTTTCCGGCGACAGCGGTCTGTCTGCGAATAAGCATATTATACCACATTGCGCGGTCAAAAGAAAGTCCATTTTTTATTTTTAACATTTTTATAATATTTATGTTCGGAAAATTCGGAATAAAACTTTTGCGGCTCATAAACACTGCATAAATAAATGATTTGCGGGACATACTCTTTTTTGAAAGACTCCCCTGCCGGGGAACAAACTGTCAAACAGAAAGGAATTTTATTCCAATGACCAATAATAAAGAACAATGGTCGTCCCGCTTTGGATTTATCATGGCAGCGGCGGGATCGGCAATAGGATTGGGTAATCTATGGAAATTTCCCTATATCACGGGAACTAACGGCGGCGCGGTATTCCTGCTGCTGTACATCGTTTTCCTTGTGCTTCTTGGTATACCTATTCTTTTATCGGAGCTTTCCATAGGCAGATTTGCAGGAATGAACGCCATAGATTCCTGTAAAAAGATCGACTCAAAATGGGGATTTGCAGGGGCATTCGGTATAGCCGGTGCATTCGGCGTAATGTCGAGCTACTGCGTAGTAGGCGGCTGGGTGATACGGTACATTATCAACAGCGTTACCGACGCCGGCATGAGCGCGGATTATTTTTCGGAGTTTTCCTCTCGGGGTTTAGAACCTATACTATGGACGTTAGTATTTATGGCGATTACCTGCTTTATTGTTACAGGCGGAGTAGCCAAAGGAATTGAAAGGGTAAGCTCCATACTGCTGCCAATACTGATAGTATTCCTTTTGGGAATAATGATCTACAGTCTTACTCTGCCAAATGCCATAGAGGGAGTGAAGTTTTTTTTAGTACCCGACTTTTCGGAGATAGAGGGCTTTTCGGGATTCATGCGTATAGCTCTCAACGCCATGGGGCAGGTTTTCTTCTCTCTTTCCCTCGGTATGGGTACGCTCATCACCTACGGAAGCTATCTTCCCAAAGAAAGCAGGCTCTTGCAAAGTACCGTTACGGTAGTGGTAATGGACACCGTTATAGCTTTAGCGGCGGGATTTGCAATACTCCCCGCGGTGTTTTCATTCGGACTCGAACCGGGCGGAGGCTTCGGACTTATTTTCCAGACGCTTCCCGTGGTATTCAGCCGAATGAACGGCGGCACCTTTATATCCGCTATATTCTTTGTACTGGTGCTTTTCGCGGCTCTTACCTCGTCTATCTCGCTGCTTGAGGTAATAGTGGCGTGGGTGTGCACCAAAACGAAGCTTACCCGCACATGGGCTGCAATAATAGTATCCGCTCTGATTTTTGCCGCTGGAAGCCTTGCTTCACTGTCGGTCGGGGCTGTCCCACAGCTTTCGGTGGGAGACGTTCCGCTTTTCAACTTTTTCACATTCATGTCCGATAAGGTGATAATGCCTTTGGGAGGCTTCTTTATATGCCTGCTCACAGGCTGGATATGGGGCATACCGAACGCGTCGGAGGAGATATCCAATTCGGGAAAGCTGAAATTTCGCGCAAGAAAGCTTTTTTCCGTAACGGTCAGATATATCGCCCCTGCGCTGATCGCCGTAATTTTTGTTACCTCCGTTTTCAGCGGAGAATAACAGTTCCCCGCGCCGTTCTTCCCTACAGCATTTCCAAAGTGAAATTGCTGTATGCTGCCGTTCTGCGGAAGAACGGTACATATTTTTTACTAAAAAATTTGGTAATTTTAATAAAAATCATTTACTTTTTTTCGGGAAAGGTGTATAATATGCTTATGAATTATCCGCCGAAAGGACGTGCCGAATTGAAAATCGACTTTAACCGGAAATATAACACCATTGCTGTTTACTGCATTCTGACCTTTGCAGTATGTCTCGCACTTGTGCTTGTATGCATCGGATTTCCAACAATAAGCGGCTACATAAAGGCTTTTTTCAAAGTCATTGCTCCCGTAACATGGGGCGTTGTTATTGCTTACATCTGTAACCCAATAATGAAATCCTTTGAACGCGCCCTGAAAAAGCTGTTGTGCAAAAAGAAACAGCGTCCGAAGCTTTGCCGCTATCTGAGCGTTTTTGTCAGTATGCTCCTGCTTATCGCGGTGATCTCCCTGCTCCTTACCATGATAATCATTCAGGTCAGGGACAGTATTATGGAGATTTTTTACAATATACCCGCGTATATCTCTCAGCTCGAAAATCTCGCCTCCAAGTTCCTGGGCGACTACCCCGAGATAGTGGAATCGCTGGAAACTCAGCTCGATACCATTCAGACAAAGCTTCTCGAATTTGCCAACAGCATTATCCCTAAGCTGGGAGATCTTTCCATAAAAGTCAAGGACGGCGCGATAGATTTCGTTATCGCTCTGAAGGACTTCATTATCGGATTTATCGTAGCCATTTATCTGCTTATCAGCAAGGAGACCTTTATCGCCCAGACTCGCAAGGTAATGTACGCAATATTCCCGAAAAATGTGGGAAAAAGCATACTGAGGGTCTCGGCAAGGATAAACAGCACTCTTTCCGGATTTCTTTCGGGAAAGCTTGTGGACTCGTTTATAATCGGCACGATCTGTTTTATAGTGATGAGGATATTCAGCTGGGACTTCGCGGTGCTCATCAGTGTTATTATCGGCGTTACTAATATTATCCCGTTTTTCGGTCCGTTCTTCGGAGCGATACCCAGCGCGCTGCTCCTGCTTATGGCCGCACCCAAGCAGGTCATTCCCTTTGTTATTTTCATCATTATTCTCCAGCAGGTGGACGGAAACATTATCGGTCCAAAGATTCTCGGCGATTCGACGGGTCTGTCCCCGTTCTGGGTTATGTTCGCCATCTTTGTGGGCGGAGGACTTTTCGGCTTTGCGGGTATGCTTCTGGGAGTTCCCATATTTGCAGTGGTATACGAGCTGTTCAGAGAATTTGTTGAGTACCTGCTGAAGAAAAAGAAGCTTTCTCACCGCACTTCCGACTATAACGATTTCGATATAAACAATCCTCCTCCGTCTCCCGCCGCGTCCGCTCCGGCAGCGGCTGTTCCCGCGGACGGCGGCAGCAAACCGGAAAAGGCTGTAAACGTAAAAAAATAACCGAAAGAGCGTCTCAGTTCACAAAGTGACAGAGGGGGACGCTTTGTCTTTAGGAAACAGAATTATCCGGCACCGCAAAAATTTTTTGAAAAAATTTTCCCGGAATGAAAAAAATTGCCCTTTTGAATTGTATTCATTATGAAAAATAAATTTTGCTCACCAATTTTTCAAATTTACCGAAAGGACTGATCTTTATGACAATTTCCAAGCGCGTATCAAAACTTGCGGCAGCGGCTGCCGCGGCGGTAATGGCTCTGTCGGCGGTTCCCGCTGTTCCCGTTTCCGCGGCAATCGACCTGAAAAACCTGCCCGTTCCTCTTGAGGAGGACGACTCAAAAGCGTTCTCTAAAATAGTTCCGGAGCTGTACAGCGCGAAAAGCGACAAATATTGGAGAGGAACTTATACGGAACTGAAATGGAAGCCTGTTAAAGGCGCTCTGTACTACAAGGTCTACAGAAAGGCGGACGGAGAAGGAAACAAGTGCATTGCCAACGTTTTTGATACGGAGTACGACGATTATGACGGCAGCGGTACAAATGAGTATAAGATAAAGGCTGTGACTTTTACATACTCCGATGAAAAGGTGCTTACAAAGTATTCTAACACTGTTGAAGTCAAAACAATGAAAAAAGACGAACCGGACTATTATTATGCTGAAGGAGAAGTTTCTTCAGATGCGGGCGCGCCCGCTGAAGATGATGAAGCTTTTTTCGACGACAGCGATGCTGCCTATGAGCCCTCTCCCGCTCCGGTTCCGGCTCCTGCACCGTCCGCTGTTTCGCAAACGTCAAACTCGCTTTATGTTCCGGTCAACACCGAGGAGTACAGCAAGTCCGAGGAAAGCGGCTACAAAAAGGCGGCTATAAGTCCCCTGTCTACCTTTTCCGCGGACGTGGACACAGCTTCCTACGCCAATCTGCGCCGCCTTATAAACGACGGGGACTACATTCCCGAGGACGCGGTGCGCATTGAGGAAATGCTCAACTACTTCGACTATGACTACGCTAAGCCCGCGGGAAACTCCCGCTTTGCGGTGACGACGGAGCTTTCCGACTGCCCGTGGAACAGCAAGGCGCAGCTTCTTTCCGTGGGAATTCAGGGCATGGAGCTTGAAAAAGCTCCCAACAGCAATCTGGTTTTCCTTATCGACACAAGCGGCTCCATGAGCAGCGAAGACAAGCTGGAGCTTGCGGGAAAGTCCATAAGAAAGCTTTCCAAGACCCTTGGCAAAAACGACCGCGTTTCCATAGTCACCTACTCCGGCGAGGAGAGAGTTATCCTTGCGGGCGCGAGGGGAGACCAAGTCAACACCGTAAACGCGCTCACCTCCATACTTGAAGCGGACGGCGTTACCAACGGCGAAAGCGGCATTCAGGCGGCGTATGCCATTGCCGAAAAATACTTTATTGAGGGCGGCAACAACCGCATTATCCTCTGCACCGACGGCGACCTGAATGTGGGCATCTCCGACGAGGGAGAGCTTAAAAAGCTTGTGGAGCAAAAGCGCAAAAGCGGCGTGTACCTGTCTGTAATGGGCTTCGGTACAGGCAACATCAAGGACAACAAAATGGAGACCCTTGCCGACAACGGAAACGGCAGCTACCACTACATAGACTCCGTGACCGAGGCTGAAAAGATATTTGTCAAGGAGCGCAGCAGCACCCTCTACACCATTGCGAAGGACGTTAAAATTCAGGTCGAGTTCAATCCCGCAAACGTTGAAGGGTACCGTCTTATCGGCTACGACAACCGCCGTCTCGCAAACGAGGACTTCAACGACGATACCAAGGATGCTGGCGAGGTAGGCGCAGGAGGAAGCGTTACCGCGCTGTATGAGATAATCCCCGCGGCGGGCAGGACCTCCGCAGGACTTAAGTACCAGAAAACCGAGCCTCGAGCGGAATTTTCCGGCGAGCTGCTTACCGTAAAGGTACGCTATAAGAATCCCGACGACGGAAAGAGCTATCAGGTAACCAATACCGTTGACAGAACCGATTATTCCGCAAAAATGAGCAATAACATGAAGCTTGCCTGTGCGGTGACTGAATTCGGACTTGTCCTCAAAGACAGCGACTATAAAGGCACGGCGGACGTTACACACGCCCTGAAGCTGGCGAAAAGTCTTACCAAGCCCGACGCATACGAGACAGAGCTCGCGGAACTTATTGCAAAGTACATTAATGACAGAGAATGACTGTTAAACCCACAAAAACAGCAAAGCGGAACGTCCGAAAAAGGCGTTCCGCTTTGTTCAGCGGTTATAGCCGCACAGGTCCTTGATAACCTCTCCCGCAATGATCAGTCCCGCCACGGACGGCACAAAGGCTGTGCTGCCCGGGACTGTTCTTTTTCCGCACTCCTCGTCGGAGGGCAGCGGAGTTATGGGCGGCTCCTTTGAGTACACGACTTTCAGCTTTTTCACGCCTCTTTTCCGCAGCTCGGTACGCATTACCCGCGCAAGGGGACACACCGAGGTCTCGTAAATGTCCGCAACCTCAAAGGCGGTAGAGTCAAGCTTGTTTCCAGCGCCCATGGAGCATATTATCGGCACGTCTGCCGCCTGCGCTTTTATCACCAGTTCAATTTTTGCGGAAACCGTATCCACCGCGTCCACTATATAGTCGTACCGTGAAAAATCAAACTCGTCCGAATTTTCTGGAAGAAAAAATTTTCTGTACGCAGTCACCTGCGCTTCGGGGTTTATCAGCGCGATACGCTCTTTCATAACATCTGTTTTGTACTGCCCAACCTTATCAAGAGTAGCTATTATCTGGCGGTTTATGTTAGTCTCGCTTATGGTATCGCTGTCAACAAGATCGAGAGCGCCCACACCGGAGCGCGCAAGAGCCTCCGCCGCATGACCTCCCACGCCGCCTATGCCGAACACTGCCACGCGGGAATTTTTTAGCTTTTCCATGCCCTCCTTTCCAAGAAGAAGCTCGGTGCGTGAAAATTGATCCATAATAATGCCTCCCGGTAAAACTGTACTTTATAAATATTATACAACATTTTTGTCAGTTTGTATATAAGAACGCAGAAAACAGTCAACATTGACATCAAATTAATTATGCGGTATAATTGATTTGATATTTTAAATGAAAGAAATGATTCCAATGCTTAAAGAATACGCTGAAAAATTACAGTCACTTGCGGTTTTCAGGGGGATACTCAAGGAGAAAACGACCGCGAAGCTGCTGAAATTCCTCATCTCTCCCACACCCGAAAGCTACGGAGACTTTGTATCGGGGCTTTACGAACACGGTGATTCCCTTACGGATTTTCTCACAGAGATCGTCACGGAGGACGAAAATCCATACATCAAAAGGATATCCGAGCGCAGGGAAGTCCCTCCCGAAATAGACGCGGCTGCACGCAGGGAGCTTGCTTTTTTGCAGGAGCTTTCGCAACTTACCTCCGAGGAGGCATGGAACGCGGCGGGAGAAGGAGCACCCTTTGCCCGCTGGAGCGTCCACGAAACGGATTTTCTTGAAACGTACCGCGAAAGAGTTTCCGCGCTGCATACGCGGGGCTTCGGCATATTCGCTAAATATCACGCCTTTTCCTTTAAGGACGGCTGTGTCGTCCCCATAAAAAATCCCGACGGTCAGAAGCTTTCTCAGCTTACCGGATACGGGCTTGAACGTGAAAAGGTTATTGCAAACACAATGGCTCTGCTAAGGGACAAACCCGCCCAGAACGTGCTTCTGTACGGCGACGCGGGTACCGGAAAGTCCTCCACGGTAAAAGCGATAGTGAACGAGTACAGGGACGCGGGTCTGCGGCTCATAGAGCTTACAAAAGCCCATCTTGGGGAGCTTCCCGCAGTGACTGAGAAGATAGCCGCAAATCCCCTTAAATTCATTATTTTCATAGACGATATATCATTTTCCGCTGACGACGACAATTTCAGCGCGCTGAAAGCCGTTTTGGAGGGCGGCGCGGCGGCTAAGACTTCAAACACGGTCATCTACTGCACCAGCAACCGCCGCCACCTTGTCAGGGAAACCTTTTCAAGCCGTCAGGGGGACGAGGTTCACGCCTCCGACACCCGCGAGGAGCAGATTTCCCTTTCGGAACGCTTCGGATTAAAGGTTGCATTTCTTAAACCGAATAAGGATACCTATTTGCAGATAGTGGAAAAGCTTGCTCTGGAGTACGGCGTGGAGGTCACACCCGACCTTTTAACCCGCGCGGAGGCTTACGCCCTGCGCCGAAGCGGGCGTTCCGGCAGAGCGGCACGGCACTTCATAGAGCTTGAAGCGGGAAAAACAAGCGACTGAGATAATTCACAGATAAAATAAAACAGTAAAAATATTTGTGAAAATTTCTCACGAACTATTGACGTTTTCGGGTAAAAATGTTAAAATAAGAAAAAATGTTCGATTTTTAACGGAGGTACAGTATGGCAGAGAAGAAAAAGGCTGAGAAAAAAGAAGCGGTGGTCAAGCTGACAAGCGCGGACGAAAAGAAAAAGGCTCTCGAAGCGGCGATAGCGCATATTGAAAAGCAATACGGCAAGGGTGCGGTAATGAAGCTGGGTCAGGCAGCCGATTTTAACGTTGACTCGATACCCACAGGCTCCATGACTCTGGATATGGCTCTGGGAATAGGCGGCGTACCCCGCGGAAGAATTGTGGAAGTGTACGGCCCCGAAAGCTCCGGTAAAACAACGGTGGCTTTGCAGATAGTTGCCGAAGCTCAGAAGATCGGCGGCGAGGTAGCCTTTATCGACGTGGAGCACGCTCTCGACCCCGTGTACGCCAAGGCATTGGGCGTTGACATCGACAATATGCTTGTTTCCCAGCCGGACAGCGGCGAGCAGGCGCTTGAAATAGCAGAGGCTCTGGTGCGTTCCGGCGCGCTGGACGTTATAGTTCTGGACTCGGTAGCCGCCATGGTAACAAAAGCCGAGATAGACGGCGAAATGGGCGATACCCATGTGGGACAGCTTGCGAGGCTTATGTCCCAGGCGATGAGAAAGCTCACGTCGGTAATTTCCAAATCAAACTGCGTGGCTATCTTCATCAATCAGGTACGCGAAAAAATAGGCGTTGTGTATGGCAATCCCGAAACTACTCCCGGCGGAAGAGCGCTGAAATTCTACAGCTCGGTACGTATCGAGGTACGCAAGGGCGAGGCTATCAAGAACGGTTCCGACGTTATAGGCAGCCGAACCAAGTGCAAGGTGGTAAAAAACAAGGTCTCTCCGCCGTTTAAGGAGTGCGAGTTTGACCTTTACTTCGGCAAGGGAATTTCCCGTGAGGGCGAGGTGGTCGACCTTGCGGTGGATCTGGGCATCATCAAAAAGAGCGGCGCATGGTTCTCCTATGAGGACGGCAAGATAGGTCAGGGGCGCGAAAATACCAAGGAATGGCTGAAAAACAATCCCGATAAGATGAAAGAGATCGAGGAAAAGATAAAGGAAAAAGCAAGCGAAGTGGTGCTGGTATCCAAAAAGAGCAAGAAAGCCGCCGCTCTTGAGGAAGCCGCAGCGGAAGCTGCAACGGAGGCTGCGGGAGAAGCTGTTTCGGCAGAGGATACGGACGTTCCAGAAACTGCGGACATACCCGAAAAGCCCCCAGTTAACGTTATTATCGACGCTGACGACGATTTTGAAGAATTTACGCCGGTCAAATAATTATGAGGATAACTGAAATTTCCGCCTATAAGGGCAGCACAATGTGCGTGATATTTGACACGGACGAGCGTATCTACATACACGAAAAAATACTTGCGGAATATCACCTAAAAGAGGGAATGAACGTCCCCGCCGAGGCTGTTGAGGAAATAGTCTCGGCAAACGGTTACCGCAGGGCGCGGGAGCGGGCTTTATATCTTTTGGACGTCAGGGACTACGGCTTTGTGGAGATGTACCAAAAGCTGGAAAGGAACTACTCCGAGGACGTTTGTTTAAAGGTATGCAAGGAGCTTGCGGGACTGCGGCTGATAGACGACAGGCGGTACGCGGAATCGTTGGCGCGGCAGCTTTTCGAGGTGAAGCGGGTTGGTATGTTCAAAGCGAAGCAGGAGCTAAAGCAGAGAGGGCTGTCCGACAGCATTATCGAGGAGGCGGTGGAGCCTTACGCCGACGAGGAGGACTCCCTTGCCCGTTTGGAGGAACTTGTGGAGCGGAAGTACGAGCGTTATCTCACCGACGAAAAGGGCGTGAAAAAGGTGAAAAACGCGCTTTTGCGTCAGGGGTACCGTTATTCCGAGATAAATGCGGTGCTTGATCTGTACGATCTGGATTTTGAGGAGGAGTAAGCGTTCGGTGGAATATTATGTTATTGACGCTTTTGCGGAAGGTATTTTTAGAGGGAATCCGGCGGGAGTGTGCGTTTCCAAAAAGGAGCTTCCGACCGAATTAATGCAAAAGATTGCTTTTGAAAACAATCTTTCCGAGACAGCTTTTCTCGTCAAATGCGGGGAAAAATACTGTCTAAGGTGGTTCACGCCGCTGTTTGAGATAGACCTTTGCGGTCATGCAACTCTCGCGGCGGCGTTTGCTGTGATGAATTTTACTGAGCCGTCCGCGAACGAGGTTTGTTTCGGAACGGCAGGCGGAGAGCTTTCCGTCAGGCGGGATGGCAATATGTACGAAATGCGTTTTCCCGAAAGAGTTCCCGAAAAAATTGAAGTAACTGCTGAAATTACCGAGGCGTTGGGAATTATCCCCGGCGAGATATATTCCGGACGTGATTTGGTTGCTGTTCTGGAAAGCGAAGAAGCGGTGCGGGGGTTTGCCCCAAATTATGAAAAGCTTGGAAAGCTTGACAAATGGCTGGGTATATGCGTCACCGCAAGGGGTAAAAACGCAGATTTTGTATCAAGATTTTTCTGTCCCGAATTAAAAGCTGAGGACCCGGTAACAGGTTCGGCGCATTGCAGCCTTGTACCCGTTTGGAAAGAAAAGCTGGGAAAAACTGTTTTTGAAGCCGAACAGCTTTCCGAACGGGGCGGCAGGCTTTACTGCCGTCATGAGGACAATTTTGTAATAATCGGCGGTAAAGCGATTCTGTACCTGAAGGGGGAAATTTTTTTACAGGAATAAGCAAAAGGAGTCTTATTATGAATAAAAAAAACACCGCAGCTTTGCTTGTTCCGTTTTTAGCTGCGGTATTGATATTTACGGGAACAATGTTTTTTTCGGGTTGTTCGGACAGCGCAAACACAGGATCGGAAACAGTTTCCGAATCATTTTCCGTTACCGAGACCGAAACCGCGAGCCCCTATCTTTTAGTGCGCGGCTGGGAGGGACATGAGCTTCTTGACAGCCTTTTTTTATGCGGAAAAAACCGTCCGCTGCCGTTCGCCCTTGAGGACGAGCCCGATTTAATTTTTTCCGACGGTATGCTGATATTTCCCGACGGCTCTTACGCCGAAGCGGCTGTACGCGTTGACAATTCCGATAACTCCGAAACCAAACGGACAATAATTACCGCCCTGAGGTTCAGGCGTGAAAGCGCTCCTGCGGATTTTTCGCTTTACGGAGTTGATTTCCGTTCGGCGCCAAACGATATACCGGACATTATCGGCATCGCCAACAGCGTTTACGGAGACGAAGAAACTACTCTTACCCACAGCTTTTTCGAGGGCGGCATAACCGAACTGACTTTTATATTTAAAGAAAAGACGCTGTCTGAAATCTACATTGCGGCATGACCGTTTTCCTCACTGAGAACAAGCCTGATATCAATTTTTTCTTCCCCGCGGAAAACCGTAACCGTCATTTCGTCGCCCGAACCGAACCGTTCCTTGACCTTATTCAGCTCAGCCATTGTTTTTATTATCTCTCCCTCTGCGGCAACGATGATGTCCCCCACTTCTATGCCCGCCGAATCGGCAGCTGAGTTTTTCTCTATAAACCTAACATAAACTCCCTCCGGCAGATCGTAGTACCGTGCGTTTTCCTCACCGATATCCTCACCGCTTATACCTATGCGTGGTCTTCCTGTAACATAGCCGTTTTCTATCAGATCGTCGATAACAGGTCTTGCCGAGCTTATTGGTATTGCAAAGCCCAATCCCTCAGCGTGGTCGGAAATTATTTTGCTGGAATTAATACCCACCACTTGTCCAAAGCGGTTCAGCAGCGGGCCCCCGCTGTTGCCCGGATTAATGGCAGCGTCGGTCTGGATCAGTGTCATCTCGTACTCGTCAATAGTGATAGTACGGTCAAGCGCACTGATTATACCGCAGGTGATCGAGCCGTAAAGCTCAAATCCGAGAGGATTTCCGATAGCAACTGCAAGCTCGCCCTCCGCAAGTCTGCCGCTGTCGCCGAATTCCGCAGCGGAAAAGTTTTTTCCTTTGCCGTTTATTTTCACCACCGCAAGGTCTGTGCGGCTGTCTGCGCCTATAATCTGGGCGGGGTACTCGCTTTTGTCCGCAAGTACCACCGTTACGCTCTCAGCAGGTGTGTGTTTCCCGTCGGACGAATTTTGCACAACGTGCGCATTGGTTACGATGTAACCGTCTGCCGACATAATTATTCCCGTGCCTGTACCAACGGAATCCTCCCCGAATGCAGAAGATATGCCGACAACGGACGGCTTGGCTTTTTTCACGATCTCCGGTACGGACAGTTCCGTGTCTTCCTTTGATAAAGTGACCGTGCTTTTGACGTCAACGCTTTCGGCTGAAAAGCCTTCCTCCGAAAGCCGCAGACAAAAAAGTCCGCAAACTGTCAGTACAAATATCAAAGCTGCGGCTCGACTCAATGCCGCCGAACCGCTGTTGTTTTTTCCGAATAAAGCTAAATTTTTCATAACATATTCTCCCGAACAATTTTTATACGGAGGTATTTTACCCGAAAAAATTTTGTTTATTATTTTTGTTTTAAAATTTTGTGACAGCACAGGCATCTATGCCGGCAAACTTATTGCCGCAAAATTTTAGAAGTACGGTTTATTCTGTAATGACTCTGCTGATTTTAGACATTTTAACATATTTATAACCTGAAATATCTTCTTATTAAAACATTTACCTATAAATGTAAAAAATATTTTTGCCAAGAAGCGCGCTTCCTGGCAATTTTTGGTTTTGAGGTTTAAAATAATATTACGAGGTAAATTTATGTATTATTGTGTAGAATTCGGTTTGTTGCCTTCAAGCACAAAGAAAAAAATATACATATTAAATGCTTGAGGAACTTTGTGATATCAGCAGCAGATGTATTAGCTATACCGAACAATAGGTATCCAAGCTTAAGTCGGATGCACTTGTCAAATTATACACCCCGCGCTATATCAACAGGAAAGCACTTGCCGAGCTAAATATTGATGAGGAGGTACATACAGATGATTTACAGCTACAACTGCGTTAAGCAGAAAAAACTCGGTGAAAACTCAGAAGAATATTATGCTTACGGCATATCGCTCGGAGAAGACATTCTTGTCGGCGACGTAACATGTGACGAGTCATTCGCCAAAGAAATAGCTGAAAAGCTTAACGCCTTTCAAGCTTCTCCTGTACATATTTTCGAAATCATCGAAAATATGATCATTCAAAAGTATTCTTAATATATCCATGATCAAAAATTATATTTGATGTTATTTCCCCTGCTAAAATCATTTCAGCGGATTCTTATCGTATATTGATAATATCCGCTGAAATGATTTTATGTTATGCTATTGTCAAGCATATCTCATACGCTTATTTTAATACAAAAGCCCTGCTTCCTTTATTTGCGTTTGGAAACGGGACTTTTGTATTTTGCTTTTCACGTTTTGTATCTATATATCCTGGTACTTAGACTTTTTTGATCCTATGCAGTTGTTTTTAAAAATACTTTTAAAAAGTTATTGGTCGCTATTCCCATAAAGGTTTAGTATTGGACTGCGCCGCCGTCTATTGTACGGCGGCAAATCTTTGAGTCAAAATAATACAGGTATCTTCGTTTATGCCATAAAGCCGCAGCGCTTTTCAAAAATGAGCAGCAGTTTTGATATAGGAACAGCACAAAAAAGTATATTCTAATAATAAAAAACACCGCAACACTCTGACCTTTGAAGGACATGATAAAGTTACGGTGTATTGTATTTCACTTCTGAGCGGCATATCTGCGGGATCAGCGATCAGCCGTCGTATATCTCGTTGAGCCTTTCAAGGAACATATTTCCAATCTTTTCGTATTCCTCGTCGTTGTCAATAGACACAAGAGTCTCGTCGTCGTTTTCGTCGTATTCGGATTTGAGGACAACCAGCTCGGTATCCGCCTCGATCTCCTTTGTGGGGTCGTCATAGTATGGAACAAGGGCGTAGTAACGCTCTCCATCAACTTCCATAGTGTCCAGCATTTCAAACTGCTGCTCAACGCCGTCCTCGTCCACAAGAGTATAAAGGTCGGCAGCCATGCTCATATCGTCAAAATTATCAGCCATTGTGAAACCTCCTTAAAAAGCGGTAATGTCATTTCGGTCAATTTGTACGGATATCAGCCTTGGCGGCAAAATACCCAACTATTTAATTTTACAACTTTTGCATATAAATGTCAAGATGTAAACTGCACAAAAATATTGCACAAAAAATGTTGAGTATTTTGTGTGGAAACCTATTGACATTGCACAAAAGGTGTGATATACTGTAATCAATGAAAGAGAAGTACCGATAAAGCGGCGGGGCGATGACCCGTGATTAACGGCAGACCCCGATAAGTTCCGCGTAACGGACGGTCTTTCATAGGGCTTGAACCCGATAAAACCTGCTGGTTTTACACTGTGAAATACGATAAAGCTCAAGGCGCGGCAAGGTCGGGAATTCAAAATATTCACTCGGAAAGGATGGCGAGTCCAATGGAAATAGCAGATAATCAGTTTTCTCAGGCAGTCCGCAGCGACTCGTTTGCAGCAATGCTTTAAAGTGAATTATACGGGAGTCTAAATGCAAAGCCTCAGAGCTTCACTCCGAATCACGGCAATTAGCCGACAGTCCGCTTATAAAGTATCATAACGAGCCGCATATCTCAGAAAATTTCGGAACACTATACCCGATCAAACTGAGCAGTGCGGTATTTTTATACCCCAAACCAAATTCCGATAGTCTCTAAACAATGCGGAACTGTCTTTATGCAAACGCCCTATGAAAGGGATTTACATAAAAGGCTGCGATAAAATCTGATATAAAAGGTGAGACCAATGTACCGATAAGACTTTAACCTAATCTTGTGAAAGAAGTGATGTCTTATGAGGATCATTCTGAAAGGTAAAAAGAATCTGCTCATTTAACACGGAGGGAGTGAGACCGCCTAAGCAGTTACTGTAACTTCGGAATAAAACTGTAAAGAAGGGATGCATATGAAATTCTTTAAGTATGCGTATCACGATCTGAATCTTTAAGAAATAAACGTAAGGGAGTGAGTCCGACAGGACAGTTGTAACGGTTAAGACCGATTTCCGAAAAAATAACGGACAGTATGTCCGAAAGAAACCGAGTGGTTATTATGGTAATCAGAAAGACTTTTCCTAAAAAATTCTGAAAAAGCAGGAGTGAGTCCAATGGCATAAAATGAGGCGCGATGCCCTTACCCCGAAAAAATTTCCGATTGAAACGGAGACGGTAGCTATGATTTTAATTAAGCAAAGTCGGTTGGAAATTGATTTTTAAGGAGTGAGTCCAATGGCATAGTCCCCATTCTCTTGATCAAAACTTTCCGCAGGGAGTGAATGTTATATGTGGAATTCAATAACATCTCGAAGGAAATATGAATTTTAGGGAGTGAGTCCGATGGCATAAGCAAAGACGTTCCGCGATATTCTGTGAAAGGAAGCGGTGTCTATGAAATACGTTCGGAGTTATCTGAAAATCTGAAAGATTGGAGTGAGACCGCCGGATAGTTCAGCGTGCTGAAAAGCCATAAATTTAAATATACGGGAGCTGTCAGGTCGGCAGCTCCCTTTTAGTTTGCGCGGATATTACAAAGCGGATACAATTTCGGAAAAGACTTGCATTTCCGACAAATTTATGCAATAATATTTCTTGAAATTACTTTAAAACTAAAAAAATGTCGGAGATGTTAAATATGAATTTTTTTACAAAAGCAAAGGACAGTATTTTCCTGGTGCTCAAAGGCGCGGCGGTCGGCATCGGAAACGCTATTCCCGGGGTGAGCGGAGGTACTATCGCCGTAGTCACAAAAATTTTTGACAGACTTATCGAGGCTATCACGCCTAATATCAAAAAGCTGATAAAAAATCTGCCGTTCCTTATTCCCGTGGGAATAGGAATGGTCATTGGAATTTTCCTGACGGCGGTGGCTCTCGACTATCTTTTTGAGACCTATAACGTCCCTACCCAGCTCTTTTTTATGGGACTTATCGTCGGCAGTCTGCCTACTGTTATGCACGAATGCAAAAAGGAGCGCAGCCGCATTTCACCGATAAATCTTATTCCGTTTCTGGTTGGACTTGCTTTCATGATCTTCCTGCTTTTTGCAAGCGACGGCGGAAGTATGTTTACCGAGGGCGCGGCGCTGACCTTGCGGGACGTGCTGGTCTACATCATTATGGGATTCATAGCGGCTGTAGCAATGATAATTCCGGGCGTGAGCGGTTCGATGATAATGAAAATTTTCGGAGTGTACGATTCTATAATCGGCGCTGTTTCGGGACTTGAATTCCCCGTTTTGCTGAGCTTCGGCGCAGGGGCGGTAATAGGTATCTTTGCAGCGGCGGGAATAATCAACGCTCTTATGAAACGGTTTAGGCAGGGCGTTTACTGCCTTATTATCGGTCTGATAGTAGGCTCGGTGCCGCATATTTTTCCCGCAGGATTCAGATTTGACGCACAGGGTATAGTGGGAATCGTTCTTCTTCTGGTCGGAGCAGCGATACCTATACTTATGGAGCTCCCCTCCCGCAAAAGTGAAAAGGAAGCGCAGTCCGCCAAGTCGTAAAAAATGTTGACAAGATATCCGGTATATGCTATAATTAATAAGTAAAATTACGCAAAAATCTATTAAGAGGTTAAATTTATGTTCTGGAAAATGGCAAATGTTTGTTTACAAAAAGGATCCGATTATGCCCTCTATGGGGGTAGTGCGCCCTTTTTTAAACAGATTTGTCATAAGCATACTCAAATTTGATCTAATAGAGTTGTTTTCGGCAAATTTCCAAAGGCGCATTATCTCCTTAACTGCCATTAAATGTTAAGGAGATTTTTTATGTTTAAAATTAAGAAGCAAATATCAAGGCTATATTTATCGTCCGTACTGGGAAATTTATCGCTTACGGGCGCATGGGTCGCAATTCTTGCGGCAAGAGGCTACAGCCTTGTGGAAATAGGAGTTGCTGAGACCGTTTTTCACATTACCAGCCTAATTTTCGAGATACCGTCGGGAATTCTGGCGGACGTGTTCGGCAGAAAGAAAATGCTGATCGTCAGCAGTATCATGCGAATGATCGGAAATATCGTTATGATTTTTTCCCACAGCCTTTTTACGGTGTGTTTGGCTCTTGCTTTTTACGCGCTGAGCTACAATTCGGCGTCAGGCTCGGGAGACGCGTTGGCATACGATTCTCTTAAAATCACGAAAGCAGAGGACGAGTTTGAGAAATACGAATCGAATCAGCTTATCATTTACCGTATTTGCAGCGGATTGTCAACCTTGTGCGCGGGCTTTGCGCTCTTTATAGGATACCGAATTGCTTACAGCACAGACCTGATAATGTGCGCTTTGCAGATTTTTGTTTTGTCTTTTCTGTGTGAAGTGTACGCCGAAGAACCGCGTAATACTACGGAGATCAAAATCGGTGTAAGACTCGTTGGGTGCTTTAAGGAAAGCATTTCATTCCTAAGACAGGTCGGAAAAGCCATGGGGATAATGATGTGCAATTCATTTGTGGGCGCGGTGGATATTCTGCTGCTGTTTTTCTTACAGGCGAAGCTTCCCGAAAAAGGTATTCCCCGGTGGGGTCTGGGCTTGGCTCTGCTTTTTATGGAAATGGGCGGCGTGGTCGGTTCACGGCTGATACTGAAATTCCAGAAGCTTAGCTACAAATGGGTATTTGGTTTATCGTTCTGCCTTGTGCTGACAGGCTTTTGGGCAGAGCATTCTCCGATGTGGGCTGTAATGGCTCTGGGAGGATTTATTGCCGCGGCAGGTGACGACTCGCTGCAGGTACGCACAAACGCTCTTCTCCAGGATATGTTTCCCTCGGAGCAGCGGGCGACGCTCACTTCCGTGGAGTCGTTCACATTTTCAGTTATTATGATCGTGCTGTCTCCTTTTGCCGGATTCGTTTTTACATACTGGTGATACTGAAAAGCCTCACGGACTCTTTGTTCAGCCTTTGTGCCTGATCAATTAATTATCACTATATACTGCGGCGGGGGTAAAGGCTAACCTTTAACCCCCGCTTTAAAATTACTTTAGTTCGTAAACTGTGCCGTTTATGGAAATTGCCGTTATATTCTCAACGTCGGTAAATACGGAGGTATAGTTGTTTTTGTCCCAATAGACTATATTAAAGCTGCATTTGTAAACATCACCGTCCGGATAACACACTCCTCCGCCAAATGTGCCGTATATGCGTTCGCCGTTTTTCAGACTAATGTATATGTCGGCGTTATCACTATAGTTTACCGAATAATCATGATTGCTTTCATACCCGGTCATTTCGTACTCAAAATCCACTCTGCCGCCTGTTGAGCCTGCCTCTATATAAGTGGGCTGCGCGATAAGCTCGCGGATAAAATCCTCTTTTGTTCCCACTATATGCACGTTCAGAGTAAGAGGAAAGCTTTCCGCGGGAGCATTTAAAAATTTTACCTGCTGCGATTTATCGCTTTGCCTGTAGGTAAAAGAAAATTCCCACCTCAAGCCGAGAGCTAAAATATCGCTTATATCCTCAGGTTCGTCATTACCGCATCTGCTGTCTTTATCCCCGCCGCTTTCGCCGTATTGAGTGTATTCCGTGCATATATCTTCATTTGCATTATTATACTTAAAATTAATATACGCTCCCGCGGGATAAAAATTTTCACCCTCGCAAATAATTTTTTTGCCGTCAATGCCGTCCTCAGAATCCCAATCAATATAAAGCTCAATATTACCCGCTTCATTAACACGGTGGTCGATGCTGTAACCGCCGGTATACGTATTCAAAATTTCGGCGTTTTCCCAAAGCGGTACAAATTGATTATCATCAGTGGAATTTACAAAACGATCGGCGACCGGCGTACCGTCAACACGAGAAATTTCTGCAACGGCAATTGCTTTTTTATCATTTCCCGTCACGCCCTTTATCTCGATTTTGTAATCCTTATCGCTGACCTTGTACTTAAAGCCGCTTACTGTTCCAACAAGGGAACTTGCCAGTTCGCTGTCCTTTACAGTAATGCGGCTGCCGAAAACCGAGTCAAAATCAATGAGTCCCACCGCTGCCGCTGCGCTTATACCGCAGACCAGTATCGCGCATACTGCGGCGACTGCGCAAAATACGCGCTTTATTGAAAAGCTTTTGGATTTTGTTTTGACAGAAAAGTTCTGCGGCTGTAAAACGCCGTCCACAAGCTCGTCCGCAGGTCTGACATTATCAAAGGCTTTTTTAAAAATTTCATTCATCGTCAAAAACTCCTTTCAGATCCTTTTTAAGACGTTCCCGCGCCCTTTTTAACCTTGTGCGGACGGTCGCCTCGTTCAGCTTCAATGCTGCCGCTATCTCCCCGCCGGACATCTCCTCGTAATAATACATCACCACTATGGGACGGTATTTCTCCGGCAGCCCCCTGACCGCGGCAATTACAGACTCGGCTGTCTCTCTTTCCTCCGTATTTTCCGTACCGTCAGCGGGAATATCTTCGGTAAACTCCGTTCGCTTTCTGAACCATGCCGAACGGCGCAGGAGCTTGCAGCAATTCACGGTTACCCTTATCAGCCATGCCTTTAAGTGCTCCTCGTCCGCAAAATCGCCGTCCAAGTTATACAGCTTAAAAAAGACGTCCTGAAACACGTCCTCTGCGTCCTGACGGCAGGAACACTGGGCGACCGCGATTCGGTACACCATATCCTTGTATTTCAGCACGGTTTCCTTATAATCGGGCATCATATCATCACTTCCCCGTATTTTGTCCTTTCGTTTATAACATACGTAAAGGGTGCGTTTTGTTTCATTATAGATAAAATTTTATTTGTAATTTTTCACAAAATTTACTATTGATTTTTTCTCCGCCTTGTGTTATAATATTATCAGACTCAAGGAATTTCTGCCTTGTCCGATAAAGTGTGATTTTATAATCCAACACATTAATTTAGGGATTCAGTCTCCGTCAGCGGATTGCAGACCTCCCGCCGCATTAGATGTGCGGAGTAACGGACGCAGGGAGCGTGAAACTAACGGGCTGTTGCCCACCTGCCGAGTGCGGGTTTTATGCTTCACATGGCGGCAAGGCGGTTATTTTTTCAAAAGCACGGCGAACCTCTTTTGGGGTTCGCTTTTTTTCGGATATTTTCCCTTCTGCGGCAAATACTATTCGTATGAATAATTTTATCGAAAAACACAAAAAGCTTTACTTCTATATTCTGGGAGCAATCACCGGGATATGCAACGGTCTGTTCGGCTCGGGAGGGGGCATTGCCGCCGTACCCATGCTGCAAAAGGGCGGCGTGGACGTGAAAAAGTCCCATGCCACGTCCCTTGCCCTGACCCTGCCGCTGTCGGTAGTGTCGGCGTTTTTTTACGCCTATAAGAGCAGCTTCAAGTGGGGGGACGCTTTGCCGCTGATACCGTTTGGACTGGCGGGAGCTGTATTGGGCGGACTGCTCATGAAAAAAATTCCGAACACCCTATTAAAAAGGATATTCGGAGTAATTCTTATAATTTCGGGCGGGAGGCTTCTGCTGCAATGATATGGTCTTTTACAGCCGCGTTCCTCACGGGGATATTCGCGTCCCTTGGAGTGGGCGGCGGCATGATACTGATAATATACCTGACGGTTTTCGGTGGATTCGACCAGCTTGCCGCACAGGGTATCAACCTGATTTATTTCATACCTATAGCCCTGCTGTCGGTGGTAATTCATACCAAAAACAAGCTTATCGAGTGGAAAAAAATAATACCCGCGATTGTTATCGGCGTAGCCTTTGCCGCCCTCGGCACATACGCTGCGGAACGTATCGGTTCTCCCGCCTTGAAAAAGATTTTTGCGGTTTTTATACTGTTCATCGGGGTCAAGGAGCTTTTATTTTCCAAAAGCACCGATTCTTTTTCTGAAAAAGAAAATTAACAAAATCAATATACAGCCCAATAAAACAATATTATATTTTACAGGCGCAATATAGCAGGTGTTAATAAGCATATGCGCGAGTGAAACTGTAAATATATTTTTGTACGCGTAAAAAATCATTCCTAAAATAAATGAAATAATTACCGTATATATGAAATATATAATTATCTCATTAAATTCCAAGGAATTCCTTACCGCCCACATGGGAATATGCCAAACCGCCCAGACAAAGCCGACATATATAAAAGCGGTTTTCTTTCTGTTTGCGGAAATTATTTTATTCAGTAAAAATCCGCGCCACGCAACTTCCTCGGCAAAAGCCGTTACAAACAGGTATGAGCAATTTACCGCAACAGCAGCCGCAGACGGATAACTGTACAAAAACAGATCCGTTTTATCCGATACTATAGCGTATATATACGAAAATAACAGCCCGGTACAGCCAAGTATTACGCAGATAAATATTGAGCGGAATTTTATCTTTTCTGCAAATAGTCCTGAGCAAAAATCTTTTAAACATTTTTGCTTTAAAGCAAATAAAACCGATACCGCAAGCGGCATGACAACAAACAAATATTTTAAGCTGTACGCCGCTTTCGGAATATGAACGCCGTTTTTATCCAAAAGCATTGGCAAATAACATAAAAATGAAAGAGTCCAGACCAAAAACGTCCATAAAAATATTTCTGTACTTATTTTTTTAGTTTTCATATTATTTTAGCCTGTTCTTACGGTACGCAAGATAAGTCTCCAGAATTATAGTTGCGGCCACCGCGTCCACAACGGCTTTCCGCTTCTTGCCGCGGACGTTTGTCTCGTTCAGATAATTATGTGCCGTAACCGTGGTGCTGCGCTCGTCCCAAAGCTCCGCGGGAATACCGCTCAGCCCGCTCACAAACTCCGCGAATTTTTGGCACTTCTCCGCCCGCTCGCCTATGGTGTTGTTCATATTTTTCGGATAGCCGACTACTACCAGTTCGGCTTTTTCCTTTTGAGCAAGCTCCGCGACTTTTTCCGCGCACCGCTCGAAATTGTACTCGGTTATCACCGTCAGCGGCGAGGCAAGCATTTCGCTTTTGTCGCAGACGGCAATGCCCGTCCTGCTGTCGCCGAAGTCCACCGACATTATACGCATACATTTCCCACTTTCCTATTTTAATTTTTTGTACAAGTACAAATTCAAATCGTCGTCGTTCACGCAAGCCGAGTAGGGATTGCAGACCTTGTCCCCGTACCACACCCCCGAACCGTCGGGGATATACCCTCTTTTTACGTAAATTCTCTGCGCCGCGCCGTAGCCGCTGTGGAGACCCACGCCCAAGTACACCGTGTCGGAGTACTCCGCCGCTATCTGCTCGGCAATATCCATTAGCTTTGTGCCCACGCCCATGTTTCGGAATTTTTCCAGTACGTTAAAGTCCACGATTTCGGGCAGACCCTTGCCCCCAAGCGCGCCGTTCATGCAGTAGGGGTAAACGCTGACGTACCCCGCAGGCTCGCCCTCGTAATCGGCGGCAATTGAAATCGCTTTACCCGCCGCATTGTCATGCAGACGCATTTCAAGCTTTTCGGGGGACGCGTCCGTCCAGCCCTGCTTTACCTCCTCGCGGGCGAAAATTTCCGGGTCGGAGCCGCGTAGATTCCTTACCGTGATTTTCCCGAACTCACCGTATAAAACGTCGTCCGGCTCGCTCCACCTTGAACGGGACAGCGTGGAAAGCTCATCTGTCAGGTGGTCGTTATTATTTTTGAAGATAATTTTCGGTATGCCGCCCTCGTACTCCACAAGGGACACAGCGGTGTTGTCCGACCAACCAACGTCCTTTAACGCCGATATCGGCTTGCCCATCGCGTAGCACAAAAAGTTCCGCAAAGCGCAGCCGTGGGACACAACGGCGATAGTCTTTCCCTCGTTTTCCGCAGCTATTCTGTCCACGGCAGTTTTCATTCGGTCGAAAACCTCGGTCATTTTCTCGCCGTCCGCAATGTAAAAATCCTCCATGCGGTTCCTCCACAGGTCGTACTCAACGGGGTACAGCTTCGGCAGGTCGGACCACGGTTTGCCCTCCCAAACGCCGCCGTTTATTTCGATAAGCCCCTCGTCCGTCACAATCGGCAAATTGTGGTACTTATTCACAGCCTCGGCGGTGGACAGAGTCCTTTTCAGCGGACTTGAATATATCGCCTCAATGGGAATACCCTTAAAATATTCCGCAAGACATTCAAGCTGCTTTTCACCCCGCTCGCTGACCTCGCAGTCGGTGCGCCCTTGGAAAAATTCCCGGACGTTCCCCAAAGCCTCGGCGTGGCGTACCAAATATAGTTTCGTCATGATATGGTTCCCTCCAAATTCACTTACAGCACTTCCTAAGTGAAACTTATGTAAAACATTTTTTATATTAATGGCAGTAAACGACCGCCGTCAAATCGTCGCAGTAGCTTTTTTCCTCCAATGACCGCTCTTTCGCCGTATTTATAAGCATATCGACGCTTTGCCGCAAATTAACCGCGCTGATATTTTCCGAGATATATCCTGCGCTTAAACAGTCGCTTACACCGTCGCAGCAAAGAGCAATCATGTCTCCTCTTTCAAGACAAATTTCTTCGTATGAATATTCCGGTACTACCGACGGCATAAAAGTATCAAACATCGACCACATATGCTCGGGAAGCCTGCGCACCGCTTCTTCAAGCTGTTCCTCTGAAAACAAGCCCATATCTACCAAATTCTGATATTTTTTCTTTGGCTTTGCAATACGGGAAACAGCGTTATTACGTATAAAATACGCGGGCGAGTCACCCGCTGAGACAACATAAGCATTATCACCGCAAACCGCACATATAACAAGAGTACCGAAAATCAAGCTTTTCCTGCTTCGGGACACTTCTGTAAGCTTGTCGTTTATCTCCCAAACCATTTTATCAAGATAATTCCTTGCCGACAGTCCCGACGAGGAAAAGGGATTATTTTTTACCGTTTCGGCGCAAGTCCTTGACATAATGACCTTACCCTCCGAACCCGCTCCCGACGCGCCGTCGGAAAGCATGAAAACCTTGTTATCGGGGGAAATGTAAAAGGAATCGCCGTTTACTCCGCTTGTTCCCACAAGACTGTTTCCATAGCATATTGACATAATACCGCCTCCAAACAACGGGACAGGAAATTCGTCCCCTGCAATTTCCGAGAAAAATCTACAGTTCAAATTTCCTTTGCGTCTCTCGGTAATTTTTGTACCTTTTCAAGCCAGAAGCGGCTGTTTTTCGCCATTTCACGGTCGTACTCCTTACACAGCTTTTCCGCGACCTTAGGAGCAAACTCGTCCATTAAATCGCACATCTCAAAGACGGATTTCCAAATTTCCGGAATATCCGCGCCGCTGTAGGTACGCAAAAAACGCTGCCAGACCTCGGGTTCAAGCCATTTGTACATATACTTCGCGGACTTCCCCACGCTGACGGAAAAATCTGTCTCAAAGCCCACGTACCACGATAAAATTTTCACAAGGTCGGGGCGCACACACTCGTTTATCATACCGAGGACATAGGGTACCTCCTCCCGCCAGAGTCCCTTTGCCACATTGTTCATGCACCACCAGAAGTTGTTGCAGGCGGCGTAAAATTCCGCGGCAGACGGCTTTTTCACGCGGTAGTCCTCATCAGTGGACTCGGGGATTTTCGGCAGTATGCCGTCCTTGTCAAGAAGAATTTTACACAGCTTGTCGTCCGTTACACGGCAGTTCCAAGTCGGTTCAACGTGGAGGTCGATACGGTTCCCGTCCGCAAGCTGTATGAGCCAGCCGTAGCATTTGTCGAAATCCACGTCCCTGCCCACGGACTTGTCCAGCTCGTCGGGACACTGCATATAGAGACGTTCGCCGAAAATATCTATCCAGCTTTTGCCCTCATAAAAGGGCTTGTTGGCAGTGACGACGTACACCACATCGTAGTCCTGAAAAATATCGCGGGGAACGTTGGGGTTAGTCCGCGAACCGTTCATATAGACAGCGCGGATACGATCGTCCGCCTGCGCCGTGCCTATTATCAGATCGTACATTTCTTTTTCGGTACGCATATTATTTGTTCCTTTCCCAAAGCGCGGTCAGTTCCGCAAGAATTTTATCGAGTTTTTTCCCCGTACCGTTCAGCGAAAAGCTTATGGGCTGATAGCCAAGCTTCATATTAAGCCCGACGGCTTCGCGGGCAAGACCGCTGAGACGGTAGAGGTACTCCTCGGGACACTCAAGCTCCACCTGAATAAGCTTGTTGTGCTTCATTGTTACCAAATATATCCTTTTCACATCGCTCCACGGTACAAAGCCAATGTCGCTGCTGTTGTCAGTGATACCGCTTTCGTCCGCGATTATCAGCGGTTTGCCGTTTATGAGACGCTTTGTCAAAACTACCGCGGCGTACAGGCATACCACTGCGAAGACCGCAAAAAATATCCTTGCCGCCGCTGCGCCGAGAGGCGTTGAAATCAGCAGTTTCATACGCGAACCGCCGTCCCCGACTTCAAGGTCAAAAACCAGCCAAGCCGTAAAAGCGCAGGCAAAAACCAAACAAATTATGTACAAAAGCAGGGTAGATTTTTTCTGCGCAACAACTATTTTTTCATTTTCCATTTCGGCAGCTCCCCATTAATTCTTTTCCGAAACGGACTTTATCCAGCCTGTAACTCCATTTGGCAGACGTTCGTCTGTGGGCTTGCCGTTATCGAACATCAGATTGTGCTGCACCCAGTTTATCATGCAGTGCTGACCCATTTCCATTCCGTAATCTATTGAGGCAATTCCTCCGTCGCCGTTGTAGACCCATTCGGGGAAAAAGCAGAGACAGTTTTTCAGGCTTTGCAGCTTTTCCTCGCGGGGAGCTATGCACTCCTCAAAGACCGCCATTTCGTCGTGTCTGCCGTGGGCGATAAGCAGGTGTACACCGCTTTCGGAGAGCCTGTCAAGAGTCCCGTCGTCGGGCACGTACCCCGAGGCTATGGGTATTGCTCCGTCAAAATAATTTTCATGATCTTCTAACATTTTCCATGTCATATAGCCGCCCGCAGACGCTCCCATAACAAACTTTTTGCCGATATTTTTCTTGCGGTTCTCGCATACGGTATCGAAGATTCCCTTTAACATAGGAGAATAATCGTAATTCTCATCGCCCCATGAACCGACGATACGGCCGTCCTCCAGACGCTTTTCAAAGGCGAGGGGCACTATCAGAAACGCCCCGCCCATTTCCAGCTGGTACTCGGGGGACGCGTACTGCTCCGCTCCGCAGCACATTATGCACTTGATACCGTCCGTGGCGTTGCTCATGCCGTGGAGCCACATCAGCACAGGATATTTTCCGTCCGGGTCGGCGCCGTGCTTGACCGGGTCATAGACATAGTAGGTCATGCCCTCGGGGGAAGCGTACTCATCGAAAAGGTCGAAATAAATTTTGGTCTTGTATGTAACCTCATAGCTGATAAATTCGCCGTCCGTCATAAATTTTGCCCACTCGGGAACGGCGTTTTTGTTCTGCTGTATCTTGTTGAATTCGGGTAATGGCATAAAAATTCTCCTTTCAAAGCTCGATATCGTTTCCCGTGTCTTTTTTGTACTGCTCGCGTATAGCCTTTTTTATGTAGGCGTTAAGGCTTTCGGAATTTTTCGCCGCCGCATTATTCAGCAATTCCTTGCTGCCTTTTTTCAGCATCAGACCAACACGGTCGTATTTTTCAGCGGCAAAACGGTTTTTGTACTCTGTATTCTGACTCATATAACTACCTCACTATTTTTATGCAAACATCTTACTAAAGATTGTACAATATGTTAATTTACATCTTTAGTAAGATATGTTATACTAAAATCAATGACCACCCCAATTGTAGGGGCGGGGTCATGCGCAAATGGGACGGGAAACCCGTCCCCTACAGAATTGTTGTCAAATTATTTTAAAAGGAGCAATCAAAATGGACAACCCCACATTAAAAAGCATTTTCTGGGGAGCCGACTTCCGGCTTGAATCCGACCCAGATATTGCGGAATTGATAAGGTGTACAAACGGATATCTTAACAAGCTTATAAAAAGAAAACATCTTTCCGATTCCGAAGCCGAGCGCATTGGCGAACTTGCCGAGGAGCTCAGCGACGTTTCAAAAGCCGCCGGTTTCGAGCAGGGTTTCCGATTTGCAATAAGCCTGCTTCTGTAAAATCAGGCGAGGAAATATCCTCGCCCTGAAATTACCACGGCTTGACCGTACCCACAATTTCCTGCAAGTTGTTCAGACCGTTGTCGCGTACATATTTTTCCAGCCCCTCGATGATTTTCACGGGAGCCATGGGGTCGGCAAACAGAGCCGCGCCAATCTGGAACGTGCTTGCGCCCGCCATCATCATTTCCACCGCGTCCTGCCATGTGGAAATTCCTCCCATGCCGCAGACGGGGATAGACACGGCGTTTGCCACCTGCCACACCATTCTCACCGCCACGGGGAAAACCGCGGGACCGGAGAGTCCCCCCACATTATTGTGCAGAATGGGACGGCGGGTCTTAATGTCGATGCGCATACCTAAAAGCGTGTTTATCAGGGAAACCGCGTCCGCGCCCTCTGCTTCGACGGCTTTGGCGATTTCCGCAATGTTGGTAACATTCGGCGAAAGCTTCATCATCACAGGCTTTTTGGTAGCTGCCCTGACAATTTTTGTTATTTGGGACGCGCCCTCGCAGGTCACTCCGAAAGCCGCTCCCCCCGCCTTTACGTTGGGGCAGGAAATATTTACCTCTATCATATCAACGTCGGTACCGTTAAGCTTTTCGGCAATCTTGCGGTACTCCTCCGCGGTCGAGCCGGCTATGTTGGCAATAATTACCGTGTCCTTGGTTTTAAGGTTAGGCAGCTCTATTTTTATAAAGTGGTCGATACCCGGATTTTGCAGTCCCACGCTGTTCAGCATACCGCTTGAAGTTTCCGCTACCCTCGGAGGAAGATTTCCGTTCCGCTTTGTACCGGTCGTGCCCTTAACGGAAATTCCCCCCAGCGTTGAAAGCGGATAAAAATGCTCAAATTCCCGACCGTAACCGAAGGCTCCCGAAGCCGGGATAAGGGGATTTTTAAAGTCCACCCCCGCGAAACGTACAGATAAATTACTCATCAAAAAGCACCTCCTCCGCGTTGAAAACAGGACCGTCCTTGCAGACATGGGCGTAATACTCCTCGCCGTTGCGGATAGTGCGGCAGGCGCATACAAGGCAGGCTCCCACGCCGCAGCCCATTCTCTCCTCAAGGGAGACCTGGCATGGAATACCGTTTTCCTTTGCGATCTCAATAACGCGCCGCAGCATAACGTTGGGTCCGCAGGCGTAGATAACGTCCGGCTTTTTCGTTTGGAGTACTTCTTTCAAAGCGTCGGTAACAAATCCCTTTCTGCCCGCCGAGCCGTCGTCGGTGCAGAGTATGGTCTCCGCGCCCGTAGCAGAAAAGTCCTCCTGCAAAATAACGGCGGTGGCGTTCCGAAAGCCGCTTATGACGGTACCCTTTGTCCCAAATTTTTCGGCAACCGCAAGCATTGGAGGAGTACCTATCCCGCCGCCCACGATAACGGCGGTGTCGTACTGCTCCAGCTTGAAAGCCCTGCCGCCGAGGGGAGCCACGAGGTCTATCATGCCGCCCTCCGCAAGCTGAGACATGACCTTTGTTCCCTCGCCCCGAACCTCAAAAATTATACGAATAGTGCCCTTAGCCTTGTCAATGGAGCAAATGGAAATAGGTCTGCGAAGCATGAAGCTGTCAGCCCTGACGTTGACGAACTGTCCCGCCTTGGCGACCTCCGCCACCTCGGGGCAGAGTATTGTCAGGTCGTATATTTCCTTTGCCAAGGTCTTTTTGGACAGAATTAAGTAATTGCCTTGTTTGTATCTCATAAAAAATCGTTTCTCCTTCCACGGTTTTTTACGTATTAAAATTATTTTTATATTAATATAACCAATATTGCCATAAATACACTTTTGGTAGGGGCGGATTCCATTTCTGCCCGCATACACAGCATAATATCACATGGGCGGATATGGAATCCGCCCCTACGTTTAGATTTTTGTAATGTCTATCATTTCCATCTCGTCGATATTCTTGCCCATCATAAGTATGTCCGCCACGGCGTTTGCGGTGTCTATGGCGGTCAGACAGCAGATAGAACGCTCAACCGTTTTGCGGCGTATCTTTACGCTGTCGAAAGCGGGAATACGTCCCTTTGCGGAGGTGGATATAACATAGTCAATCTTTCCGCTGTCCAAAAGGGTCATAACGTTGGGCTTTTCCTCTGAGGCGCGGCGCACCACGTTTGCCGCAACCATATTTTTGTTCAGAAGCGAAGCCGTGCCGCTTGTTGCGTAAATGTCAAATCCAAGTCTGTCAAACTTCTCCGCAGTATAGATTATCTCCTGCTTGTCGGTGTCGCGGACGGTTATAAGCACTCCCCCGCCTTGCTTCTTTTCAAGGTTGTAACCCGCTCCCACAAGTCCCTTGTAGAGCGCGTCCTCAAAGCTTCTCGCAATACCCAGACACTCGCCTGTGGACTTCATTTCGGGTCCCAGAGCGGTGTCAACGTCGTGGAGCTTCTCAAAGCTGAACACCGGTACCTTTACCGCGATAAAGTCCGCCTCTTTATAGAGACCGCTGGTATAGCCCTGCTCTTTCAAGGTCTCTCCAAGCATGATTTTTGTGGCAATATCTACCATAGGTACGCCCGTAACCTTTGATATATAGGGCACTGTTCTTGACGAGCGGGGATTTACCTCGATAACGTAAACCTCGTCGTTATAGACAACATACTGGATATTTACAAGACCGATAACGTGAAGCTCCATAGCAAGACGGCGTGTGTACTCTATAATTGTCTCGCGTATCTTTTTTGTAAGGGTAAGCGCAGGGTACACCGAAATTGAGTCGCCGGAGTGAATTCCCGCACGTTCGATATGCTCCATGATCCCCGGGATAACGAAGTCCGTGCCGTCGCAGATAGCGTCTACCTCGACCTCCTTGCCCATCATGTATTTGTCGATGAGGACTGGGTTCTCAAGTCCGCCCCGCATGATTATCTCCATATACTCAATAATGTCCTGATTGGAGTGAGCTATTATCATATTCTGTCCGCCCAAAACGTATGAGGGACGCATAAGCACTGGGTAGCCAAGCTCCTCAGCGGCTTTGAGAGCTTCCTCGGTGTTCATTACCGTGTGTCCCGCGGGACGTGGTATACCGCACTTGTTCAGAAGCTCGTCGAAACGCTCCCTGTCCTCAGCAGCGTCGATGCTGTCCGCGGAGGTACCCAGAATATTCACGCCCATATCGGAAAGGTGCTTCGTCAGCTTGATAGCGGTTTGACCGCCGAACTGTACCACAACTCCGTAAGGCTGCTCCGTTTCAATGATAGCTTCAACGTCCTCTTTGGTAAGCGGGTCGAAGTAGAGCCTGTCCCCCGTGTCGAAATCGGTGGAAACGGTTTCGGGGTTGTTGTTGCAGATAACGGCTTCATAGCCCATTTCCTTTAATGCCCAAACGCAGTGTACCGAACAGTAGTCGAACTCGATTCCCTGACCGATACGGATAGGTCCCGAACCGAAGACAATGACCTTTTTCTTTCCCGAATTTTTCCGCTCGATAAACTGTTTAGCCTCGTTTTCCTCGTCAAATGTGGAGTAGAAGTAAGGGGTCTCCGCCTTGAATTCTCCCGCACAGGTGTCAACCATTTTGAATACCGCCCTCGTCCGCTTGGGACACTTCTGTCCGCTGAGACGCTTGATAGTGCTGTCTAAGTAGCCGTAACGCTTTGCAAGGTCGTATTTTTCCTCGGTAAGAGTACCGTCCCGAAGCAGCTTTTCAAGTTCCACAAGGTTGTTGAGTTTAGACAAAAACCAACAGTCTATCTTAGTTATCTCGTGTATCGTCTCAATGGCAATTCCCCGCTTCAGAGCCTCGAATACCGCAAATGAACGCTCGTCGTCAACCGAGTACAAAAGGTTCTTGACCTCGCTGTCCTCCAGCTTTTCAAGCTTTTTCAGATTCATGGTGTCAAGTCCAAGCTCTATGGAGCGTACCGCTTTCATCATTGCCTGCTCAAAGGACGTGCCTATTGCCATTACCTCGCCGGTAGCCATCATTTGAGTACCCAAAGTACGTTTTGCGTACACAAATTTATCGAACGCCCATTTGGGGAATTTTACCACAACATAGTCCAGAGCAGGCTCGAAGCAGGCATAGGTCTTGCCCGTTACCTGATTGATAATCTCGTCAAGGCTGTAGCCGATAGCTATTTTTGTAGCAACCTTTGCGATAGGGTAACCAGTCGCCTTTGAAGCCAACGCGGAGGAACGGGACACTCTCGGGTTTACCTCGATAACAGCGTACTCAAAGCTTGTGGGGTGCAGGGCAAACTGACAGTTGCAGCCGCCCTCCACTTTCAGCTCGGAGATAATGTTCAGCGCGGCGGTACGGAGCATCTGGTACTCCTTATCCGTCAGCGTGACGGCGGGAGCGATAACGATAGAGTCGCCCGTGTGAACGCCCACGGGATCGAAATTTTCCATGGAGCAGACGGTTATAACGTTGCCCTTGCTGTCGCGGATAACCTCGAATTCTATCTCTTTCCAGCCGCTTATGCACTTTTCGATAAGCACCTGGGTAATGGGGGACAGGCGCAGACCGTTTGTGGAAATGTCCCGCAGCTCGTCCTCGTTGTAAGCGATACCGCCGCCGGTGCCGCCCAGAGTAAAGGCAGGACGTACTATCACCGGATAGCCTATAACCTCGGCAAAATCAACCGCGTCGTCAACAGTCTCCACCACCTTTGAAGGTATGCATGGCTCGCCTATTTTTTCCATAGTGTCCTTGAAAGCCTGTCTGTCCTCGGCTTTGTGGATAGTTTCGGGGTTCGCGCCGAGAAGCTTAACGCCCTGCTCGTCCAGAAAACCGCACTCCGCAAGCTGCATTGAAAGTGTCAGCCCGGTCTGTCCGCCAAGGGTGGAAAGAACGCTGTCCGGCTTTTCAATCTCGATTATTTTTTTCACCACGTCAAGGGTCAGCGGCTCTATGTACACCTTGTCCGCCATAGCCTTGTCGGTCATTATCGTTGCGGGGTTGGAGTTGATGAGCACCACCTCCAGACCCTCCTGCTTCAGCGCGCGGCAGGCCTGGGTGCCCGCGTAGTCAAACTCGGCAGCCTGTCCGATAATAATGGGTCCCGAGCCGATAACGAGGACTTTTTTAATATCTTTTCTTAACGGCATATCTGTTGCCCTCCTAAATTATTTTTACTGTTTTTGTAAATCTTCTATTTTAAATTCAGCACAAATATATTTAACAACATTGTCTCTTACAGTAATGCTAATAAAACAATCGTCATCTTCATAAGCCAAATAAATTCTTTCATTTATTCCGGAATTTACCTCATTTGGACTGCCGTAACATTCTATACATTTATCCAAGCTGTCACCTATGGTTAAATTGGATAAACCCAAATCATAATTATGTATTCCGGAGCCTCCAATATATCCGATAACATATATATCATCATAGTCAATCTCTTTGGTATTTGTTGATAATGCGTATATCTGATTATATGTATTTTCATCGTTAAAATATAAATCAATAGGAAGAAATTTGCCTGTATAATATTTTGTTTTTGACTTTGCTTCACCGTCAAAAAAATCTTTAAATTGAGATTTTTCAACGCTGTAATCGTCACCCAAAGCTTCAAGAAATTCGTTAAGAGTACACGGAATTGATATAGGAACACCGCCAATTTTAAGGCTATTTTTTAAAATATCCTCAATTATATAATCACGTTCCTCGCCCTCCGCTAAAGTTTCAATATTTATTTCGGCGTTTTGCGGCGCGGCTGTGGTTTCCGATTTTGTTTCTGCTTCGGTTTCCTTTTCTATAACTTCAGGAATTATTGTATTGTTGATTACCGTGCTTGTCTGCTCTTGAACTGTTGGAACATCATTCCTCTGACACCCGACTAAACTGCAAACCAAAACCGCCGCAAGTACCGAAAAATATTTTTTTCTTAACGGCATTTCAGTTATCCCCCTTGTTTTTCTTTATCATATCAATAAACTCATCGAAAAGGTACGCCGTATCGTGAGGACCGCCGCAGGCTTCGGGGTGGAACTGCACCGTGAAGCAGGGGAAATTCTTATAGCGCACGCCCTCGCAGGTTTGGTCGTTGGAGTTTTTGTGGGAAACCTCCCCCACCTCTGGGGGAATGCTGTCGCTCACAACCGCGTAGCCGTGGTTCTGGGACGTTACAAAGGTCTTGTCCAGTTTAATGTCGTCCACGGGCTGGTTTGCGCCGCGGTGACCGTACTTGAGCTTTTCCGTCCGCGCGCCGTTGGCAAGGGCGGTAAGCTGATGTCCCAAGCAGATACCGAAAGTGGGTATGCCAAGCTTGTTTATCTCTTTCAGATTTGCGATGATTTCGGTATTATCGGCAGGGTCGCCGGGACCGTTGGAAAGCATTATTCCGTCGGGATTCAGAGCCGTTAGCTGCTCTGCGGTCGTATCCGCGGGGACTACCGTAACGTTACAGCCGCGCTTTAAAAGCTCCCGCCGTATGTTGAATTTGTACCCGAAATCAAACAGCGCGACGTGGTACTTAGGCTCGTCCGCCTTGAAAAATTCCTGCTCCTTGACGGTGACGGACTTCACCGCGTTCACAATTTTGAACTCGTTTATCTGTTTCAGAAGCTCGTCCTTTTTCTCATAAACGTTCTCCGTGGTGATAACGCCGTTCATAACGCCGTGTTCGCGGATAATTCTCGTAAGACAGCGGGTGTCTATGGAATGTATGCCGATAATATTGTGCTTTTTCAGGAACTCGTCAATGTTCCCCTCACTGCGGAAATTAGAGGGCGCATTGCACCACTCCCGAACCACATAGCCGCTTACCACCGAGGTCGCCGACTCATAATCCGTGTCGTTCACGCCGTAGTTTCCGATAAGCGGGAACGTCTGGGTGACGATCTGGCCGTAGTAGCTGGGGTCGGAAAGAGTTTCCTCATAGCCCGTCATACTGGTTGCGAAAACTATCTCGCCGAAGGACGTGCCTTTCGCGCCGAAGCTTTGACCCTCGAACACCCTGCCGTCCGCAAGCATAAGATACGCCTTTTCGCCTGAATTAAATAAAGACATTTTAACCGATCCTTTCCTTTTAGAGGATAGAAAACAGAGGTTAGAGGACAGCCCCCGCGCCCTGTTTTCTGTATGGATAATTTTTATTTTAACGCGGATTTAACCGCTCGATAAACAATAAGTTATTGGGTAAGCATTGAAATTGCTTCTTCCTCCGTGGAAACAAAGAAAACGTCGTGTCCCTTGTTGCTTTCATAAATAAAATCCTTCAGCGGCTTGCTCGTATAGTGAGAAAAATCGCCGTAAACAGCAATCCGCCCGCCGTAGTTGACATATTTCTGTAGAATTTCCCCCGCAAGTCCGGAGCTTAGAATGAAGAAATTTTCCGCAATCAGCTCCTTAGCGATCACAATATTATTTGTTCCCGCGTCATATTTCGCCGCCATTAAAACGTCAAGCGCGGACTGGGTATCGGTAATTACCGTATCGCCGCTTCGGATAACCGCGCAAATTATATTGTTTTTTTCGATTTTCTCTATTTTCATTTTCAATCACCCTTGACCTTTTGATAAGCTGAAAATTACGGATATAAAACCAGCTTTTGATTTGGATAACCGAATTCCTCAATAAGCTCCGCTTCTTTGAACCCAAACTTTTTATACAGCGCCCTCGGAGCAGTTCCCTTTTCATCATCTTCACGGAATGTCGAGACCGAAATCTCCCTGCTTCTGTCCAATTCGCCGAGAGCCTTTTCCAGAAGCGCGAAACCGATACCCTGCCGCCTGTGTTCCGGCGATACAGCCAAACAGCATATCATATTGCGGCTTCGTGAAAACAAAATTACACCCGTAATATCATCGCCGCACTTTGTACACAAGGCATGTTTCTTATCCATGAATTTCAGCACCGTCCGCGAATGTTCCTCTATGCTCTTGTCCGTTTCCAGTCCGGGAAAATTTAAGCGTACACTTTTGACCAAATTCATCCACTGTTCAATATCGGACGGCTTTCCGAATAACACTTCCATAAAAAATTTCTCCTCAAATTTCGATTCAGCAGCAAATTTGACCGCCTGATAAACGGAAGCTTACTTCCGGACTTTTTTAACAGAAGTATACGCCAAAACAGGAAGAGCGATCAGATCTACGATCCCTATTATCCTTACAGCGATATCGGGTAATTTTAGTCCTATAACATTTGAACCTGCCAAAATTACTGTTGCAGCTCCAATTATTATTAAACTAAAGCCCCAAATCAAATCATTTTTCTTTTTCATAACAGACCTCCAAATCACGGTTTATCGAGCTGAAAATAGAGCGCAAAATTTCAGAGGTCTATTCTCATTTTAGTTATTTCACAACTTTTTTCAATTGCCGCAAATCCAAGTTTCTTGTATAATTTTTCAGCTTCCGTATTATCATTATCTACCTTTAAGATAATATAAGAATATCCATCATTTTTGCTTGTTTTAAGCGCATAATTTATCATTTTAGTTCCTATACCCTGATTACGGTACTCTTCATTCACAACCAAATATGATAAATATACTGTTTTATTATCCGCAGGACATAAAGACACACCTGCCACATATTTACCATTGAGAATATAAGCATACATCGTCCTAATATTATTGTCAATTTCGCGCTCTATTTTTTTTCTTTTTTCCAAATTATTTTCAAAATCCCAAAAAGAAAAACAATTTTGAAGCTCGCAGCACTGTATTCGCCTTATACTATAATTTTCAATCTCAATATCCATACCGCTCAAATCATTTTTCTTTTTCATAACGCACCTTCAAATTATGACCGAATATGATAAATATTTAGTTATGTTTTTGTTATTTCTAAAATATATTGATATGCAAATTCAATTCCGTTTCGGGTCAAATTTTCGCACATATGCGGCGGGTCGCTTTCCAAAAAGCCTGTTGGACGCAATTCAGAACATCTTAATGAACCAAAGGCTTTGTCGAAGGCAGCCGCAAAATTATAGCAGACAGATACAATTTCATCTTCTGTTTTTCCAAGCGCATGAAGATAAATCCCTATAAACATAAGCGTTCCTTCGACTAAACCGCACTGCGCTCTGTATCCGCCGGCACCGTGCAGTCCAACAGCAGACCATATTGTTTGAGGTTCAATAGCCGTTTCAAACAATTCACTCAAGCAGATGAGCGTTGTTCTTGCGCAATTTATATCATCGTTCCAGTACAATTCATGTACACGCTTCATTATATATTCTTTCATCATTCAATACCTATTTATCAAATCTCAGACATTATTTTTTCAACGCCGCAACAACCCCCGTAATATCCTCTCTCATTCTAATGCACTCGCGCCTTGCCGCGCCCGCGAAGTCGTGAGGATCGCACCCCTCTTTTTGGTAGGCGCACATAACCGCGCGGGACGAGTTCACGATCGCCCCCAGACCATTTCGGTCAAAAGCCTTTGCAACGCCCTCCGCGCCGCCGCCCTGGGCTCCGTAGCCGGGCACAAGGAAAAACGTGTGAGGAAGCTTTGCTCGCATTTCCTCAAGCTGTTCGGGATAGGTCGCTCCCACCACCGCGCCCACCGCGGAGTAGCCGTACATACCGATAGTCTCTTCTCCCCATTTTTCGCACATACCGCCCATTGTCTCGTATACCGATTTGCCGTCGTCCAGAAGCCTGTCCTGCAATTCTCCGCTGGACTTGTTGGAAGTCTTAACAAGCACAAAGATACCCTTGTCGTTCTTTTTGCAAAGCTCCGTAAGGGGGACGATACCGTCCGTACCCAGATATCCGTTTACCGTAAGAGCGTCCGCGCCGAAGCCCTCGAAATCCAGACCGTCAACGTCAGTCGTGCCCAGGTAAGCGTTGGCGTACGCCTCCATAGTCGCGCCTATGTCGTTGCGCTTGCCGTCAACAATGACGAACATACCCTTTTTTTGGGCGTACTCAATGGTCTTGTACAGCGTCTTAACGCCGTGATGACCGTACATTTCATAGTACGCCGCCTGGGGCTTTACCGCGGGGATGATGTCGCACACCGCGTCGATAATAGCCTTGTTAAAGCGGAGCAGAGCCGCCGCCGCTCCCTTTAAGTCTCTGCCCTTGTCCTTGAAAGCTTCCTCGCGGAGGTACGCGGGAACATAGTCCAGCTTGGGATCGAGACCCACCACCGTGGGGTTTCCCGTTTCAATTATTTTTTCAATAAGTCTGTCGAATGACATATGTATCTCTCCTTTTTATATATAGGGCAGGGACTTGCTCCTGCCTATGAACAGCCTGCATTGGCAAGCCGCCTACAGTTCGTAGCGTACAACGCCGTCCGAAATAGTAGTAACAACTCTGCCTTTGAGCTTTTCGCCCTTGAACACCGTGTTATGGGACTTTGACCGCAGCTTCTCAGGCTCGACCGTCCATTCCATATCAAGGTCGATGACCGCAAGATCGGCTTTCGCGCCCTTTTCAATGCGCGTGACCGGTACTCCCAAAAGCTTTCGGGGAGCCACCGACATAAGCCCCGCAATTCTTATAAGCGGAAGCTTTTTGGTATGGAAAAGCTGCGTAAGAGTGACTGACAGCGACGTTTCCAGACCCACGACCCCGTTGGGAGCCTTTTCAAAGTCCGCCTTTTCCTCCGCCGTGTGGGGAGCGTGGTCGGTTACGATGCAGTCAATGGTACCGTCAAGAACAGCTTCAAGAACAGCCTGCCTGTCCTCCTCCGTACGCAGGGGCGGGTTCATTCGGTAGTCCGCGTCACGCGCCAGCAGCTTTTCCTCGGTATAGGTGAAATAATGGGGACAGGTCTCGCAGGTCACCTTTATGCCGCGCTTTTTCGCGTCGCGGATAAGTCCCACGCTGCCCTTTGTTGAAACGTGGCAGATATGTATATGCGCCCCGCAGGAGTCTGCCAATGCTATCTCACGGGCGGTAACGCTGTCCTCGGAGGCTCTGTCCATACCCTTTACGCCAAGCTTTTCCGAAGCCTCGCCCTTGTTGACAATGCCGCCGTTTATGATGTCCAGATCCTCGCAGTGGGAAGCCACAAGCAAGCCGTTTGAAACGGATTCCTCCAGAGCGCGGCGCATAAGCTCACCGTTGGCGACAGGTCTGCCGTCGTCGGAAATTATCTTGACCCCAAGCTCCGTCCAGTCGTAAAGCTCGGTACCTTTCATTCCTTTGGTAATGCAGGCGGCAGGATAAACGTCAACCCCCGTATCCTTAGCCTTTTTAAGTATGTACTCCACCGTCTCCCTGCTGTCAATGGGAGGGGTAGTATTGGGCATACAGACAACTCCCGTTACTCCTCCTGCAAGAGCCGCCGCGCAGCCCGTGAGGATATCCTCCTTATGGGTCTGACCCGGGTCGCGGAAATGCACATGCATATCAAAAAGTCCGGGAATAACTATCAGTCTGCCTCCGCCGTCAATGATCCTGTCCGCCTCGCGGGAAATGTTTTTCCCTATCGACATGATCTTGCCGTTGTCAATAAATATGTCGCAGAAAAAGTCCTTCATGTCGTCCACAGCTCTGACATTTTTTAACAGAATACTCATTGCCGCTCCTCCCGTTCCAAAATTACTACCATATCGCTTCCGTCTATCTCCTTTACCATAACGCGAACCGCCTCATCCCGCGACGTGGGGACGTTCTTACCCACATAATCCGGGCGTATCGGCAGCTCCCTGTGACCCCTGTCCACCAGAGCCGCAAGCTGGATACTGCGCGGTCTGCCGCGCTTTGTAACTGCGTCCATGGCGGCGCGGGCGCTTCGTCCGGTAAAAATAACATCGTCCACAATTACGACCCGTTTATCCCTCACGTCAAAGGGAATGTCCGTTCTGTCCTCACCACGTGAGGCTCTGCCATCGTCCCGGTAATCGGTGATATCGAGAATACCCGTTTCGGGGGCGACACCTTCCAGTTCACCCAACTTGTCGGAAATGCGCTTTGCCAGATATGCGCCGCGCGAAAGCACCCCGATAAAGCACAGGGACTCCGCGCCCTTGTTGCGTTCCAGTATCTCGTATGATATCCTTGCTATCGCTCTTGTCATGGCACTTTCGTCCATTATGACCTTTCTGTCCTGCTTGTTCTGCACAGCCCCGCCTCCAAACAAAAAACCTGTCCGCAAGAGCAGACAGGCTGAAAGCTTACAATATTCCGACCACAGCAAAAAGCGTACAATAATACCTTTCGGTACACAGCGCCCTCACCGTAAAAATCATAAATATAAGCGACTGCCTTGCCGATCTCACGGGATCAACTTAAAGGTTGTCCAAACTTATATAAGTATACCATATTCAGGCTATTATGTCAATAGTTTTGAGGCAATATTTTATCCTCAAAAAACGGAGATTCAAAAAACTCATTCTTCGTCGTCCACACCGTCCATATCGTTTTCAGCGCTTTTATCGCTTCTTGACCTGCTCAGGGAAATACGGCTGTTCAGGCGTTTTCTCAGAGTTTCCATAGACTCCGAATAGGATATAGACCGCATATGCGGGAATGCTTTAAGCAAACGCTCCACCGAACGGTCGCGCAGGTTCACAAGTCCCTCGTAGCGTTCTTTCCACTCGCTTATCTTGAAATCCGCCGCGCTGACTATCCTTTCGTAACGCTGCTTCAGAGCCTGGGTCTTAGCGTCCCTCGCCTCTATTAATCTGTCGTATTTTTCCTTGACGTCAAGGGTTTCATGCGAAAGGTTCTCACCTATCTTGACCGCGCTCATAAGCATTATCTTGGAAATTTCATCGATCTGCTTCAAACGGTTGTTGAGCTTGTTTACCGCGCATATGGACGATATCAGATCTATCACTATAAGCACAGACCAGATCACTATAAGAGCAAGCCCCAGCTTTACCGGGATACGGTCAACCACCTTTTCCACCATGGGGTGAACTATCCTTACAACGATAACGCAGCCAAGTCCCCAAAGAATGGAAATTCCCGGACAGATATAACCCTTGAAGTTAAACTTTTTATTGGAATAATCCCACCACCTTGCGCCGAAAAGCTTTTCCATACCCAAACCGATAAGCAGCTCAAACACGGTACACAATGTCATGGACGCAAAAAAAAGCAGCAGAAACGTGTGCTCGATAGGTCTGAAAAAAATGACCACCATAAGCACGCCGAAGCCGTAAATAGGACAGATAGGCATATTAAGAAAACCGCGGTTCTGATATTCGCCGGTCTCCAGCGTCATATCGCAGACCTCGATACACCAGCCGATAAACGACCAGAAAATAAACATATGAAACATCTGATACAGACTGTATTCAAGAAACGGTATAGTTTCCACAAAATCCCTCCAAAGTTTGTCAGCACTATAGGTCAAGCATTTAAATACCCACGTTGTATATTATATCACATATAATATGCTTGTCAATACATTTTTAAATTTGTTACAATTCTGCAATATTTTTCTCGACCGCCTGTCGGCTTAATATTTATTTACGGAAATACACATTGCTTTAGTATTTTAAGAAAAACCATAAAAGTAAAATGCAGGATCCGTCAACTGTAAAAATTTGTATAAAAAATGTTTTTAGTATACCAATTTATGGATCAGACAGGACTTTTTTGCGGAAATTTAACGATTTGTATTGAAATAAAAAAAGAAATATGGTATACTAACATTATATGTGTGTTCTAAAGTCAATCGGTTCATCAAATTTTTTAAAACGCTGTAAGGAGCTGAAACGCTATGCTGACTGTTGAAAATCATCTCGGCGAGATCGGTATTTCCAAGGAATGCCTGTCGTCGCTGATCGGATATACCGCCTCAAAATGTTTCGGAGTTGCCGGACTTAACGACGCCGAAAGGACCCGCGGACTTCTCTCCGTATTCAAAAAAGCCGATATCGGCAGAAAAGAATGCGTTTCCTTGAGTATCCGCGACGGAAAGCTCGTTATAGGTCTCCATATCACCGTGGTCTTCGGTACAAATATCCCCACGGTTGCGGACAGCTTAGCCCACAAAATACGTTATACGGTCGAAGAAAAAACAGGTCTTGAAGTCAGCAGGGTCACAATTTACGTTGACGGAATGAAAGCCTGAGTCAGAGAGGTTGATAAAGTGATAACAGGTAAGATTCTCAGGGACGCCTATATTTCGGGCGCGGTAACTATTGCAAACAGGAAAAAAGAGGTAGACAGACTTAACGTTTATCCCGTTCCGGACGGAGACACGGGTACCAATATGTCAATGACCATGGGCAACGCTCTGCGCGAGATACAGTTCATGGACGACAACTGCACCGCCGCACAGGTAGCGGAGACTGCCGCTTCCGCGCTTTTAAGGGGCGCGAGAGGAAACTCGGGCGTTATACTTTCCCTGCTTTTCAGAGGATTTGCCAAGGGCTTTCAGGGTAAAATAACCGCCGAGTGCGACGACTTTGTACGCGCTTTGGAGCTTGGCGTAGAGGGAGCCTACAAGGCTGTAATGTCCCCTACCGAGGGTACTATTCTGACCGTGGCAAGGCTTGCCGCTGAAAAGGCAAAGTCTGCGGCAAAGTCCACAAACGACCCGTGCGCTCTCTGGAGCGACGTTTGCATTGAAGCAAAGACCGCTCTTGACAACACTCCGAACCTGCTTCCCGTACTGAAAAAGGCGGGAGTTGTAGACGCGGGAGGAATGGGTCTCTACATCATCTGGACGGCTATGCTGGAGGTCTTCAAAGGCGGCGCACCCGCCGTTCCCGACGACGTTCAGAAGCCGGAAGCAGCGGTAGACCTTAATACAACGGTAGGCGATTTCGACGAGGAGATAACCCACACCTACTGTACGGAATTTATTGTAAGGAAATCCCCCGAATGCCCCGACGCGGCACGTCTCAAGGCATTCCTGGAAACCATAGGCGACTGCGTTGTGGCAGTCGACGACGATGATATCATCAAGGTGCACGTCCACACCGAGCACCCGGGTCAGGCTATCGAGGAGGGACTTCTGTTCGGCTCTCTCATTAATCTTAAAATAGACAATATGCGCTACCAGCACGAAAACAAAGCCAAGGAAGCCGCCGCCGCGCGGAAGCAGAGCTTTACTCCCGCCGAGCCGGAAAAGCCTTTCGGATTCGTTGCTGTAGCAAGCGGAGCCGGCATTGAGGAACTTTTCCGCAATCTGGGCGCGGACTGTATCGTCAGAGGCGGTCAAACCATGAATCCCTCCACGGACGACATTTTATCGGCGATAATGGCGACTCCCGCGGAAACGGTTTTCGTACTTCCCAATAACAAAAACATCATCATGGCTGCGGAACAGGCTGTAAAGCTTGCAGACAGAAAAGTTTGCGTGCTCCAGTCCAAAACCATACCCCAGGGTATCACCGCGATGATGAATTTCGACCCCGGAGCGGACTTCGATACTAACCGTCTTAACATGACAAAGAGTCTCGACAACGTTTCAACGGGACTTGTTACCTTTGCCGCCCGTGACAGCGACTTTGAGGGACACAACATCAGACAGGGAGAGATTCTCGCGCTTGACAACGGCAAGTTGTCCTTTACGGAAAAGGACGTGAGCAAGGCTGCCTATAAGCTTGTGAAGCGTCTTGCGGACGGAGGAACTTCCTTTATCACTCTGATACACGGTACGGACGTTTCCGAAAATAAAGCTCAGGAGCTGTATGAACAGGTAAAAACAAAATTTGGAAATGCCGAGGTCATGCTTATAAACGGCGGCCAGCCGGTATACTATTATATAATTTCGGTAGAATAAATTTTATGGAAGAATTTGCATTTACCAAACGCTATGAAGTATTGTAATTATACAAAGAGTAATTGAATTATGAAAAAAATAAACATCGTTACGGGGCACTATGGCAGTGGAAAGACAAACTTTTCTGCCAACCTTGCGGTAAAGCTTGCGGAAAACGGCGACAAGGTCACTGTTGTAGATCTGGATATCGTCAACCCTTATTTCCGCTCCGCAGATTTCGGGGAGCTGTTTTCCGATAAAAATATCGAACTTATCGCTCCCCTATACGCAAACTCAAATCTGGACATTCCCGCCATTTCATTTGATCTGGAACGCATAGCTTCGGGAGACGGAAGTCTTGTTATCGACGTTGGCGGAGACGACGCGGGAGCTATCGCTCTCGGTCGGTACGCAAAGGCTTTTTTCGCTTTTGCAGACGATATTGACATGCTCTATGTGGTGAACTGCCGACGGTTTCTCACACGTACCGCCGACGAGGCTCTGGAGCTTATGTACGAAATTGAAGCCGCGGCTCAGATGAAGCACACGGCTATTGTGAACAACACCAATCTGCTGTATGAAACAACGGCTGAAATTCTCGAGGACTCCGCGGTATTCGCAAAGGAAATTTCCGACAGATCGGGACTTCCCATTGCTTTCAGCTGCGTGCCCCTCGGTCTGGCGGCTGACGTCCCCAACCCTTTTCCCGTTGAAATATACGTCAAAAAGGTATGGGAAAACTAAACCTCTATAACAAGAACGGGAGTAATTTTTATGATGCTTCTCTCACCGGCAGCGATGGTTCTCTTTTGGAAAGGTACTCCGATAGTTTTTCTTTGCGTAATGCTTGGGCTGCTGATTGCCGACCTATTCAAACGTCACTTATTGTCGCGGTCTGCCGTGTATGCCGTTTCAATGCTTGTTGTGCCTATGGCTATGATAAGCGCAGTCGGTGCGCCGATAGTTTCATTTATCAGCAGTGAAACGTCCTTCTTCGTAAATCTGGTAGTTTTCGGAAATATAGGTCTCGCGCTGATGATAGCTTCGGCGGTAATTTATATAAGAGGTCACGTTAAACCCGTAATAAAAGCAGATTTTGCCGATGATACTGAACGGTACCGGCTCTGCGCGTCAAAACGGCTTATTTCCGTGGGAATAGCGGGAAATATCCTCTACGGCATATTTCTTGCGGTAAGCTTTGTCGAAGTCTCGGCAATACTTTATCTTGTAGGTGATTCGGTCGTGTCCTCCGGAATGGGCGTTAAAGAAATGGTGATACTGCCGTTTTTCCTGCTGTTTTTACTGCTGGTACCGATCGCAAATATTATCGTGATTTTCCTTTTAATGCTTGCGGCAGCGGAATTTGTTACGCTTGGTATTACCGCGCTTATGACTATGCTGTTTGTCCTGCTTATCGCAAACGGCTGCATAAGGTACATACTTACCACCGATAAAACAAAAGGTAAAAAGGCTTTATGGATATTCCTGTCGCTTATTCCCGCGTTTAATTTCATATACGGGATAAGCTGCCTTGCAAAAATTAACAAACGCTTAAAAGAAACTCAGTTTTCTTGATATAAAATCAAACCGAAAGGAGTTTGAAAAATGGCTAAAATAACAGTCAATTTTGAAAAATGCAAGGGCTGCGGTCTTTGTACCACAGCCTGCCCCAAAAAGATCGTCGAGATCCAGAAGGAAAAGCGCAACCGCAAAGGTTACTTTACCTCGATCTGTATCGACGACTCGAAGTGCATCGGCTGCGCAATGTGCGCCACAATGTGTCCCGACTGCGCTATTACCGTAGAAAAATAAAGGAGTGATAATATGGAACGTAATCTTATGAAGGGCAACGAAGCGCTTGCCGAGGCCGCTATCAGAGCGGGCTGCAAATGCTTTTTCGGTTACCCTATAACGCCTCAGACGGAAATTTCCGCATATCTGGCTAAACGCTTCAAAGCCGCGGGGGGAGTTTTCCTCCAAGCGGAATCGGAGATAGCCGCTATAAATATGGTTCTTGGAGCCGCTTCTACCGGAGTGCGCGCCATGACATCTTCGTCCTCGCCGGGAATTTCCCTTAAATCGGAGGGAATTTCCTACATAGCCGGCTCGGATCTGCCCTGCGTTATTATCAACGTTCAGCGCGGAGGACCCGGACTTGGCGGTATCCAGCCCTCACAGGCGGACTACTGGCAGGCTACAAAGGCTCTGGGACACGGTGACTTCCAGCTTCTGGTGTTTGCACCCAACTCCGTTCAGGAAATGGTTGACGCTGTTATCAAGGCGTTCGACCTTGCGGACGAGTACCGTATGCCCGCTATGATACTGGCGGACGGACTTCTCGGTCAGATGATGGAGCCCGTAACCTTCCCCGAAATCACGTCAAAGCCCGTGGAAAAGCCCTGGGCTACAAACGGTCACGGAAACAAGCGTGAACACAATATCATCAACTCGCTGTACCTCCAGCCGGACGTTCTTGAAAAATCCGTAACGGACAGATTCAAGCGCTACGATGAAATAAAGGAAAAGCACGCGGAGGCTGAGCTTTACAAAACGGAGGACGCGGAGATCGTAGTTACCGCCTACGGAGCGACTTCCAGAGTTGCGAAGTCCGCGGTAAATATGGCTCGCGAACAGGGCATAAAGGCAGGACTTATCAGACCGGTGACACTTTGGCCTTTCCCTGTAAAGCAGTACCAAAAAATTGCCGAAACCGCTGAAAGGTTCCTCTGCGTGGAGATGTCCATGGGACAGATGATCGACGACGTTAAGCTGGCGATCAACTGCTCGAAGCCCGTGGAATTTTACGGCAGGACAGGCGGCGTTATACCCAAGCCGTCGGAGATTCTCGACGAGATCAAAAAGTATGCAAAATGCGCAGGAGGTGTTAAATAATGGCAGTTGTATTTGAAAAACCCAAGTCCATGGCGGACGTTACGCTGCATTACTGCCCCGGCTGCACCCACGGTATAATTCACCGTCTGGTGTGCGAGGTCATTGACGAAATGGGCATCGAGGGCGACACTATCGGCGTATGTCCCGTAGGCTGCTCCGTTATGGCTTACGATTACTTTAACTGCGACATGATAGAAGCCGCTCACGGACGCGCTCCTGCCGTTGCTACCGGCGTTAAGCGCACCAATCCCGACAAATACGTTTTCACCTATCAGGGCGACGGAGACCTTGCCGCTATCGGTACTGCCGAAACAGTTCACGCCGCTACAAGAGGCGAAAACATTGTGGTGATTTTTGTAAACAACACCACTTACGGCATGACTGGGGGACAAATGGCTCCCACCACTCTTCCGGGTCAGGTGACCCAGACAACGCCCTATGGCAGAGACCCCAAGCTCATGGGATATCCCGTGAGAGTGTGCGAAATGCTTGCAACGCTGACAGGAACGGCTCTCGCCCAGCGCGTTGCCGTAAACAGCGTACCCCATATACGCGAGGCGAAAAAGGCTATACGCAAAGCATTTGAAAATCAGCGTGACAAAAAGGGCTTTTCCATTGTGGAAGTTCTTTCCACCTGTCCCACAAACTGGGGACTTTCTCCGGTAGACGCGCTGAAGCGGCTTGAGGACGAGATGATACCCTACTATCCGCTTGGAGTTTTCAAGGACGAAAACGCGTTTCCCGAAAAGGAGGGTGAATAATATGACCCATGATATTCTTCTTGCGGGCTTTGGCGGACAGGGCATTCTGTTCGCGGGAAAAATTCTCGCCTATTCGGGACTTATGGACGAAAAAGAGGTTTCCTGGCTCCCCTCTTACGGACCCGAAATGCGCGGCGGCACCTGCAACTGCTCTGTGTGCATTTCCGACGAGCCTATCGGTTCTCCGCTGGTTCTGGAACCGTCCATACTGGTGGTAATGAACACGCCGTCCCTTGAAAAATTTGCGGGAAGCGTAAAGCCCGGCGGCGTAATAGTAGTAGACAGCACAATGGTCGACGCAAAGGTTGAGCGGGACGACGTTAAAACCTTCTACATACCCGCCACAACGCTTGCACAGGATAACGGCCTTGCGGGCGGCGCAAACATAATCCTGCTCGGAAAGCTGTTCCGTGAAACGAATATAGTTTCCGCCGAGACCTTTAAAAAGGCTATCGAAAAGGTAGTCCCTGCGAAAAAAGCGGCTCTTGCGGCTAACAATATGAAAGCGGTACAGATCGGTCTTGACTACGCTGACTGATAAAACGCAAATCCCAAGGACGTTCTGCCTTAGATGAACCGGAACAGTTATAACCGACCCCCGAAAAACCTTTTAAAATCAAGGTTTTTCGGGGGTTATGTTACAAGTCCGTTTCACTGAACTGTTGAATTAAATATCTAATTTTAAATTAATTCAACAGTTGCTCACAGCTCGTTCGGTTAAACCGTGTACTCTTGTTTTCATACCAAATCTTCCATTACTTTTTATATGGCTGTTTTTGGCATTTACACGGTTCTTTATCCAGACTATAAAAATTGGACTTTTCTTATAAATCCACTGGGCATACTCGGGTATTTATGTTATGATATAATTGCAGAAACAAAATAAAAACCTGATAAAAGATATCGAATTTAAGCAAATTAAATATGCTATATTACAAATAATTTTGTTTAAACTGCAAGAAAAGAGAGCGGTCGTGTTCGATCATTCCGAAGAAATGGCTGCCGTTATTTCTTGTCTCCTGCTCCAATTTTGAACAAAAAGGAATTTCGTACTCTGCGGAGCGAGACAAGGGCGCTTTGCCTCTTTGCCCCCCGCAAGCTGAGCTCAGTCTTACCGGCTATGCTTTGTCAGATTTATTCGCATTAGCGGTTTAAACATAAATTTACAATTATAAAACCAATATCATTGGGAAATTTGCGATTTTATGTTGAAAAACCTTTCTGCCGGTGCTATAATATGTCTATTAATATTCGGAGGAACAGTCGGCTATGGCAAGAACAAAAAGATATAAAAACCAAAGGAGAGTAATAATTTTGCGCGGAATGAAATACTTATTGATAATAACGGCGCTGCTTCTGGCGCTGGCTTTTGTGCTTACTAAATTCGTGTTTAAGGGCGGCGATGATACGGACAGCGCAGAAAGCGGGACTGTCACCGTCTCCGTAAATGAAACCACCCCGCCGCCCGAGGAAGAAGAGGAGGACGAGAATATCGACAATAAATGGGCCATGTTCCTTGTGAACAAGAAAAATCCGCTTCCCGCAGATTACGACAGCCGCATCGAGACCAAGGTCGTCTTTGAAAGCTGGCGGGAGTACTTCCTTGACGTAAGAGCCGCCGAATACCTGGAAAAAATGCTGAAAGCCGCCGAAAAGGACGGCATAGACCTGTACGTCGTATCGGCGTACCGCACCATAGAGTACCAGCAGCAGAACTTTGACAACAGCGTACAGGACAGAGTGGACAAAGGAATGAGCTATGACGACGCCTACGCCGATACCCTTGCGGAGGTAGCGCTGCCGGGCGAAAGCGAGCATAACGCGGGTCTTGCTCTGGATATAATGGTAGAGGAGTACCAGAACATGGACGACGACGGCTTTGAGGACACCGAAGCATTTGCATGGCTTGACAAGCACGCCGCGGAGTACGGCTTCATACTCCGTTACCCCAAGGGAAAGCAGGAGATCACCGGAATAATCTACGAGCCATGGCACTACCGCTTTGTGGGCGTGTACTACGCAAACGAGATAAAGAAAAGCGGTCTCTGTCTTGAGGAGTACTACGAACAGCAGGGCTGGACTGACGGAAACGGCAAAGCAACGAAAATGCGCGGTCCCTGGGAGGAGGACGATAAAAAGGACGACCCTGCCGAAACCACGGTACCAAAGGAGACCGAACCCAAGAAAACAATGGCGGCCACTCCGCACTCGGAACAAAAGGTCACTATCATAGTTTAACGCGTTTATATCACGGGAAATTTTCCTTAAAATGTTGATTTTTTCCCGCGGGCGTGGTATAATTATATAATACTTTAATAATACAAAGGATGTTGCACTATGCTGGATATTAAATTTGTCCGCGAAAATCCGGACGCGGTAAAGGAAAATATCAAAAAGAAATTTCAGGATCACAAGCTGCCGCTGGTTGACGAGGTAGTCGCCATAGACGCGGAGCTGAGAGCCGCCAAGACCGAGGCGGACGAGCTGAGAGCCAACCGCAACAAGGCGTCCAAGGAAATAGGCGGACTTATGGCGCATGGCAAAAAGGACGAAGCGGAGGCCGCCAAAAAGCGCGTTACCGAGTTTGCCGACCGCCTTGCAGCCCTCGAAGCCAAGGAAGCGGAGCTTACCGAAAAGCTCACCAAGGACATGATGGTCATTCCCAATATTATCGACCCCTCCGTCCCCATAGGAAAGGACGACTCCGAAAACGTGGAGCTTGAACGCTTCGGCGAGCCTGTCGTGCCAGATTTTGAAGTACCCTACCATACCGACATCATGGAAAGTCTTAACGGTATAGACCTGGACAGTGCGCGCAAGGTTGCGGGCAACGGCTTCTACTACCTCATGGGAGACATCGCAAGACTGCACAGCGCTGTTATAGCCTACGCCAGGGACTTCATGATAGACCGCGGCTTCACCTACTGCGTGCCGCCTTTCATGATCCGCAGCGGCGTTGTTACCGGGGTAATGAGTTTTGCGGAAATGGACGCGATGATGTACAAGATAGAGGGCGAAGACCTGTACCTCATCGGCACTTCCGAGCACTCCATGATAGGCAAGTACATTGATACTATAGTACAGGAAAAGACCCTGCCCCATACCCTGACCAGCTATTCCCCCTGCTTCCGCAAGGAAAAGGGAGCCCACGGCATAGAGGAGCGGGGCGTGTACCGCATACACCAGTTTGAAAAGCAGGAAATGATAGTAGTCTGCAAGCCGGAGGACAGCACCGAATGGTTCCACAAGCTCTGGAGGAACACCGTGGATCTGTTCCGCTCAATGGATATACCGGTTCGCACTATTGAGTGCTGTTCGGGAGACCTTGCCGACCTGAAGGTCAAGTCCTACGACGTTGAGGCGTGGTCGCCCCGCCAGAAAAAATACTTCGAGGTAGGCAGCTGCTCCAACTTGGGGGATGCTCAGGCAAGACGGCTCAAAATACGCGTAAACGGCGAGGACGGCAGAAAATACTTTGCCCACACTCTCAACAACACGGTGGCGGCTCCCCCGAGAATGCTTATCGCGTTTCTGGAGAACAACCTCTGCGCCGACGGTTCCGTGAAGATACCGGAAGTCCTCAGACCCTACATGGGCGGCAAGGAAAAACTTGTCCCCGACAAAGAATAAGCAAAGCTTTTTTTAGGAATTACGGCAAATATCGCAGAATCCCGCTGATCCAAATACCCGAAATCCACGGCAACCCCTTCCGCCCCCTTGAGGGGGCATAGCCAATAAATAGTCAAAGCAAAGCCTGGCAAGGGTGTGACTTTCCTGCGCTGACAGCGCAGGCGCCAGCAGGGGCACACTGCTTTTGGCAGAACGACTAAATTTTTAACATTAAATTCTATAACAATGCATTATTTTGTTATTGACAAAACCGTATTTTAGTAATATAATTATAATAAAATGTGTCGGATATTGTCCGAATCCAAATCCGCACAAAAAATTGGAGGGAGTTTTTTTATGAAAAACTTGAAGATCGCCGCAAAATTGATTGTGGCTTTTGGAAGCGTGTTGGCGCTTATGGTCGTGATGGCAGTTATGTCTGTACTGTCCACGAATAAGATCAACAATCTCGTTTCATTGTTTTACAACAAGTCTTACGTAAATACTCAGAAAGCGGAAAGGATATCCGCCGACATCCATACCGGTGCAAAGAATATGCTCGTTGCTATTATCGACGGCGATCCTGCCGAGACCGAGAGCAGGCTCCGTATGGCTAACGATAACCTTACGGACGCGCAGGAAGCTGTTGAGTTCCTTAAAACCAACTTCCGCGGAGATATGAACGATGTAAACACTGTTGCAGAGCAGCTCCAGATAGTTGTTGACAGCTATATGGAATTCAGCGAGGATGCATATGCCGGAAGAACCGAAGAGGCATACGCTCTCTATGAGGAAAAGATTGTAGGTGCCCTTAAGGTTGCAAGCGATCATGCGGATAATATCGTTGAATTTGCAACTTCTAACGCGGACATAGAGTATAATGGTGCGCGTACTACCGGAATAACCACCGAAATCGTTATTGCGGCGGCTTCAGTTATTGCAGTTCTTATAGGTATTGCAATGGCTGCATACATAACAAAAATGATCGTTTCCGGCGTCGGACAGGCGGAAAGAGCCGCTGTAAATATGTCGAAGGGTAACTTTGATAATGATATTACATATGATGCCGAAGACGAAGTCGGCGTTCTCTGCAAGAGCATCAAGAACTTTTCCGACGGCAGCAAGCTTATCATTGAAGATATCAGCTATGTAACCGGCGAACTTTCCGACGGCAACTTTACAGTAAAGAGCCGCTGCGAAAACGCTTATGTAGGTGCGTTCGCCTCTATCCTTTCATCTTTTAACAGCCTTATCGACAAGCTCAATGAAATTATAGGCAGGATCAACGAGTCCGCAGATCAGGTATCTTCCGGTTCCGATCAGGTATCCGGCGGCGCACAGGCGCTTTCACAGGGCGCGACCGAGCAGGCTTCCTCTGTTGAAGAGCTTGCGGCTACTATCCACATTATTTCCGAGCAGATCAACGAGAATGCTGCAAACGCACATGAAGCAAACGACAGAACCAATGTTGCCGTAAGTGAAATGGGCAGCGCAAACGACAAGATGAAAGAGCTTGTGGGCGCTATGGACGAGATCAGCGCCTCCTCCGACGAGACCCAGAAGATTATCAAGACTATCGAGGATATCGCGTTCCAGACCAATATCCTTGCGCTCAACGCAGCTGTTGAGGCTGCAAGAGCAGGCGCTGCAGGCAAGGGCTTCGCAGTAGTTGCCGACGAAGTAAGAAACCTCGCAGGCAAATCCGCCGAGGCTGCCAAGAACACCACATCGCTTATTGAAAATACCGTTGCGGCTATCAATAAGGGGAATTCTCTGGTAACAGAAGTTGCCGATAAGATGTCCAATGCAATGGAAGCTTCTAACGTAGTTGTAGACCTGAACATGAAGATTTCCGAAGCGTCTAAGCAGTCCGCAGATTCCGTTACACAGGTTACCGTTGGTATTGAGCAGATTTCCAGCGTAGTACAGACCAACTCCGCTACGGCAGAGGAGTCCGCAGCAGCTTCCGAGGAGCTCTCCGGACAGGCGAATATGCTCAAGGAAATGGTTTCCGACTTCAAATTCAGAGCATATTAATCACTTGTTTAGACAGAATATTCGTAATATTAAAGGCTGTACAGTTTTGTACAGCCTCAGCCTGTCGAAAAAGCCCCTAATCAGAAACCTGATTAGGGGCAAAATCATAA
>CAJUAN010000003.1 GCA_910584715.1 uncultured Oscillospiraceae bacterium
GAATAACACACCGTAGGGCGGGGGCTTGCGCCCGCCGTTTGAACATAGTTTGATGTATTAGGCGGGAGCAAGCCCCCGCCCTACAAATTTATTAATATTTTTATTTTTGAGGATAGAACGGTTTGACATTCTATCCTCTGTATTCTATTTCAGCTTTACAAAAGGAGTTTCTACATGAACAAAGAATGGTCTGAGCTTAACAAAAACGTGCAGCTCCGAATAAAGAAAAAAGAGACTTTTACGCAGGGCATTGAGACGCTGCTTGTCCTCCGGAATCAGCTTATGGAGCAAATGCTTGAATTCAAGAAAACGTTGAAAAGAGAGGATTTTAACGCTATGCCTTTCCCGAATGCGGAGGGTTATCACAGCAAGACAATTGCATATTCGCTGTACCACATTTTCCGTATTGAGGATATTACCGCAAATTCACTTGTAAAAAAGGGTACGCAGATATTTTTTGCAAATGAATACCAAAGAAAAATGAATTCCCCGATAATCACCACCGGCAACGAGCTTGCGGGACGGGAGATCGCCGAATTCTCCTCAAAGCTTGATATTGACGGGCTGTACGGTTATATTTCCGAGGTGGACACGGCGACGACCGACTTGCTGAAAGGTCTTTCCTATTCGGATCTAAAAACCAAAATGACGGAAGCCGACAGAGAAAATCTTATAAAGCTCAAAACCGTCAGTGAGGACGAAAACGCCGTCTGGCTGATAGATTACTGGTGCGGCAAGGACGTGAGCGGACTTATCAGAATGCCGCTGTCAAGGCACTGGATAATGCACGTTGAAGCCTGTCTGCGGATAAGAAATAAAGTCCGTCCCGATTTGAATTAAGCAAGTATAACCCTTGTAAAACCGTGCAAAATATGGTATAATCAGTATCATACAATTTCAGCGAGGTAATTTTTATGGAAATAGTAATGAATGTTTTACGCGTAACACTTGAAGAGGGACTTATGTACGCTTTGCTTGCAATAGGCGTTTACATAACCTACAGCATACTGGACTTCCCCGACCTGTCCGTGGACGGCACTATGCCAATGGGAGCCATAGTCACGGCTGTGCTTATCATACACGGCGTTAACCCATGGCTCTGCCTTGCGATAACATTTGCACTGGGTATGGCTTGCGGCGCGGTGACAGGGCTGCTGCACGTCAAGCTGAATATACGTCCGCTTTTGTGCGGTATTATTGTGTACACCGCTATGTTGTCCCTTAATTTGGTAATTCTTTTCAAGGGCAACAACGGAATTACCGTGGCTTCGTTTTTCAAAAAGCCGACTATTTTCAACAGCGGCATTGCGGAATTTTTCCCCGAAAGGTGGAAGATAGTCATACTGTCCCTGATACTGGTGGTCATCTGCAAAATTATTATGGACTTTTACCTGAAAACCAAGTCGGGACTTCTCCTCCGCGCTACGGGGGACAACGAGAGATACGTTACCATGCTTGCCAAAGACCCGGGCTATACAAAAATTCTGGGTCTTGCAATAGGCAACGGCTTCGCGGCTCTGTCCGGCTGTGTTATCGCGCAGCAGAAAGGCTCCGCCGACCAGCAGATGGGCGTGGGTATGGTGGTTCTGGGACTTGCTTCGGTAATTATCGGTCTGAGCGTTTTCAAAAAGGTAAAGTTTATGAAAGCCACCACAATGGTTATTTTAGGAAGTATTCTCTATAAGGCGTTCCTGTCGGCTGCGCTGGCGTTAAATCTTCCCACGGAGTATTTAAAACTGCTTATGGCGGTACTGTTTACCCTTGCGCTGGTATTCAGCGAGAAATTCAAGGGGAAGAAAAAGCGTGCGTAACAGCTTGTATAAATATAATTTGCAGCATTATTTTTTATTGATACGGGGGTAACCATATGCTCAAAAAGCAGCGGCAAAAACTGATAATTGTAACAGGTTCTCCTTGCGTTGGCAAAACGACCGTTACGGATATGCTTTTTACCCGCTATGATAACAGCGCATTTTTTGACGGCGACTGGGCGTGGTGCGTAAATCCGTTTTCACTTAACGATAGGAGATTGAGGAACGGAGATAAAACGATGTCCTTTGCGTTGTCCACATATCTGAATTCGGATTTTGACTATGTTTTCTTTTCGACTGTTATCGCTGTGGATAAGACCATTCGTGAGAATATTCTTAAAGATATAACGGCAAAGGATTTTTCTGTAACTTCGTTTACTCTGACTTGTTCCGAGGAGACTTTGCTCGAACGCCACAAAAAGCGCGGCGATAAAAATGAATGCTCCTTTTTCTGGCTGCATTTGAAGCCGCTTGAGGGCGACTACGTTATTGATACGGACAATAAAAGCGTACAACAAATAGTTGACGAAATGAAAAAAATTATTGATGAAGAGTAATGTTTACGGCAGTGTAATTTACTTTTGCGCCGGTGTTCAGCGAGAAATTCAAGGGACGGGGAAGCCCCCGAGGTCAAAGCACCCCCAAAGTAAAATACAAAATTCCTGATATTTGATATGTCCCCTCAAGGCGGCGGTGGATTTTATTATAATTATGCTTAGAGGTGCATGAAAATGATGACTGTGAGAAAAACGTCTGTGTTTCCCGCTTCTGAGAAAGAAGTATTTAAAAGGCTGCAAAAGCTTAAAACTTTGCAGTATATTGCCTATCCTTTGGCAAGCTTTACTCCCGTTGACGGAAATAATAAGCTGATTTGGAAAGCGGGCTCAAAATCCTCTTATAAATTTAAACTGTTTGGATTTATTCCGTTTGGAATTCATACGATCAAAGTTATTCATTTCGGATTGGATAATGGAATACTTACCTATGAAGGAAACAAGCACGTACCTGTTTGGAACCATAGGATAATAATTAAAAGAATAGACGGTAAAAAAACTAAGTACACGGACATAGTAGATATTGACGCAGGCTGGAAAACGCCGTTTGTATATTTATGGGCGGTTTGCTTTTACGCCCACAGACAGAAAAGATGGATAAAGCTGCTTAAACGGTAAATTTTGTGCAGCAAGGAACGGAGGCGGAATTTGATATGTACAAAGCCGAATCTAAAGATTACATAAAATATATTGACACCAATTACTGCGGAGCGGTCTACCCTCTTTCAATCGCGGAGGGCTTTCAGCAGGGAGACGTTTACGCAGATTCCCGCTCGGCTTTGTTTTGGCACTACAGCGGCTTTGCGTTCCTTTACGGAGAATACGGGGAGGACGTTCTTGATTTTGTGTACAACCTGTTGGCGAACGCCGACAGACGTTTTATACTATTTATGGACGACCAATCCACAGAGGAATATTTCCGTAAAAATAAAAATGTTACTATTGAAAAAAGATTGTTTTTTGAGTACGGAAAGGACGTCCCGCCTGCAATCCCCGAACTGCCGGACGGTTTCCAAATCTGCGAAATAAACGCCGAATTGCTGAAAAAACTAAACGGGAACATTACTCCGTATTTCTCATGGGACAGCGCGAAAAGCTTCCTTGAAAAGGGAAAGGGCTACTGTATCGTCAAGGGAAATACCGCGGCGGCGTGGGCGTTTTCCGCGGCGGTCAGCACTAAAGAAATCGACATTGGAATTGAAACTAACAGCGAATACCGCCGTCTCGGGCTTGCGGAGATCTCCGCGAAAAAGATGATAGAGTATTGCTTTGAGCATAATAAACGTCCCGTGTGGGCGTGTCACCAAGATAATACCGCTTCGAGAAAACTGGCGGAAAAACTGGGGTTTGTGCAAACAGCGGAATGTTTTACCGTGAAAAAGAATTTCTGTCCATAAAGGTGAATATTTATGAAGATCGATGATTTACATATTGTTAATTACTGTCACCCCAGCTGCACACCTTTGCTGAACATCATGCGCTTGCCGATAGACGAGGCGTTTGCGCTGGCGTTTAAAATGGCTGAGCGGAACAGGGATACTACCGCGTTCTACAGATTTGCGGATTTTGAGAATTATTATGCAAGGCGATTGCAAACGGACAAGCTATTACACGCAAGATTTACAGAACTCGGCGGTAAACCTTTGCAGGAACACCCTCTTTCATTTGTTCTGCAAGGAAGCGATTATCTGAACAACTGGTTTGGCAATGGTATTGTTACAAAGATACCGCTGAACCGTATCCCTTCCGAACATATCAGCTTTACATACGGCGACAGTATGGCTTCCCTTGAAAAGCACAGCGGGTTTACCATGCTTACAAAGGATATGCTTTTAAAGGCGATGTCGGATCATAATGGTACATTGGAGGATTTTATGAATAATATTGAAAAACAGTATCATTATATAGAAGTGCAGGTTTGGGATGACGAATGCGTAATCCTCAACACCAATTAAAAAATGTATAAAAAATCAAGTCAAAATTTACGTATATGATTTTGACGCAGATTTTTTATTTGCATTTTTAATTGGTGTTGAGGATAAGGATATGAATAAATTGATATTAGTAACTCCAACAAAAGAGCATAGCCTTTAAATTTAAGTACATAACAAAAGGAAAACACATATGAAAATAATTGAACTTAGAGAAAGACCGCCCAAATTGCTCCGACAGCTGTTGGAAATATGGGAAAGCTCCGTCAGGGCAACGCATTTGTTTTTGTCGGACGGTGAGATAGAGAATATAAAGCAGTATGTACCGCAGGCGTTGAAGAGCGTGCCGAATTTAATCATTGCAGAAAACCAAAATGGCAGACCAATAGGATTTATGGGAATTGCGGAGCAAAAGCTTGAAATGCTGTTTATCGCGGATAGCGAAAGAGGCAAAGGTGCGGGCAAACGTTTACTGCAATACGGGATAGATAATTATTCCGTAAACGAACTTGCGGTAAACGAACAAAACCCTCTTGCGAAAGGCTTTTATGAGCATATGGGTTTCAAGGTCTCTAAAAGAACGGATATTGACGAGCAGGGCGCGCCGTATCCTCTGCTGTATATGAAAAGAGTTTGACAGCGTACAGTTTATTTCGCGGCAATAAAGGAGAGTAAAATGAAAATACAAATAAGCGACAATATTATAAAACACTATCTGCAAAATGTATATTTTATCAACGGACACAGCTGCGCGGGCAAGTCCACAATGGCAAAAATGCTTTCGGAGCGGTACGGCATGATACTGTGCGGCGAGAATTATCACGACGTTTTCCCACGCGAAAAGCTGTCCCGCTGGAAGCAGCCGTCGTTGTGTTATTTTGACACAATGAGCGGCTGGGAGGAATGGCTCGGCATGACCCCAGAAGAGCATTGGGAGTGGACGTACAACGTGTCCCAAGAGTGCATTGAAATAGAAATATGCGAGCTTATCAGGCTGTCCGCGGGCGGTAAGAAAATTATCGTCGATACCAATATACCGCCGGACGTTCTGCGGGAAATTTCAGATTACAATAATGTAGCTATTATGCTTTGTGATCCGCCCGATATCTGTCATACCCGCTTTTTCGACCGTGACGACCCCGACAAAAAATTTATGCTGGAGCAGATAAAAAAATGCAAAGACCCCGAAGCTGCTCTCAAAAATTTCAATTCGTGGGCTTTGTACCGTCCTCCCGTTGAGACAGACTGGAACAATACGGGATTTTTCACCTATACCCGCTCCGATTTTGAAAGCGACACGCGGGAGGAAGTCCTCAAAATTTTAGCGAAGCATTTTAGGCTGAACGGTAATAATTAAGGAAAAAACGTGAAAGAAATATGCCCAAATGTATAGCGGTCACGCGGCGAAATTTTTGGAACTCCTGCAAAGCGAGATAAATAATATCACGTTTTAAAATAATAAAATTGGAGTAAGAGTATGAAACAAAAAACTGTTCTGAAAAGGCTTTTAACGGTATCGTTAATTGTAATCGGCATATTAATACTTACAGCCGCAGCCGCATTGATTTTATTGGAAGTGCGTACAAACGCTATGCTTGATGATTATTCGTCGGTATATGATAATGAAAAATATCAGAAAAAGGTCACGACGGATAATGTGGAAGTGATAACGCAAGATATTTCCTGCGGGTATGCTGTGATAGAAATGTTTTCGTCGTGGGACGGCAAAAGCATTACGGAAGAAACCCTTTACAATGAATACGGCAGGGTAGTTACCTCAACGGGAAAGTCTTTTCGTGATGAAATGAATAAGCAGTTCCCGGAGTACACAACAACAATGCATAAATATTTATCAAATACCGAATTGATAGACAAGGCTTATAACAGCCTTTCAAAAGGAATACCTGTTCCGTTTGAATGGGCGGCGCCGTATAACGGTGAATGGACTTTGCATTATTCACTGATAACGGGAATGGATATTCCCAACGACGAAATTGTTATAGCAAATCCGTACGGATATTATGAAACGCTTTCTTTAAACGATTTTTTGGACAGAACAGGATTTGAGGCATATTCAGAAATGCCGCTGTATCTCAAATTGGCGTTTGCGTTCGGAATATTTGAAAAAAATACGATATTTACGGTAGAATGATACATACAGGCATAAACAAAATTTAAAGGAGTGAAAATATGCGGCACGCGGGTACAAAAGCGTTTGAAACGGAAAGACTTATTTGCAGACCCTTTCGTGAGGGGGACTGCGGTGATATGTTCAAAAACTGGGCGTCCGACCCGAATATTCAGCAGGAATACGGCGAGCCTGTTTACGGTACTCTTGAACAGACGGCGGAGCTTCTGAAAAAATACACGGATGGGTACAGCTCTCCCGACTTCTACAGGTGGGCGATAGTAGAAAAGTCAAGCGGCGAAAATATCGGGCAGATAGCTTTCTGCAAGGTTTGGTCTGACTGCGAGACTGCGGAGGTGGAGTACTGTATCGGCGGACGTTTTCAAGGCAAGGGCTATGCGGGAGAGGCGCTTCGGGGACTTATTTCCCACGCCTTTGAAAGCACGGATTTCCAAAAGCTTGAAGCCTATCACAGAGCCGAAAACACCAAATCGGGAAGGGTTCTTGAAAAGTCCCCCATGCGCGTCACGGCCACGGTGGAAAGGTTTGTCAGAGAGAATATTTCTCCTCACAACGAGGTTTGTTACTGCATTACGAGGGATATGTACAGGTAAATTTGAATCTTGCGGAGGTATTTGCAATGTCAATAAATACGGCGGAATTGTTTGAATTGCTGTTTGATAAAAATAATAATACGGCGTACAAGGCTTTGCAGGAATTGCGGAAGCTAAGCGAGACGTCTGACAGCGTGTATCATTATATGGACAAATTTTTTGATATGCTTGACAACGATAATTCTTGCGTCCGAACGCGGGGACTTACCCTTATCGCCTGCAACTCAAAATGGGATAAAGATAATAAAGTTGATGAGATAATCGACAAATATTTAAAGCATATAACAGACGTAAAACCGATAACAGCAAGGCAGTGCATAAAGCTGCTGCCCGTAATTGCGGAGAATAAACCCGAGTTTAAAGACGATATTGTTTCCGCGCTGAAAAAAGCGGATATATCCTTTTACGCCGGCAGTATGCAGCCGTTGGTTTATAAAGATATACAAATGTCGCTTAAAGAAATACAGAAATTGTAGATTGGCGTGAATTCCGATTATATAAATAATTTGATACATAAAATACGAATCGAGGTCAAAAAAATGCTTGAACTTAATAACATCACAAAAATTTTCAACGCGGGTACGGTGGACGAGACTACCCTTTTCGACAACTTTTCCTTTAAGCTTGACAAGGGTGAATTCGCGGCGGTCATTGGTTCCAACGGCAGCGGCAAGACTACCCTGCTGAACCTTGCATGCGGCACTATTAAACCTGACGGCGGCACTATCCTTTTCAAAGGCGAGGACATCACAAAGCTCCCCGAACACAAGCGGGCAAAAACTATCGGGCGGGTTTTGCAGGATCCCCGTCTCGGCACCTGCGGAAACCTTACCATACTTGAAAATATGGCTCTTGCGGACAACAAAAACAAGTCCTTTGGACTGGGCGCGGGGGTGAACAAAAAGCGGGTGGACTACTACAAAAGCTTGCTGGAGACCTGCGGTATGGGTCTGGAGAACAGAATGAACGTCCCCGTGGGAAATCTGAGCGGCGGACAGCGTCAGGCGGCGGCTCTGATAATCGCCTCCATGACGGATATCGACCTGCTTGTCCTTGACGAGCACACGGCGGCTCTCGACCCAAAGTCCTCGGAAACGCTTATGGAGATAACCGACAAGGTGGTCAAGGAGAAAAATCTCACCACCCTTATGGTGACCCATAATCTGCGGTTTGCAATAGAGTACGGCACAAGACTTGTGATGATGCACGAGGGAAAGTGCGTACTTGATATAAAAGGTGAGGAAAAGAAAAACGCCGAGGTTGACGATCTGCTTAAAATCTTCAACGAAATTAGCATTGAAATGGGGAACTGATATGAAAATTGCAATTCTTGAAGCTGGAACTGTCTCGCGGGACGATATTTCCTTTGAGGAGCTGTACAGCTTGGGGGACGTTGCCGAGTACCATCTAACGCCTGTTGACAGGATAGTGGAAAACGTAGGTGACGCGGAGGCTGTCCTCTGCAACAAGACCCCATTTACCACGGACGTGCTTAAAGCCTGTCCAAACCTTAAATACATCGGACTATGCGCCACGGGCTACAATAACATAGACCTGAAGACCTGCCGCGAGCTGGGGATAACCGTCTGCAACGTCCCCGCATACTCTACCGGAGCGGTGGCGCAGCAGGTGTTTTCGTTCATACTTGATTTTTACAGCAGGACTTCCGAGTACGGCAAGTTTGTCCGCGAGGGCGGCTGGCTGAAGTCCGAGACATTTTCCGACTTTGTTTTCCCCACCCGCGAGCTTGAGGGGAAAACTATCGGCGTGATAGGCTATGGCTCCATAGGCAGACGTGTGGCGGGTATCGCCCGCGCTTTCGGCATGAACGTTATCGTGAACACCCGTACCGCAAAGCAGGACAGTTCGGTGCGGTTTGTCGGTATAAAAGAGCTTTTTTCGGAGTCTGACATTATTACCGCTCATTGCCCTCTTACGGAGGAAACGCGTGGGCTTATCGGCAGGGAGAACCTTGCTCTCTGCAAGCCCTCTTGCATAGTTATAAACACCAGCCGCGGCGATGTTGTTGACGAACAGACTCTTGCGGACGCGCTTAACGGCGGCAGGATCGCCGGGGCGGCTCTTGACGTGCTCCGCTCCGAGCCTATGTCGGAGGACTGTCCTCTTATCGGAGCCAAAAACTGTATTATCACTCCCCATGTGGCGTGGGTTGCTCTGGAGACCCGCGAAAAACTTGTAAAAACAGTCGCCGAAAATCTTCGGGCATATATTGGAGGAAGTCCGATAAATACAGTTACGGATTAAACTTTTGAATTTCATTTTTTATTCACTTAAAAAGAAAGGACGTTTATCATGTTTGATATCAATACTAAAAAAAGAATAGTGGTAAAGGTAGGCACCTCTACCCTTACCCATAAAACCGGCAGAATGAATATCCGCAGAATGGAAAAGCTTGTAAAGGTGCTGTCGGATATTCAGAACAGCGGCAAGGAGATCATACTTGTGTCGTCGGGAGCCGTGGGACTGGGTATGTCCAAGATGCACCTGCCCGAACGTCCCAAGGAAACCTCCATGAAGCAGGCGTGCGCCGCCGTTGGACAGTGCGAACTGATGTATATGTACGACAAGCTTTTCGGCGAATACAACCTCACCGTGGCGCAGATACTTCTGACAAGGAATGTTCTGGATACTCCGCGCAAAAACAACGTTGAGAACACATTTGAACGGCTGATAGCCCACAATGTCATACCGGTAGTAAACGAAAACGACACGGTAGCTATAGACGAGCTGGAGCTTGAATTCGGCGAGAACGACAGTCTGGCGGCTCACGTTGGAATTTTCAGCCATGCGGATATGCTGATAATCATGTCCGATATAGACGGACTTTACGACAGCAATCCCAAAGATAATCCGAATGCAAAGCTTATTTCCGAGGTACACGAGATAAACGACGATATACGGGCTCTTGCGGGAGGAGCCGGTTCCGCTCTGGGTACGGGAGGAATGATAACCAAGATACACGCCGCGGAGCTTGCTATGAGTGCAGGCATAGACATGGCCATACTTAACGGACGAAATCCATATGTGCTGTATAAATTTTTTGACGGTGAGGGCGTGGGCACTGTCTTTACCAAAGGCTGATATTATATAGAACGCACGTAATTAATTTTCATTGCAGCTTACAAGTAAATTCACGCGGGAAATTATTGGCGGCAGAAGCATGGCTTAGAACTTAAATTCTATTTGGAAATTATTAGAACCCTTACAGATTCGGTTCATGCTTACGGTAAAAAGTTAGACGAAATAACAAAAGTACTGTAAGCAAAAAGAAACCCCATTACCTTGATCCGGTAAGGGAACAAGGCAAAGGGTAAGCCACACGATATACACCTGCTTCTAACAGGAAATTTCATCCAGTGAAAGGGTAGCCACGGCGTTAAGGCTTTCGTCGGCACGCCTGCCCGCAAGGTAGTCGTAGTACGCCTGACAGCCTATCATTGCCGCGTTGTCGCCGCACAGGTCAAGCCGCGGCATATACAGCTTAAAACCGTTTTTTACGCACTCGTTGGTAAGCATTCCCCGAACGGAAGAATTTGCGGACACTCCCCCCGCCAGCGCAACGGTTTGGTAGCCGTACTCCTTGGCGGCAGCTGCGGTTTTCTGCGTGAGTATTTCCGCAACAGTCTGCTGAAAGGACGCGGCAAGGTCGTTTTTGTTGATCGTTTCTCCCTTTTGTTCGGCGTTATGGGCAATGTTTATCACCGCGGTTTTCAGTCCCGAAAAGGAAAAATCGTACTCGTTCCCCGCAACCTTCGGGTAAGGCAAGGGGTATGTTTTGGGATTACCGGACTGCGCCGCCTTGTCGATATGCACGCCCCCGGGGTAAGGAAATCCCAGCACACGGGCGGCTTTATCGAAAGCCTCACCTGCCGCGTCGTCCCTCGTCCTGCCGATGACACGGTACTTAGTGTAGTCCAAAACCTCGATAATGTGGGAGTGTCCCCCGCTTGCAACGAGACAAAGATAGGGCGGCTTCAATGTACTGTCGGTGAGATAGTTCGCGGCGATATGCCCCGCGATATGGTGTACCGGAATAAGCGGCTTGCCCGTCGCCATAGCAAGTCCCTTGGCAAAATTCGTGCCGACGAGCAGCGCGCCGATAAGCCCCGGGGCGTAAGTCACGGCGAAAGCGTCAATATCCGCAAGGGTGCAATTTGCCTCGTCCAAAGCGCGTTTTACCACGTCCAAAATGTTTTCGCAGTGACGGCGCGAAGCAATTTCGGGGACGACTCCCCCGAATTTTTTGTGTTCCTCAATCTGAGAGGCGATGATATTGGAGCGAACGGCGAGACCGTCCTCAACAACCGCCGCCGCCGTCTCGTCGCATGAAGACTCTATTGCCAATATTTTCATATTATCAGTCCTTTTTCGCAATTATTATTGTAGTATTTTCTATTTTGAACACCTTTTCCGCGCTTGAAAATCCTGCTGTCTTAAACATTTTTATCTGATTTTCTATTGTGCAGGGCGTGTCATAATGGTAAAACTCGTCTTCGGAAATATCTTGCTCCTTTCGTATGCGCGCATTTTCGGAGTACCACTTGTCCTCCTCCGCCTGCGTTTCAACCATATAGTCGCACTCGATGTACACGCCGCCGCTTTTCAGAGAATCGCGGATTTTCCGGTACAGACCTATTTTCTTTTCGTGGCTGAAATGATGCATAGTCTGAAAGGAAATTACCGTATCGAAACGTTCCCGACCTAAATCGGCGGTAAAATAATCGCCGCATATAAGGGTGATATTTTTTCCTTGGTACTTCTCCGAAAGCCTGTCCAGCATTGCTTTTGTAATGTCTATACCCGTGACGGAAATGGCGGGAAAGCGTTCAAAAATACCCTCTAATTCAAGTCCCGTGCCGCAGCCTAAGTCAAGGAGATTTTTCGTGCCAACCGGAACAAGCTCCGCCATTTTAGCGTAACATTCACGGCAGCCGACCACCTCATTCAGCATATGCTCGTCGTAGCCCTCGGCACGGACAGTAAAAAATTCGTCCATTTTTTCCATAGTATCGATCCTTTAAGGTTTTGTAGGACGGGGACTTGCTCCCGCCGGTTATCATTTGTTTGAAAGATATTTAGTCATCAGTACAGCATTTTCCCGCGGGTCGCGGTAGAAATCCTTACGCAGTCCCACAGGCTCGAAACCGAATTTTTTGTACAGATTTATTGCGGGAAAATTGCTCTCCCGAACCTCCAAATTTATCCTTGCAAAGTTTTTTTCGGTACGGCGCAGAAGCTCAGCAAGCAGTCCCTTTGCCGTGCCCCGCTGCCGATATTCTTCTCGGACGGCAACGTCCTCGATATTTACCTCGTCCAGAACCATGGAAGCCGTCAAAAAGCCGCAGACAACACCCTCCGACGTTTCCGCCGCAAGTAGGACGGCTCCCTCGGTTTCAAAGGTGCTTTTAAAGGAATTCACGCCCCACGGCTCTGAAAAGCACTCCCGGGAAATTTCCGCAAAGTATTCTAAATCGTTTTCGTTTGCAGTCCGTATAATTATCCGTGTTTTCAGAATGTCGTCCCGAATGGCAAAAACGTCCCTCAAAGATGAAAGCTCTCCGCACCGCCTGCGGTACTCCGCCGCATTTGGCATACCCTTTAAGTAGTAGGAGCATTGCCGCCGCGCCTCGCTGATGCCGATACGTTCGCCCTTATAGCGCACCGCCAGCTCCACCTGGCGGCACATCATTTCCAGACGCTCTTCAAGGGACGGTTCGGGCAGCATTTCCCCCGTTTCCAAATAATGCCGTATCTGTCCGAAAAGCCAGGGTCTACCGTAGCTGCCCCTGCCTATCATAACGAGATCGCAGCCTGTTTCGCGGTATAGAGCCGCCGCCGTCTCGGGACTTGTCACGTCTCCGTTGCCTATAACCGGAATTTTTACTGCTTTTTTTACAGAGCGTATAATTTCCCAGTCGGCTTTGCCATGGTACATCTGATTTTTCGTACGCCCGTGGACGGTTATAGCCGCCGCTCCCGCCTGCTCCAGAGCCTTGGCGAACTCTACGGCGTTGACGTGCTCCTCGTCCCAACCCTTGCGGATTTTGGCGGTTATGGGGACGGGTACCGCGTTTACAGCCGCCTTGACTATTTCCGCCGCAAGCTTGGTATTTTTCATCAAAGCGGAGCCTGCCCCGTTTCCCGCGACCTTGGGAACGGGGCAGCCCATATTGATGTCAATAATGTCGGGACGGTACTCCATAAGCCGCTTTGCCGCCTCAGCGATAAACTGAGGGTCGTCCCCGAAAAGCTGGAGAGCATAGGGCCGCTCGCTGTCAAGGACGGTGCAAAGCTCCTCGGTCTTGCGGTCGGAGTAGCAAAGTCCCTTTGCGGAGATCATCTCCGACACCATATAAGACGCGCCGTTTTCCTTGCACAGCGCGCGGTAGGCTCTGTCCGCCACCGACGCCATCGGCGCAAGAGCGGCGTTTTTTTCTATTTTTACTCCGCCTATTGAAATGTAATCCATAGTTACCTTCCGTTTCCAAATAAAGCTGTAGATTTATTAGTTCTCCCCGAACGCCTCCCAAGGAATATCCCCGCCGCCGAACGCGGTTACAGCGTCCTGACAGATACCCACATGGCACATAATATGCCGTATCTGGGCGCATATCACGCTTAAATAGGTGAAGTCCATATCGTCCAAAATCTTTTTGCAAAGCATTTCATCGTCCAGAGAGTCAAAAAATTTATCCTTTTTTACGTCGAATATTTTAAAGCAATCCATGACCTGTTCCTTTGTCATAAAGCCGTCGGTTTCGCCGCACCACTCGTCCTGATAAAGCTTTTCGCCTATGCCTTCGGGCAGGCTGAAGCTTGATACAAAGTCCGCCTCGTAGTCGAGCCGCAGCCAGAAATCGCTCCCGATAAGAGCGTGAACAACGTTGTTCCACACGGGCAGACCGTTGTTATAGGCTTTCCAAAGCTCATCTGGACAAATTTCAACCACGCTTTTCAGCATTTTATAGCTGTCGTCGTACTGTACTTTCAGCATTTTTACTATTTCGTTCATTTAATAGCCTCCTTTTAAATCTACAAACGATTATGAATTTGATCAATATTCTGAAACAAGATACCTTTCGGGATCCTTTTCCATATCAACATAGACGCGGACTTTTCCCCCGTGCGTAAACGGATAATCCCGTTTAGGATAATACCGGCTGAAAAATTCATAATTCCCAAAGCTGCACACCGCGCGGATCTTTCCGCCTCTTTCCTGTTCTCCCGAATAGTCCGCGTAAACGCACTTGTCCTGCCTGATAAGCCGTGAAAAGTATGCGCGTGTGTAAAATTCGCCTGCTATGGGAAAAATTGCCGACAGCAAAAGCACACAGAAAACAGCGATAAGAACAGCAAGAGCAGTGCGTTCGTCCTTGTTCATATCGTCAAAATCGTGTTGATGATACGGCACCGTAAACGTGTCGCCCACCTCGGTTCCCTCCAGATACCATACCGCTGACGGCAGCGTTGTATCAAAACGCGTCAGACCAACATTATAGACCACGTCAATACACTGTATCTCCTCCGAGCCGGAAAACTTCAAAACGCGTTCCACACGGCCTTCTATGTACTCCCCTCTGTAACCGAAAGGGGTGTATCCCTTAAAAGTTTCAAAGATAAAAGCTGCGACCGCTGCCGCTAATATCAGCATTACCGTACCCCGCAAAAGCCTTGCCCTATTCATTCTGTAGCTGTTCATATTTTATCACCTATGTATTTATAAGAGTGTACGCCGTATCAACAAGAATTACCGAAAGAGTTACCGCTGCTGTAATTTTCAGTTTCCTGCCTCCAAACCTGCCCGCAAAATATTCCGCAAGCGGGTGCAGGATTTTTATCAGCAGTACGCACAACACACCGAAAATAAGGCTGCTGCCCAAAGCGATACGCCCCTGAAAATTAAACGCCCAGTTATCGTAGTCCCAAAGCGGATCGTCTATAAACAGGTCAAGAACGTAAGAGGCGGCAAGCTCGGCGGCGGTGGTGAGACATGTCCCCACCAAAAAAATCAGGGGGACGCTTTTCAGCTTTCCCAAAATCAGCACCAATGCCACCGCGCAGAAGCCGTATATGGGACATATTGGCAGATGCAGCCAGCCCCGTTCGGCAAAACGTCCCCACACCGCCGACGTGAGTACCGTTTCATAAAGCCATCCGATAAAGCTGTACGCCGTAAATTCAAGTACCCACGCGGACAATTTTTCAATATTAACCTTTCGCGTCATACCATGTCTTACCCTGTGAAACGTCTGCGGTAAGAGGTACATCAAGCTTTGCCGCACCCCGCATTTCCTCGCCCAGAACGGCAGCTGCTCGCTCCGCGTCCTTTTCGCTTACCTCGATGATAAGCTCGTCGTGTACCTGCAATATCAGCCGCGCTTCAAGGTTTTCCGCCGCAAGACGACGATAGACCTTTATCATGGCTATCTTGATTATGTCCGCAGCGGTACCCTGTATAGGCGCGTTCATCGCCGCACGCTTGCCGAACGCCTGAATATTCTTGTTGGAATTTTTCAATTCTGGAATCGTTCTGCGCCTGCCGTACATCGTTTCAGCATAGCCCTTGGCTTTTGCGTCCTCCACGGTTTTTTCCATAAATCGGGAAACATTCGGGTACTTGGCAAGGTAGTTTTTGATGTACCTGTCCGCCTCGGCTACGGTAACGTCTATATCTTTAGAAAGAGAAAACGCGCCGATACCGTACACAATGCCGAAATTTACCGCCTTTGCCGCCCGGCGCATTTCGGAAGTTATCATGTCCGCAGGCATATCAAACACCTGTGCTGCAGTGGAGGTGTGAATATCCATGCCGTTTGCAAAGCCCTCCTGCATATTTTTATCGCCGCTCATATGGGCAAGGATACGCAGCTCGATTTGGCTGTAATCCGCGTCGAGAAGCACTTTTCCCTCTTCGGCAACAAAAAATTTACGCATATTCCGTCCCAGCTCCGTACGTACGGGAATATTCTGTACGTTAGGTTCCGCGGAAGAAATACGACCCGTGCGTGTCTCGGTCTGCTTAAACAGACTGTGTACCCTGCCGTCCTCCGCGACTACCTTTAAAAGTCCCTCAACATACGTAGAATTAAGCTTTGAAAGCTGTCTGTACTGCAAAATAAGGTCTACTATCTCGTGCTTGTTCCTAAGATTTTCCAGCACTTCCGCATTGGTGGAGTAGCCCGTTTTGGTTTTCTTGCCGGTGGGAAGTCCCATTTCCTCAAACAAAACCACACCCAGCTGCTTCGGCGAACCGATGTTGAACTCGTGTCCCGCCATAAAATAGATCTGCTGCTCTATGCCCGACATTTCCTCGGTAAGCGTTTCCCCGAAACGCTTTATACCTTCTTTGTCGATTTTCACGCCGTAATGCTCCATGCTCGCCAGTACTTCGGTAAGCGGCAGCTCTATCTCGTTCAAAAGCCATGTCATTCCCTGTTTTTCTATTTCCGAAAGCATTACAGGAGCAAGGCTTGCGAGAGCGGCTATTTCCGCAAATTCCCCCAAATCGTCATATGTCGGCACGCCGTACTCCGCGCACATTCTCTCAACGGAATACTCCGCAGAATTGGTGTTCAGGACGTACCCCAGAATATCTGCGTCCGCAATAATATTTTTCAGTTTCCTGCCGTTTTCAAGGCAGAATCGGTAAACCGGCTTCGCGCCTGTTGTGATTTTTTTGCAGCCGGAGGAAAGAAAATCAAGCTGCGTTTTAGGGTCGGAAACGGCGTACAGCTTGTTCCCGTCTGAGGGAAGAAGCTGCATTACTCCGTCCTTAAAAAGGAAAACGGCTTCGTTTATTTCGGAAATATTTCCCGAAAATTCCCCTGCCTCCGTGTATTTCCGCTTTTCCGGAGCAGCGGCTTTCGGAGCGTTTGCAGCAGCCGACGGCTTGACTTTAAGCCGTTCCAGAAGCTTAAACATTTCCAGCTCTGTCAACAGACCCGATATTTTTTCCTCGTCTCTTTCGCCCATCTTATAGGCATTTATATCCATTTCTATCGGCGCGTTTTTCACGATAGTTGCAAGCCATTTGCTCTGCTCCGCGGCGGCTTTACCCGCTTCAAGCTTTGTCAGGACAGACTTTGTTGCAGCAACCTCGCCGTTTTCGAGAGCCGCATAAAGCTGCTCGACAGTGTGATAGTCCTTGATAAGCTGAGTGGCTGTCTTTTCTCCGATACCCTTAACGCCGCTGATGTTGTCGGAACTGTCCCCCATAAGAGCTTTCAGATCGATAAGCTCAATAGGCGCAATGCCGTAATCCTCGGTAAATTTTTCCTCGTTGTATTTCACAGTGCCCTTGGTGCTGTGGTACAAAACTGTCACGTTGTCATTAATAAGCTGGAGGGAGTCCCTGTCCCCCGTAAGGACGAAGCACTCCTCTGCTTTATCGGCGCAGAGCTTTGAAAGCGTACCCAGAATATCGTCCGCCTCAAAGCCCTCGCACTCCACTATTTTTATTCCCAAAGCGGTCAGAAGCTCCTTTATCATCGGCATTTGCTGAGCAAGCTCCTCCGGCATTCCGTGACGGTTGGCTTTGTAGCTTTCCACAGCTTTGTGGCGGAATGTTGGTGCACGCAGGTCGAACGCCACTGCAACACAATCGGGAGAAATATCATTCATTACAGAAAGATAGATATTCATAAACCCTGTTATTGCATTGGTGTACACTCCGTTTTTATTGGACAGCATTTTGATACCGTAAAAAGCGCGATTCATAATACTGTTTCCGTCAATTGCAAGAAGCTTCATAGTAAACCTCCGTAATAATTTATTATTAGAAATTGCAGAAATAATACGCAAATGCAATAAACAATCTGCAAATAGTCTGCAAATAATACATATTTGCGCTTTATTTGACAAAATATTCTTTCAGCTGCCTTAACGCATCAGCACGGTGGCTGACCTCATTCTTCTCTTCGGCTGACATTTCCGCAAAGGATCTTTCACCGTACATAAAAATAGGGTCGTAGCCGAAGCCGTTTGTGCCGCGGTTCCCGTATCCTATCTTTCCAAAGACTTTTCCCGTGAAATAATGATCTTTTCCAGAGCTGTCAATATAGCAAATGCAGCAGGTGAAATTCGCACCGCGCTTTTCGTCTGGTACGTCCTTTAATTCCTCCAAAAGACGCTTTTTCCGCTGTCCCTCGGGAGCATACCGCGCGGAAAAAATTCCGGGCGCGCCGTCCAAAGCGTCAACCTCCAGACCGCTGTCGTCGGCGATAACGGGAAGTCCCGTCAGGTCGTACACCGCTTTCGCTTTCAGATACGCGTTTTCGGCAAAGGTTTTGCCGTTTTCCTCCACCTCGATATCCGCTCCCGCCTCGGACTGGGAAATGACATCTATTCCAGCAGGAGACAGTATTTCCCGCACCTCGCGGAGCTTATTGGCATTGTTTGATGCAAGAATTATTTTCATGTGAAATTCCCCCTATTCGTCATCAGCTTCGATTTCTTTGTTTTTCTTACCGAACGTGATTTCCTTAAAAAGAAATCCAAATTTTCCGTCTTTAAGACTCTTTTTCTCCTGCTCGGTATTTTGCGCCGCTTCTTCGGTTTCGGGGACTTCTTCCTCTATTTCTTCGGTAACATCTTCTGTTTCCGCATTTTCCGTTAAAATTTCCGATGTTTCCGTTTCTTCCGCAGCTGCTTCGGACGACTCCTTTTCGGAAATATTTTCGGGTTCTTCCTCCGCATTGTTATCGTCCAAATGCTCGTAATTGTAGTCGAAATCCGTTTCCGTTTCAAAGAGAGCGTCCACAAAATCACGGGCATGGAAATCCTGCAAATCGTCAAGCTTTTCGCCCACGCCCACAAGCTTGACCGGAATACCCAGCTCTCGATGAATGGAAATGATGATACCGCCCTTTGCAGTACCGTCAAGCTTTGTGAGGACGATTCCGGTAATGTCAGCGGTCTCGCTGAAAAGCTTCGCCTGGTTTACGGCGTTCTGACCCGTTGTTGAATCAAGGACAAGCAAGGTTTCAAGGGAACACCCCTCCGCTTGCTGATGTACTATTCTGCTGATCTTTTTCAGCTCGTCCATAAGATTTTTCTTGTTGTGGAGACGTCCAGCAGTGTCGCAGATAAGCACGTCAATGTTCCGCGCCTTAGCAGCGGTAACCGCGTCGAATACTACAGCGGCGGGATCAGAGCCCTCCGCGTGCTTAACGATGTCAACGCCTGCCCGTTCCGTCCACACCTGAAGCTGGTCGATAGCCGCCGCCCTAAATGTGTCCGCCGCCGCCACAAGGACGTTTTTACCCTCGTTTTTGTACCGTGCCGCAAGCTTGCCGATTGTGGTGGTCTTGCCCGCTCCGTTTACGCCGATAACAAGTATAACCGCAGGCTTCGATGAAATGTCCAGACCCTTGTCCTCTCCCAGCATTTCGGTAATAATGTCTTTCAGCTCGTCCATGAGCTGCGCCGTTTCGGTCAGACCCTTTTCCTTGACCTTTTTCCGCAGCTCCCCGCATATTTCAAGAGAGGTCTCAACGCCGATATCGCAGGTTATGAGAAGCTCCTCCAGCTCCTCGAAAAAGTCCTCGTCGATCTTTGTAAAGGAGTTCATAAGGGCTTCAAGCTTGCCCATCATTGAGTCCTTTGTCTTTTTTAATCCTGCCGCAATTTTACTGAAAATATTCATAATTTGCCTCCTTGATTTATGTATGTACTCTCTTTAAAAATTCTTTGATTTGTTCATCAGCATTTGGCTCTTCACGCAAAACCGTTATTACAATTTCTTTTAATTGGTCGTATGTTAATACTTGAATTTCTTCTTCATGACCCACAAAATCAATTGATAACACTATTTCATTTTCCTTACATATATTCTGACACGAATCAATATCCATCATATCTTCATAGGTGTAAATATTATATGGGTCTCCGTCATAAAGACGGTGAAACATCATTTTGTTTGATAAAAATTCTTCGATACGTTCTAACCCATGCGGAGCATTAACCACGACATTAATAAAATCAATACTCCACTGTTTATTCGCTCTATCAATCAGCATTTAAAATACAACTTCCTTTATTCAAATTAAAGCACAGGATTACTTATCGTCCGCGCCGAAAGTATTGAACCACGCCCGGCTTTCAAACGGCTTTTTCCGTACGTGAGTTATTTCTTCGTCAGCCTCTCCCACAGGCAGTATGCAGACAATTTTATAGTCATCGGGTATTCCCATATGCTCCGCAAGCTTTCCCGCAATATCGTCATCGTCGGTAATGTGTCCCTCGTACCAACAGCTTTCGTACCCCAGCGCCTTGATCGCCAGCAGCATATTTTCGATAGCCGCGCTGTAGTCCTGCACATTGAAGCATTTGTCTCTGTACGCGTAAATTTTCCGCGTAAGCACAAGAATAAAGCAAGGCGCGGTTTCCGCTACAGGCGGTACTATAAGGGACTTCAGTTCTCCGAGAAGCTTTTCGTCGTCGACCGCAATAAACGATGTGGTCTGCTTGTTGCACCCCGACGGAGCCGCCGCCCCCGCTTCAAGAATCTTTATCAAATCGTCCTTAGGGACGGGGGTATTTTTATATCTGCCCCGATAGCTTGTTCTGTTTTTGATAACGTCTAAAATATCCATAGATTCTCCTTATGCCGTCATTTATTTTAATACAGACCGGCTGTAAATATAAAATTCCTCCTGACTTTTTCTGTAGCCCTTCTCCTTTGGGGGAAATTTTTTATCGTACTCCTCTGCGTCCTTTTCGTCGAAATCGTACGCCGCGCTTTCGCGGTAGACCCACTTCCCGCCGTCAAGGAAACCGTCCGCCAATTCCATGACAAGCATAGCGCAAGGGTACCCGCCGCCGCTTACGGAAACGTTATATTTTTTACAGCTTTTGAAACCCATGGAGATGTAATTGCTTGGGTGTCCGAAAATTACCACTGCTCCGTAACCCATTTCCGCCGCCTTTTTAAGAGAATATTCTATCAGCCTTTTTCCGTACCCTCTGCGCTGAAACTCCGGAGCGATACAAACGGGACCAAAGGTGAGAATTTCTTTCTCCGCGCCGTTTTCATCAATCAGCAAGGCTTTTGTGTACATAATATTTCCTATGATACGTCCGTCCAGCTCCGCGACTAAATCAAGCTCGGGGACAAAATCCTTGTGTCCCCGCAGAATATGGGCAAGATAATGCTCGCAGCAGCCAGGCACATTGATATTCCAGAATGCGTTTCTCGTAATATTTTCAACAGTTCCATAGTCGTTTTCCGTTTCATTTCTGATAATTAATTTACCCATTTTGACCTCTCAAATATTATATTTGCGATTATATAATAAGTACGTCACACACCAAAACATAATTATTTCTATGCTGTTTTCCGCGATATGTCCACGCGGAAATGCTGTTTCAAAGCTCAAGTTCACAACATTTCCGCGTTAATTCGCCTCAATCTCCGCGGAAGTCTGGTCAAGCTTCAGAACACGGGAAATTCCCTTTTCCTGCATGGTAACACCGTACATAACGTCTGCCTCGTCCATGCTGCCGCGCCTGTGGGTAACCAGAATAAACTGAGTCGTATCGGTAAAATTCCGCAGATACTGAGCGTACTTTACAACGTTTATGTCGTCCAGAGCAGCCTCGATTTCGTCCAGTATGCAGAAAGGAGCGGGCTTTATTTTAAGTATCGCAAAGTAGATCGCTATCGCCACAAACGCCTGCTCGCCGCCGGACAGCAGCGAAAGGCTCTTGATGACCTTGCCCGGAGGCGCAACGTTTATCTCGATTCCCGATTCAAGCACGTCTTCGGGGTCGGTGAGGGTAAGTTCCGCACGTCCGCCGCCGAAAAGCTCCACAAAAATTTCCTTGAAGTTCTCATTTATCTGATTGAAGCTTTCGCTGAACTGCCGCCTCATGTTATCGGTAAGCTCCTCGATAAGCTGTTCAAGCTCACGCTTCGAGGTCTCCACGTCGTCAAGCTGACCGCGCATAAAGTTGTACCGCTCGGATACTTCTTTGTACTCCTCTATCGCCGCCACGTTGACGTTTCCCAAGCTGCGTATCTTCTGCTTGATTTCGTTAAGCTCCCGCTGCACCGTCAGCAGATCCTCCACCGGAGCCGCAGTTTCCCTCGCCTCGGAAAGATACATTCCGTACTGCTCCTGCATATCGGAAATGATCCCGTCGTAGTTGTTTTGGACCGCGCCCTGGCGCTCCTCCAGCCTTGTCATTTCCCGCGAGAACTTTTCCCTGTCGTCCGTAAGGCTGCGTATCTTTATCCGTCCCTCGTTGGACTTTTGCTCCATTTCCCTTTTTGCGGACTGCTCCTCCAGTATTTTTGCGTTTATTTCCGACACCGCGTCCGCCGCGTTTTCCAATGAGGATTTCCGCTCTTCTATGAGCCTTTCCTTTTCGGAAATGATTTTTTTCTGCTCCTCCAAAGCCACCGCAAGCCGCGCGGAATTGTCCCCCAATGCGGAAAACTGCTCCTCAAGCTGCTTTATTTCCGCTTCCAAAGCGTCCTTGTCCTTGCTGCGTTCAAGCTGATAAAGCTTCATTTCCGACAGCTTTTCCGAAAGCTTTTCCCTTTTTTCCTTTATTTCCGAACGCATTTCCTCGCTGTCCGCCGCCTGCTTTTCCAGCTCCGCTATCTCTTTCTCGCATTTTTGGAGATTTTCCTCCGCTTCCGCAGTATTTCTGTCGTTTTCCTTTATTTTCTCCGCGTATCGCTTTGCGTTTTCGACCGCAGCCTTTATCTGCGACTCGTTCTGCTCCAGAAGCGACTCAATGCGCTTTATTTCCGACTCGAAGCGTATTCTGTCCTCGCCAATGACCCTAAGCTCGTCCTTTGCGCCTTCGATGTCGAATCCAAGCTTGTCAGTCTCCGCCCGGAGCTTTTCCATGCTCTGTTTGACTTCCCCTATGCGCGCGGAAAGCTTGTTCCTTTCGTTTTCAAGCCTTTCTATGTCGTTCTTTCTTGTAAGTACTCCGCTGGACTTAGCCGCCGAGCCTCCCGTAAAGGAACCGCCCGCGTTGATGACCTGACCGTCCAGCGTTACAATTTTGAATTTGTAGCCGTATTTTTTCGCAATTACCGTGGCGTCGTCAATGTCCTCCGCAACAACAATACGCCCCAAAAGCGAATTGAACACCCCCGTGAGATTTTCGTCAAAACCGACTATATCCACCGCAAGGGAAACGAAACCTGCGCAGTCATCCAAGCCCCTCTCGGCAAGGCGGTTTCCCTTTACCGACGTGACCGGCAGAAACGTAGCCCGACCCGCCTTTGATTCCTGTAAAAGACGTATGCCCCGCTTTGCGGTTTCCTCGTTGTCCACAACGATATTCTGAAGCGCGCCACCCAAAGCCGTTTCAATAGCAAGGCTGTACTTTCCCTCGACCTTGATGAGCTGCGCCACAGAGCCGTACACGCCGCGAAGCTGACCCGTTTTGGACGCTTTCAGCACCTGCTTTAACGAGTGCGCGAAGCCCTCCATGCTGTTTTCAAGGTCTGTCAGCATTTTTATCCGCTGCTCCTTGTCGCGTATGGAGAAGCCGATATCCTCAAATTCTTTTTTAATCAGGGACAGCTTTTCCGACCGTCCCTGCCATAGCTTTGTCAGACCGTTAACCCGGTTGTTCACCTCGCCGGATTTTTCCTCCAGCATACGCACGCCGTCCTCGGTCTCACGCTTTTCCGCGGAAAGCTGCTCGCCGTTTTCGCGGAGCTGCTCCTCCTGTTCGCGGCACTGCCTCAACTGCTCCGCAAGCTCGGTTTTTCCAGAATCTCCCGACGTGACCGCGATTTTCAGCTCCGACTGCTTGATATAGAGCTTTCCCAGCGCGCCGTTAACGTCGGAAAACTTGCTGTCAAAGCTGTCCTGCTGGCTTGAAAGCTTGTTTAGCTCTTCGCTTGCTGCTTTGTGCTTTTCCTCGGTTTCGGAAATATCCTCCTCCGCTTTAGCGACCAGAGCAAGCTTTTCCTCTATGATGCGCCGGTTTTCCTCACCGGAATTCTCCGCGTTTTCCCGCTGCTTTTCAATGTCGGAAATGGTCTCCCGACAGTGGGAAATGTCGTTCTCGAAAACAGCTATATCCGAATGGAGCTGTGTGTTGGACTTTTCCGCTTCCAGTATTTTCGCCCGCATTTCCTCGATTTTCAGCGACGAGGACTCCATTTTTGTCTGTAAGTCCTCCGCCTCCGCTTCAAGGCGGGAAATATCCGCCTCCACCGCGTCGTACTCGCCTTTATTTATAAGTATTTTGTCGGAAATTTCCTCCAGGCGTGCTTTCAAATCGTCAAGCTGCTTGACCCATACCGCAATTTCCAGGGACTTTTTCCTGTCCGACAGCTCAAGGAATTTCGCCGCCTTTTCCGACTGAATACGCAGAGGTTCAACGCGGCTTTCAAGCTCGCCCATGATATCATTTAGACGGAGAATGTTTTCCTGAGCCGCTGCAAGACGTCTTTCCGCCTCCGCTTTCTTGTAGCGGAATTTGGAAATTCCCGCCGCTTCCTCAAAGATTTCCCTGCGTTCTCCCGATTTTGCGGACACTATTTCCGCGACCCTGCCTTGCCCGATAATGGAGTAGCCGTCGCGGCCCAGACCCGTGTCCATAAAAAGCTCATAGATATCCTTCAGGCGCACCTGAGAGCCGTTTATCATGTACTCGCTTTCGCCGCTGCGGTAAAGCTTTCTCGTTACCGACACCCTGTCAGCGGGGACTTGCAGCAGACCTCGGTTATTGACTATGTTCAGCGTTACCTGCGCAAATCCCATAGCCTTGCGCTGAGTGGTTCCCGCAAAAATAACGTCCTCCATTTTGCCGCCCCGGAGGGTCTTCGAGGACTGCTCCCCGAGCACCCAGCGAACGGCGTCGCCGATGTTGGATTTTCCGCTTCCGTTGGGACCCACAACAGCGGTGAGACCCTTGTGAAAGTCCAGCTTTATCTTATCGGGGAACGATTTGAACCCCTGCATTTCAAGTGATTCCAGATACATTTTTTCAATTCCTTTTTATGATTATCTCACGGTTTTTCAGGCTTTTGTCGGGACAAATCTTAATTTTCGCACCCATTTCCGCAAAGTATAGTATGTTGCATTTCCGCTGTCCCGCTGCTTTACTTATGGCGTTGGGAGCGGTGTAAACCGTGTAGTTGCCTTTTGCTTCAATACGCTTTTCCATTTTCCTGCGGAACAGTATCCCCTCAACTATTTCGCGGAAAGCGGGGTGATAAAGTCCACCAAGCATATCCGTCTCCGTCGTCTCGGACGCGTGCAGACCCAGCTTTATGACCCGTATCCCCGCCAACTCAAACATTTCCAGCATATCCGCGCAAAGCTCCGCCGCAGTGTTGAACTCATACGGAACGTACTCCCCGCTTTGGAAAAGCTCTCCCAAGCGAGTATTTTTAAGTATTACGGTCGGGTACAGCCTTGCGGTATCGGGAGCGAGATCAATAAGCCTTTTCGCCGTTTCCGTATCCTTTTCAGGCGTAGAGCGGTAAAGACCTATCATCATCTGCAAACCAAGCTCAAAACCGTACTCCTTAATAAGCGCGGAAGCTATGCAAACGTCCTCCGCAGTATGTCCCCTGCCATTGGCGGCAAGAACGCCGTCGTCCATAGACTGCGCCCCAAGCTCGACCGCAGTCGTGCCGAAGCTTTTCAGTATCCCAAGGACTTCCGCGTCAATGCAGTCGGGGCGCGTGGAACAGCGTATGCCCCGCACCTTTCCGCTTTTCAGGAATGGCTGCGCCGCTTCAAGAAGCGAGATCATATAGTCCCTGTCTACCGCGGTAAAGCTCCCTCCGAAAAAGGCTATCTCCGCCTCTCCATCGGGAAGCCTTTCACAGGCGGCTTCGAGGGTACTCCGAACCTCCGCCGCCGAGGGCGCGGAAACGGTACTGCTTATGACCCGCTGATTGCAGAACGAACAGGCGTTGGGGCACCCCATATGGGGTATAAAAACCGCTATATTGCTGTGCCGTTTTTTAGCCGTACCCATTATTCTTTGTAACCCATAAGCCGCAGCGCTTCACAGGCGGCTGCCTGCTCAGCCTGCTTTTTGCTGTGACCTTCTCCGGTACCGATCACATTGCTGTTCAGCCGTACCTGAACCACGAATTTGCGGTCGTGGTCTGGACCCGTCTGGTCTGCAAGAACATACTCCACCCGCTCCTCGGGATTTTTCTGGATTATCTCCTGGAGCATTGTTTTGTAGTCGTGCAGGGACTTTGAGCCTGTAGCTTCAATATTCTTAGGTATAAAGGACAGCACGTATTTTTCCGCAGCCTCCATTCCTCCGTCAAGAAAAACGGCGGCGATAACGGCTTCAAAAGCGTCCGAAACTATAGAGGGACGTTCCCTGCCGCCGCTGTTTTCCTCGCCCTTGCCAAGCAGAATATGCTTTCCCAGATCAATTTTTTGGGAGAACTCGAACAGCGCCTTTTCACACACTAATGAGGCTCTTATTTTGGTCAGTTCCCCCTCGGGCAGGTGCTTGAAATGGGTAAAAAGGTGCTTTGACACGACAATGGAAAGCACGCTGTCGCCCAGAAATTCAAGCCGCTCGTTGGAATGCCTGCCCCGCTTCACCTCGTTGGCGTAGGACGAGTGGGACAGAGCCTCGTGCAGCAGCTCCTTGTTTTTAAAGGTATAGCCGATCTTTTTTTCAAATTCCGTGAAATCCATTTTTTATACTCCCGAAAATTTTTTATGCGTTTGTATTTGTATTCGCAGGACTTTTCTTATCTCCTCCGAGAGCCGCGAGGGACGCTGTTATCTCCTCAACGACTTTGCCCTCAACACAGTTCTTCGCCTGACGAATGGCGTTATAGAAAGCCGTGCCGTTGGAGGAGCCGTGCGCCTTTATAACAGGCTTTGAAATACCCAGCAGCACTGCGCCGCCCACCTCGGTGTAGTCCATTTTCTTCTTGAAAGCCTTGATCTTTTTCATTATCATAAGAGCGGCAAGCTTGCCTCCGACACTTGTCATAAGCATATCCTTGAGAGTATGGCTGAAAAACGAGCCCATGCCCTCGTAAAGCTTCAGCAGGACGTTTCCGGTAAATCCGTCGGAGACTACCACCTCGCACGCTCCGAAAGGTATCTCCCGGGCTTCAAGGTTGCCGTAAAAGCTTACCGGAGCATTTTTGAACTGCCTATAGGCTTCAAGCTCCAGCTCTCTGCCCTTGGTGTCCTCCGAGCCCACGTTCACAAGTCCGACTTTCGGGGACTGCACGCCCATTACCTTGTTCATATAGCAGCTTCCCATAATGCCGAACTGAACAAGCATTTCGGGACGGCAGTCCACGTTCGCGCCGCCGTCAACCAAAATCATGTGTCCCTTTGCGGTAGGCATAATAGGAGCGAGAGCCGCCCGCTTAACACCCTTGATACGTTTTGCGATAAAGGTCGCCCCAACGACCAGCGCGCCCGTACTGCCCGCGGAAACGAACGCGTCCCCCTTGCCCTCGGCGAGAGCTTTAAGTCCCACAGCCATGGAGCAGTCTTCCTTTTCCTTGATAACGGCGGTAGGCTCCTCGTGAATGTCGATAACCGATTCGGTATGTATTATTGATATTTTATCGAGAGATATTCCGTTTTTCTCGGCGGTTTCCCTGATATTTTTTTCATTTCCCGTGAGTACGACCTCGACTTCAAGCTTCTGAACAGCCTCCGCCGCGCCTTTCAGGACTTCCAATGGGGCGTTGTCGCCGCCGAACGCGTCTACAATTATTTTCATTAGCTTATCTTCCTTTCCTTTTACATTCATATAAATTAAAATTCACCCTGTAACTCCAATTCACTCCAAAGCGGCTCAAAATTGCAGACATTTGCATAAAGCGAAAAAATTATGCCTGTTGTATCTGAAATTTTTTCATTGGACGTCCAAACCGTGTCACATTCATCACAAATAAAAATGTTTGCCTTTGTGTTTTTTACGACAGCCTTATAAATCTTACCTTGATTACAATACGGACAATACATTATAATACCTCCGCGGTTTATAAATTTCTCAATTATGTCAGTGTACGATAAATCTGCTGCCCAGCTTCATTGTAAGCATTTTCCGCATTTCTTCGGGCGTGTTGAGTACAAAAGTATTTTTCGGAAGTATGTACGCCGCTCTGTCCGAAATAAAAATATAAAAATATTCGTCCGTTTCATAAGCGTCAACAACAACTTCGTAAGGAATTGCTTCAAGCACATAATTTGTGACTTCAACAAAATAATCCTGATAAAATTTATAAATGTGATTACCGCCTTTGACAATACTTTTGTTTTCTCTTGCCGAAGTGAACTTAAAAATAAAACGGTTGAAAAGAATACCTATTATACCGATAATAACAGAAATCAGGCCCTTGCCAAAGTCAGCAAACATCACTATCGCACCGCTGACGATTGCAAATATAAAAACAATCATACCTAAAAGATACATCATTCTATGTCTGTGTTTATAAGCAAACATATCAAAATCATAAAGCATCTTATCGGTATTAACAACGTCTGCTTCAAACAAAACAGGTTCGTTTGTATGAAGGAACCGCTCTACATAATTTGTAGTATCCATTTTTATACTCCTTTCAAACTGTCAACTATCAACTGTAAACTGTCAACCGCTCTTTCCGCAATAGCCCGATACCTCTCCTGCTTGCCCTTTATGCGTACGTCAAGTTCGGGAAGTATCCCCATATTAGCCCCCATCGGCTGGAAATCCGTCACCGTTTCGTCGGAAATATACCTCGCAAGCGCGCCTATCATTGTTTCCCTCGGCAGGACAACGGTTTCAAGTCCCGAAAGCCGTCTCGCCATATTCAGACCTGCCATTATCCCGCTTGCGGCGGACTCCATATAGCCCTCCACGCCGGTTATCTGTCCCGCAAAAAACAGGTTGGGACGGGTACGCAGTGAAAAATCTCCGTTCAGCACCTTTGGCGAATTTATGAACGAGTTGCGGTGCATAACGCCGTACCGCACAAACTCGGCGTTTGCAAGTCCGGGTATCATTGAAAAGACCCGCTTCTGCTCCCCGAATTTCAGGTTCGTCTGGAATCCCACAATATTGTAGAGAGTACCCATACTGTTCTCCTTGCGGAGCTGCACCACGGCGTAGGGACGTTTCCCCGTAACGGGGTCGGACAGTCCCACAGGCTTCATTGCCCCGTAGCGCATTGTTTCCTCGCCACGCTTCGCAAGGACTTCTATAGGCATACAGCCCTCGTAGACCGTGAAGCCGTCCCTGCCCTTTGGTACGTCAAAATCGTGCAGCGGCGCGGACTCGGCGTTTTTCAGCTCCTGCCAAAAGTTAATGTACTCCTCTTTCGTAAAGGGACAGTTTATATAATCGTCGTCCCCCCTGCCGTATCGAGCCGCAAAGAAAATCTTTTCTTTGTCAAGGGACTCGTAGGTAACAATGGGAGCCGCCGCGTCGTGAAAACTTAAATAGCCGCCGCAGAGCTTTTCGATATTTTTCGCAAGCGCACCGCCCGTCAGGGGACCCGTGGCAATTATCACGTTTCCGTCGGGAATTTCTGAAATCTCCCCGCACTTGACGGTGATGTGCGGATTTGAGACAATTTTCGCGGTAACAAGGTCGGAAAATTTCTCCCTGTCAACGGCAAGCGCCCCTCCCGCCGGGACAGCTGTTTCCTCGGCGCATGGGACGGTGAGAGAACCCAGCCGCCGCATTTCCTCTTTGAGAAGTCCCGCCGCAGAGTTCAGTCTCGAAGCTTTCAGGGAATTGGAGCAGACAAGCTCCGCAAAGCCCCTATACTTGTGCGCGGGAGTGAATTTTTCCGGCTTCATTTCCCACAATTCCGTGTTCAGACCCGCTTTCGCAAGCTGCCAAGCCGCTTCGCAGCCCGCAAGTCCCGCGCCTATTACGATTACTTTTTTATCGTTCAATTTTTGTTATTTCTCCCTTAATGTATCAATCGGTAATATAAGACATATCGCTTATTTTCTTAATGATACGCTTTCCGTCATCATTTTCAAACATAAAGCTTACGCCGCCTGCAAAACCGAAAATTTCCGCATTATTTAAAGATTCGACTTCAAGACCGAGCCACATGGAATTAAACACGCTCAAAAGGTCTCCGTGAGAAACGATAATTATATTTTTGTCCTTACTTTCAATTATTTCACGAAAAAACGGATACAATCTGTTCCATTCGTCCCTGCGGCTTTCAGCGTCGGAAAACATTCTGTCGTCAATAGTTTTTTCCTGACATTCGATATTTTCTCTCAGCCATTGAACCGATTTGCCGCAGCATTTTCCGAGGTTGCGTTCTCTCAACGCATTTGTCAAAACAGGCTTTATGCCCATGTAATTACCTACTGTATCTGCTGTTTGAGCCGCCCTTTTCAAATCGGAAGAATACAGTACAAACTTACGGTCTTTAAATTCCTCCGAAAGCTTTCTGCCGATATTTTCGGCTTGTTTTTTCCCATATTCAGATAAATCCCAATCCGTCCAAGAACCGACCATACCGTTTGTGTGGTGTACTGATTGAGTATGCTGTATAGTAATAACAGTTTTCATTCTGTACCCCTTCCAACTCTATCAGATAATTTACTTTTCCTTTCTTATAGCAACCTCATACCCGCAGCCCTCTTTCAGGCAGAACATCTTGCCGCCCTTTTTGAACAGGGTCGTACCGTCGTTGCACTTGGGACATTTATCCGAAACGGGGGTATCCCATGTCATAAAATCGCAGTTCGGATTGTCCTCGCAGCCGAAATATTTCTTGCCCTTTTTGGACTTTTTCTGCAATACCTTTTTGTGGCACTTGGGACAAACTCCCCCGGTGTCCTTGACGATACGCTTTGTGTTGGTGCAGTCGGGAAAGCCGCTGCACGCCAAAAATTTGCCGAACCGTCCTATCTTAATTACCATAGGCTTTCCGCATACCTCGCAGACCTCGCTTGTTTCCTCGTCGGGAACACGCACCCGCTTTCCGTCCATAGCTTTTTCCGCTTTGGAAAGAGTGTCCGCAAAGTCTCCGTAAAACTCGCTTATGGAGTCCACCCAGTTCATTTCTCCTACTTCGATCTTGTCAAGATCGCTTTCCATTGTAGCGGTGAATTTCGAGTCCACAATATTTTTGAAATGCTGCTTCATAAGCTCGGTGGTAACTTCTCCCAGTCCTGTAGGACGAAGCTGCTTTCCGTCCCGCTCAACGTAAAAACGGTTCACTATAGTCGAAATAGTAGGCGCATAGGTAGACGGACGTCCGATTCCGTTTTCCTCCAAAGCCTTGATGAGGGTGGCCTCTGTGTACCGCGCGGGAGGCTGTGTGAAGTGCTGATGACCCTCGATAGCTTTAAGCTTCAGCTTGTCTCCTGCCTCAATATTGGGGAGGACTTTTCCCTCCTCCTCGTTTTTGGATTCCTCATACAGAACGGTAAAACCGTCAAACTTGACGGAAAAACCGGTCGCCCTGAAATTGCAGCCGTTTGCGTCTATATCAACGGAAACCGTGTCCAGAACAGCATTTGCCATCTGGCTCGCGATAAATCTTTCCCATATCAGCTTATAAAGCTTATACTGCTCGGACGTAAGACTGTCCTTTACCCTGTCTGGGGTAAGCTCGGGCATTGAGGGACGTATAGCCTCGTGAGCGTCCTGAGCGTTTGACTTTGACTTGTATACCTTGGGAGTGTTCGGGATATAATTCTTGCCGTAAGCTTTGCCGATGTACTCATACGCCGCAGCACGTGCTTCGTCGGAAATACGCAGGGAGTCGGTTCTCATGTAGGTGATAAGACCGACTGCTCCCATGCCCTCTATATCAACGCCCTCGTAAAGGGTCTGAGCGGCTTTCATGGTCTTGGCAGCGGCGAACCCAAGCTTTTTTGAAGCCTCCTGCTGCATTGTGGAGGTAGTGAACGGGGGAGCGGGGGATTTTCTGCGGACGGATTTTTTCACTTCGGTAACGTTGTAGTCCGCCCCCTCAATACGCTTCAAAATCTTATCGGTCTCAGCCTGAGAGTGCAGTTCGGTTTTCTGACCGTCAACTCCCGTAAACGCTGCGTCAAACTGCTTTTTTGAGGACGGAGCGGTCATTTTCGCGTCGATAGACCAGTACTCCTCAGGCTTAAAGCTGTTTATCTGCTTTTCGCGGTCAACCACAAGGGATACCGCAACAGACTGCACCCGTCCGGCAGAAAGTCCCCTGCGGACTTTTTTCCATAAAAACGGAGACAGCTTATAGCCCACTATCCTGTCCAGAACGCGCCTTGCCTGCTGAGCGTTAACAAGGTCTATATCAATAGAGCGGGGGTGCTCCATACCGCTTTTCACGCCGGACTTGGTTATTTCATTGAACGTGACCCTGTTTGCGTCGTCAAGAGGCAGATCCAGCATATGCGCCAGGTGCCATGAAATAGCCTCCCCCTCCCGGTCGGGGTCGGTTGCAAGGTAAACGAAATCGGATTTTTCCGCTTCTTTTTTGAGGCTTTCGATAAGCTCCTCCTTGCCCTTTATCTCGGTGTAAACAGGCTCGAAGCCGTTATCCACATCAATGCCGAATTTGGATTTCGGCAGATCGCGGACGTGCCCCATAGAAGCCACGACCTCGTAGCCGTTTCCCAGATATTTTTTTATGGTTTTCGCCTTTGCGGGCGACTCCACGATTACAAGCTTTGACATTTGATTCTATCCTTTCTATATAAAGCTAACGCAAAAATTTCGGTTTTGACCGCATTTCTGTACAATACTGATTTTTGATCAAAGCGCATACAGAAACTTTCCGTACACTTTCTGATCAAAAATCGGTATAAGGAGATACCCTCCTATCTGCAAATGCCGCTTCAGCAGGCTGTATAGCTTTGTCCCGCGGACGAGACAACTGCGCCCTCAAGCTCAAGGTCGGTCAGCAGCATAAGCATTTCCGAAATATCCATTCCGCACATTTCCGAAAGCTCGTCCGCCAGAAGCGGCTTTCCCGCCTCTTTAAGCAGACCGTATACCTTTGCTTCGTCTCCCTCAAGCGAAGAAGCGTCATATCCCTGATCATGATTAACATTTTCTGTTTTTTCGGAAGCAAGACCTGTACTTTCTTCCGCGATGGGGTCTATACGCGAAGCCTGCTTGTAGGCGTCCGAAGCGCTGCCGTCGGGAAAAGCCGCGGGCATCGCCGCGCTTGCAGCACTTGTTAAGCCCGTATTTGCTATTTTATGTCCGTAATTTTCGTAATATTCATACACGATATCCTTTACTCCGCAGAGACAGACCGCGCCGTCCCTTATAAGAGCTACGTTTCCGCCGTACCGCTTGTCAAACAGGTCGTGAGGAGCAAGCGCGAAAATGTCCTTTCCCTGACTGAGCGCAAGATTTGCAGTAATAAGCGCACCGCTTTTGACTGCCGCCTCCGAAACGACCGTGCCGAGAGAAAGTCCCGAAAGTATCCTGTTCCTTGCGGGAAATGAAGCTCTTGTTCCTCCCGCCTGCGGGTAATACTCCGAAATAAACAGACCGTTTCTCTCGATCTCGCTTCTGTACTGAACGTTCTCTTTGGGGTAGTCCCTGTCAAGACCGCAGCCGAGTACGGCTATAGTTTTTCCTCCGCACCTGGCGGCGCTCAGGTTAGCGGTGATATCTATACCCACTGCAAAGCCGCTCACAATGGTTATGCCGAAGCTGCAAAGCTCCCTGACCAAAGCGGACGTTACCCTGACGCTGTAATCGGAGGGCTTTCTCGTGCCCACCACCGAAATGCTGAAATCGCTTTCGAGACAGCTCAAATCGCCGCGGCAGAACAGTACCGCAGGCGGATTGTAGATAGACCTGAGCCTTTCGGGGTACAGCTCGTCGTCAAAGGTCATTATGTAAATATTGCGGCTTTCGCAGTAATCTATAAGCTCGTTTATCTGCTCCTCCGACGTTCTTTCAGCGGCTCTTCTTTCGCTTTCGGAAAGGAAGTCCCTGCGCCTGCCCCTGTCCTCCAAAGCCGCTCTTGCCTCGGCAGCGGAGTGAAAGCTATCCATAATATCCCATATTCTGATATTTCCGCACCCGAGACAGTTTACCGTCCAAAGCCAGTCAAACACGTTTTGTCTGTCCATTTGCCACTCCTTTTAGCTATTAGAAACAAGAATTTATGCGGCAAAAAGCAAGAAATTGATTCCCTGCACTTTCTCCTGCTTCCTGCGTCTAAAATCTCTTACTTTTCCAGTTCCCACATAATTATCCCCGCAGCCATGGCGGCGTTCAGGGAATTTACCGTACCGTGCATTTTCACGGTAATTTTTTTTCCGCACCTTTCCGAAACCTCTTTCGGCAGACCGTTTCCCTCGTTACCGATGAGAACTACCCCTCCGCGGGAAAAATCGCAGTCCGTCAGGGATTCCGCGTCGCCGTCCACAACAGCGGCAAAGGTCGGTACCCCCATATTTTCAAAAATCGGAAAAGCTTTGTCAAGCTCCGTCTCGGAAACGTTCACGCGGAAAAGGCTCCCCATTGTTGAACGTACGGTTTTGGGATTATATAGATCACAGCATTCCGCAAGAAAAACCGCGTCTACGCCCATGGCGTCGGCTGTGCGGATTATTGTGCCGAGATTGCCCGGATCCTGGATCCTGTGGAGCAGGATATATTTGCCCCCGTTTTTAATTGTATCAGAAATCGACGGTTTGTCAAGACCGCGGCAAACGGCAAAAATTCCCTGAGAATTATCGGTGGAGGACATTTTATCCCCGATACTGTCGGGAATGAGAAAGACTTCCGTCCCGTCCGTATCTGACCTTCCGGCGGGAAAATCCAAAGCTTCGCGCTGAATGACCGTTTCACCGCGCGCAATTTTTTCCATGCAGCTTTCGGTAACGAAAACAGAGTGAAGCTTTACATTCTCCGCAAGCGCGTCCGAAACCAGACGCACCCCCTCAATGGTGAACATACCGCTTTCGCGGCGGCGTTTTTTGCTGTCCGCAAGATTTCTGTAGAGCTTGATATTTTGGTTTTCGGACGATGTGATACTGCGCATAACGACCTCCGCAAATTTTTTTAAGCGTTGCAGCGATTATTTCTTTCCGTTAATATACCGACCAAGCTTGTCCGCGCCCGATCTGTAACTAAAATCCGCCTCGTGAAAGATGCTGTTATAAAACTCCGCAGCCGTTTTCTGCCTCTGCTTGGCGATCTCAAAGCCCCTTTTCGTGTAAAAACGGGAGTAAACATTCTCCAGCTTGTATTTGTACTCCCTGAGAAATGACGGAGACCTGTCGTTTGTACCGTCAGAAACCGTTCCGTCAGACAGCAGCAGATACAAGGGTCTGGAAGTCTGACCGCTGTACATAAGAGTACGGGCAATACCTATAGCTCCGGAAACGTCTATTTTATCCGCGTCGAACAGTATTTTTGCTTCAATGCTTTCCGGCGGAGCTTCAGAGCGGTATCTGTGAGAACGAATGCATTCCCGAACCTCAGCGGCAAAGTCTTCCGGAAAACCGTTACCGGTCAGAAAACGAAACGCCTTTTCCGCACCCGCCTCAGCATGGTCAAGCTCAGGATTTTCAAACTGCTCGCGTCTGCCTATATCGTGCAGCAGACAGGCTGATATAAGAACGTCGGCGTCAACGCCATTTTCTGTATCAGCAATATCCAGCGCCGTATAGAGTACCCGATAAACGTGATCTCTGTCGTGAGCGCTGTCATTCATGCACATAAGCATATACTGCTCAATGAGGCGGTATGTACTTCCAAGCATTATCTATAACTCCTTTGCGATCAGACCTTATGCGGACAAGTCCCAAAAAGCGGCGGAAAAATAAACATTAAAAACCGCAAAAAGTCAGAAGCAAAAATCGCTTCTGACCTTTAAATCCTTTTAGTTAAGCGCTGCCTTAGCCTTTTCGGTAAGAGCCGTGAATCCTGCCGCATCGTTGATAGCGATCTCCGAAAGCATCTTTCTGTTGAGAGTTACGCCCGCCTTTTTAAGACCGTTCATGAACGTGGAATAGTTCATGCCGTTCATCTTGCAGGCAGCGGAAATTCTTGTGATCCAGAGCTTTCTGAAATCACGCTTCTTGAGACGTCTGCTGATGTAAGCGTAATTTCCTGATTTCATAACGGCTTCCTTAGCCATCTTGAAATGCTTGCTCTTTGCGCCCCAGTAACCTTTAGCAAGCTTTAACGTTTTATTTCTTCTCTTGCGAGTAGCCATTGCTCCCTTAACACGAGCCATAATCTTTTACCTCCGTACTAAAAATTTCAGAATTTTAGAAGCAAGAAGCAAGAGTATCCCTGCGTCCCGCCTGTGCCGTCCGCGGCGTCAGTCCTTATTTATAAGGAAGAAGCTGCTTTACAGTCGCTGTGTTGGCAGAGCCTGTGTAGCCCGCCGCTCTGTTGATCCTCTTGCGCTTTGTGGCTTTCTGTGTGAGCCTATGGCGTCTGTTGGTCTTCTGGTACTTTACCATACCGTTCTTAGTGAGCTTAAAACGCTTCTTAGCGCCCGAATGTGTCTTCTGCTTTGGCATAATATATCCTCCTTTAGTTTAGACAGAAAAACTGTCCCATACATTTATTTTGAAGCCTTAGGGGAAACGAACATCACAAGAGCGCGTCCCTCCATTTTGCCCGGCTTTTCAACTGTACCTACCTCGGCGCACGCCTCCTTGAACTTTTCAAGAAGCTCTTCTCCGAGATGAGGGTGTGCTATAGCGCGCTTTTTGAAACGCACCGATACCTTCAGCTTATCTCCCGCCTTCAGGAATTTTATCGCCTGATTGACTTTGGTGTTAAAGTCGTTCGTGTCAATAGTGGAGAACATTCTGATCTCCTTGATCTCGACTATCTTCTGATTCTTTCTGGCTTCCTTTTCGCGCTTGCTCTGCTCGAAAACGTACTTTCCGTAATCCATGATCTTACATACGGGAGGCGTTGCCTGCGGAGCTATCTTTACCAGATCGAGCTCCTTTTCCTCCGCAAGCCTGAGCGCGTCCTTTGAGGACATAACTCCAAGCTGGGAACCATCGCTGCCGATCAGTCTGACTTCCTTATCCCTGATTTCCTCGTTGATCTGAACATCTTTGCTGTTGCTGCCTATGATAAGCACCCCCTGTTAGAAGTTAGAGATTAGAAGTTAGAGGTTGAAATTATCCCTACCTCGTCTTCTATACAAAAATGGGCGGAACAAAATATTCCGCCCACACGAAAATCACATGACTAAACGCACCTATGCGTGCGCCGCATCCGTAAAAATATCGCATATTGACCGCTGCGCGCTTAAGCGGCAGGGTGAGAACGGAAAATGTTCTGCTTTGTTTTATAAACGGCGCTAAAAACACCGACTTTAATATTATACCCGGTTCGGAACGTTTTGTCAAGCGTTTTTAAAAATTTTATCGGAAATTTTTCCAAAGCCTTTATTCTTCGGCATTTTCCCCGCTATCGGGCTCGTCCGCTCCGGGAACGGAATTATTTTTCAGCTTTGTCTGGTAGGACTCGTTGTCGAACCATTCGTCAAGCACATCGACGGCCACCGAATACCCCTTGTCAGTCTTTATGTACTCCTTGATCTCACCCGAGGTTATCAGGGACTCCACCTTTTCCGGGGAAATATTAAGGTACTCGCCCGCTTCGGTCGCGTTAAGATATTTCTTCTGAGTCATACCCATGCTGTCCGGTACCGAAAACGTGCTTGCGGCGGCAAAGCTCTTTTCCTCGATCGTTTTTCCGAGCTTCTTAATGTTCCCTCCGATACTGAAGCCCGCTATAAGCATACATATTCCGAGAAAGACCAGACCTATAAAAGTTGCATTGATTCCGCCCGATCTCTTCGCAGGGCGCTGCGCCGATTGATTTGCCATCGGAAATCCTCCTTAACGTCTTATATTATCTTTATTGCCCGTCCCAGAGCAAAGGAATACAAATAAGCCTCTTTGACCCGTTTGCCGAATATTTTCCCAAGAGCCGCGGCATACAGCTTTATTTGCAGGTCGTATCTGTCCGCAAGGACTTTTTCCCCCGCGCCCCGGTCGGTCTTGTAATCTATCAGGACGATCTCCCCGTCCTCCTCGAACATACAGTCGGCAATACCCTGAAGCATACTATTATCATTATACTCCATAAGTCTGTCATCGTCAAGAGCGGCGTCGGATTTTTTGATCAAAAATTTCTGTTCCCGTCGTATACTGTCGGATCTTTTTATTCTTGCGTACAGCTCAGAAGAGAAAAACTCCTTTAGCTGCTTAATGTTCAGCGACCCGCTCTCATCGGGGCTGAGCAAGCCGTACTCCGCGAGCCTTTCCGCTTCGGCGGCGGGATCGGCTTCCGCTGCGGAAAAATCCGCGTACTGCATAAAGGTGTGCATAGCCGTACCCTTTTCCGCGGCGGTAAGCCCCCCCGCTTCGGCAAATTCAGGACGGCGCAGATAAAGCCTGTCCGCGTCGCCGCTTTTGGCTATCTCCGTTACCGTTATCTTTGCGGACTTGTCTGTCAGACCGCCGCCGTATACGAAAGCAAAGCCGTCCAGCAAACGCTTTACCTTGTCGTCATCGGGAAGAGCGTATTCCTCAGTGTCCTGCCCGGCAGCGTTTTCTTCGGTACCGTCAGCCTTGCAGACCCTTACCGCCGCCTCGGTCTTTCTTATCGGGACAAACTCGCCGTCCCTGAACCATTCCCCGTCGGGGTGAACGAGCATTGCCATTGCTATCCAGTCCAGCATAGACCTTGCCCCCGCCGAAACCGCGTAAGTTACCCCGCCCTCGGTTATTATCTCCGAACGGACGGAGGCTGTCTCGCTCCGCACCCTTTTAGTGTCGGGAACGGTAATGAAAATTCGCTCCCTCGCCCTTGTCAGCGCAACGTACAAAAGCCGCAGCTCCTCGCTTTTAAGGCTCGACCGCCCCAGACCCTTGAGTACCGTCTGCGGAAAGGAATCGTACAGCCTCAGCTTTGCCCTGTCCTGTATCTTAAAGCCTATGCCGTGGTCAGCGTTTACCTGTATCCTTCGCTTTAAGTCCTCCTCGTTGAAATGTCCCAAGGAGCCGCACAGGAACACGAACGGATACTCCAAGCCCTTTGATTTGTGTATCGTCTTGACGGACACAACGTCCTCCGCCGCCGATACAGCCGAAGCACGTTTCAGGTCGCCGCCGCGACGGATTATCATGTTAAGGTACCGAACAAAGCCGGACAGACCGCCCCCCGAATTTTTCTCGTAGCTTTCCGCAACGTCCAGAAGCAGACGGAGATTCGCCCGCTTGCGGCTTCCGTCCTTGTAGACCTGCACCGCCGACAGGAAATCCGTGCTGTCGTAGATAGTCCTGATAAACCTTTCCAAGGTCTGGGAGGCGGCGCAGTACCTCAGCTTGTTAAACATAGCCATGAATTTTTCAAGCTTTCCGTACAGCGGCGTGCCCTTTTCAATTTCCGTACCGCCCTCAAGCACGAGCTTTACCGTACGGAAATACCGCTCCTCGTCGGCGCCCTTTACAGCAGCGAGCCTTGCCATGTCCTCTGCCGTAAGCATGAACATGGGGGACATCAGCGCTGCCGCCAGCGGAACGTTCTGCATGGGATTGTCCACCACCGCCAGCATGCTTGTCAGCACCGATATCTCCCGGGATTCGAGATATCCCGCGGGCTCCTCCGCGTAAGCCTTTATGCCCGCCGCCGCAAGCTCCGCGACATATGTCTCCGCCTGCTTGTTATTGCGGAGAAGTATGCAGAAATCGCTTGGACGGCAGGGTCTTTCCGCGCCCTTGTCAAACACCGTTCCGGTACTCATCAGCCGCTTTATTTTAGCGGCGGCGGCACGCGCCTCGGCATTGTCGTCGTCACAGTCGGGAACTATCAGAATTTCCGTAGTCCTGTCGCCCTCGGGATAATCAAGTCCCCTGACAAGAGCCTCCGACTCGGTGTAGTCTATCTCGCCCGCGGCTTTGCTCATCACGCAGCCGAAAACATAGTTGACAAAATCAATGACCGCGCCGCTGCTTCGGAAATTCCTGTTCAGGAGTATAGCCGCGTTGGTACCGGAAAAGTCCGCTCCCGTGTAGCTTTCGGACACTTCAAGAGCGTTTGTGAACAGCTTCGGGTTCGCCTGACGGAAGCTGTAAATGGACTGCTTCACGTCCCCCACGGCGAACAGATTCATGCCTCCCCGCTCCGCCGTGCCGCCCTTTGACAGCAGCTTGAAGATCAAGTCCTGGTTGTTGTTGGCGTCCTGAAACTCGTCGATCATTATCATGCCGTAGTAGTCGGACAGCTCCCTTGCCAGCTTCGTACCGACTACAGAGCCGTCCTCGGTTTTCTCCGCAAGGAGCCGTATAGCAAGCTGCTCCGCGTCGGAAAAGCCCAGCGCGTTCTTTTCGGCTTTGAGCCTGTCAAGCTCCGCGCAGAACATGAATATCACGCCGTTCAGGCTTTCCAAAATCTCCCCGTGTACCTTATAGTCGTCGGCGATCTCCTCCATACGGAATATTCCCTCGCCCGCCTTGTCAAGCTCCTTTTTGTATTTGGTTCGTATCTCCTTTATGTGCTCCGCCGTCTCCTTTTCGGTATCGCTCATGTTCCGCGGAAAGCTTATCCGCGTTTTCGGCTGAGGCGGCTGTACCACCCTCTCGTCCCAGCCGAGACCCGTATTTTGCAGATTTTTCAGCATGAGCCTTATCCTGTCCGTCTCTGCTGCGATCGCGTCGGATACCTTTCCGCAAAGCTCAAAGTACAGCTTTCCCGCGTACTCAGCTTGTCTAACCAATCGGCTGTATAACTCCTCCAAACGGTTCAGGTAAAGCTTCGCCAATGGGTCGCCGTCAGGCTCGAAGCCCTTTTTGTACCTGTCCAACGCACTTTTCAGCCAGTCCCCGTAAAAGGGTATCGACATCAGAAATTCGTACAGCTTTAAAACCGCCGCTTCAAGCTCCTCGTCGCCGCGGCGGGAACCGCTGAAAAATCCCGCCAGACACTCGGTCTCCTCGGGCTTTTCATCGTAAAGCTTTTCAAAGACGTTCTCCATAGCACGGCGTTTCAGCAGCATTTCCTCCGTGTCGTCCAGTATGCGGAAGCCTGCGGAAACGTCCAGAGATTGTATATTCTCCCGTATCAGGTCGAAACAGAAGGAGTGGATAGTGGATATCTTCGCCGTCCGAAGCAGGGACTGCTGACGGCAGAGCCATAGGTTGCCCGGTTCGCGGGATATTTTTTCTGACAAAGCCGCCGAGAGACGCTGCTTCATCTGTTCAGCCGCGTCGTTGGTAAAGGTCACCACCACAAGCCTGTCCGCGGGAATCTTGTTTTCCGTGTCGGAAAGTATCCCAAGAAGTCTTTCCACAAGCACCGAGGTCTTTCCGCTTCCCGCCGCCGCGGAGACTATAACGCCCGTGCCTCGGGCGGTTATTGCGTCAAGCTGTTCCTTTGTCCATTGACTCATGGCGTTTCATCTCCGTTCATGATATTTTCTATAAGCTCGGCCGCGTTGTCGGCGTACTCCCTTATCTTCGCGGGCGGATAGTTGCCGCACACGCTTCTGTAGTCGCAATAGCCGCAGGGCAGCGCGCCCTCACCGTCCATGAGAGGAACCGCTTCTATCCTGCCCTCCGCAAGGCTTTCCGCGGTCTCCTCAAGCAACCTGTAGGAGTATTTCCGCAGGTTTTCAAGCTGCACGGCAGTAATAAGCTTCGAGTAGGAATAATACCCTCCCGCCGACTTTTTCACCGGAATGAACACGCCGCCGCAGTCCTTTTCCATGGCGGCGATCACCTCGTCGTTGTACAGCACCGCGCCTTTCATTTTATATGTACCGTTCAGAACCTCCTGCGCAGCCTCGTCACCCTCGCCGCGACCGAGACCAGCCGCGGCGTCCTTTGCGGGCATATAGAGGACTCCCGCGGGAATGTCCCCCGAGAACCGTCCGCGGCGGTTCCCCTCGGTAACGGCGAAAAGATACAGAAGCATCTGCATATTCACGCCGTAAAGCAGATCCTCATAGCGGAACTCCTTTATGCCCGACTTGTAGTCTATAACGCGGACGTAGCTCTCCGAACCGTTTCGGTACACGTCCACCCTGTCCACGGTACCCTCGAACCAAACTGTTATGCCGCTTGGGGTGACAAGCTTCAGCGGCTCCTCGTCGCCGTCCCGCCGCAGAGCATACTCAAAGCCCTCGGAGACGAATTTGCTCTGCCCGAACTCCGCCGCAAGCCTTTCAAGAATATCCGTCAGAGTGTCCGAAAGCCGTGAAAACGCCGCCTTGTAGCGCTTTGTCTTTCCGTAATCGCCGCCCACAGCGTCGCTCCGGTAGTATTCGTCCAGATATTTTTTAACAAGCTTCGTGATGTCGCCGCGGCTCATTGAAATAAAGTCCTCGCGGCTTTTTTCTTTCAGGAAACCGCAAAGGCAGTAGTGTATAGCGGTACCCCGCGAGGGACTGTCAAGCTCCACCTTTCGAGGCGGATAAAGCTTCAGACCCTTTTGGCAGTAATATTTAAAGGGACACTTTCTGTAGTCCTCGAAACGTGATGCGGACATTGACATATGCCTGCCGAAAAGCCGCCCGCCCGTTTCGGGGGACAGGCTGTGTTCCACCGCGTTTTCTATGTTTTTAAGGTACTCCAGCCGCTCCGCGTATTCGGGGAGACCCTCCAAAGCCTTTCGCAGACTTGCGGAATCCGCGTCGCCGCGGCGGTAGTTCCGCACGTACTGATAATACGCCGCGCCCGCCGTTGTACAGAACGACAGCAGCCCCCGCTTCTCAAAGGACGTGACCGCGTCTTTCCCGAACATTTCCTCAGCATGGCTGACCACCGCCGAGGGATAAAGCTGTCTGCCCGAAACGTCCGATATGGGGTACGTTATCCAAAGCCGCTCAGAAGCCTGGGAAAGGGCTGAGTAAGCCGCAAAGCGTTCCTCGTCAAGCTTGTCCGCGGAGCCTCCTGAAAGGGTTATGCCCGCCTCCTCCAGAGCAAGCCTGTCACGGTCGCTGAAAAGTCCCGAGGGCTTAGCCGCGTAAGGAAACATACCCTCGTTCGCACCGACCACGAAAACCGCTTTCGGTTCCGCAAGTCTTGCCGTGTGCGCCTCCACGAACTGCACGCAGTCCAGAGTCTGGGGCGGCGAGGATAATTTCAGTCCCGAGACTGCCGCCGAGAAAAGCTCCGCAAAGCTTTCGGAACTTATTTTCGTGTCCGCGAGAGCGCGGTCGAAGGTTTCCAGAAGCCCGCACAAAAGCTCCCAGAGCTGCTTTATCTCGCGCACCGCCGATAACGCCGCAGCGTCCGTTGTATCGCAGTTCTCACAAAAAGCGTGCAGATTTTCATACAGACCCGTATCGTCGAAAAAGTCAAGCATAGCGGCGCAGAAGTCCCGACCGTCCGCAACGTCCGCACAGGCTTCCCGAAGCTTGAAGACCGGCTCCGTGACCCGCAGCCTGACCTGCTCCGCGCCGAATCGCACGTCGTCGTACTCAAAGGGCTTTTCCCACATATCGCCCTCAATGTTCCACTTGTAGCAGCAGTCCTCCACGGCGGCGATCTCCTCGTCGGTGAGACCGAGCATACCGGTTTTCATGTACCGCAGCCAATCCTCCGTACCCGCGTTTTTTCCCGCTGCAAGAGCAAGGGCGGTCTTTGCGAAAATAAACAGGGACTTGTGGGCGGCGGTGCGGCTTTCGTCGGTGTAGAACGGTATTCCGTAACGCTCGAAGGCGCTTTCCATTACCGCGGAGTACAGCTCCTTCTGCCTTGCGAGAACGGCTATATCGCTGTAGCGGTACCTCTCCTCCATAACAAGGCGGCGTATCTCGGAACAGACAAGATCGCCCTCGCCGTAGCTGTCAGCGGAGCAGTACACGGTCACGGCTTCGCATTCGCCGCTATAGCTGCCGCGTACGTTCCTCAGCACGTTCCCGCTGTAAAAAGCCAGCTCGGGAGCTTTAAAACGCTTAGGCTCCTCCAGCATTGTGCGGACGGTTTTCACGCCTTGGTCGGAAGCCGCCCTCGTCAGTCTGCTTACCGTCCTGTTTACTGCGGCGAAAACCGAATATTCGCTCGGCTCAGCGTCCGCCGTAGGCAGACATACCGTCACGCTTTCACTTTGAGCTATCATCACGTCCAGCATAGCGTGCTCGTCGGCGGTAAAGCTTTTGAACGCGTCTATAAAGACGGTCTTTCCCTCGAAATATCCGTATCTCGCCGCCCTTGCCGCCGCCTCGGAAATGTCCCCTCCGCTGTCCTTGTAGCCGCTTTGGGAGAGTATCCTGCCGTACTCGGAGTATATCAGCGCGATATCGGCGGTCTTGTCCCGGACGCTTTCGTCCAGCCTGTCCGCGCAGGAGGACAAAGCCTCCGCGGTTATTCCGCTGAGGGTAAGCTCCTTGACCATTTCAAGGCTGCTTTCCGCGAACGACGGGGACTTGGCCTGCCTTCCGTAGAACAGCAGTCCGTCCCTCTCGGATATCTCCGCAAGAGCACGGTACATCATGACCTTTTTCACGGTGTCGTCGGCGTACCTGCCTTTCAGACCGCCGTGACGTATAAAAATTTCCCGCGCCGTCCGCGCAAAGGAAAGCACGTCAACGCGGTTGAAAAGCTCCGCGCCCAGACGCTCGTAAAGGGTTCTGTCGAACTCGAACGAAAACTGGTCGGGGATTATCACAAGCACGTCCTTTCCGTTCAGTACGGCGGTCTCGATACGGTTTACCATTTCGTAAGACTTTCCGCAGCCCGCGCCTCCGAGAATTAAGTTAAGCATGATATTTACCTCATATAATTATTTATATCCGTCTCCGTAAACTGCTCCCCGCAGCGTGCAAGCTCGCCCATGACGCGCTTTATGCCGTATGGGGAGGCATACCAGTTATCCTTTGTAATATTCCAATCGCCCGTTTCGATATCCGCGGGTACGACCAGAATTTCCGTACCGGGAAAATAAGCTTGAAAGAACATCAGACATCGCCGCGCGTGAAATCTTTTGCAAACTAAAATAACTTTTTCTGCGGATATGCCCCGTTCTTTCAGTACAGCCGCCGCGTACTCTGCGTTGGCGCGGGTATGTCCCGACTTGTCCTCACGGACTATCGCCGTTTCGGGTACGCCGTTCTTTTTCAGCACGTCCACGTAGAAATCGCATTCTGTCCTGTAGTCGCCGCAGTAGATATTCTTTTTGTCCTTGACCCCCGCGAAAACTCCGGTCTTAACGCTTACTCCGCCCCCCGCGAGAATATAGTCCGCAAAGCCGATTTTGTAAAGCTCCGCAGCCTTTTCCGCGGTCTGGGGAAAGCTGCCCCCGACGGTAACGATAACATCGCACCTTTGAGGCTCGTCCTCAACAAAAATAAAATCGCCTATTTCCTTGACCAAATCGCGCATAAATCCACCCTCTTATTTTCTGCTTTTATCAACAAACCGCCACAAAATGTCCCTGTATTCGGGAGTAGCATAATCTATCCCCACCCTCGGCAGAGCTACCAGCTCGGGACGGTAGCCGTCGTCCTCTATGCGTATTCTCGGATTTCCGCAAAAGGATTCCCCGTTGAAGCTTTTGTCAATGCCAAGTTTTTTGGTAAGCTTCGCGGGACCGTTATAGACCTCGCAGGCGCGGAACAGAACCGCCTGGGGCTGACCCTCCTCGCCGGTGACAGCGTTCATCAGCCAGTGCATACCGTAGCAGAGATAAACGTAAATCGTTCCCGACCTGCCGTACAAAATTTTTGTACGCTCCGTTTTCCCTTTGCTGGCGTGACAGGCAGTATCCTCCTCGCCCCGGTAAGCCTCCGCTTCGGTAACGCGGAGAGATATTTCACTGCCGTCCTCAAAGGTTCTGACAATAAGCTTTCCCACCAGATCGGGAGCGACGTCAAGAACGTCCCGATGAAAAAAATCTTCGTTTAAAATAATGCTTCCCATAATATCACCTACAGATTATACGGTATCCGTTTAACTTCCCACCGCATAAGTATTTCCGTTTCTCCCGTGGATATGTCGGGCTTTCTCCTGATCGGCAGAAAACCCTCGCGCTTGTAGAAATCAACAGCCCGTTCGTTTTTTTCGTACACGCATAAAGAAAGCTTGGGATACAGCTCCTTGGCAAAGTCTATAAGTGATTTTCCCACACCCTCGGATCGGTGTTCGCCGTCCACGAAAATTCCCTCTATGTGACCCTCGTTCAGACCGATAAAGCCGACTATTTCACCGCCGGACAGCGCGGTGTAGACCTCCGCCAAGGGAATGGCCTCCGAAACGCCTTCAAAGCAGTCCTGCCAGTACCCGCGGCGTATGAAGCTGTGAGCTTCGATATTTGACGACAGCCATATTTCCATAATACGGTCATGGTCGCTTTTTTCATATTTTCTTATCATTTCATTCCTCCGCTTTTATACTGTAAAGTATATCACATTTTTCCGGATATTTCAACAAAAAAATGACCGCCCGTAAAAATACGAGCGTTCATTTGAAATATTGGTTCATTTTAAGCAAATTATCCGAAAATAAGCGTTCCGATATTATATACTCCGAAAGATACTACCCAAGCTGCAAAGCACTGCATAAGCACCATTACAAACGCCGACCAGCCGCTGTTCATTTCCCGCTTTACGGCAGCTATTGCCGCAACGCAGGGCGTATACAGCAATGTGAACGCAAGGAAGCTTGCCGCGGATACCGGCGTGAACAATCCGCCCAGTACCGTACCCAAATCAGCTACGCTGGAGCCTGTCAGCACCGCAAGCGTCGACACAACAGCCTCCTTTGCGGAAAAGCCCGTTATAAGAGCCGTAGCCGCGCGCCAGTCCCCGAAGCCGAGAGGTCTGAACAGGGGGGCGATGACCGTACCCAGCATGGCGAGGAGACTGTCTGAGCTGTTCTCCGCAACGTTCAGCCGCATATCAAAAGTCTGTAAGAACCATATTATGATCGTGGCGAAAAATATTACCGTAAAGGCTTTCTGCATGAAATCCTTTGCCTTGTCCCACATCAGCATTCCCACGCTTTTCGCCGAGGGCAGCCGGTAGTTGGGAAGCTCCATTACAAACGGCACGGGATTTCCCTTGAATTTTGTCTTGTTCATGATAAGTCCGCAAACGACACCCACAAGCATTCCCGAAACGTAGAGTATCATCATAACAAGGGCTTTGTATTTGGGGAAAAACGCTGCGGTGAATACTGCATAAATAGGCAGCTTCGCGCTACAGCTCATGTAGGGTGTAAGAAATATGGTCATGCGCCTGTCCCTTTCCGAGGACAGGGTGCGGGTCGCCATGATAGCGGGAACGCTGCACCCGAATCCGATAAGCATAGGCACGAAAGACCGTCCCGAAAGACCTATTTTCCGCAGAAGCTTATCCATTACAAACGCTACACGAGCCATATAGCCGCTGTCCTCCAGAATGGACAGGCAGAAAAACAGTGTGACTATCGTGGGCAAAAAGCTGAGAACGCTTCCCACTCCGGCAAAAATTCCGTCTATGATAAGACTATGTACTATCGGATTCAATCCGTACACCGTCAGCGCCTTGTCTATACCGGAGGTAACAAAGTCGATAAAGCCGCTGAAAATATCGCTGAGCCATGCTCCAACCGAACCGAACGTTATCCAGAAGATAAGCAGCATTATGCAAAGGAAAAGCGGTATGGCAAGGTACTTGCCGGTCAGGATATTGTCTATCTTGACGCTTCGGATATGCTCCTTGCTTTCGCGGCACTTTACCACCGTCTCGCGGCAGACCTCCTCTATAAAGGTATAGCGCATATCGGCAAGGGCAGCGTTCCTGTCCATGTCAAGCTCCTTTTCCATTTCGGAAACGCTGTGCTCTATCATTTCAAGCTCGTTTTCGTTGAGCTTCAGCTTTTTGTTGATGTCGGGGTCGTTCTCCACAAGCTTCGTTGCCGCGAAGCGAGGGGACATATCCGCAAGCACGGCGTGGTCCTCTATCATATGTGACACGGCGTGTATGCAGCGGTGTACCGCTCCGTGACAGAAGTCAAGCCTTTTCGGCTTTTTCTTTTTTTCGGCGTATTCAATGACCTTTGAAACAAGCTCGTCGATACCCTCGTTTTTCGCCGCGCTTATTGGCAGAACGGGTATGCCCAGCCGTTCGGAAAGCCCCTTCACATCAATAGTACCGCCGTTGCTGCGCACCTCGTCCATCATATTTAACGCCAGAACCATGGGTATGTTCATTTCCAGCATTTGCAGAGTGAGGTAGAGATTGCGCTCGATATTTGTGGCGTCGGCAATATTTATGATCGCGTCCGGCTTTTCATCGATTAAAAAATCCCGCGCCACTATTTCCTCATTGGTATAGGGGCGTATGGAATAAATGCCCGGAAGGTCGACCACTTCGCAGTTTTTGTGGCCGCGGATCTCGCCGGATTTTCTGTCAACCGTTACGCCTGGAAAATTCCCAACGTGCTGGTTTGAGCCTGTGAGCTGGTTGAACAGAGTGGTCTTGCCGCAGTTCTGATTTCCCGCAAGAGCAAGTATCATACTGTGACCGCCTCCTTTGTATTATCGGGTACGACGGTTATTTTTTCCGCGTCCTCAAGGCGTATGGTAAGCTCGTAGCCTCGCAGGAACAGCTCTATCGGGTCGCCCATTGGCGCAACTTTTCGTATCATTACTTTGGTTTTGGGTATAAGTCCCATATCAAGAAGCCTGCATCTGAGAGCGCCGTCTCCGCCGACGCTTGTTATTATTGCAGACTGTCCTGTTTTCAGTTCGTTCAAAGTCATAAAGCTTTCCTTTCTGAATTAGCATAAACTAACTTTAGTACATAAATTATTATACAATATAACGCCTTATATGTCAAGTAAAAATGAAAATATTTTATTTTTTTAAAGCTTAGACAAAGAGGCTTACGACATTGTATTCCTATTTAAGCCGCCGCTTTCCCAGAACGCTTGAAATGTTTCGCGCCGTTTTGGAACTTTTTGTTCAAGCCTGTAGTAATTTTGCTGTTGCTAAAACGAATTTCAGAATAAATAGCTCTTTAAATTTCCGTAAATTTTCTTTATCGGTTTTAAGTTTTTATAATATGCGCCGTATAGCCATACCTTGGCAAGTTAAATTCTTGACAAACTGTACAAAAGATAGTATAATGAATATGTATAACTTATAATTTGAAAGGATGATCGCAAGTGGGATACACATTAACGGAAAAAATTCTTAAAGCTCACCTTGTGGACGGTGAGTTCGTCAAGGGCGGAGAAATAGGAATAAAGATCGACCAGACGCTTACACAGGACGCAACAGGTACTATGGCGTACCTTGAATTTGAGGCTATGGGAGTTCCCAGAGTAAAGACGGAACGCTCCGTGGCATATATCGACCACAATACCCTCCAGTCCGGCTTTGAGAATGCCGACGACCACCGCTTTATCGGCTCCGTGGCTAAAAAGCACGGCATATACTTCTCCCGCCCCGGCAACGGTATCTGTCACCAGGTACACCTTGAACGCTTCGGTATCCCCGGAAAAACCCTTATCGGCTCCGACAGCCATACTCCCACCGGCGGCGGTCTGGGAATGATAGCCATAGGCGCGGGCGGTCTGGACGTTGCGGTAGCCATGGGCGGCGGCGCGTACTACATTACATACCCGAAAATAGTCAACGTTAAGCTTACTGGCAAGCTTTCCCCTTGGGTAGCGGCTAAGGACGTTATTCTTGAGGTGCTCCGCAGAATGTCCGTAAAGGGCGGCGTGGGCAAGGTCATCGAGTACACGGGGGAAGGCGTTAAGACCCTCAGCGTACCCGAACGCGCCACCATTACCAACATGGGCGCGGAGCTTGGCGCGACTACCTCAATTTTCCCTTCAGACGAAATAACCAAAAAATTTCTTGACGCTCAGAAGCGGGGGGACGTGTGGACGGAGCTTTCCGCAGACCCCGACGCCGTTTACGATGAAGTCATTGAGATAAACCTTTCGGAGCTTGCTCCGCTGGCGGCTTGTCCCCATTCTCCCGACAACATCAAGTCCGCGGAGGAGTTAAAGGGCATGAAGATAGACCAGGTCTGCATAGGCTCCTGTACAAACAGCTCCCTTATGGACATGATGAAGGTCGCCCATATTTTAAAGGGCAGGACAGTTCACCCAGACGTTTCCCTGTCTATCGCCCCCGGCTCCAAGCAGGTGCTGAATATGCTTGCTCAAAACGGCGCGCTGGCAATTATGATAGACGCGGGCGCGCGTATCCTCGAAAGCGCCTGCGGACCCTGCATAGGCATGGGTCAGTCCCCCAACTCAAAGGGTATTTCTCTGCGTACCTTTAACAGAAACTTTGAGGGACGCAGCGGTACCAAGGACGGTCAGATTTATCTTGTTTCTCCCGAGACCGCGGCAGCTTCGGCGGTTGCGGGCGTGTACACCGACCCAACCTCTTTGGGAGATATGCCTGCCTTTGAAATGCCCGAGGAGTTCATCATCAACGACAACATGGTAATCCCCCCCGCTCCCGAAGCGGAAATGGACAAGGTGGAGATACTCCGCGGGCCCAACATCAAGCCTTTCCCCGTTACCGCGCCTTTAGCGGACAGCATTTCCGCGCCCTGCTCCCTTAAAGTTGGGGACAACATCACTACCGACCACATTATGCCTGCGGGAGCGAAAATTCTTCCGCTGCGCTCAAATATTCCCGCAATTTCCAAATTCTGCTTTACGGTATGCGACGAGGACTTCCCCGCCCGCGCTGAAAGCATGGGCAAAAGCATTATCGTGGGCGGCGTGAATTACGGTCAGGGCTCCTCCCGCGAGCACGCTGCTCTCGCCCCCCTGCACCTTGGGGTAAAGGCTGTTCTTGTAAAGAGCTTTGCGAGAATACACCGCTCTAACCTTATCAACGCGGGAATCCTGCCGCTTACCTTTGTAAACAAGAATGATTACGATAAAATTTCCCAGGGGGACGAGCTTGCTTTGGAAAACGTCCGCGCGGACATTGAAGCGGGCAAGACCGAGTTGACCGTTAAAAATAAGACAACGGGAGCGGAGATACCCGTTCTGTGCGAGCTTACCGGCAGGACGAAGGACATTATCCTTGCGGGCGGTCTGCTTGATTACACGAGAGAAAGTCTTAAATAATGCATAATTCAAGGTGCGGACTGGACTGCGATACCTGCGTGAACCGCGAGGAATGCGGCTGCGCAGGGTGCCTCGAACTTGAAGAGGGAAACTGGGCGGGAGACTGCGATATCAAAAAATGCTGCGAGGATAAGCTTTTGGAGCACTGCGGGCTCTGTCCCGCCTTTCCCTGCGACCTGCTCAGGAACACCGCCTTCGACCCGGAGGACGGCGACGACGGCGAGCGTTTGGTAACGCTGAAACGGTGGTCCGAGGAGGAACCCGCAGCCCGGCGGAAAGCAATAAGCCGTCCCCTGTGCGGATTTGCTGTGGGTATCACGGCTGGAGCGGTTCTTGGAGCTTTTACCGGCGGCTTCGGCGCAATGGTTTTCGCCTGCGCTTTAGTCGGTACGGCGGTGGGACTTTTCATTGATCTGTCGGCAAAAAAATAATGCTGCTGTCCGAAAGGAGTACATCCATGTCAAACGAAACCGCTCTTTCCGTTCGGGAAAACAGACCCCTGACCGCCAACGTACTGAAATACATCGCCATAGCGGCAATGCTTATCGACCATATCGCATGGAGCTTTGTAAGCGATTATTCGGTTTTGGGACAGATAATGCACGTTATAGGCAGGCTTACCGCGCCCATAATGTGCTACTTTATCGCTGAGGGGTACTATTACACAAGAAATGTAAAAAGTACCTGTTAAGGCTGGGGCTGTTCGCGCTTATATCCTGGGCTCCATTCACCTTTATGGAGTTTGGAACTTTTCCAGTATATTATTTTTCTCAAGGCGGTCAGGCTATTATTTATCCCGCTCAGGGCGTTATCTACACGTTCTTTCTGGGACTGTTGGCGTTGGTTGTGATACACAGCGAAAGGCTGAAAAAGCCCGTAAAGGCGCTGCTTTTGGTAGCAATATTTCTGCTCTCTCTTATCGGGGACTGGCTGTTCTTTGCCATTATATGGATAATAATTTTTGACAGGTACCGCGATGATTTCAAAAAGCAGATGATATGGTTCGCGGCAACGGCGATCCTTATGGAGCTGTTTTTCATACTTATCGGCATGACGCTTGCGGACTCGCTTTTCCAACTTGGCGTACTTCTTGCGATAGTCCTGCTGTACTTCTACAACGGCAAGCGGGGCGGCAGCGAGAAATTCCGTACCTTTAACAAGTGGTTTTTCTATGTCTTTTACCCGCTGCATATGGTAATACTTGGGGTTTTGAAATTTTGTGTATTGAAATAATTAAATAAAAGAAAGGGTGACAAGGCTTGTTTGGTTTAGCCCCGATCATTGCAGGCTTATTTGGAAGCCTTTTTGCCAATGGCATTGCGGAAAAGGGAAAACGGCAGACAAATTGTGCCCGAAATAATTATGCAAAAGATCCCGAAAAGTACAGATTTGCTTTTTCGGAGAAAACAGTCTATGAAAAAATAGAAAAGATAGCCAAACATTTTAAGCTTAAGCTGAAAACAAATTTTAAATCATACAGGAAGCATGAATACGGTTTTCGTTTGATAGGAAAGAATTCATTTTATATAAGTATTGTTCCCCATTATATATCAATCTCACCGTGGTATGAAGACTATTATTTTATGCTGTATGATGACTCTATGTCTAATTTCAAAGCTTGCAATATTGTAGATAAAGACGATGACAATATTGGATTTTCAAGCGACATATCTTTTAACGATTTATCCGACGACGAAATTTTCGACATAATCGGAAAAATCATAGAGGCTCTTTACGGAGCAACCTTTATGACCTACGAGACCGCCGAATCGGAGGACGGAAAGGAAAGCTTTACCTTTTACCTCGACGCGCCCGATTATTACGGCTACACCGAAACTACCGAGATAGGAAATTTTAAATTTATTCTTAATAAAGATAACGGAGGAGATAAAAATGTCTGAAAAAATCAAAATGACTACCCCCCTTGTGGAAATGGACGGCGACGAGATGACCCGAATCATCTGGAAGATGATAAAGGATATCCTCATCAACCCCTACATCGAGCTGAACACGGAGTATTACGACCTGGGTCTTGTTCACCGCAACGAGACGGACGATCAGGTCACCGTTGATTCCGCGAACGCCACCAAAAAATACGGCGTCGCCGTTAAGTGCGCCACTATCACACCCAACGCCCAACGTGTCGAGGAGTACAAGCTGAAAGAGATGTGGAAGTCCCCCAACGGCACTATCCGCGCTATCCTTGACGGCACCGTTTTCAGAAAGCCAATTTTAGTGGACGGCATCACGCCCTACATTCCCACTTGGACCAAGCCTATCACTATCGCCCGTCACGCTTACGGCGACATCTATAAGAACACCGAGCTGAAAGCTCCCCAAGGCAGCAAGGCAGAGATCGTCATTACCGACAAGGACGGCAAGGAGACCCGCGCTCTTATTCACGATTTCAAAAATTCCGACGGTATCGTGCAGGGCGTACATAACCTTGACAGCTCCATTGCAAGCTTCGCGAGAGCCTGCTTCAACTACGCCCTCGACGCCAAGGAGGATCTTTGGTTTGCCTCCAAGGACACAATTTCCAAGACCTACGACCACCGCTTCAAGGATATTTTCGCGGAGATTTACGAAGCGGACTATAAGTCTAAGTTTGAGGCTGCGGGTATCGAGTACTTCTATACTCTGATAGACGACGTTGTCGCACGGGTTATACGCTCCGAGGGCGGCTTCATCTGGGCATGCAAGAATTACGACGGCGACGTTATGTCCGATATGCTGGCGACAGCTTTCGGTTCGCTGGGACTTATGACCTCCGTTCTGGTATCCCCAGACGGGGTTTACGAGTACGAGGCCGCTCACGGAACGGTAACGCGTCACTACTACAATTACCTTAAGGGAGAAAAGACCTCCACAAACCCCATTGCTACTATCTTCGCATGGTCTGGAGCTCTCCGTAAGAGAGGGGAACTGGACAATATCCCTGCCCTCTGCGGTTACGCCGACAAGCTTGAAAAGGCTTCCGTACAGACAATGGAGGACGGTGTCATGGACAAGAACCTTGCCGCAATGAGCAAGCTCCCGAACAAGCAGGTCGTTGACACGGAGACCTTCCTTGTTGAGATAAACAAGAGACTCGAAAAAATGATGAGGGACTAAGCTGAAAAGCTTATATCCGGAACGGTTAAACAGTTTTTATTCAAAAGGGTGAAAACGTCATGGCAAAGAATATATCAACGTCTGTTATAAAGCGGCTCCCCAGGTACTACAGATTTGTGGGTGAGCTCCTGAAGCAGGGAACGGTAAGGATATCGTCGGGCGAGCTGGCGGGAAAAATGTCCCTTACGGCTTCACAGATACGACAGGACCTGAACTGCTTCGGCGGCTTCGGTCAGCAGGGCTACGGCTACAATTTGCAGGAGCTCCACGACGAGATCGGAAAAATTCTCGGCGTGGATCAGGGCTACAAGACCGTGCTTATCGGCGCGGGAAACCTTGGCAGAGCAATTGCCACGCACATGAATTTCAACGAGTACGGCTGCGATCTCGTCGGCATTTTCGACAGCGATCCCGCAAAGGCGGGAAGCGTTGTTGCGGGACTCCGCGTAATACCGGTATCGGAAATGGAAAGCTTTTTCCAAAAGGAAAAGCCTAAGATCGCCATTTTGTGTATACCCAAAACAGCCGCCCAGGAGCTTGCGGACAAGCTTGTATCGCTGGGTATAACGGCTTTCTGGAATTTCAGCCACTACGATATAAAGGTCGCCCACAAGGACGCGGCGGTGGAAAACGTCCACCTTGGCGACAGCATAATGACCCTCGCCTATGCGCTTACACATTCGGACGATGATAACAAAAGCTGAAACGCAAAACAAGAGATTTCCCGGTCGCCTTACGATCCGGGAAATTTTTATATTAACATATTAACCGCCGATTGAAAGCATATAAAAAATCTGCGCTTTTATTGGTTGCTTAGTATTATACGGATGCAGCGGTTTTACATACGGCTTTTGCAATACTTAAAAATTTCAGCGTTAATCCACTTGACTTTTTCTTCCTGCAACAATATAATATTATATATAGTCTGCCTGATATTTTGTACTTAATTTCTGTCTGAAAACGCAGATTTTTTATTTACAATTTTAATCAGCGATTAGGATTAAATGCGCTTTTTCAGCGGATACGGCATATTGTCAAGTCTTTGAACGGATACAGAAAAAACAACAGGGGGATCAGTATGAAACAATATTACGACAACCGCGAGCTGTCATGGCTCAAATTCAACGAAAGAGTTCTTGAAGAGGCGGTGGACAAAAACGTCCCCCTCTGCGAAAGGCTTATGTTTGCGGCGATCTTTCAGTCAAATCTGGACGAGTTCTTTATGATACGCGTAGGCTCTCTTTATGACCGCACCCTTGTGGACGCGGACGACCGCGAAAACAAAACGGACATGACCTGCCGCGAACAGCTTGACGCCATATTCAAGCGGGTCGCGGAGCTTAATCCCATGCGCGACAAGGCGTACAGCGGGATAATGTCCGAGCTGGAGGGACACGGAGTTGAGCAGGTGGATTTCAAGACTCTCTCAAAGGAGGAAGAAAGCTACCTCAAAGCCTACTTTACAGCGGAGATTCTTCCCCTTATTTCCCCGCAGGTCATCGACAAGCGGCATCCTTTCCCGTTCCTTAAAAATAAAGAGATATACGCCGCGGCGCAGCTTGAATCCAAATCCTCCTCGGTAACTATTGGTCTTGTGCCCGCCAGCGGAGCTTTTTCAAGAATGATCTTCCTGCCCGGAAACAAACGCCGCTTTATGCTTGTGGAGGAGCTTATCCTCCACTATATGCCGCTTATTTTTGAAAACTATAAGATACTGGATAAGTCCCTTATGCGAATAACCCGAAACGCGGACATAAACATGGAGGAGGCTCTCTACGACCACGACGTTGACCTGCGCGAGGTCATGTCCGAACTGCTGAAAAGGCGCAAAAAGCTTTCCCCTGTACGCATGGAGCTTTCCCGCAAGCTTGGCTCCGCGGCGGTAGACTACCTCTGCGAAAAGCTGGAGCTTAAACATGAGCAGATATTTCATCTTAAATCCCCTCTTGACCTTTCCTTTGTGTACCCGCTGAGGGGACGGCTCGAGGAAAGCCTGCCAACGCTTTTCTTCGGCAGGGCGGATCCCCAGCCCTCCCGGGAGGTAGACAAGGATACGCCTATGATACCCCAGATACAGAAGCGGGACATTATACTGTCCTATCCGTTCGAATCAATAAAGCCTTTTTTAAGACTGCTTAACGAAGCGGCAAACGACCCGTCGGTGGTGTCCATAAAAATAACCCTGTACAGGGTAGCTTCCGATTCAAAGGTGGTGGACGCTCTTATCGCCGCAGCGGAAAACGGCAAGGACGTGCTTGTGCTTGTGGAGCTTCGCGCGCGTTTCGACGAGGAAAACAACATAGGCTGGTCAAAGCGTCTTGAGCACGCGGGGTGCAGCGTTATATACGGTCCCGAAAATTTAAAGGTACACTCGAAGCTGCTGCTTATCACAAGAAAAACAGGCGGCGGGAAGATTGAATACATCTCTCAGATAGGCACGGGAAACTACAACGAAAAGACCTCCGCGCTCTATACCGATCTGTGCCTGATGACCGCTAACAGGGAAATCGGTTCGGACGCTCTTATGGTGTTCAACGCTCTGTCCACAAACACCCTTGCGGAGAACACAAGCAAGCTTCTTGTGGCTCCCCTGTGTCTCCAGAACAGGATAATAGAAATGATTGACGGCGAGATAGCCGCCGCGGAACGGGGAGAGGAAGCCTTTATCGGTTTGAAGATGAACTCCCTGACCGATAAAATACTTATCGACAAGCTTGTGGAGGCCTCACAAAAGGGAGTTAAGATACGCATGGTCATAAGGGGCATATGCTGCCTTGTGGCGGGTATAAAGGGCTATACCGAAAACATTGAGATAACAAGCATTGTGGGACGTTATTTGGAGCACAGCCGTATCTATATTTTCGGCGCTCCGGAACGCATGAAGCTCTATATAAGCTCCGCGGATTTCATGACGAGGAACACTCTCAGGCGTGTTGAAGTAGCCGCGCCTATCTATGATACCCATGTGCGGAAAAGGATAATGCACATTTTTGACGTGCTGACAAAGGACAACGTAAAAGCGCGGGTAATGCTTCCGGACAGCAGCTACGTACACGTAAAGACGGAGGGAGAGCCTGTGGATTCCCAGTCGGCGTTTATCCGCGAGGCATACGAGAACGCCTCCGCAGCCGCTTCGGGAAAAGGCAGAAAGGTCAAGCCCACGTTGGTGCAGCGCATAAAAAGCTCTCTGAAAAAGAGATAACGAAAGACACGTTCGGAAAATACGGAGGACGGAAATTAAAGTCCCGTCCTCTGTTTTATATTTTGGAAAACAAATGGGGAGAAAGATTCAAATGAACGAAACAAATGGTATCAGCGGTATTTTTGACGGACTGAAAGCTTTTCCACAAACGGAGGCGATAGCTCTCGGAGGCTCACGGTCAACAGGTCTGAACGACGAGACCTCCGATTACGACGTGTACGTTTACGTCTCGGAGAAAATCCCCGAAGCTGCGCGCAGAAAACTTCTGTCCGAACATTGCGGCTCTGCCGAAATAGGCAACCGTTACTGGGAATGCGAGGACAACTGCGTTTTGAACAACGGGATCCCCGTTGATATCATTTACAGGGACATGAAAAGCTTTGACGAAAGTCTGCACCGGACAGTTTTTGAATGCGTACCCGCAAACGCTTACACGACCTGTATGTGGCACAATCTTCTGAACAGCAGGATAATTTTCGACCGCAGCGAAAGTCTTGCTGCTTTAAAAGAAAAGTACAGCGTGCCCTACCCGGAAAAGCTTCGGGAAAACATTGTCCGGCGCGGCAGAAAGCTTCTGAGCGGCTGTATTCCCTCATACGATATGCAAATAAAAAAGGCTGTGCTGCGGAACGACAGAACCGCCGTGACCCACAGGACAGCCGAATTTCTTGCAAGCTATTACGACGTTATATTCGCGTTAAACAGGCTTACTCACCCGGGAGAAAAACGTCTTGCGGAAATATGCGCAAAGCAATGCGCCGCGCTTCCCGATAATTTTGAGGAAAACCTGAACCGGCTTTTTGCGGAGCTGTATACGGACAAAACTCCCGAAAATGTTTCGCGCATAGTACGTGAACTGGATATACTGCTCGAAAAGGAAAAAAGCAAAGGCGGTGCGGAACTGTGATACAGATAAGACCTGCCGCGCCCGAAGAGCTTGACGAAATATTAAGCGCTGACAGACATGTCACGCGGGAACATATGGGAAAGCTTATTTCCGACGGCTTTATAGCAGCCGCTTTTTATGAGGAACAGTTTGCGGGACTGCTGAGGTACGGGTTGTTCTGGGACGAAATACCCTTCATGAATATGTTGTCGGTAAAAGAAGAATACCGCGGGAAAGGCGTGGGGACGGCTCTTGTACGCGAATGGGAAAGGCTTATGGCGGAAAAGGGATACAGCGCGGTGATGACCTCCACGCAGGCGAATGAAACGTCTCAGCATTTTTACAGAAAGCTGGGTTACCGCGACATGGGAGGCTTCACGCCTTTCGGCGAGGAATACGAAATAATTATGGGAAAGCAGTTGGAAAGGTGATATTATGAACATTGCGGAATCTTATCTTGAAACGATTTTTTCGGGGGACGCTCCTTTTAAGATCGTCGTAAGCAAGCCTCCTAAGGACTGCGAATATATTAAAATAAATCTTCTTAAAAAGGAGCGCGGCTATCAGGCGGAAAAATACACGGAAAAACAGGTCTTTCATGAAAACCTGCCGGATGCCGGAGCCGCCAAAAGCTGCTGCGGAAAGCTTCTGGGGCAGGGCTGGAAGCAGCTCAACTCATGGGGGAACGTGTTTGAGTACAGCCTTATGGTATCGAAAAAAGGAGCGGTCTCGATCACCAAAAGGCGTGTTAACGGTTCCGCTCCAAAGGCGGAGCTGTCCCATAACAAGGTGAAAAACTATATTATTTCCGAGGACAAGCCGTTTCCCGCGCTGGTGGACATGGGCGTTTTTACCAGGGACGGCAAGGTGGCAAAACCTATGTACGGAAAATTCCGCCAGATAAACCGCTTCGCGGAAATTATCGGCGACGCCCTAAAGGAACGCGGCTTTGAGAAAGGCGGCAAGCCCCTGAAAGTCATAGACTTCGGCTGCGGAAAATCTTACCTGACATTTGTGCTGTACCATTACTTCACGGAAATACTCGGTATTGAAACGGAAATGCTGGGTCTCGACCTGAAAGCGGACGTTATAGAGAACTGCAACGCCGCCGCGGAAAGGTACGGATATAAAAATCTGCGGTTTGAGGTCGGGGATATCGGCAACGCCTCCTTTCAGGGAAAGGTCGATATGGTGGTAACGCTCCATGCCTGCGATACGGCAACGGACTACGCGCTGCACAACGCAGTCATGCGCGGCGCGGACATGATATTTTCCGTTCCCTGCTGCCAGCACGAGTTTAACGGTCAGATGAAGTCTGAAAAATTCTCTGTCCTTACAAGGTATGGCATTATAAAGGAACGCGCCGCCGCCCTCTGTACAGATGCGGTGCGGGCTAATCTGCTTGAGTACTGCGGCTATAAGACGCAGCTTCTGGAATTTGTGGACTTTGAGCATACTCCGAAAAATATCCTTATTCGAGCAATAAAGCGGAACGGTACCGCAAAGGACAGGGAAAAATACCTCGGCGAGGTGAAAAATCTTGTGGAGGAATTTTCCTTTGAACCCACGCTTTGGAAGCTTTTGAAAGGCAGCGGAAGAATCACTTGACCGGAAGTGAGGCAGACTTTTTCAACATGAAAAAATGCACAAAAACATTGTCGGATTAACAGCTATTTTTTATACCTGAATTTGCGAAAATTCTATTGACTTAATGCCCGTAAAGTGTTATGCTTATTAGAAATATTTAAATATGTTAAAATACGTCAGAAACTTACGGGAGGTAATTTTATGCTGGAAACAAACTACTCGCAAAAATTCGTTAAGGAAGGTCTCACATTTGACGACGTACTGCTGATCCCTGCCGAATCCAACTGCACTCCGAATATGGTAAGCCTTTCCACAAGGCTTGCGGGAGACGTTATGCTCAACACACCTATTATGACCTCCGCTATGGACACTGTTACCGAGGCGAATATGGCTATTGCGATCGCTCGTGAGGGCGGCATAGGAATTATCCACAAGAATATGTCGATCGAACGCCAGGCTGACGAGGTTGACAAGGTAAAGCGTTCCGAAAACGGCGTTATTGTGAATCCTTTTTCCCTTACCGAGGACAGGCTTGTTTCCGAAGCCGACGAGCTTATGGGCAAATACAGGATCTCCGGCGTACCTATCGTTGACAGGGCAGGCAAGCTGGTTGGAATACTTACCAACCGCGACCTTAGATTCCTTACCAACTTCGATATCCCCATAGGAGACGTGATGACCAAGGATCATCTTGTTACCGCTCCGGTAGGAACAGACCTCAAAGGCGCGCAGGAAATACTGATGAAGCATAAAATTGAAAAACTCCCCATTGTTGATGAAAGCGGCACTCTCAAAGGACTTATTACAATAAAGGATATCGAAAAGGCGGTACAGTACCCCAATTCAGCCCGTGATAAGTCGGGCAGACTGCTCTGCGGCGCGGCTATAGGCGTTGCGGCAAACATGATGGAGCGCGCCAAAGCTCTTATTGACGCTCAGGCGGACGTGCTTGTTCTTGACTCTGCTCACGGTCACAACATAAACATCGTGAACGCGGTCAGGGAAGTCAAAAAAGCGTTCCCCAACACTCCTGTTATTGCGGGAAATATCGCCACCGCGGCTGCCGCCGAAGCACTTATCGCGGCGGGCGCTGACGCTCTTAAAGTTGGCATAGGCCCGGGCTCTATCTGTACTACCCGCGTTGTTGCAGGTATAGGAGTTCCTCAGATAACAGCAGTGTACGATGTTGCCTGTGTTGCCGCAAAGCATAATATCCCCGTCATCGCGGACGGCGGCATAAAGTATTCCGGCGATATAGTAAAGGCTCTGGCGGCAGGCGCGAACTTGGTAATGCTTGGCTCTTTGCTTGCGGGCTGCGACGAAGCTCCCGGCGAGGAGGAAATCTATCAGGGCAGACGCTTTAAGGTGTACCGCGGTATGGGCTCCTTGGGAGCAATGGCGTGCGGCTCCAAGGACAGATATTTCCAGGAGAACAGCAAGAAGTTAGTTCCCGAGGGCGTAGAGGGTCGTGTCCCCTACAAGGGACTTGTTTCCGACGCTATCTTCCAGCTTGTGGGAGGTATCCGTTCGGGTATGGGCTACTGCGGCTGCGCTACCATTGAGGAGCTCCACGAAAAGGCTCAGTTTGTGAAAATAACCGGAGCGGGACTAAAGGAATCCCACCCTCACGATATTTACATAACAAAGGAAGCTCCAAATTATTCGGTACAGATATAGTCAAATGTTTCGGCGTTCCCCGTCTCATCGGCGGGGGACGTTCTTTTTTTTCGGGACAAAGCATATACTTAATCAGTCCGTAAGTTTGCCGCAATGACGGTCGCCCGGACGTTTTTCGGATAATAACAATACAAAGGAGCGCTTATGATGAATGAAGTAAACAAAAAAACGCAGGGTCAAAACGGAATACACAATATTATCTTAGAGGGGCGAAAAAAAATGTCCGTTTCCGGCGTTACTGACGTGGACAGCTTCGATGAAAACACAGTGCTGCTGTACACCACGATGGGTGAGCTGACCGTCCGCGGCAGCGATCTGCACGTAAACGACCTCTCGGTCGAAAGCGGCGAGATGAACATTGAGGGTGAAATAAAAAGCATTGTGTACGGCGACCCCGACCGCCGTTCACCGCTGTCCTTTGTCGGGAAAATTTTCCGCTGATTAGAGGCGAGGTGAGCTTTTGCAGATAGAGACATTTTTTTCCGTATCGCAGCAGACAGCTTTTTTTCTGCTGTCCGTAGTTCTTGGCGCGGCTCTGGGCGTTATGTACGACGTTTTCCGCGTGTTCAGGATACTTTTTCCTCCCGCCGCAAAAAAAACGCCGCTTGCCGTTCAAGACGTGCTTTTCTGGCTTATATACGGCTTCTGCATATTCTGCTATTCCACTGCGGTATGCGGCGGAAGCCTGCGCTTTTTTATATTTTTCGGCTCGCTGGCAGGGTTTGCGCTGTACATACTTACAATAGGCAACCTTATCACTGGAGCGCTCAGGCGTATAGCTGAATCTGTAAGGCGGATTTTACGCAAAGTATATTCCGTACTATTTGAACCGATCGTAAAATTATTAAAAAATTTGTGTCAAAAAGTCCGCCTTTTTTTTATACAAATTTATAGAAAATCGAAAAAAACGGAAAGAAGTGTTAAAAAACCCTTGCAAAAAGTCCCGAGGTTGGTGTATAATAAGAATGCAAAATTGGGTTTGCAGTTTGTACACGGCAGGCAGAAAGGTCGGAGGTGACATAGGTGAACGAGTCTGAAGCCCGCAAAGCTGAAAAAATCAGAAAAAACGCTCAGGCGGTAAGAAAAAAAAGACTGAGCATGAAAAAAAGACAGACAAGTCCGCTGATGAGGTTTATTATCACGGTCACAAGCTTCGTTTTCGTTATGTACTGCGTTACCTCTATAATCATGACCCAGGCTGAGATCGCCGAGAAAAAGCAGGAGCTCGACCTTCTTTACGAACAGGCGGAAAAGCTCGAGGAGCAGAATGCGGAATATCTCAGTATTCTTTCCGAGGAAGACGAACGCGCGTTTATGGAACGTTACGCCGTAGAGGTTCTGGGCTATGCCTATCCCAATGAACGCAGGTTTTACGATACGGCGGGAAAATAATGCGGCTGCCGGGAAAACATACCGAATAAAGGATAAGGAAATTGTCCCCCTGCGGGGTCAAATAAATATTCAAACGAGAGGATTAAAAAGTTTTTTATGCAGTTGGATGTAGGAAAAATTTACGAGGGAAAGGTTACGGGAATTACAAAATTCGGCGCATTTGTGGAGATCGAACCGGGAACCACGGGAATGGTACATATCAGCGAAGTGGCGAACACCTTTGTCAGCGAGATAAAGGATCATCTTACCGAGGGACAGAGCGTTAAAGTAAAGGTTCTGGCGGTAAACGACGACGGCAAGATATCTCTTTCTATCAAAAAGGCGCTGGATACTCCTCCCGGACGAAAGGATTTTAAACGAGGAGGGGGACCGAGACGTTCCGACGGCGCAAGGCAGCAGCCACAGCAGGAAAAGCTTCCGCAGACTCCCGAAGCGGCGTTTGAGGATATGCTTAATAAATTCAAGCAAAGCTCCGACGAGCGTATGGGAGATCTTAAAAAGGTCATTGACAACAAGCGCAGAAGTCAGTCCAGAAGAAAATAATTTGCAGAAAACGGGATATGTCTATGATAGGACAGATCCCGTTTAATATTTATCCGCAGTGATCGGCCGTACAAAGCAAAACCGGATATCCCAATTCGGGAATCCGGTTTTCTGCTATTCTTCGATCTGCTTGCCAAGAAACTGAGCCGCCGCTTGAATAAGGTTCTGCTGGACTTCACTTGCTACAGCTTCGTTGTTGGGAGCAAGAAAAGCGACTGCACCCGTAACATCGCCCGAAGCAAGTATGGGCGAGCAGGCTATCGCGGGACGGTCAATACCTTCCACAGGAAAGACCTTTGCATCGTTATGAGATGTGTAAAGATAGTTCTTGCGGCTTTCGAGGTATTCCTCCAGAGCCTGGGAAACACGTCTTTCATTAAACTCTTTTTTCTGAACGCCTGCGACCGCTACCACATGATCGCGGTCAAATACCACGGTGGGACAGTTTGCAAGCTTTGTCATGACTTCGGCGACCTGCGCTGCAGAGCCTGCCATTTCATTTATCGCGCTGTATTTTTTAAAGATGACTTCGCCGTCGTTGCTTGTGTAGATTTCAAGAGGGTCACCCTCGCGGATACGCATGGTACGTCTGATTTCCTTGGGAATAACCACGCGCCCGAGGTCGTCAATTCTTCTGACAATACCCGTTGCTTTCATTTTATATTCCTCCGTTTTAATTTTTATAGCATTAATTTTGTTGCTTTAATAGTTTTTCACGGAGATTTTGGATTATACATTTCATTATTAAAACTGTTTTTGACATTTTACGGCAATTTTCCAAAAAATATGCAGAGCAGTCTTACGTGTTCAAAAGCAACACCGCCGTCCGTATTATTATGTACGAACGGCGGCTGCAAATGTCATTATTTAAAAATATCACTCGGCAGACGAAAGCTGCCTTTCGCAGTCCGCAAAGATTTCCTCTACCTTTTCGGGATTTTTTACCTTTGTAAACGAGCTTACAAGCGGTACAACGATAAGTCCCACTATCATGGCTATGGCTCCCGCGTTAATGGGAGAAGCCATGTTGAGCTTCAGGGAAGCCGCCGCTTTCGTCGCCTCGGGGAAAAATCCCAAACTGAATATGAACATATGGATAACGGTGATACCGATACCGGTAACAAAGCTTGCCCATACCGCCGCGGACGTTACCTTTTTGGAGAAAAGCCCGTACATGAATGGAGCAAGGAAAGCTCCCGCCAACGCGCCCCATGAAATAGACATGAGCGTTGTGATGTAGGCATTGGGGTTGAGAGCGATAATTACCGAGAGTACCAAAAACGCCGCTATAAGCACGCGCATGATGAGCACCTGTTTTTTCTCGTTCATTTCCTTTTTCATGAACGGCTTGATAAGGTCGATAGTAAGGGTAGAACTTGAAGTAAGCACCAGTGAGGACAGTGTTGACATTGAAGCAGACAGAACCAGCACCACCACTATTCCTATAAGTACTTCCGGCAGAGCCGAACGAAGCATTGCGGGGACGATAGAGTCAAAGGCAAGCTTTCCGTTGGAGCCTGTTTCGATAAGCGTGCGTCCTGTTGCAGCAGCAGTTTCCGCGTCGGCGGCTCCGTAAAGTCTTCCGAAGCCTCCCATAAGGTAGGAGCCTCCCGCTACAACAAGAGCAAAAAACGTGGATATTATAGTTCCGCGGGTAATAGCCTTGTTGTCCTTTATAGCGTAGAACTTCTGCACCATCTGAGGAAGTCCCCATGTGCCGAGAGAGGTAAGTATAACTACTCCGATAAGGTTTATAGGGTCTGGTCCGAAAAGGCTGTTCAGGCTGTTTTCCGGTACGCCCTTGTCCGAGATAGTTCCGAGAGAATCAAGTGCAGCACTCCAGCCGCCCTGACCGTTTATTACGCAGATTACTACGGCTGCAATGCCTATAAGCATTATTATACCCTGCACGAAGTCGTTTATCGCAGTAGCTTTATAGCCGCCCAGGATAACGTACGCGGCCGTAAGCACAGCCATACCTATTAGGCACGCTGAATAGGGAATGTTGAACGCCATTCCGAACAAACGGGAAAGTCCGTTATAGACTGACGCCGTATAGGGAATGAGGAACAGAAAAACGATTATTGCCGAAACGATCTTCAGGCTTTTTGAGGAGTACCTTTTCTCAAAGTATTCCGGCATTGTGGACGCGTTAAGATGTTTGGAAATAATTCGTGTGCGTTTTCCCAGAATCATCCATGCAAGCATTGAACCGATAACGGCGTTCCCTATGCCTATCCATGCGGCGGATACACCGTAGCTCCAGCCGAACTGTCCCGCGTAGCCGATAAACACTACCGCCGAAAAGTAGGACGTGCCATATGCGAAAGCCGTGAACCAGCCGCCCAGGGATCTTCCGCCAAGTACGAAATCAGACACCGACGAGGTTTTTTTGCGGCAGTAAACACCTATTCCGAGCATCACCGCCAAGTACACTATAAGTATTGCGTAAATCATAATAAACAGCCCCTTTGCTTTATTACATAAAATCTGGTAAGTTTTAAAGCGATAAAGTATTTACATTATACCAAAAAAAAACGGTTTTGTCAATACCATATTAAAAAAACCTTTTATTCCTTTATAGAATTACAATAGAAGTGAGCTGGATCATAGTCAATAGAAAAGGGAGACAAGCTTTTTTAACCTTTTTGCTTTCTTTTGTTACTCTTCTATTGTAAACCTACATTAACTTGCCGGTCAGAGAAATCGTCCAATAAAAACGTTTCAAGGTCAAAATCAGAAATATTGTTTACAAAATTGATATTGATGTTTGCTTCGGTTTATGGCATAATTAAAAAATAGAAATTAATTTATAAGATGGGGGAGTAAACTGTCTTTATATGAACGATTACGCAATTGACAAGCTTGCTCTTGCCGATTACTCTAAGTGCAATAATATTTGGGATATGAGCGCATTCCCTCAAACAGAATTTTTCCGCAAAGAAATTGAAACGGGAAACCGTGTTGTTTATGTGTACAAGCAAAACGGCGAGTTTATCGGTGAGATCGCTTACGTTTTTGATATGCGGGACGACGATTACACAATTGCAAATCAAAGAATTTATCTGTCGCGTCTGATAGTGAAGAAAGAGCGGCGCGGAAACGGCATAGGCGGTATTCTAATTGATTTTATGATTGAAAAAATAAAGAATATGGGCTATAAAGAAATTACTGTCGGCGTTGATAAAGACAACATTGCAGCTCTGCATCTTTATCGAAAAAAGGGATTTACCACAATTCTGTTTGACGGCGCTGATGAAGACGGGGAATATTTAAAACTGATGAAAACGCTGTGAACACATAAAAAAGTTAATATACAGGGAACTAAATTCCCGCTTGATATAATTTTAGGAGGTAGTCAAAATGTCACAATCACACCAGCTTGTTATCGTCCTCGACTTCGGAGGTCAGTACAATCAGCTTATCGCAAGACGCGTCCGTGAGTGCGGAGTATACTGTGAGGTAAAATCCTATAAAACGCCCCTTGACGAAATCAGGGCATTAAAGCCTGCGGGCATTATTTTTACGGGAGGTCCCAACAGCGTTTACGCCGATGGTTCGCCGCTGTGTTCCAAAGAAATTTTCGATATGGGAATACCTATTCTCGGAATTTGCTACGGCTGTCATCTTATGACCCATTTGCTTGGGGGAACGGTTTCGTCCTGCATAACCGCTGAGTACGGCAAGACCGAGACCTTTTACGATAAATCAAGCGTACTTTTCGGCGCGGTAAATAATTTGCCGGAAAAGGCGGTGTCCTGGATGAGCCACGGCGATTATATAGAGAAAGTACCAAAGGGTTTTAAAATAACCGCGCACACAAAAGACTGTCCCGCAGCGGCTATGGAATGCCCTGAAAGGAAGCTGTACGCGGTGCAGTTCCATCCCGAGGTAAATCACACCGAGGGCGGCTTGGGCATGATAGACAGCTTTTTAAGGAATGTCTGCGGCTGCGTGGGCGACTGGACTATGAGCAATTACGCCAAAACTGCCGTTGAGGACATACGCCGAAAGGTCGGCGACGGCAAGGTTCTGCTTGCTCTTTCGGGAGGCGTGGACAGCTCCGTTGCGGCGGCTTTGCTCTCCAAAGCCGTTGGGGACAAGCTTACATGCATTTTTGTAGACCACGGCTTTATGCGTAAAAACGAGGGCGACGAGGTAGAGAATGCGTTCAAGGGCTGGGGACTGAATTTCGTCCGCGTGAACGCTAAGGAGCAGTTTATGTCCAAAATGCGTGGCGTGTCCGACCCTGAGACCAAGAGGAAAATTATCGGCGAGGAATTTATCCGCGTTTTTGAGCGGGAAGCGAAAAAGATCGGCAAGGTGGATTTCCTTGTGCAGGGCACGATTTACCCCGATATTATAGAGAGCGGCACAGGGGACGCGGCTGTTATAAAGTCTCACCACAACGTTGGGGGACTTCCCGATTATGTTGATTTTAAGGAAATTATTGAGCCGCTCCGTTTGCTCTTCAAGGACGAGGTTCGAGCTTTGGGGCGGGAGCTTGGCTTATCCGACGTGCTTGTGGACAGGCAGCCGTTCCCCGGTCCCGGACTTGCAATAAGGATTATTGGTGAAATTACCGACGAGAAGCTTGAAATTTTGCAGGACGCGGACTATATCTTCCGTGAGGAAATCGCAAAGGCGGGACTTGATAAGGAGATACACCAGTACTTTGCGGTACTGACTAATATGCGTTCCGTTGGAGTAATGGGAGACGGTCGGACTTACGATTATACCCTTGCTTTGCGTGGAGTTACTACCACCGATTTTATGACAGCGGATTTTGCTAAGATACCTTACGAGGTGCTTGAACGGTGCGCGGGGCGTATTGTGAATGAGGTGAAGTCTGTTAATCGAATTGTTTATGATGTTACTACTAAGCCTCCGGCCACGATTGAGTGGGAATAGCAGCTTACCCATTGTAAATGGCGTAGATACGTTGTTTGTTGGTATTATGATACCGCTGCGGCAACGCTTTGGCAATATTTAAACTATTTTATAAAATTAAGAGCTATCTGATTTTGTGATTTTAAAATCAGATAGCTCTTTTTGTCATATATCAGCTATAATTTATTTAAAGCATCTGCTTTTACATAATAAGCTAAATTAGTAATAATAGGAGTCATTAACCGCACAACTTGTTTTTGGGTTGCTTTTTGAACCTTTCAAGCAACGGATTTATAAAGCCAAAACATAAGTCCGGCTATGAGTATAAATACTAATCTATATCTAAATTTATATTTATTTTCTTATCAAAACCATCATTTACATTTTTAAATGTAATATATAAATATTAGTGTGTGTTTTTTGTAATTCACAACATACTTATTTGTAAAAAATTAAAACAAAAGAAAATACGGAACACATAGTATAGTTCTTTAATGAACTTTTTAAAGCAGATTAATTATCTCAAAATCATAGCTTTCACAAGCATTAGCAAGCATGCCTTAAAGGCATTGCTTTTTATTCAATATAAGTATTTGCTATTTTGTGAAAATGTGGTACAATTAAATCAAAAGAAAAATGGGGGAATTATTATGGAACCTGTAACGTTATCAAACGGAGAAAAAACTTTATAGGACTTCGGTGTATTTCAGGTGCCTGCCGCGTAGGTCTGCGAACAAGCGGTTACAGACGCGCTGTCGGTTGGCTATCGTCTTATTGACACGGCTGCGGCATATTTCAGCTAAGAAGCTTTGGTGAACCTCTCAAAAAATGGTATCCCACGTGACGATTTGTTTATCACTACAAAGCTCTGGATCCAGGAGGCGAGCCATGGAGAGCTTTATAACGAGGGTAATATCCGCACTATAAATTTTTACTCCCCGGCAGGTTTAACAGCTGGAAGATACACAATTAATAAAAGTCGATCACAGCTTATGTTTCCGGCAATATTTTACAAAAATTACGGAGGAAATTTTATGAAAAAAATTATTTTATTAATTCCATTATGTGTGGCAATGCTTGCATTTTCATCTTGCGGAAGCGAGAATAATACCGCTGAAAATAATGCGTCGGAAGGTTCCGCTGCCGTGTCGGAGAATAGCGCTGATATTTACGAAAACAATGAGAAAATTACTCAAAACGAAACGTCCTCGGCTACTGACAAGAACGTTGCCGAACAGTCTGCGGAGGTTCCGGAAAACGCCTCCTCAAAATCAATTGTCGTATATTTTTCCTGTACTGGAAATACCAAAGCCGTTGCGGAAATTATTGCGGAAAAGCAGGGCGCGGACATTTACGAAATTGTTCCCGAACAGCCTTATACCGATGAAGATTTGGATTACGGAAACCGCTCCAGCCGTTCGACCTCCGAACAGAACGACAGCAGCTCCCGCCCCGCTATTTCAGGAAGCATCGACCTTAGCGGCTATGACACGGTTTATGTGGGTTACCCAATTTGGTGGGCTGATATGCCGAGAATTATGTACACATTTTTTGACGCTTACGACCTGTCAGGAAAAACTATCGCGCCTTTCTGTACCAGCGGCGGCAGCGGACTTTCAGGTACGCCGAAAACCATTGCGGGACTTGAACCCGACGCAGCTGTAACAGCGGGGCTTCATGCCAGCAGTTACAGCGCCGATGATGCAGATGCAGACGTTGCGAACTGGCTTGCAGAGATCGGTCTTTCCGAATAGAAGCTCGCTATAAAAAGAAATAAAATCCGAAACCTTTAGTAAATCGGTTAAATACGGCTATCGCTTATTTCAATAACATAAATACTACACAAGGCAAAAAACGGACGGAGGAATAATTATGATAAAGCAAACAGCAGGCAGAGATCAACTCGGGACGTTCGCGCCCAAATTCGCGGAGCTGAACGACGACGTATTGTTCGGTGAAGTATGGAGCAGGGAGGATAAGCTTTCCCTGCGAGACCGTTCTCTCGTAACAGTGGTGTCTCTTATGGCGCAGGGGTTGGTGGACTCTTCCTTTCAGTATCACCTTATGAGTGCAAAAAATAACGGAATTACAAAGAAAGAAATTGCAGAGATACTGACTCATGCGGCGTTTTACGCAGGGTGGCCTAAGGCCTGGGCTGCTTTTAAAATGGCTAAGGAGGTATGGACGGAGAACATGTCCGCAGACAACGAAAAAGAAGTCCACGAAAAAAATATGCTGTTCCCCATAGGAAAGCCGAACGACGGTTTCGCGCAGTATTTTATTGGACAGAGCTATCTTGCTCCGCTTTCAACTGAACAGGTCGGTATATTTAATGTTACCTTTGAGCCGGGCTGCCGCAATAATTGGCATATCCATAGAGCGGCGAGCGGCGGAGGACAGATCTTAATCTGCGTTGGCGGACGCGGTTATTATCAGGAATGGGGCAAGGAAGCGCAGATACTTAACCCGGGCGATCTTGTAAATATCCCCGTTGAAGTAAAGCATTGGCACGGCGCTGTTCCCGACAGCTGGTTCTCCCATTTGGCGGTGGAAGTTCCCGGCACGGAGTGCTCCAACGAATGGCTTGAAGCGGTGGACGACGACGTATATAGCAGTCTTTATCTGAAACCGGACGGCGCAGTATGAAAGGGAAGCTGAAAATTGCGGCGGACGTACTTATGGCGGCGGGAATGCTTTTTATGTCGGGCTATCATTTGTGGGGCGGCGCTGTTCACGAATGGGGCGGAGCGGGAATTTTCACGTTGTTTATCTTCCACCATATTCTTAATTTTAACTTTTATAAAAGTCTTTTTAAAGGTAAATTTTCGACGTTCAGAATAACGCTGATTATTATAGACTTTCTCACGCTTGTGGCAATGCTTGCATTGATGTACAGCGGAATAACGATGTCCCGTTATGTGTTCGCTTTCCTTAAAATCAAAAGCGGACTCGCCATTGCAAGACGGCTGCACATTCTCGGATCATACTGGGGAATACTGATAATGGGTCTGCATTTAGGCTTGCATTGGAGTATGTTTTTAAGTATTGCCGATAAAAAGCTTAAAATAAATTCCGCATCAAAAATACGAAACGTTATATGCTTTTCCGTTGGCGCATTTATTGCGTGTTGCGGCGCATATGTGATGATAAAACGAGATTTTTTCACCTATATGTTTTTAAAAGGCGAGTTTGTTTTTCTTGATTACGAGGAATCAAAAGTTTTATTTTATCTGGACTATTTTTCGGTAATGAGCTTATGTGTTTTTATGGCGCATTATTTTTCAAGGCTTTTAAAAATAATTACGCTTAAAAAGAAAAATATTTTTGAAAGATAGATTTATAATCTAAAGGAGAAATCATATAAAATAAAAACGGTAATTCGCATTAACGAATTACCATTTTTATTGCAGGAATATATTGCCGTTTAATTTTTATCGCATCATGGAAACAATGGTAATCTTATTTCCCAAAGCCATGAGTCATACAAAAACGCTGGTTATAAAAAATTCCTCAAATCATCAAGAAATTTTCTCACGGATGTGTTACTATATAATTACAGTAACGTTACTAAGCTTTCAGGTGATAGTATGAATAAATTTGAAATTCTGTCCGAAACTCTTGATTTCATTGAGGAGAACCTTACCTCACAGCTCACGCCCGAAATGTGCGCCGACAGGTGCCGCTACTCCCTTTCAAATCTCCAGAAGATGTTCCGCTGCACTTTTCACATAGGTATAAGCGACTACATCTCCCGCCGCCGTTTGACAAGTGCGGCAAAGGAGCTGCTTGAAACGGATATGTCAATACTTGACATCGCGCTGAAGTACGGCTACAATTCCCACGAGGTATTTACCCGCGCGTTTATCCGCCTGTGGAACGTAAGTCCCGCAAAATTCAGGCGGGAACGGAGATTCTCCGGGGTTTTCCCCAAGCTGACCGAGCCGCGGACAGTGGTTGATGAAAGGGGAAATATTATTATGACTTCCAAGAAAAGATTTGACATTTCGTATCTTTACGAATTTATCAAGGAACGCCGCGGCAAGTACGCCATATGCTTTGATATGGTGGAACTTATGCGTATAAACAACACCTACGGACACCCTGCCGGAGATATTGCCATTGCCGAGTGTCTGCGCCGCATTGACGAAGCGGCGGGTGATGATATGCTGCCGATACGCATTGGCGGGGACGAGTTTGTACTAATAACGGATTTTTCCGATATTGAACAGGCAAAAGCCGTCTCTGAAAAGATACTTGCCGGCAACAGCGGTACTGTCACATCGGGCGGAAACGTTTTTCCCGTTTCCATGCGGGCAGGGTACGCCGTGATACCAAAAAACGGGAAAATCCGCTATAATGAACTTTTTGACAGCTTTATTGTTGCGGGTCGCGCGGCGGAAACTTAAAAAACGAAAAGTTCAGGCAGGTCAGCATACAGGTTAAGGAGGAAGCAATTATGTGGAACGACCTATCAAAAGCTTGGCAGACCGCTTTTTCGGCAGGATGGGAATCGTTTAAAAACGGTTCCGTTCCGATCGGCGCTGTTATATGCGATGAAAACGGGGAAATAATCTGCACAGGCAGAAACAGAATGAATGAAATTACAAACGGCAACAGCAAGATCGCTCACGCAGAAACCGATTGCTTATTGCAGCTTGATACACGCAAATATCCTGATTTGAGGAGCTATACCCTGTATGCCTGCATGGAGCCTTGTCCAATGTGTATGGGAACAATTGTAATGAGCAATTTCAGAAAATTACTTATAGCGGCAAAGGACGGTCACTGCGGAGCAGTTCATTATTGTGATGACGACAGCTATGTCAGGTCTAAAAATATCGAGGCGGTCTTTGAGCTGGGAAATTTGCAGCTTGTCCAGCTTACAATGCAGACCTATTTTGAATTAAAAAAGAACGGCGGCGCAGTTAATTCAGTAGTTGAGTGCTTTTCAGCCGATTGTCCCCGTGCGGTGAATATTGCAAGGACGCTGTATGCCGACAGAACACTTGATACATATGCGGAAAACAATACAGATTTCAGAGAGGTTTTCGACAGCATTATAATTGCCGGACGCGGCGAATGACGGTCAAAAAGGAACGCTCCCGCTCATGCGCGGGGGCGCTCCTTTTTTATTTTGGGGGAACGTTAGGCGGCAGCGCCTGTTTTACCCCAATACTTCCCGCGGCGGGCTTTTTATCATTTTCAGCAAACTCGTTCATTGAAAACTCCGTCATATGTCCCCAGTACCGCTTGGGCATCATTGTCATTCGGCACCGCGGATTGTACCGCTCCTTGATAGCAATTGTGTCGTAAAAGCCTTTCCACAGCTCACGGTAACGCTCCTCCTCCGCGCTTGCGGCGGGCAATTCAAAGGAAATATCATAGACGATCTCCGCCTTGTGAGAACGGTACACCAGTGCCATTCGGTGAGTTTCGTCGTAAATCAAAAAATTTTCGTTTCGGTAGCGGTCGGTGAAGTGGTCGGCTATCAGAGGTATGACTTTGTTTTTCGGCTCAATAACCGCGGCGAGGTATCCGTCAAAATCGGAAAAACGTATAAACTGCTTCATTCTGTGCGCTTCGTTCGTACAATGCAGAACGGCTTTGTTCAGCGCGTTCACCGTGTCGTCCGCGAGCATATTTTCTATCTCTCCGCCGACCTTAAAGCCTTTTTGCAGGTATTTAAGGATAAGCAGGTCTTTGTCCTCGCCAAAGGTCAGGAATGTTATTCTAATAAGTTCCCATACACGTGGAGAAATTTTTTTCGGAACAGCATCCGCTACCCGCGCAGCCCTTTCAGGTACGGTAGGAACATACAGCGTGTCGGACAAAGTAAGCTGTTCCTGCGCTCCCCCGACTACCCCAAGAGGAGTTTCCCTGCGGACAAAGCTCTCGAAAACGCAGCAGAGAAGTCCGTCGAAGCTGCCGTCGTAGCAGTAAACTACATCTCGCCCGTTAAACATTTTACTGTATCCTCCACGGTCGGCAGAGACGGCAGCAGCGGAAATTTCGCCGCCTCCGGCTTTTCCTGCTCAAAAAACGAAAGCTGCTCGAATCCGCCTTTCCTCTCCAAGTCCTTGACCGTGCTTGCGGACATAAGCTGACGCATTATTCCCGTCTCGGTAACGATAAGACCCTCTGCGCGTTTTCCCGAACAGAGTATAAAATAGTTTGCCCGCTTCAGCACTACCCCCAGCTTCCGCAGATCGGCATAATCAAGTTTCGCCTGACGTCTCGCCGTAACAATCTTTTGGGCGGACTTCACCCCTATTCCCGGCACGCGGAGCAGCGTTTCATAGGGAGCCTTGTTTATCTCTACGGGAAAGCATTCGGGGTGGTGCAGCGCCCAGTTGCATTTGGGATCAAGCAAAGGATTGAATTCCTGGTGCTGCTCGTCCAGTATTTCCTCCGCCTTGAAGCCGTAAAACCGCAGCAGCCAGTCCGCCTGATAGAGACGGTGTTCCCGAAGCAGGGGCGGTTTTGTCCCCGCGGGAGGGAGCAGCTTTTGGTCGCCCACGGGAATATACGCAGAATAAAAGACCCGTTTCAGACGGTACTTGCCGTACATCGCCTCCGAAAGTCTCAGTATCTGGAAATCCGTATCGGGTGTGGCGCCGATTATCATCTGCGTGCTCTGCCCCGCGGGAGCAAACTTCGGAGCAGCTTTATACTTGACGATCTCATAGCTGTTCTGCTTTATTTTATTGGTAATGTGTCCCATAGGCAGCAGTATCGCGCTTTTGGACTTGTCGGGTGCGAGGGTGTTCAGGCTCTTCTGTGACGGCAGCTCGATGTTGACGCTTATCCTGTCAGCAAGCGTGCCAAGACGGTTTATCAGCTCGGGATCCGCGCCGGGAATGGTTTTCGCATGGATATAGCCGTAAAATTTGTATTTGTTCCGCAGTATGGACAGGGCTTCTATGATCTGCTCGCAGGTGTAGTCGGGGCTTTGGATTATCCCCGAGCTGAGAAAAAGTCCCTCAATATAGTTGCGGCGGTAAAAATTTATGGTAAGGTCTGCAATTTCGTCGGGGGAAAATCTTGCCCGCGGAACGTCGTTGCTGCGGCGGTTTATGCAGTATTTGCAGTCGTACATACAATAGTTGGTCATAAGTATTTTCAGCAGGGAAATGCACCGTCCGTCAGCTGCAAAGCTGTGGCAGAGACCGCAAGAAGCCGCGCTGCCTATGCCGTCCGACACACCGCCCTTACGGTCAACGCCGCTGGAGGTGCAGGATGAGTCGTACTTGGCGGATTCGCCCAGTATTTTCAACTTTTCAAACATATCCATAACGCGCCCTCCCATCACGGTATTTCCAATTTTTTTATTCTGCCGAATAAGCTACAGCGTCGACCTGAAACAGCAAATTATTGGGGTCTGCAAATTCGGTCTGAATGGATTTTCTCGCGGGATATTTGCCGTTAAAGCGTTCTTTAACGACCTTTTCCATTGCCGGAATGTCCCAGATATTTTTGAACAAACAATTCATCTGCACAACGTTTTCAAGCGTCAGACCGACCAACGCCAGCCTTTCCTCCATTACGTCAAAAGCTCCGCTGACCTGCTGTTCAATGGTTCCGTTCGTATCACGGACGCAGTAATTCAGAAAGTAAAAGTTCCCCGCCCTGACAATTCCCGAATGCGCCCAATCTTCGTTAACATCGTATCTTTCGATCTCTTTCATTTTATAAGTTTCCCCCTTGTTTACTTAATCCGAAATATTCCGCGGTCTCGACGGCCGTTTTTCCCGGATGGAACGCGGTTGTACCACGGTATTACTTTTACGCCATGTTTCTGTCCCGCGCTTCGTCGGTACTGAAAGCAAAGCAGCCGTATTTATTCCGCAGTATGTACGCAACGGTAGTTTTTCCCCGTCCCCATATGAAATACACGTTTTTCAGCTTATTTCTAATAATATTATCTGCAATATCCACAGACTGCACGCCACCCTTGCAACAAATGTTCCATGGTGAAATTATATCACGAAACAAGCGTTCTGTAAATAGTAAAACCGAACAAAATTTCTTATTAAAATTTGGTACATTTGTTCTAACCGTCCGAGGAACAGATACTGACGACCCTGCTGCAAACAGTCTCCTGCCAGCGGGTCTGCCCGCCGTACACAAATATATTATAGCCGCTCTGTTAAATGTAGTTTTAAAGTTATTATTCCCTGCGAAAGGTATAAATAAAGATCTAACGGGTTTTCAAAAATCCGTTAGATCTTTTTAAGCAATTCGGCTGCCGTCAGAGCTTCTCCTATCGGTATAAATAAATATTAATACCGTTTAAATTCAGCGGTACAGCTATCGGATATTTGCAGCAATGAATTTTCCATGATTATATTGACGACAGTTTTAATCACAGCTCCGCAAGCTCAGCGCATTTCTCCTTCACGGCGGGATACAGCTCGTCGTAAAGCCTGAAATATTTTTCGTAAACGGGAACGTTCTCCGCAACAGGCTGCTGCACCTTGTCAACGCCCACAATTTTCTCGCAGGCTTCAGGAACCGTCTTGTAGACCCCTGCTCCCACCAGCGCAAGAATTGCCACGCCCAGCGCGGGACCCTCTTTGGAGGAAGCCGTCTTGACGGGACAGTTATAGAGATCGGCAAGCATTTGTCTCCACAGAGGAGAAGTTCCTCCGCCTCCGCATGCCATCATGTCGGAAACGTTAATATTCATTTCGCGGCATATCTCCACGCAGTCGCGGAGCGAATAAGCAACGCCCTCCATAACAGCGCGGAGCATATCTTTTTTGGTGTGGATAGCGGAAAGTCCGAAGAACATACCGCGGGCATTTGGGTCAAGGTGAGGGGTACGCTCGCCCATAAGATAGGGCAGGTACAAAAGTCTGTTCGCGCCGATAGGAACAGTCTCCGCCTCCTTGTCCATGAGGTAGTATTCATCCACGCCCATAAGCTTGGCGACGTCCTTTTCGGCCTGGCAGAAGTTGTCCCTGAACCATTTAAGTGACAGTCCCGCGCCTTGGGTAACGCCCATGATGTGCCAGCAGCCCGGTACAGCCGCGCAGCAGGTATGTACTCTGCCCTTGGGGTCGATAGACACCTTTGAGGTGTGCGCGAAAACCACGCCGGACGTGCCAATAGTGGTGAACGCCTTTCCGTCGGCAACTACGCCGGTTCCCACGGCGGCGGCGGCATTGTCGCCCGCGCCGCCAACGACAATGGTGCCCTCCGCAAGTCCCGTAAGATTTGCAGCCGCTCTTGTGATCTTGCCTGTTACCTCGCAGGACTCGTACACCTTTGCAAGCAGGGACATATCAATTCCCAGCGCATCGCAGACCTCTTTGCTCCAGCAGCGGTTGGGGACGTCCAGAAGCTGCATACCGGACGCGTCGGAAACCTCGGTCGCGAACTCGCCGGTAAGCATATATCTGATGTAATCCTTCGGCAGCAGGATGTGTCTGCAACGCTCGTAATTTTCGGGTTCGTTGTTCTTGACCCACAAAATTTTTGCTGCGGTCCAGCCGGTGAGAGCGGGGTTGGCGGTAATTTCGATAAGCTTTTCCCTGCCGAGCTTTTGATTCATTTCGTCAACTTCCTTGGCGGTACGCTGGTCGCACCAGATTATGGAGCGGCGGATAACCTCGCCGTTCTCGTCCAGCATAACAAGACCGTGCATCTGTCCCGAAAGACCTATGCCCACAATGTCGGTGTTTTTCACGCCGCTTTTTTCGATGACCGTTTTAATGGTGGAAACCGCGGCGTTGTACCAGTCAGCGGGATCCTGCTCCGCGTAGCCGTTTTGGGGCTGGTACATGGGGTACTCCACCGTCGCCGAAGCAACGACCTTTCCAGTTTCGTCGAAAAGCACCGTTTTGGTGCCGCTTGTGCCAACGTCGATTCCAATTACATAACGCATAAAAATTGCTCCTTTTTTAGATGATAGAGGGTAAGAGGATAGAAGTTCTCCGAACCCAATTTCCCATTGTAATAAATACAAATTTACATTATTATTTCCGAGTGATAATACTGTTCTTGAAATTTTACTTGCTTTATTATGTCTTCTTTGCTGAAAGATAAACTTTCGGGACATACGACCCATTTTTCTTCTACATCGTCAAATCTGTGAATGACCGCAATAATTTTACCCGTAAACCTTTCAACAGCTTCATTTACGCCTAATATGTAAGCGTACTGCTCCTCGCCGTCGGGCGCGATAATTCCCTCGATATAGCCGTAGTTTATCGGATAGTATATATCCTTGTGCTCAGGGTGATAGCTGCCGAGAGGTCTGTCAACAGTTACCGTAACAATATCGCCTATCATCAAAATCACCTCCGATAAATTATTTTACCGCTCTAAAAAACAGCCTCGGGAACCTGAAAATAATTTCTCCGTTTGCCTGTTTGGGGTATGCCTTTTGAACCTCCTCGAAAATATCACGTTCAAATTCCGCCGAATCCGTTTCAGACAATGCTTCAAGATACGGACGAAGCCCCGTGCCCTTGTACCACTCCATAATGTCAGAATGGGACTTCATTCTATGAAAATACGTAGCCTGCCACATCTCAAAATCCGAGGAAATTTCCGCAAGAATATCGTAATATTTTTCGGGAGCAAGCGTGTAAAAATGTCTCGGGTCGTTAAACTTGTCCCGCCACTTTTCCGAAGCCGATATCTCCCCGATAATTTTATGTATGGGTTCGTCGTAGTTCATGGGTACCTGCACCGCAAGCTCGCCGCACTCTTTCAACAGCGACAACATTTCCCGCAAAAGCTTGGGGTGATCGGGAACCCATTGTATGCAGGCGTTGGAAAAAACTATGTCAAATTTCCTGTTCAGTTCCCCCAAATCTTTTGACGCGTCGCAGAGGATAAACTCAATATCAGGATATTTTTCCTTTGCCGCCATTACCATATTTTCCGAATTGTCCGCGCCCGTTACCGCAGCGTTGGGGTAACGCTTTTTCAGTATGGCAGTACTGTTCCCCGGACCGCAGCCAATGTCGATTATCGAGGCGGGGGACTGCGCCGTAAGCCTGTCCGCCAAATCAATCGAGGGTTGAGTTCGCTCTTTTTTGAATTTCAGATACTGTTCGGAATTCCAGCTCATGAAACCGCCTCTTTCACATATGCCATAATATCGTCATAAATCGCGCGGTAGCCGTCCTCGTTTATGTGCAGACCCTCGATAGTGTACTCCGCTTTGAGCCGTCCCATCTTGTCTTTAAGGTTAGCGTTTATGTCAATGTACCGCTGACTGTGCTTTTCCGCAAGCTTTTTCACTTCGGCGTTTGCGGCGGTTATTTTTTCGTTGCTCCGCACTTTCAGACACTCTTTCATATCCTCGGCTGCGGCTTCGTAATTTACAGGATAGTATGCCATAAGATAGATTTTTACACCGGGAACAGCCGCTTCTATCCGTGAAATAATTTTATCATAATTTTCCATAAGCTCGGATATGGAAACGGAGGCGTCGCTTAAGTCGTTTGTGCCAATGTTGATAAAAACCGCCGAGGGATTTAAGTCAAGAACGCAAACGTCAAGAACCTCCAGAAGCTCGCGGGAAACAAAGCCGCCTATGCCTCTGTTGTAAATTACCGTTTCGTCCCCATGTTCCGCTAAAAGCTTGTTTATGGGGAACATCTCCATAAGGGACGAACCCGCGAAGACCACCTGTCCCGCTTTCACCGACTTGTTTGCCTCACGGAATTTTTCGATTTTCATTTCCTTGTCGTTCACGTCTGCTCCTCCTTTTTAGCTTCTATATTCTGATTACTGACTTCTAATACAGACAGAGGATAGAAACACAGTTCTATCCTCTAATCTCTAAATTTCTAACCTCTATTAAAGGCTGAACATAATATTGTTGAGAATGGACTCCAGCATTTCCTGTCTGCCGCTTGTGAGGGAATCCGTAACCTCGCTCTTTTCGAGAGCGTATTTTTCAAGGTCAGCAAGGGTAGCCTTTCCGCTGATGATGTCCGCGCCGATACCGGTAGTCCATGAAGCGTAACGGTCGTCAACGAACTTATCGATCCTGCCGTCTGTGATGATCTTGTCGGCAATTTTAAGTCCCAGAGCAAATGTGTCCATACCCGCAATGTAGCTGTGGAAAATATCCTCCGGCGTGTAGGAACCGCGGCGAGCCTTGGAGTCAAAGTTCAGACCGCCGTTTGTGAAGCCGCCCGCTTTAAGCACCTCGTACATACAGAAAGCCGCGTCGTAAACGTTTGTGGGGAACTGGTCGGTATCCCAGCCGAGGAGCATATCGCCCTGGTTAGCGTCGATAGAGCCGAAAACGCCGTTTTCACGGGCAACCCGCAGCTCGTGCTGGAAGGTGTGCTGCGCCAGCGTAGCGTGGTTAGCCTCTATGTTCATTTTGAAATCCTTGTCAAGACCGTACTTGCGGAGGAAGCCGAGAACCGTCGCAGTATCGAAGTCGTACTGGTGCTTTGTGGGTTCCTTGGGCTTGGGTTCGATGTAGAAATCACCCTTGTAGCCGATAGAACGCGCGTAGTCAACAGTCATTCTCATAAGACGGGCCATATTGTCAAGCTCCAGACCCATGTTGGTGTTCAGGAGAGTTTCGTAGCCCTCACGTCCGCCCCAGAATACGTATCCGTTGCCGCCAAGCTTTACGGTAGCCTCTACAGCCTTTTTGATCTGCGCCGCAGCGTAAGCGAAAACGTCAGCTGAGGGAGAGGTTCCCGCGCCGTGCATATAGCGGGGGTGATCGAAGCACTTAGCGGTACCCCAGAGAAGCTTTATCTTGGGGCTGGACTTCATTTTCTCGGCAATATAGTCGGTTATCTCGTCAAGCTTAGCGTTTGTCTCCGCGAGAGTGCCGTACTCAGGAGAAAGGTCGCGGTCGTGGAAGCAGAAGTAATCAATGGAAAGCTTATCCATTATCTCGAAAGCCGCGTCAACCTTAGCCTTTGCTCTTGCAACGGAATCGGACTCGCCCCACGTCTTGTCTGCGGTGCCGCAGCCAAACATATCAGTGCCGTCGCCGCCCATTGTGTGCCACCAGGAAAGGGCAAACTTGAGCTGCTCACGCATTGTTTTGCCCGCAACTACCTCGTCGGGGTTGTAGTATTTGAACGCAAGTGGATTGGTGCTTCCCTTGCCCTCAAAGGGGATCTTGCCGATGTTTTTGAAAAATTCGCTCATTTCAGTTTCCTCCTTGACAATGATTTTAAGCCTCGCGGCTGAACTCTACATTTAATATATCTATATTATACATTGTAAACGATTTACCGTCAAGAGGTTTTTGTAAAAAAGCACAACAATTTTCCCCGTGATTTTTCCGTTTCGGGAGTCGTTTAAAATTTTCTTTTCACCCGTGACGCGCAGAAAATCGCTGAAACCAACGCTGCCGCGCATACGCCGGCAACCGCAAGGCTTTGACCGGAAATATCTCCGTTTGCGGAGGGAAAAGTCTTCCCGCGCTGAGGAAATTCCCGCTTTGTATCTGAACTCCCCAAGTCTTTTCCCGGAACGTTTGGCGGCTCTCCCACATTTCCGTTCTCACCAATGCCCGGAGGCGTTCCAAAGCCGTTTGAGCCAAAGTCCTCCGGGAACTGCTCCGGCTGCATCGACTGTCCGAACGGCGCGAAACCGTCCATGTTGGGGAAATCCGTGTCCCCGCCGTCGTGTCTGTCTCCATGTCCTCCGAAGCCGCCGGAGCCAAGCTCCGAAAGCTTCACGGCGGACGCGTCAATAAGCATGTCGGGAGCGGCTTTCTGCCCCTCAGTTGTTGAGGGGACGTCTCCGTCAAGCTGTCCCGAAACGCTTTCCGCACGGAGGTTCCCCAGCGTTTTGAACGCGGCAAGAGCGGTTTGGTACTCCTCATAGGTGTAAAACGCGGTGGGGTCTTTTTGTACGTATGCGCCGATAAGGTTATCCAATTCGTCTACTTTGTCACTAAATTTACCGTTCGTAAAGTAACTCTCAACCAGCTCGCGGAGATATCCGTGATAGCGTTCAAGGTACTCCTTATTTTCAAAAAGCTTTGCTATCAGCGGTCTTTCGGACATTTCCACGCCGCTTACTGGGGTGTCTATGGGAAAATTCACAACGTCTGACGCGCTCCCGCTCTGGAACGCTCCCCAAGCGTAATTATAGTCCCAGGGCAGTATTTGCAGCACTCCGTCGCACTCGTAAATGTAGTAATTCTGCGTCATTCCCGATGAATAGCTGTCAAGATTTACCACAACCGTGTGAACTGCAAGGTACCGTAAAATCTCGTCCACATCAAAATATTTTTCAATATCCGCACCCTCGTTCAGGGCTTTCAGGGCGCTTATCACCCTTTGACAGTCCTCCTCGGCGGGAGCCTTGCCTACGGCGTTTTCAAATATTGCGGAGTAGGAGGATATCTCATCGTCGGTATAAATAAGGCTGCCGCCGTTTGCGGACGCGCCCATTCCTCCCATGGATCCCATACCGCCGCCTTTCCCGAAGCCCTTGGGAAATCTGTTCTCCCCGGGATTTTCGGCGGCTTCTGCTTTTTCCGCTTTTTCTTCTTCGGCGGGGAAATCTCTATCCGGACGTTTTGGAAAACCGTTTTCGGGGGAACCGCCGCCGAAGCCGCCTCCCGCGGACATTTTTACATTGTAGAGCTTTCCGCTTCCGTCCCCCGAGACCCGCTGTTTGTAGCTGTCGTTGTAGGCTTCCAGAGCAAAGTAAAGCCCCCAATCCTCGCCGTTGAGGGTTATCATGGCGTAGCCGAAATAAGGGGTCTCCACTCCCATTTCGCGCATCATATCAAAGGTCGTGTACTCCTTCATGCAGGACGCGTCGCCGAGCATATCGTTAAGCACAAGCATATCCAGACCGAAGCAGGTCTGACCGTCGGCGTACTCGTCAAACTTTATCTTGAAGCTGTAGCGGTCGCTGTCCGACGAGGCAACCTGCTGCAAGCTGTTGTTCCCCTTTGGACGTATTCCTACGTTGGAAAACTTCGTACCGTTCACCGCTATGTCCGCCATAATGTATTCCTCGCTCATAGCGTTGTCAAGCATTTCCTGCCAGTCCGCTTCATCGGCGGAAATATCTATGCGTATGATCTCCGCGCCGAATATCTTTTCGGCGTAAAGCGGTTCGGAGGTTACCGAAAGTGTTTCAGCCGCGGGGCTGTACGCAAGAACCGTAAGTACAGCGCAGATAAGTACAGCCAGTACCACCGATACCAAAGAAATAGCCGTGAGCCGTTTACTGTCTATCAAAAAAGCACCTCCCTTAAAAAGTCAACTTTCAACTATCAACTGTTCATGTACTCGCCGTTATAGCTGACAAGCACGCACCTGTTAACTCCCTCGGTACCGGAAACAAGATTGCACACCGCTGCGGAGCCCTCCTTCAGCTTTATCTCGGCGGTAAGCTCTATGCCCTCCGGGGTGACAGTCTTGGATTTCAGAAGCCGCTTTGCAGTATTGGCTTTGAGCGCCTCCCACGCCCGTTTTTCCGCGACTTCGTCGGTACAGCTTATCACCGCTATATAGGGCGTGTCGGAGGTCTTTGCGTTTACGAAAACAAGCAGAACTATGCCGATAAGTATTGAACCGATAACAGCCAAAGGGATAAGTCCTGCGCCCGTGACTATGCCCGCCGATATCGCCCAGAAAAGGAACGCGATATCGAGAGGCTCCTTGACAGCCGTCCTGAAGCGGACAATAGACAGCGCGCCCACCATACCCAGGGAAAGGATAACGTTGGAGGTTACCGCAAGGATTATCAAAGTGGTAATAAGGGTCATTGCCATAAGCGATACCCCGAAGGAGCTGCTGTACATCACTCCGCGGAAAGTCTTTTTGTAGACGATATAGATGAAAAGTCCCAGCGCAAAAGCTACCGCCATTGCGATAAGCACGTCAATAAACGAAAAGCTGCTCACCTTTTCAAGAAAGCTTGATTTGAAGACGTCGTTAAAAGTCATGATTTTTTCCTCCGATATAATTTATTTTCTGAAAGTAAAGCCTACAGCGTACCACAGGCGAACCTGCCCGAAGCGTACTTCGAGAACGCGGAGACCGCGCTTGTCCGCATACCGCCAAGCTGTACCGCGTCCGCGATGAATTGGGGCAAAAATTCGTCGTACTTCACCTCCATGACGGCGGCGCATGGAACGGGAAAAGCCGCGGGGGCGGGGTCGAAAAACGCGCGGATATTTTCGTCGGAACGGATATCGAAATCAAAGGTTATCCGCACGTTCCCCGCGGGAAAAACATAGGCTTTCCTGCGGTAGTCAACGGTCAGCCGTGGACGGAGAAGCTCTCCGGACATTTTGGCGTAAAGCTCGGTGAGGAGCGGGTCCCCCGTGTCGGGGAGGAAGCTTCGGTCCCCGGCTATTAGCCGTTCGGTCTGTTCCCGTGTAAGGGGCGCGGAGCGTTTTGAGCACAGCCCGGAACGCTTGCTTTTCTTTTCCAGACGGATAAAGCTGTCGTCCATATCGTAGAAGCGTATCCTGAATTTTTCACGGACGGACTCTCCGTTCAGCTTGCCGCGCAAAGCACTGTCAAAGGGGGTGTCGAAATAAAGGCTCCGCACGAAATAAGAGCCGTCCTGTCCGTGCCCGTCGGGAACCATAATACGGCTCAGCTTTCCCGTCAGCACGGTCATGTCGCCGGCGTTTATCGGGAGCTTGTATTCGTGCCGGTATTTTTCGGTGTATATGGTTATCACTCCGTTTCAGTTTTAAATTTTGGGTATGGATATATGGTACCGCCTCAATATTAACCAAATGTTAAATAAACTGTCCCGCAAGTGAAATATTCGTGAAAAACACGCAAAAAAGATTTGAAATCCGCGGAAAAGTATGGTATAATCGGTACAGCAAAAGAAAATAAACGGAGATGTCAAAATGAGCGGTTTTCTTATCCTTGCATTTTTATTTTCGGTGGGAAGTCTTGCAGGCTGGGGACTTGAAGTCCTGTTCCGCAGATTCTTTTCCGCCAAAAGGTGGATCAACCCCGGATTTCTCGCGGGACCGTGTCTGCCGCTTTACGGCTTCAGCCTTTGTCTGCTGTACCTTATGGCTGGGCTGGAAAGTCTGCTGCCCATTGAAACGGACTGGCTCCGCAAAGGGCTGCTGTTCCTGATAATGTCCCTTTGCATAACTGCGGTGGAGTACATTGCGGGACTGATATTTATCAAGCATATGAACATCAAGCTGTGGGACTACTCAAATGAATGGGGCAATATCAACGGAATAATCTGCCCGCTGTTTTCCTTTTTCTGGGCTGTGCTGGGAGCGGTCTACTATTTCGGCATACACCCCCATATAGTGGACGCCCTGCGCTGGCTTGCGGACAATCTTGCTTTCTCGTTCTGCATAGGCTTTTTCTACGGCATATTCGTCATCGACTTTGTTTACTCCACCAATCTCGCGGCAAAGATACGCGGCTTCGCGGCGGAAAAGAACATAGTAATGAAGTACGAGGAGCTCAAGGAGCATATCCGCGATTTCAAAAGGGAGCGGCACGAAAAGGCGCAGTTCCTTATGTCAATGCATTCCTCCGCGCCTATCTCGCGGCATTTAAAAGAGTACTACGAAAAGCACAGGGACGAATACGGCAGGATAGCCGAAAAGCTTAAAAAGAAAATGTAAAATAAAATCTATATATAGAAAGGAATGTTCCGATATGAAAAAACAAGTCTATAACCCTTTTCTCCCGCTGAGCGAATGCATACCCGACGGAGAGCCCCACGTTTTCGGGGACAGGGTCTATCTCTACGGCTCTCACGACAAGGAGGGCGGCGAGACTTTTTGTATGCTGGACTACACGGTGTACTCCGCTCCCGTGGACGATCTGTCCGACTGGCGGCGGGAGGGCGTTACCTACCGCGCTGAGCAAGACCCCGACTACAGCCGCAGCGACAGAAAGTTCATGTACGCCCCCGACGTTGTGCGCGGCAACGACGGGAAATACTATCTGTACTACTGTATGTCAGGCAGGGACGGAAACGGAGGATATTTCGGTCCCATAAGCGTCGCCGTCTGCGATACTCCTGCGGGACAGTACGAGTATCTCGGCTTTGTGCGCTACAAGGACGGCGCTCCCATGAAAAAGTACGTCTGCTTCGACCCGGGGGTCATAAACGACAACGGCGTTATCCGCGTTTATTACGGCACCCAATACGACTTTGAGGAGCGGGAGGATTTCCCCAATGAGGAGTATATCAGCTCCGAAATGAATATGTTCGGCAAGAGCCGTGAGGAGATACTGGAATACGCCGATAAGGACAGCGTTATGGGCCCCGTGTCCGTGGTTCTTGAGGACGATATGCTCACCGTTAAGGAGGAGCCGAAGCACATAATCCCCTACAGGGTAAAGGGCACGGATTTTGAGGAGCACCCGTTCTTTGAGGCAAGCTCCATACGCAAGGTTGGGAAGAAATATTATTTTGTGTACTCCTCCCAGAAGAACCACGAGCTTTGCTATGCTGTAAGCGATTATCCCGACAGGGACTTCCGCTTCGGGGGAACTATCGTGTCCAACGGAGACGTGGGTCTTGGCGGCAGAAAGGACGCCGACAGACTCAACATGACTGGTACTACCCACGGCAGCATTGAGAACATTAACGGTCAGTGGTACGTTTTCTACCACAGGCTTACCCATAAGTCCGATTACAGCAGACAGGCGTGCGCCGAAAGGATAACCATTGCCGAGGACGGCAGCATCAGGCAGGTTGAAATGACCTCCTGCGGACTTAACGGCGGCGCGCTGAAAACCGAGGGTACGTACCCCGCGGTGATCGCCTGCAACCTCACAAACGGACATATGCCCCACGGCTCAAATAAAATTTATACCGACAGCTTCCCAAACTGCACCCACAGGGACGAGGACAGATTTATCGGCGAGATATGCAATGATACAATCATTGGCTACAAATATTTCGACTTCGGGGGCGAGGTAAAGTTTTCGGTAACTGTGCGCTCCGAAAGCGGGGGAAAATTTGAGATATCCGACGAACTGAACGGCGCGCCGAAGGCTGTCCTTGAGATATCGCCCGCAAAGGACTGGACGGAATTTTCAGCGTCCCTTGATATGGGTACGGGAGTAAAGCCGCTGTTCCTGAAATTTATTGGAAAAGACGCGGAGCTTAAAGAAATAGCGTTCGGGGAATAGGGTGAAATAATGTGTACCGATATTATCGAATATCTGCAAAAGGAAGTCCGCGCAAGGTGCGAAGCTCCCTCAAACAAATTCGGCATAGGCTGCTATTATCATATAGAAGCGGTGGTGAAAAACGCGGAGCTTCTTGCGGAAAAATACGGCGCGGACAAGGAAGTAACGATCATTGCCGCATGGCTCCACGACATAGCATCCGTGACCGATTACAGTCTCTATGAGGAACACCATATCCGCGGCGCGGAGATCGCAGAGGAGATACTCGGACGGTTCGGCTACGACATAGATAAAACGAAGCTTGTCAAAAGCTGCATAAAAAATCATCGCGGCAGCGTTAGAAGTGCCTGCGAAGCTCCGGTCGGAAAAGAGGAAATATGCGTTGCCGACGCGGACGCGATATCCCACTTTGACAACGTGTCGAGTCTGCTTTTCCTTGCCTACGGCACAAAAGGCATGGACTATGAAACCGGAAAAAGCTTCGTACTGAACAAGCTGAAAAGAAGCTATGCAAAGCTTTCTGAGGAAAGCAGGAAATTTTACTGCGGCAAATATGAACGAGTCATGGGAATAATTGGGAAAAGCAAAACCATAAATATATGACGAGCATTTAAAACATGAAGTTCCCGAAAGCCATCTTTTGCGCATACACTTAAATACGATCGGAAACATTAAATATAAAAAAGAGCGGCGGTAAAATTACTGCCGCTTTTTTTATCCGGTATCTGCAATTATCAAAGCTCCGGCTTTAAGGCGCCTTTATGAAATAATATCACATTTACCAAGTATATCCCTGAAATGACCGATTATTGAAAAACAGTGGAAAAGTCCTAAAAAAAGAGCTATACTGTATACAAGAAACAGAAAGGGAGGGAAATAAGCTTGCAGATAGAAGTTAAGATAGACAGCGATTACAAAATTCCCAAAATCGTCATTTTTACGGATCAAATGTCGGACGAAATCGATTCTGTCCTAAAAAAACTTTCCGAGGACACGCCCCGCGTGATATCCGGCTTTTGCGGAGACGCGCTGGAAATTCTTGAACAGGAAAGCATTGTAAAAATATACTGTGCGGCGGGAAAAGTCTATGCCGCTGCAAACGGAAAAGAATACGCTCTGCGGCTAAGACTTTATGAACTGGAAAAACGCCTTGACCCAAACAGCTTCGTAAGGATTTCAAACTCCGAGATCGTCAATCTGAAAAAAGCCGTAAGCTTCGATCTCAGCCTTGCGGGAACTATACGCGTATCGCTTTCGGACGGCTCGGTAAGCTTTGTTTCAAGACGTTATGTCACAGCGATCAAACGGGTTCTGGGAATATGATCTCAAAGGAGGAAACTGTCATGAAAAAAATTATTTCAAGAGGATTTTTAGGTATACCTCTGGGTATAACGATAAGCAACATACTTGCTCTGGTAATTTCCGTTATTGCAGGGGACGGCGAATATTACCCATATGTGCCTGCCCTGGCAGTCTCGGTCAGCGGCTCTCTTAACGCGGCTGTACTGCAGACCGTTCTGAGCGGCGTTCTCGGCGCGGTTTTCGGAGCGGCGTCCCTGATATGGGAAAAAGAATCATGGAGCCTTGTAAAGCAGAGTGCCGTATACTTTTTTATCGTGGCGGCGGCAATGCTGCCCATAGCCTATATTACGGGCTGGATGGAGCATTCGGTCACAGGCTTTCTGATCTATATGACTATATTTGCAGCTATCTTCCTAATAGTCTGGCTGATACAGTATTTCAGGTGGAAGGCAAAGGTCAAAAGGCTCAATTCGGAACTGAAATAATGCCTTAACGCTCCGCATGTGTACAAACATACAATTTAAAACCGCGGGATATCTGCCTGATACCCTGCGGTTTTGTTTTCATACCTTACTGCACAAATTTTGCAGTAAGGTCTCCGAAACGCTGTGCTCCGCTGCTTTCACATCAGCTTGCTATCTCTTCCCGCTTGCCGTCAATTTTTTGGGGAAAAGTCCCCAGAACAGACGCAAGGCTGAAATGCCAAAAACGTGCAATATTACAAAAGACAAAAGTTTTATCCTACGAAATAGTGTTCCTTACAAATATGGTGCAGCGCTTTTTACCAAGAACTAAATGCAATATTTTTACACAATCTATTGCAGAAATTTCACTTTTTGCCTGCAATATAAAAAAATAACCAGTTTTTTATTGGAAAATGCAAAATCCGCTTGAAAAATGTCCGCCTTTGTAGTATAATAAAAAAGTATGATTATGTTTCAGCCTTTAATCGAAAGCGAAACGATCAGGAAAGGTTTTTATATGTCAAAAAGAATTTCATTTGCCGATATTGCAGTAAATGCCGCGCTTGTTCTTATGTCGGCAGCGGCGGCAGTTCTGCTTTGCATATATTTTTTCGGGGAAAGACCTGCGGACGGAGATCCGTCAGATACGGATACCCCGCACATTATCAACGCCTCCGAAACAGAACCGACTCAGACTTTTGTCACAACAGTTACCGAAACCACCGTTATTTCCGAAGAAGCTGAAACTACGTCCGAAACGGAACCCCCGTCCGCTTCCGAGGAATATTCTCCCGCATTTTTTCAGAATACGCTTTTTATAGGCGATTCAATTTCCGTAGGACTGATCAACTATGAGTTCCTGCCTCCAGAAAACGTCTTTGCAAAGGCGGGAATAACTCCGTCGTCCGTAGTCAACACCAATATCGACGACGTTTCGGTCTTTTCCAAAGCGTCGGGGCTTGATCCCGAATATATCTGCATAATGCTGGGTACAAACAGCGTTGCATACGTTGAGGGTCAGGAAATGTCCGAGGAGCTTGGCAAGTTTATCGACATGATCGCAGGAACTTGTCCGAACGCAAGGATAGTACTTGCTTCCGTGCCGCCCGTTACCCGTAAGCATGAGGAGGAAAAGCCGGAACAGCTTGAAGCGATAATTGCCTACAACAAGCTTGTAAAAGAGCTTGCGGAGGAAAAATCCGTCGCCTATGCCGACACATTCAGTCTGCTTACGGACGAAACCGGTTATCTGGGTTCCCGCTATGCCGAACACGACGGTCTGCACCTCAAGATACACGCTTATCCGGTAATACTCAGCGCCGTTCAGAACGCGCTTATAAATTACTATGATATAATCTTTGTTCCCCCGGCAGAAACGGAACCGTCCTCCGAATCCGCAGTATCGGCAGTCGCAACCGTTTCAGCCGTAATTGAAACAGCTGAAACGGTTGCTGAGACAAAAAGCGGCGGAGAAACAGAGGAAGCAAACGAAGCTGCCGATATCTTGGAACAGGACGGTATAGAGGATACCGACGAGCTTGACGACTCCGAGGAGCTTGACGATACAGAATAAAATAATGTACTGCCGTTTACGGTGCCGTCCCGGTACTGATATATCAGTATCAGGACAGCAATTACATAATATTAATATTAACCCGACGATATAAATGAAAGGAAGATCAGTTATGAAAAAATCAATTATCCTTGCAGCAGCTTTTTCGCTTTCGTTACTGCTGCTGACGTCCTGCACTGACGAGCAGCCCACGGTACCTGTTGACGCGACTGTTGAGACCTCCGCAGAATCCACAGACGACGGTCAGGGAGAGCCTGCCGTTCTTCCCGACGCAGTACCTGTATCTGACGCTTCGGCTGCTGATATAACAGCCGCTGTTACTGCGGAGATCGAAATTCCCTCCGCCGTGGAAAAAACAGCCGACAGCATAGGCGCATTCTATGACGTGGACGTATCGGCAGTCACGGATATGTCTGTTCTGGTATGCGGAAGCGGAGCTTATCCCGACGAGCTTGCGGTATTCAAATTTACCGATGAGGATGCTGCAAAGGCGGGCATGGAAGCTGTACAGAAGCGTTTGGACAGCCAGACGGAGCTTTACGCCGACTACACTCCCGACGAGATGTACAAGCTTGAGGACGCGTTCATTTTCACCAAGGACAACTGGGTTGTAATGGCAGTTTGCTCCGACAATGCACGCGCAAAAGAGATCATCGAGGGTATACTGTAAAAACTATCCTGCTCCTTTTAAAGAGGACGCTTTATTCTCGGCGTTCTGCTCTTCACAAAGAACGTCCATGCGTTCCGATATCTTTCCTTTCCGCTCGTCAGACAACGAGCGGAATTTGTTTATCATCTCAGTCTCCTTTTCCGGAAGCTCCGATCTGCTCAGTCCTTTTTTATTATTCGTCCTGCCCGCGATATAGTCCAGCGACGCTCCGTAAAACTCCGCCAGCCTTGCCGCGCAGTGAAAGGGTATCTCCCGCCTGCCGCTTTCGTAAAGCTGGTACTGTTGCCGTGTGATCCCCAGTATCCTCCCGACCTGTTCCTGATTAAGGTCCGCGTCCTCTCTCAGATCCTTCAGCCTTTGGTAATAATGCACATTGCTACCTCATTTCGTTTGTATATTTATCAGATTATTTAAATTATACCACTGACATTCATTTGTATGCTTGACTTGCATTTATTGGTGTGCTATAATTAAAATATAGAATTTGTTTAAATGCAAAATTGAAAGAGGTGGCAGCGTTATGACTGCGGTTCCGGTAATATTCGGACTTGCCGTATTTGCGTTCTTGATATTTGTAAATATAAAACTGTCGCGGGGAATGGTAAAAGCAGCGAATGACAAAGGCTACTGCGACGACGACGTTTTTATTTTCTACATATGCTTTTTTCTCGGCGCGCTTGGGTATATGTACGTCGCCGCTCTGCCCGATCTTAAGCTGCGTGAAAAAATTGAAGCCATTGGGTATGCGGACGTTTCCCGAGAAAAAAGCGAAGAACCGCGGCTCTTTATATGACCACGCCGCTGTTCGCGCCTGTATTCATATTGCCGCCTCAGTTATATGCTGACTTGCTTCCAAAATTCTGTGCAAAAACATATATGCAAATTTTTTGCACGCATTTGGACAGCGAAATAATATTACAAATAATTCGGGAACAATTACCTGTAATAAAGCCGCCGCGCAAAGGCATAAAATAAGTGTAAATCAGGAAATTGCTTAAACGCAGGCGGGTGCGGTCTTATGGATAAAAAAACGGTCAGAACCATACTTTTTACGGCTTTTCTTGCGGCTGTGCCTATTGCCGCCGCTGTCAAGCCCGAATTTTTTGCGGGACTCATCTCCAAGGCGGCAGGACTTCTCATGCCGGTTTTTCTGGGCGCGGCTATCGCTTTCGTTATGAATATCCCGTTCTGCTGGTTCAGAAAGCGTTTCTCACAGCTTTTCAAGCGTGCCGGAGACAAAACTCTGACCGCTCTTTCCGTCACGGCGGCGTATCTGCTGCTGCTTGCCGCCGCTGCGGGGATAATATGGATCGTTGTTCCGCAGCTTATTTCAAGCGTAAGACTTTTTATAGATAATTTTGACAGGTACTACGATAATTTCATGGGGTACTGCACAAGACTTGAAAGCCGCGACGAGTTCGGGATATTCTGTGCTCTGAAGGACGCTGTCGCAGGTCTCGGCGGAAGCATACCCAAAATGCTCGAAAGCACTTATGACAAGACCTACGATCTTGCCTCCGGAATAGCAAACGTCCTCATAGGCTTTGTTATTTCAATTTATATCCTTATAAGCAAAAACGATATACGCCGTTTTACCGCAATGACCGTAAAGCACTTCACGGGGGAACGGTATGAAACAGTGCGCAGGCGTTACCGAATGGTTTTCAATATTTTTACCCGCTTCGTCAGCGGACAAATAACCGAGGCGGTGATACTGGGGGTTCTGTGCTTTGCGGGAATGAAGCTGTTCCGCTTTGAATACGCTCTGCTGATCAGCACGATAATAGGCGTTACCGCGCTTATCCCCGTGGTCGGGGCTATCATAGGAACTATTCCGTCAGCTCTGCTGCTGTTCCTGATAAGTCCCGCAAGAGCGGTATGGTTCGTGGTATTCATCATCATTTTGCAGCAGCTCGAGAACAACCTTATTTACCCTAAGGTAGTCGGGAAAAGCCTTGGAATACCTCCCTTGCTGGTACTTCTGGCAATACTTCTCGGAGCGGGTATAGGAGGCGCGGCAGGAATGCTTCTCGGCGTACCGCTCATGTCGCTCGCATACGCAGTAGTACAGGAAAAGCTTTGCGAATCCCTTTGTCCGTCCGACAAAATGCCCGACCAAATATGACGTTCCAAATAAAGCGGACGGCAAAGTAAAATTTTTCTTTGCCGTCCGCTTTAGTTATTTTAAAAATTAAATTACATAGGTATCTTGGATATTTACATGCCCAGATATTTTACATATTCGTCTATTGACATTAGCTGCATTTCAAGCTGTTTTCTTGTTTCTTCCGATACATTAAGTCCGCATGCAATTTCAAACCCCGCCTGCTTGACAGCTTCAAGATATTCGCCGACCTTTGCGGCGGCAGAACCTTGGCTTTTAAGAAGCTTACCGCAGTTTCTGTAGATTTCAAGGCTCGGTTCGCAGCAGGCAAAAGCCGCTTTCATTACTTCAAAATTTTTCTCTCCGGGGAAACCGCAGTTTGAGATCACAATAAATTTCTGCGTTTTCGGCTTTGTATCTTCGAGGTCGTAGCCGTCGTTTTTCTCGGTAATTTTCGGACTTTTCAGCGGAGCGAGTCTATCCACAAAATTTTTCATAAGGGCGGTCATATTCCATGTGTAGACCGGCGTTGCAAAAACTACAATATCTGACGTACAGTACAAATTCAAAAGTCCCGCCATATCATCGTTATGAACGCATTTGCCCGGTGTTTTGAACCAGCAGGCAAAACAGCCTCCGCATTGTGTAATATTTTTTTCGGAAAGAAAAATATTACAGGTATCCGCACCTGCGTTTTGCGCTCCGCAAAGAAAAGCCGAGGCTATCTTGTTTGTCGCGCTGTCCGATCCGGACGGACTTCCGTTAAAAACCGTAACTTTCATTCTAAACACTTCTTTCAATATATTTCGGACGTCCGATATGATTATATACTGAAAAGCAAGCGTTTGTCAATCTACGCTTCGTAGAATCAAAAAATGAATTTTACGGTGAGAAAACCGCGCTGCGTCTGCGTTTTACGCCTCCGCGAACTGCGAGTTGTAGAGCGCGGCATAGAAGCCGTTCTTTTCGATAAGCTGCTCGTGAGTACCCTGTTCCGTGATGTCGCCGTCCTTCATTACAAGAATGAGATCGGCGTCGCGTATAGTGGAAAGACGGTGCGCTATAACAAAGCTTGTTCTGCCTTTCATAAGATTGTTCATAGCCTTTTGTATGCGTATCTCCGTGCGGGTATCAACGGAGCTTGTGGCTTCATCCAGAATGAGTATCTTATTGTCCGCAAGAATAGCGCGGGCAATGGTCAGAAGCTGCTTCTGACCCTGTGAAACGTTGCCCGATTCCTCGTTAAGCTCCGTTTTGTAACCGTCGGGAAGCGTTCTTATAAAGCGGTCAACGTGAGCGGCCTTTGCAGCGGCTATGACTTCCTCGTCTGTAGCGTCGAGTCTGCCGTAACGGATATTTTCCATAATGGTACCGTTGAAAAGCCAAGTGTCCTGCAAGACCATACCGAAAGCCTCCCGGAGGGAGCTTCTGTCAAACTCTCTGATATCGTGTCCGTCTACCCTTATTGAGCCTCCGTTCACGTCGTAGAACCTCATCAGCAGCTTTACCATTGTCGTCTTTCCCGCGCCGGTGGGACCTACGATAGCTACCGTCTGACCCTTTTCAATGTCCGCGCTGAAATCGCTTATGATTATCTTGTTCGGGTCGTAGCCGAATTTAACGTGTTCAAATTCAACATTTCCCTCTATTTTTTCCGGAGCAACGGGATTCGACCCGTTGTTTTCCTCCTCGTCCTCCTCAAGGAACTCAAACACCCTTTCCGCAGCAGCAGCCATCGACTGGAGCATATTGGAGACCTGTGCAATCTGGGTTATGGGCTGGGTGAACTGTCTTACATACTGAATAAACGCCTGAATATCTCCCACGGAAATAGAGCCTCTTGCGGCAAGCCACGCGCCCACTACGGCGACTCCCACATAGCCCAGGTTGCCCACGAACTGCATAATGGGCTGCATCATTCCCGACAAGAACTGTGACAGCATTGCCGACTTGTAGAGTATGCGGTTGTCCCGCTCAAATTCCTCAAGGGAGCGTTCCTCCCGGTTGAACGCCTTGATGACAAGGTGCCCGCCGTAGACCTCCTCCACCTGACCGTTTACGTGCCCAAGATACTCCTGCTGCTGCTTGAAGTATTTCTGTGACTTCTTTACCACAAGCATTACCAAAACAGTGGATATGGGCAGTATCAGCAGCGCGATAACGGTGAGTATCCCGCTTATGGAAAGCATCATCACCAGTACGCCTATGAGAGTAGTTACGGAGGTTATAAGCTGTGTAATGCTTTGGTTAAGGCTCATGCCCAGGGTGTCAACGTCGTTGGTAACCCTTGAAAGCACCTCGCCGTGGGTGTTGCTTTCGTAGTATTTCATAGGTATGCGGTGTATCTTTTCGGAAATGTCCTTACGCATACGGTAGGTCATTTTCTGGGACACGCCCGACATCAGCCAGCCCTGTACGAACATGAACGAGCCGCTGAGAACGTACATACCCATAACGGTGAGAAGTATCCGGGCTATCTTGTCAAAATCCACGCCGCTTCCGCCACTGACCTTGCTCACAAGTCCGTTGAATATCTCGGTAGTCGCGCCGCTTAGCACCTTTGGGCCCGCTATGTTGAATACAGTGCTGCCAACAGCGAATATCATAACCGCGATTATCGCCGCCTTAAATGGCTTGACATAGTTCAACAGCTTGCGGAGAGTACCCTTGAAATCCTTTGCCTTTTCCATGGGAGGACCTCCTCCGGGGCCGTGAGGGCCGTGGGGTCCCCGCCTCGGACGGTTCATAGGTCTGTTTTCAGCCATATCACTCAGCCTCCTTTCCGTTGCTGTCAGAAGCTTTTCTCCGCTTCAGTTCGTTTTCCGAAAGCTGGGACGAAGCTATCTGCTCGTATATCTCGCAGCTTTCGAGCAGCTCCTCATGAGTACCCATTCCCGCGATCCTGCCCTCGTCAAGGACTATGATCTTATCCGCATGAAGAATGGTGCTGATACGCTGTGCAACGATTATCACCGTTGAGTCGGCGACCTGTTCGGCGAGAGCCTTTCTCAGAGCCGCGTCTGTCTTGTAGTCCAACGCGGAAAAGCTGTCATCAAAAATGTAAATCTTAGGCTTTTTAACCACTGCTCTCGCAATGGAAAGCCGCTGCTTCTGTCCGCCCGAAACATTGGTACCGCCTTGCGATATGGGGCTTTCGTACTGCTCGGGCTTAGCTTCGATAAAGTCCGTGGACTGTGCTATCGCCGCAGCCTCGCGGAGCTGTTCGTCGGAAGCGTTCTCGTCCCCGAAGCGGAGGTTTGAAGCGATAGTCCCGCTGAACAGGACGCCCTTCTGCGGCACAAGACCGATATTATCACGCAGATAATGCTGAGAGAGATCGCGTACGTCAGTACCGTCGATAGTTACCTTTCCCTCGGTAACGTCGAAAAAGCGGGGTATAAGATTTATCATCGTTGACTTTCCGCTGCCGGTGCTTCCGATTATAGCCGTGGTCTCGCCGGGGTTTGCGGTAAAGCTTATATGGTGCAGCACCTTTTCCTCCGAGTCGCCGTAGCTAAACGAAACGTCCTCAAACTTGACCCTGCCCTCGGTAATTCCGGAATCGGCGGCGTCAGTCTTGTCTCCTATAGACGGCTCGGTCTCAAGCACTTCGCTGATACGGTTCGCCGAAACCGAAGCTCTCGGCAGCATTATTGATATCATGGTCAGCATAAGGAAAGACATTACTATCTGCATTGTATAGGTCAGGAAAGCTATCATGTCGCCCACCTGCATTTCGCCGTTGTCAATTCCCTTTGCGCCGAACCATACTATAAGCACGCTTATACCGTTCATTATAAGGGTCATGAAAGGCATCATGACCGTCATCACGCGGTTGGTGAAAAGCTGGGTCTTCATAAGATTTTTATTCGCGGTATCGAAGCGTTCCTCCTCGTATTCCTCGCGGCTGAACGCCCTGATAACAGGAAGTCCCGTAAGTATCTCTCGTGTGACAAGGTTGAGGCGGTCGATAAGCTTCTGCATGATCTTGAATTTCGGCATTGCCACCGACATAAGCACCGCTACCAGCGCGAGTATAGCCGCGACCGCAATGAAGATTATCCAGCCCATTCCCGTACCTGTGCGCACTACCTTGATAACGCCGCCGATACCCATGATAGGCGCGTACAAAACCATACGAAGTATCATAACGATGACCATCTGCACCTGCTGTATGTCGTTGGTGGAGCGGGTTATCAGCGAGGCTGTGGAGAACTTATCCATTTCCGCATTGGAAAAGGAAATCACCCTGCGGAATATCTTTTCGCGGACGTTCATACCGAACAGCGCGCCAAGCTGCGCCGCGAGAAATCCGACTACTATTGTAACTGTCATTATCAGCAGGGACATTCCCAGCATTTTGGCTCCCGTGCCGAAAATGTAGCTCATTCTCAGAGAATCCATGTCGGTACCCTGCGCTTCAAGCTCGCTTCTGGCAAAGCCTATCGCCATTTGCGAGAGCATAACGTCGCTGTAGCCCTCAAACTGCCGGTTTATTTCCTCGATCATCGGCGCCCGCTGTTCCTCCGGCATTGCAAGCAAAGCGTCCGTAAGCGTCATTCCTTCGGGTATCTGCACACCCTCCGGCAGCATTGAGCTGTCCGCGTTGTCAAGAGCGTACACTACCGCCGCGGGGTAGACGACAGCTCCTTCGGCAAGCTCTTTAGCGTCTTTGCCGGAAACATTTACAAGTCTTGCGGAATTGCCGCCTTGTTCATAATCGTACCATTCTTGAATGCCATCATCAAACATAAGCAGCTTTTCAAAGCTTTTTCCGCTTATTTCGTCAAGAGCGGCTGTCTCCACGCCGCCCTGTTGGATACCCACGTCCACAATGTCTGAGGTGTACTGGGGCAGCGCAAGGTCGCAGAAGGCCTGAACTATCAGCAGCGCCACTATCAGCGGTATCCACATTGCGGACTTGCCAAGGTGTTTAAGCATTTTTATCATCTGACCGATCCTCCTTGTCATAAATATATTCAGACATAATGTTAAGCAATTCATTATAGAGGACGTTGAATTCCCGCAGGTGCTCCTCTCCCATTTTATCGCCTATGTGCTCCATAAGTCCGATAAACCCTTTGTGAGCGGCGTCGAGAAGCCTTTCGCCGTTTTCCGTAAGTCTCACCATAGTGCTGCGGCGGTTGAAAGCGTTCACGCGGCGTTCGATAAGACCTCGCTCCTCAAGGGATTTGAGCATTCTCGACACTGCCGGGGGAGTAACCTCCAGGGCCGCGGCAATGTGCGAGACCGATATGCCGTCCTCACTGTCGCTTTCGCTGATAATATTCATTGTGCAGAATTCGCTGTGCGAGATCCCGAGCTTCCACGGCAGGCGTACCATAAGCTGCCTCATTCTGTGGAACCTTTCGGCAAGCTCAAAATCCTCCGCCGTGCCTCCGTTTGCATTCATTCCGGCTTCACTCCTATCGTTTAAACTCTTAACATTGTTATCTGTTATGTATTATACCACGTCTGTTTTTGTTGTCAATAGACAAAAGAAAGTTTCATCGTTTTAACACATTGTACAAATTTCAGAAAGCTTTGTTAATATCCTGTACATTTTTATGCATTGGCACAACATGAAGCTAATACTGCTCTTCTTTTCTGTACCCGGAAGGAGTTATGCCCATGCGTTTTTTAAAAAGCCTGCTGAAGTAATTCACATCGTCAAATCCGCACTTTCCCGCCGTCTCGGCTATAGACAGGCGCGTACTCTTTAAAAGCATACAGGCGTGATTTATCCGCAGATCAATCATATATTCGAGAGGAGAAGCGTTATACGCTTTTCTGAAAATACGCATGAAATGCCTTTCGGAATAATGGGAAAGCTCCGCAAGCTGCCCCGCGGATATATCCTCCGTAAAGTGATTTTCCATATACGAGACCGCCTTTGCAATATTCACCACGTCTTGCTTGTCATCGCCGCCGTCAAAGCTGTACAGCCTTGAAAGGGTTACCGCAAGATGTGCAAACTGTGAGACAAGCATAGTCTTTCTGCATTCTTCCCCGCTTTGGTACTCCCGCAGCATATCGTCCAGAAGCCGCTTTACCGCCTTGTAATTCTCATGTTTCAGCCTGAGCCTGCTCCTGAAGCTTTGCTCCTTGGTAATATGAGGTTCAAGCACGAAAAGCGCCTGATATCCCGCGCCGGTCATAATGTCCGGCAAGGCTGAAAACATCTCATTGTGGCGGTACATTATATTGCATATGCGAAAATTTTCGGGATTCTTGTAGCCGTGAACCGTATCGTTTCCGACAACAAAAACGTCGCCTTTTTCAATTGCGTACTCCTCGCTGTTCACCACATGTACGGCGCTTCCCTCCGTGACTATCACAAGCTCGTTGAAGTCGCGGTGGCAATGCAAGTAAAGCTCCTGATCGTGCCAGCCGTACTGAATAAAAAAAGGGAAGTCCGCATCGTTGGTAAACCAGCTCAGGTATGCTTCCGTAACATTATTTCCCATCAAAATCATCTCCCGTACCACATATATTATACCGCACTTTATTAGCACTTTCAAGACATACAGAATTTTTTTCAGCACAAAACCGCCATGATTTGCTCTGCGCCTTGAATAATCTGACATAATAATGTATAATATTTTTAAACAGATGAAAGGAGCTACGCTATGCCGAATCCGTATTTACCGTCCTGGGAGTATATCCCCGACGGCGAACCGAGAGTTTTTGGAGACCGTATATACGTTTACGGTTCACACGATAACGCAGGTTCTGTAAAGTTCTGCGACTACGTTCTCAAATGCTGGAGCGCGCCGCTTGATAACCTCAACGACTGGGTATGCCACGGAGATATCTTCCGTACGCGCGAAACAGCCGACTATCCCTCCGATACAGACTGGACAAACGAGTCAAACTATCTTTACGCTCCAGATGTAGTGGAAAAGGACGGAAAGTACTACTTGTACGCCTACATAATTAACTCGATAGGCTGCGTTGCGGTAAGCGACATACCCGAAGGACCGTTCAGGCTGCTGTCTAAATACAAATATACCATTCCCGACGAAATATGTTGCAACGGCTGGTTCATAGACCCCGGAGTGCTTGTTGACGACGACGGCAGAACATACATATACTGCGGCTATGAACGCTCCTTTATGGCTGAGATAAACAGCGACAATATGTACGAAGTGCTTGACGGAACGTGTATTGAACACATTATTCCCATAGAAAAAACCGAGGATTTTCCCGACGAGGACGGTTTGTTCTTTGAAGCCTGCTCACCGCGGAAGGTTGGGGATACCTACTACCTGATATATTCCCCGAAGCAGGGAAGCAGGCTTGCATACGCGACCTCAGACAAGCCTACGGGACCTTTCAGGTATCGCGGCTATATAGTTGACAACGGCGCAGATTATCCCGGCGGCAACGATCACGGCTCTATCGTCCAAGTAAACGGACAGTGGTACATTTTCTACCACCGCATGACGAACGGTACTATAATGTCCCGCCGCGGCTGCGCCGAAAAAATAACTATTCTGCCCGACGGCACTATCCCTACCGTGGAAATGACATCTCTCGGCTTTGAGGATTCGCTCGACCCTTATAAGATCACTCCCGCCGAGATAGCCTGCGTACTTAAAGGCGGGGCTGTCGTTACGGAGAAAAACGTGTTTGAACGCGTCGTGACCAATATTGCGGAGGACTGCGTTATCGGCTATAAATACTTTGATTTCGGGGACGACTTCGGCAGCAAAACCATGGAGCTTTCCGTAAACGTGTGCGGCACGGGCTGCGACAGTATCCTGCACGTTCTTATCGACAGCGAGGACGGCGACGAGATAGGACAGATCCGGATAGGAAGAAACGGCGGCGCGGTTACCGAAAGAGTCACAGCTGTTACGGGCAGACACAGTGTTTTCTTTAAGGTCTCGACGGAATATCCTCACGACTGGTCGGGAGAATCTTTCAGAAGCAGATGCCTTTTTGAATTAAAATCGTTTGTATTTATGAAGTAAGGAGATTGGTAAAATGTTTAAATTCGCACGTTTGAAAAGGTTCATTGCGGCAGCGACGGCATTATGCGCCTTTACAGCCGGATTGTGCGGCTGTAATGTCGAGGCAAAGGAAAAAATGAGAGACATAACGACTATGGAGGTCGTTCAGGAAATGGGGCTGGGTATCAATCTTGGCAACACATTTGAAAGCAGCGGAAGCTGGATATCAAATACGAGCGTAACCAACTATGAAACCGGCTGGGGAAGTCCGGTCATTACACAGGAAATGATACAGGGCTACAAGGACTGCGGTTTCGGAGTACTGCGCGTTCCGGTGGCGTGGTCGAATATGATGGGCGAGAACTATACCATTAACCCCTCTTATCTTGCAAGGGTAAAACAGGTTGTTGACTGGGCGCTTGAATGCGATATGTACGTTATATTGAATATTCACTGGGACGGCGGCTGGTGGACAGGATTTGCCAAGGACGATCAGCGCAGCGAGTGCTTTGTAAAATACGAGCGTGTCTGGGAGCAGCTTACAAAAGCGTTCAAAAATTACGGCGACAAGCTTATGTTCGAGTCTCTCAACGAAGAGGGAGGCTGGGAAGACATATGGAATCGTTACACCAATCAAGGAAACAAGAAAAAATCTTTCAGCTTACTGAATGACATCAATCAGAAGTTTGTGGATATCGTACGCGACTCCGGCGGGAACAATGCAAAGCGTCACTTGCTGATTGCCGGATACAATACCGATATAGAGCTTACCTGTGACTCCGCCTTTAAAATGCCCGAGGATCCCGCGGGACGCTGTGCTGTTTCGGTGCATTACTATATTCCGTCTACCTTTGCAATACTTGAAAAGGACGCAAGCTGGGGCAAGGCACAGACAGAATGGGGAAGTGAAAGCGACGTTGCGGAGCTTAACAAGTATATGGATATGATGAAGACCAATTTTGTTGACAAGGGCATTCCCGTAATAATCGGCGAATACGGTACGTCAACCAAAAATAAAACTCCTCAAATGGTAAGGAAGTACCTTTCCTCCGTATGCGAAGCCGGTTATACCCGCGGAATGTGCCCGGTGCTTTGGGATATCACCGATGTTTTCTACAAAAGGTCAGAGGCAAAGTTTATTGATCCCAAGCTTCTGAAAGAGCTTATGAATGTTAAGAAACTTGAGCGCAAATAAGTTTTATGCCGATCTTGTTTTTCTTGGTAATATATTTTACCCCAAAGCGATAATGCATATTTACAAATTCACATTAAAAACTCCTGCGGATCATATATTTGCAGGAGTTTTTGATGAATATAATTTAAAAAACGGTTTTGAGGAAATTAAGTAAAGTACAAAATCTGCGCTTACCAAAATTGCTTATTGCAAAGATTTTTAAAAAACCTATTGCATTTTAAAAGAAAACATGGTATAATAAAGCATACGCCTCCATAGTTAAATGGATATAATAAACCCCTCCTAAGGGTTAGTTGTGAGTTCGATTCTCGCTGGGGGTGCCAGGTACGTGATTTGTACCGATGCAAACGTCTTCGCATTCATACGGAGACATTTGATTTTTACGCTGAAATAAATTAACAATAAGCTCAATAAAAATACAAGCTTTTATGATATAATTATTGCAGGTTGCGAAGATGCGTAACTTTCGCAATTACATATCACACGGCATATCGCTTATTTTATTGCCTTTAATATATTAATCCGGCGCATACTTAAAACAAAACAGCTTTGACTTTTTACCGCCGCCGGATCAGAATATTGAATTAACCGGAAAGATCCCCGCAAACCCTGTTAACAGCAGATTTGCGGGGATTTAAAGTACATCTCGTACAACACTGTACTACGCCCAAAACAATAAAAACAAAGGAGGACATTTTTATGAACGCAAAAAAATTAGGGTTCGGTCTTATGCGTCTGCCGCTTACAGACCCGTCTGACAGCGCAAAAATAGACTTTGAAAGGCTGTGCAAAATGGCAGACAGGTACATGGAGACCGGGTTTAATTACTTTGATACGGCGGCTCCATATCACAACGGAGGCAACAGCGAGACTGCTTTCCGTGAGTGCGTTGCAAAGCGTTACCCTCGTGATTCCTATACGATCACCGATAAGCTTTCTTTATTTATTGTACAGAAAGCGGAGGACTTGGAAGGCTTTTTTAACAGCCAGCTTGAGCGCTGCGGCTCAGGTTATTTTGATTATTATCTGCTTCACGCTATGAACAAATACTATCTCGATATGGCTGAACGTATCGGAGCGTTTGATTTTGCCGCCTGTAAAAAGGAGGAGGGAAAAATCAAGCACATAGGATTTTCCTTTCACGATAAAGCCGACATACTGGACGAAATTTTAACAAAGCACCCTGAAATGGAGTACGTACAGCTTCAGATCAATTACCTTGATTGGGAAGACCCCGACGTACAGTCCAAAAAATGCTATGAGGTGTGCGTAAAGCACGGCAAACCGGTCATCGTAATGGAACCGGTCAAAGGCGGACTTCTCTCCAACGTGCCGGAAGAAGCTGAAAAGCTTTTGAAAAGCGCTGATCCCAATAGTTCGGCTGCGTCATGGGCTATACGTTACGCTGCTTCACTCGAAAATGTCGTAATGGTTTTATCGGGCATGAGCAACGAGGAACAAATGGAGGATAATATATCATTCATGCATGACTTCAAGCCCCTGACGGAAAGCGAAAGGCAAATGATGCTCAATGCCGCTGAAATAATCCGCTCAAAAGAACGTATAGCGTGTACAGGGTGCCGCTACTGCACGGACGGCTGTCCTCAAAAAATTGCTATTCCCGACATATTCAGATTTATGAACGAGATAAGTAAATTCGGAAGCTCCCGCATTGCAGCCGCAAAAGGCGCTTACGCTGATCGAATAAAAACGTCCGGAAAGGCGTCCGACTGTATAGGCTGCGGTCAGTGCGAAGAGCATTGCCCCCAGCATCTCACAATCATAAAACATCTGAGAGAAGCGGCAGAGGAGCTTGAATAAAAACGGATTTGCAATATACAGCTGATCGGGATAAAATTATTTTGACCGATAAGCCAAAACGGAGGATTATATGAACAAAAATATGCAGAAGCTCACCCTGTCCGCTATGTTCATGGCTGTGGGCATGGTACTGCCGTTTTTGACTGGACAGATCCCGAAAATCGGCGGAATGCTCCTTCCCATGCACATACCTGTATTGCTGTGCGGTCTTATATGCGGCTGGAAATACGGAACAGCGACGGGATTTGTTCTTCCGTTGTTCCGCTCGCTTGTTTTGGGATCACCTACGCTGTTCCCGAGAGCTGCTGCAATGGCGTTTGAACTGGCTGCATACGGCGCTGTCGCAGGCGTTTTGTATGAACGTTCCAAGCGAAAGTGCATAGCTTCGCTGTATTTTTCGCTGATAAGCGCAATGCTTTCGGGAAGGATCGTCTGGGGCGCAGCGCAGACGCTGTTCCTCGGAATAAGCGGCAGCTCCTTTACATGGGAAATGTTTACCGCGGGAGCACTGTTTAACGCTGTTCCCGGAATAATCGCACAACTGGTACTTATACCTGCGGTCATGATCGTTCTGGATAGGACAGGCTATGTAAAGTTTAACGGTACTAATGCCGAAAAGACTGTAGATTATGAATAAAACTGATATTTGTACAAAGTATTTTTCCATTTTACCAATTATTAAGTGCTTTTAAATTCAAATAACCGATAAACGCCGCAGACTTAGGTCATGACCGAGTCTGCGGCGTTTATCGTTATTCGCAATATTAATTTTATTGTTTATTGTTCTTCCGCACTGCTTTCCGAAACTTCCGCAGCTTTTGCACCTGCTTCATTTCTTGCGGCATTATCGGAAGTTTCTTTTTTTGAAACGATCTCATTCCTTGCGGGAAGCGGGGTAAATTCAGGATATCCCTCCTGCTCCGAAAGGATTTTGTGAAAAGGCAGCAATGAAATAAGCTTTATATGTAAAAATACTGCGTATGCAGCAAACGGCACGACCCACACTGTCGGAATGATGAGCACAGCTGAAAAGATCAGCAGAACGTCAAGTATAACCTCAATTATCAAAGCTGGCTTATTCATAGTTCCCGCAATGAATTCCAAAATAAACGCGGCCAGCGCCAGAAGCGGCATGAAAAGATTTATCTGCGGCAGCATTTTTTCCATGCGCAGAAGATATGTGAACCCGAAAAGAGAATACAAGCCGAAAAACGCCATTACAGCAACAGAGAAAATAACGGTGTACTTGAATACATGATTGATCACTTTTTTCAGCGCGTCGGCGCAGTCCCGCTTGTGGGAATCGTCGAGATTCGGGATATCCTTTGGCTCAACGTTTATTTCAAACCTGAATCTGCTCATTTCGGTTCTCCTTTCGCGGACTTATCGAAATTGCCTTTTATGCTTAATTGCTGCTGCCGGTGTCTTCCGGCAAAGGATTTATTTCGTTTCCCGTCAAGTAATTTCTCCACATTTCAACAGCGTGCTCATAATTTTCTCTGAACTCTTTTTCGTTCATGCCGATACCTCCGCGGGGTTCGCGGAAAGCGGCGAAGAGCCCGTCGGAAAGGGCGGAATATTCAATATCCTCGGCCATGCTTGTTCCGCTCAGCAGATAGCCCGACCACGAAACGTTCTCATCATCGGGGAAATCCTTGCTTATGTCCGCTAAAACTCCGTCTCCCTCGACAATGCCCACCGCTTCGCAAGCTTCCTCGTCGGCAATTATCAGGACAGTGTCCCCCGCCTGAAACTCCGCCACAAGCTTTGTCTGATCGGCCTGGCGGGTATAGAGCTCCTCGGGAGAATCACCGATTATAGCGGGAGCGTAAAACACTCTCACGTCCACCTTGCCGTCTCCGTTCCAGTCCTCGCAGTACCGCTCAAAAAGCTGCTCCATGCTCTCGGTGTAGAACTGGAAAGCATCGTCCTTGGCGATAATCATTACCGAAACGTCGGGAGTGACCCTTGTCGCAAGGTCGTACACCAGAAACGCCAGTATCAGGAACAGCAAAGTACCTATAATAATGTACACCTTATTATGATAAAAATAGTTGCCTATTCTTTCCCGTACCGTATAGTGCCGCTCCTCCCTGACCTCGGTCGGAACGTCCTCCTCCGAAATTACCCCCTGCTTGAGCTTTAAAAGCTCAAGCTTTTCCTGCCTCAGCTTTTCGGCGTATTGATCTCTTGCCTTGCGTTCCCGCTCGGCTCTTGCCGCTTCAAGCTCGCTTTGCCGCTTCAGCTCCTCGGCGCGTTCCCTTTCGTTCACCTCGCGGTAAACGTCCATAAAGGACTTGCCTTTTTTCTTTTTTGTATCTTCGGGTATTTCCACCGCACCGCTTTCGCGCGGCTCTTTGTTTTCGGTATCGGACATACAGTATTCCTTTCCTTTTAGATATTTAGAAATTATAGGTTAGAGATTAGAATTATCGTCGTGATTGTCAATATAAAATTTGCAGGCTTCCACAATAAATTTTGCCTTACTGATTTTTTGAGATTTGCAGTAGCCGTCTATAAGGTCGTAATCTTCGGGTTTAACATTTGCTTGTATTTTTTTGTAATTTTCTTTGTTATACTTGTTGCTTGCTTTAATATGTGCCTTGCTGACTGCCATTTCAACTACTCCTTTTGGTAATAATGCACATACCAAATAACATAAATCACGGTTATGTTTGTGTAATATTCGCCATAAAATTTCTTGACAATAACAGTGATATATGTTATAATTAAATCAAGATAAAACATGAAGGGAAATGCTTATTGACTGCAATAATTTTATCATTTATTGCCGTGATTGTCAATGTAATGTTTGCAGGCTTCTACAATGAACTTCGCCTTGCTGATATCGTTCTTTTTGCAATAGCCGTCTATAAGGTCGTAATCTTCGGGTTTAACTTCTGCAAGTATTCTTTTATAATGGGCTTTGGAATACTCTTTTTTATATTCCTTTTTATCAAACACTTTCGGACGTTCAATATTTTTTTTATCCAATTTTACGTCCTCCTTGTGTTAATTTTCTTTAATAATATATTTACAAAATATCTATCGTAATATCCCATATGGTATGCTACAATATGATTAAGAAAAAACAATTTTTGTAGGGGACGGGTCTCCCGTCCGCAGAACACGACAAATGTACCGTAACCGCGGGCGGGGAAACCCCGCCCCTACAGACCTAATTCCAAACAGAAAGGAAAAACATTATGGACTGCAACGAATTCAGCTTTGACGCGCTTTTTAACAACGGCGAATTCAAAATATACGAATCCCAAGAACTGCTTGCAGCTTTCAAGGAATTGAACATTGCCCTCGAATCGCATATCGGGGACGAGTCGATACGTTCGCACATCGGTATGACAGCCATGGGCTGCGCTTCGGAAGCGCAGAGAGCCTCCTTTGAACAGGGCTTCTGTTTTGCGGTAAAGTTGATAAAATCTCTTATGAGAATTTAAGATAAAATATCGGAGCGGGTAACGCCCCGATATTTTTTGTACGCTTAGAATTCCAGCTTCTTGTTAAGGTACTCCACAAGCTCCTCGATCTTAACGCGCTCCTGCTCCATGGTGTCGCGGTCGCGGACGGTAACGCAGCCGTCCTTTTCAAGGGTGTCGAAATCGTAGGTAACGCAGAACGGCGTGCCTATCTCGTCCTGACGGCGGTAACGCTTGCCTATCTGTCCCGCCTCGTCGTACTCTACGGAGAAGTGCTTTGAAAGCATGGTGTAGACCTCGGTCGCCTGCTCCTTTAGCTTTTTGGTAAGGGGCAGCACCGCCGCCTTAACGGGAGCAAGCGCAGGGTGGAGGTGCATAACGGTACGCACGTCACCATCGCCGATTTCCTCCTCGTCGTAAGCCTCGCAGACAATGGAAAGGAACAGTCTTTCCACGCCGAGAGACGGCTCGATAACGTAGGGAACATATTTCTCGTTGGTTTCCGGGTCAAAGTATTCAAGGGACTTGCCGCTTGTCTTGATGTGCTGTGTAAGGTCGTAGTCAGTGCGGTCCGCAACGCCCCAAAGCTCTCCCCAGCCGAATGGGAACAGGTACTCAAAGTCGGTTGTAGCCTTTGAGTAGAAGCAAAGCTCCTCGGGGGAATGGTCGCGGAGACGGAGGTGTTCTTCCTTTAAGCCGATGCTCAGCAGGAAGTTTTTGCAGTATGTCCTCCAGTATTGGAACCATTCAAGATCGGTGCCCGGCTTGCAGAAGAATTCAAGCTCCATCTGCTCAAATTCGCGTACGCGGAAAATAAAGTTGCCGGGGGTAATCTCGTTGCGGAAGGATTTACCCACCTGCGCCACGCCGAAGGGCACTTTCTTTCTTGTGGTACGCTGGATATTGGCAAAGTTTACAAATATACCCTGCGCCGTTTCGGGACGAAGATACAGCTCCGCCTTTGAGTCCTCGGTAACGCCCTGAAATGTCTTGAACATCAGGTTGAACTGACGGATAGGGGTAAAGTTTTTCTTTCCGCAGTTAGGGCACTTTATGTCGTTCTTTTCGATGAAATCGCTCATCTGCTCGTTGCTCCAGCCGGTTGGGTTGGTATCGGTCTGGGACTCGATAAGCTGGTCGGCGCGGTGCCTTGTTTTGCACTCGCGGCAGTCCATAAGGGGATCGGAGAAGCCTCCGAGATGTCCCGAAGCCACCCAGGTCTGGGGATTCATCAGTATCGCGCTGTCAAGACCCACGTTATAGGGACATTCCTGAACAAATTTTTTCAGCCAGGCGTTTTTGATATTATTTTTCAGCAGCACTCCAAGAGGACCGTAGTCCCAAGTATTGGCAAGTCCGCCGTAAATCTCGGAACCGGGGTATACAAAGCCTCTGCCCTTGCAGAGCGCAACGATTTTATCCATACTTTTTTCAGCCATTTCAGTAACCACCTTTTTGATTTTTCAAGCATATCCATAATTATACTCTTAATTGCGCATATTGTCAATAGATAAGGTTTTAACAACGGCAAAACATGCCGTCAAAAATTATTTTTAGCCAGAAAATCATTGAGCTTCCCGCAATTTTCCGCCAGATCTTTCGCGCCGTCATGACTTCCCTTGTAAAGCTCGATAATAACTTTTCCGTCATATCCGTATTTTTTCAGTTCGCTGAAAAGCGCAAAATTATCATACTCTCCGGAGCCGAATTTCAGGCAGTCACCCGCTTTTCCCCAGTCGGAAAAATGGACGTGCCTGATATTTTCCCCCAGCGCGCGGACTGTTTCCAAAGGGTCGTAACCGCTGCGGTGAGCCTGTTTGACGTCCAGCACAAACGCCGCCTTGTCTTTTAAAGCTTCTTTCATTTTAACAAGGAAATTAAGATCCCTGCTTGTGCACCGCGCAACGTTTTCCTGCAAAACGCATACGCTGAACCGTTCCGCGGTCTCCTGCAATATCAGGTACCTTTCAAAATATTTTTCATCTGGAAAAGAATTCTGCGGCTTGTTGCCGTGGAGGATAAAATACCTCGCTCCGAAAAAATTCATATATTCAAAAAATCTTTTGTAATATTCCAGCATATCCGCAAGACGGCGCTCATAAACAGTAAAAAGCATTATCGGCTCTATACTGCACGAGTATGGGTGTACCGAAACAACATCAACGCCGTATTCTTTTTGAACCGTCAGCATTTCTCCGCGGTACGGGTCGTACAGCTCACAGTGTGAGTTGACAAAAATCTCCGCTGTTTTTATTCCGTTTTCCGCAAGCTGCCGGAAAGCCTTTTCAATTTCCGTCGGGTACAGACACGCTGTTGATATTCCCGCTATCACTATGGGACCTCCTTATATTAAATATTTGATGTAACAAAATGTCGTTTTATAAGTTATTTGCGTTATATAACATCGGTTATTCAAACGTTTTCCCCTTTAAAATCCTATTAAATAAACTTATTCTTGCTGTTATAACAAAAGCCGCACCGCATATTTCGGGCGAAAATAATTTAACAATAAAAATAGCCGAATAACCCGTCAGCGTTAAAGTAATTATTTTTAAAATTATCGGCGCGCATAATTTTTCTGTAATTTAAATTTATTTCTATGTATCACATGGCTTAAATTATTGTCAAAATTATCAGTATCGCAGCACAAAAAAATCTATATAAGGGCGGACTTAATCCGCCCTTTTGGTATTAGCTTTTCAATAAAAATTTAAAGGACTTTACCGCAAAGCAAAACCCCTGTTTAAAGGCGTCGTTAAAGATGCAGTATGTCAAATTGGTATTCTCTCTCTTGATTTTTTCAACGGCCTTTTCGTCGCTTACACATTCTCTGACAGCTTTCAAAAAATCGTCCATGGCGTACATGGTCTCAAGGCTTTTGTACCTCGAAAACTCGTCGCAGTTAAGCAGCGCGTCAAGGCTGAATTCGTTGTTATCCATATAAATTTTCCTTTCATGTCTTGACAAGAAAGGCGTTCCGATGTATAATAGATTTCGTAACAGATTTCTTGTCTGTGGCGGTATAACGTAGACTGTGCCTTTGGTCCGGAGCAGTTTACGTTATTTATTTCTGCCCAATAACAGATAAATCCCCTGCCGGATTGCTTCGCCTTTTGTAATATTGTTTTTTTTGCAATACTCCGTAAGCTCTTTTTCCGTTTCCGCGTCAAGCCGTATGCTGTAACGTATATCTTTAGGGTTTTCCGCTTTTGGTCTGCCTGTTCTCGGTGACATTGGTTCACCTCTCTTTATGTCACACCTTAATTATAATTTATGCGTGACAAAAAATCAATAGTAATTATGTACAAAATTTTCAACTGTCAACTGTACACTATCAACTATCAAATGTTATAATATCACATTTTACAGCGTTTGTCAAATTTGCGTTTTTTAATCATAAAATACTTGACAAACAAGAAAATAAGGTGTATGTAAAAAGTTGCTATGTATGTTTAACACAGGGACACACAAAAGAAGAATCCCCGAGGCCGCCACCTCGGGGATTCTTCTTTGCTATCAGTCTTTGTGCCGATTATCAGACTGTATTCTGTCCAGCAACTTGCAAATAAAATACGAAACTACATCTGCCGCGACAGATACTAAAAAGGTCGTTATGTATAACACAGGTTCCACCTCCATACGTGCCGGATTACTCCGAATTTTGGAAGATGACAACATTTTAGTTATACAGTATTGAGGGGTTTTATCAATTTTTTACAGCACCATTAATAAAGTCCCCGCCGCAATAAGAATACAGCCGATAACCGATTTGGGCGTAAGATTTTCATGCAGAAAAACAAACGCCAGAATCAGCGTAAGAACGGTACTCATCTTGTCTATTGGGACGACCTTTGAAGCCTCGCCCATTTGCAGAGCCTTGTAGTAGCACAGCCATGAAGCCCCGGTCGCAAGTCCCGACAGGATCAGGAAGATCCAGCTTTTCCTGCCGATATCTCCGATACCGGTGTGCGCGTTTGTTATGAAAACCATTCCCCACGCCATAACAAGGACTACCGCCGTCCGTATCGCCGTGGCAAGGTTTGAGTTAACTCCCTCGATACCGACTTTGGCAAGAATGGACGTAAGAGCTGCAAACACCGAGGACAATAATGCAAATAAAAGCCACATTTCTAACCCTCCCAAAAAATCTGCGGCAGACAGTCGTGTCCGCCGCAGAAACAGTTACCGGAATTACGCCTTGGCTTTTTTCGCCTTAGGCTTTTTGCCGATCTTATCCTCAAGAGTCAGCCACAGCGGACAGGTGAAGCATACCGACGAGTACGCGCCCGCGATCATACCGATCATCATAGGCAGCGAGAAAGAAATTATCGACGTTACCCCGTAAACCGCCGCAACGATCGTTACCGCAAGCATTGCCACGATAGTGGTTATCGACGTGTTTATCGAACGGGTCAAGGACTGGTTTATGCTCATGTTGACGATCTCAATTTTGGTTTTCTTCTTTCTGAACAGTATCTCGTTCTCACGGATACGGTCGTAAATTACAATGGTGTTGTTTATCGAGTAACCCAGTATCGTCAGAACAACAGCCATAAAGTTTGCGTTTATCGACATACGGCAGATGATGAACGTTCCGTAAACGATGATACAGTCGTGGAGCAGCGCGGTTACCGCACAAACGCCCGCGAGCCAGCCGCCGATGTTCTTGAACCGCAGCGCGATATAGACGATAAGAACGATAAAGGAAAGCAGTACCGCGACGATACATTTCAGGAAAAATTCCCGTCCCGAAGACGGTGAAACGTCCGAGGATTCAAGAAGCTCAATGTTGTTAGCGGCATATTTTTCGGATATAGCGTCCGAAAGGGCTATCTGCTTGTCCGAGGTAAGTCCCGTATTTGAAATAAGCGAGAGCTGAATGTTGTTCCTGCCGGTGGAAAAGTCCTCGCCCACAGTGGAGGTAACGCCTATTCCCTCCAGAGCGGCGGTAGCGTCAGCCTCAAACCGGGACTGATCAATAGTTCCGTCGTAAATGTAAGTCAGGATAGTACCGCCCTTAAACTGAATGTCGAGGTTAGCTCCGAAAATAAACGATGAAAGTATCGAGACCGCAATAGCCGCAATCGAAATTATAAAAAACAGCTTTTTGCGGGCGACAAAATCAATATTGAATTTATTGTTCATGTCTGACACCTCCGTAAAGCTTGGGATTTCTCATTGCCTTAAACTTTGAAAGCGAGGCGAGCATAAGTCTGGAGCAAAGCACTCCGAAGAAAAGATTCAGCGCAACGCCCGTCAAAAGCGTAAAGCCGAAAGAATATATCGTTCCCGCGGTCGAAGGTCCGAACATAAAGAACACAAAGTGCAGCAACTTTGAGAAGATACTGTCGGGAGTACCGAAAGCGCCCATAAGGATTATGGCGACAAGGATCATGGTAACGTTTCCGTCGAGAATTGCGGAGAACGCTCTCTTGAAGCCCGACTCGATAGAACCGTCAAGGGTCTTGCCGTTTGCAAGCTCCTCCTTGATACGCTCGGAGGTAATGATGTTGGCGTCAACGCCCATACCTACCGCAAGAATTATACCCGCGATACCGGGGATAGTCAGGATAGAACCGTTCATAAATCCGAAATATCCCGAAATGAACGCCAGCGTACCCGCTACCTGTCCGACCAGAGCGACGACCGCAACCGCGCCGGGAAGACGGTAAAGGATTATCATAAACACAGCAATGAAAGCAAATGCGATAATACCCGCCACGACCATTGCCTCCAGCGCGCCCGAACCGAGGCTTGGGGAAATCGTGGAGAAGCTTGCGGTAACAAGCTTAAAGGGCAGCGCGCCCGAATTGATCTTATCGGCAAGAGCCTTTGCTTCGTCAGCGTCAAAGTTTCCCGTAATGGAAGCGCGTCCGTCCGTGATAGCAGTCTGAACCTGAGGATATGAGAAGCAGGTCTCGTCCATCCATATGGAAATGACTCCGCGGGACGGAGCAAGCTTTGTTGTGGCGTCCGCAAATTTCTTTGCTCCCTCGCTTGTAAGCTCAAGGCTTACCTGCCATTCAAGGTTTCCCGCGCTGTCCTCGCTGTATGCGGCGTAGGCCTCCTGCACATCCGAGCCAACAAGGATAACGTTATCCTTTGTTACGCCCGTGTACATACCCGCCTCGTCCACCTCGTAGCCCTCGCGGAAGGTCAGCTCGGCGGTCTCGCCCAGCTCCTTTACGGCTTCCTCGGGATCGAAGTTCGCTTCTCCCTCTTTCCAGGGGAATCTTACGATTATACGGTCGTTTCCGTAGTCGATAAAGCTTTCGTAATCGGTGATACCCAGGTTTATCATACGCTGTACGATAACCTCCTTGGCAGCGTCCAGCTGCGCGTCGGTAGCGTCGATATCCTCCGGAGAAGTAAAGGTAACGTCAACGCCGCCCCTGATGTCGATACCGAAGCGGATGTTGTCAACGCCTTTGACATAAACTGTATTCATATCGCCGTAGTACGTGGTAACTCCAAAAAATACGGAAGCCGCAAATAAGAGTATAAGCGCAAAAACGACGAAGAAAACAGGTTTTTTTATTTTCCTCACGATTTAACCTCCTGTTTTGTTACATTCTGCAACACAAATTATCGTTTTATTATAGCATTTTTTTCTTTATCTGTCAATACCCGTTTTGCGTAAAAATGCGTAAAACACAAAAACAGAACACAATTTCACGGCGTTCCGAATGTGTTTGTACCTATTTGAGTATTTTATTTCAATACGATATCACATATTCCCTGTCAGATTCATGAGTATAGCCGTTACCGCCACGGGACAGGTCTCGCACCTGAGTATGCGTTCGCCAAGCCATATCCTGACCGCTCCCGCAGCTTCCGCCATATCCGCCTCGGCGCGCTCAAAGCCCCCTTCGGAGCCTATCATTACGCCTATTGAACCGCTTTCCGGCAAGCTGACCTCCGAAAGCCTCCTGCCCCCGTTTTCGTAGCAGAAAAGCTTAACGCCGCAGTTTTTCATGTCCACGACAGCTCTCCGCATATCGGTAAGCGGAGCTATTTCCGGTATCATTCCTCTGCCCGACTGCTTAGCCGCTTCCTCGGCGATCCGGCGCAGACGTTCAAGCTTTTTCTCCGCCGACCTGCCCTCGGGTCTGGAAACGCATCTTGCCGAAATAAACGGAACTATCCTCGTTATCCCAAGCTCGGTAGTCTTCTGTACGATATAGTCGAGCTTGTCCTGCTTTGGAAAAGCCTGATAAAGCGTGACCGATACCGTAGGCTCGGAGCGGCTCTGCCCTGAGCTTTCCACTCGACAGACCACCTCGCTGCCCGTCATGCTTTCAATACGGCAGAAATAATCAGTCCCCGAATGACAGAACGTGACCGGATCGCCGATCTTCATTCTCAGGGAATATCCCATATGCGCCGCGTCGCTTCCGGTCACCGTAATAATATTATCCGCAGGCTTGTCGGTAAAAAATCTCGGCATTTTGACACCTCTTTGCTTCTTACTTTATTACGCGGTTCTTACCGCTGTTTTTTCCGATATAAAGCTTTTTATCGGCGGCGGTGATAGTCTTGTCTATCGAAGATGACGGATCAAACTCTGCCACTCCAAGTGTCACGGTTATTTTTATGTCGTTCCCGTTAAATATCAGACGGCGGTTCTCTACGGCGGATCGTATTTTTTCCGCAGTATCCGCCGCGTCATCAAGAGGACGGTTCGTAAGTATAAGGAACTCTTCTCCTCCCCAGCGGCATATTCTGTCGTCCTCCGCAATACAGCTTCTAAACGCGTCCGAAACAGTTTTTAAAGCCTCGTCTCCGCAGTCGTGGCCGTATCCGTCGTTAAGTTTTTTAAAATTGTCTATGTCGCTCATTATCAGGGAAAACGTTTCCTTTCCTTCGGCAGCGTCCAAAAGATACTCATGCATTTTGCGGCGGTTGTAAAATCCGGTAAGAGTATCCTTCGCCGCAAGATTCGCAAGCTCTTTATTTTTCTGCCGCAGAACCGTCTGGGCAGAGTTTATTTCCGAAGCGAAAATCAACGAATAAACAAGCAGCAGCGTAAATGTGCAAAGCATATTTACAAAATAAACTGTCTGAACAAAAAACATGTTGTCCGTGCTGTAAACCGGCACATTATAGTAGGAATACATTCTGCACGAAATAAAAATCACAAAGCTGACCAATCCGAATATCATGGATATTTTTATTCCTCTAAGGGGATTTTTAAGCGCAAAGGACATATCAAACCCCACAGGAACAATAGCGATCAGATACATGGCAAAGCCGAAATCCCACCCTGCCGTATAGATCGCCAGCATGGAATGCAGCGGTACCTCAACGCATATATACGCAAATACCCATCCGAGGGAATTGCGCCTTATAAAAGGCAGGCAAAGCAGATAGCCTGCTACGCTGCAAATATTGTAGACCGTCATCGGGAACGAGCCTATTGCTCCGAAAACAAAGACCAGAAGCACATGAACGCAGGCTATCGCAGCGGTTATCACGCTGTATTTCGTTCTGTCGCTTATCCTTACGGTACCATTGATGATCCCGCTTACTGCATGATTAAATTTCACCGGTTTTCCTCCGATCGAAGTATTCTGAGATTTTCGCCGAGCCTGCCGCCGTGAAAAAACATTATTGTTTATTATACATTATTTATAAAAAAATGTCAATTTAATATAAACAAATTCCTATTAAATTTCATGGGGATCCGATTTTGTTACAACAAAAACACGTGACACCGTATACGGTATCACGCGTTTTGCGCGCCGCTATCTCAGAACGCATTGCAGCAGCGGAGCGAACGCCGCAAACCCCAGACCGATAAGAAGCTGCCTTCCCGTCAGCGGAACGGTACAGAAAATAACTTGCAGCCACGGCAGATAAAGCGCGGCAAAAATCACCGCCACAGACGCCATTACCGCCAGTATCAGCTTTTTATTGTTTCCGTAGGGAACTGTGAAAATATTTTTCTTTTCGGACTTGCATTCAAACACGTGGAAAAGCTGTGACATCACAAGTGTGAACAAAGCGGCAGTCCGAGCCGCGGGAACGCTTCCCGTAAGAATATTAATCGCCGTAAAGCTGCCCAATGTGCACAAACCGATAAGAACGCCGCGGAAGATTATCTTCTGCATCAGACCGTCCGAAAAAAAGCTTTCGTCCGATCTGCGGGGAGGCCTTTTCATGTTCTCCTTTTCCGGAGGCTCGACTCCCAGCGCAACGGCGGGAAGTCCATCGGTGACAAGGTTTACCAGCAGTATCTGGGTGGGCAGCAGCACCATGGGCATACCCATAATTATCCCAAGAAACATTGTCAGCACTTCTCCGATATTGCAGCTTAAAAGATAGCGCACAAATTTTCTTATATTGGCGTAAACCCCACGCCCCTGTTCTACCGCTCCTACGAGGGTGGCAAAGTTGTCGTCAAGCAGTACCACGTCCGCAGCCTGCTTGGTAACGTCCGTACCGGTTATTCCCATAGCTACGCCGATAGAAGCCTCCTTGACCGCGGGAGCGTCGTTTACCCCGTCTCCGGTCATGGTGACGATATCGCCCCGCTTTTTGAAAGCGCGGACTATTCTGAGCTTGTCGGCGGGGTTCACGCGGGCGAAAACCGCAGTCCTGCCGATCACCTCGTCAAGCTCCCCGTCGGACATTTTGGCAAGCTCTGCGCCTGTGAAAACAAGATCCCCCTCGCGCATTATTCCCGCCTGACGGGCAACTGCCGCCGCGGTGTTTTTGTGGTCGCCGGTTATCATGACCGTCCTGATGTGGGCGTTTCTGCAAAGCTTGACCGCCTGTCTTGCTTCAGGACGGGGCGGATCCAGCATTCCTTCCAGACCAAGGAAAACCATTCCGCTGTCGGTATCGGAAGAGCCGTTCAGCTCCTTTTTACAGAGGGCAAGAACCCGCAGAGCTTTTTCGGTCATGCGGTCGTTGGCGGAAAGAATCTCGCGCCGCCTCGAAGCCGTCATCGGTACGGCGCCCTTATCGGTAAGTACAAATCCGCACCTGTCCAGTATAACGTCCACCGAACCTTTTGCGTACGCTGTGGTGCCCCCTGCTTCGCGGTATATGACCGTCATGCAGCGGCTCTCACTGTCAAATGGTATCTCGTCCAGTTTTTTTCTGTCGGAGGCAAGCTTTTCGGCAGTTATGCCGCCCTTTGCCGCAGCAATGAGCAGAGCCGCTTCGGTAGGGTCTCCCGTTACCGTCCATTCGCCTCCCGCGGTAAGCCTGCCCCGCGCTCTTGAAGAAATATCCTTTTTGGTGCTTATCGCCGCGCTTGTGCAGAGCGTACCGCATATCAAGGTTTCACGGAGGACTTCGTCCGCGGCGGGATTTATGCGGTTCCCGCCGCAGGTTATCTCGCCCGCTATCTTGTAGCCGCTTCCCGAAAAGTCGTAATCCCTGCCGCTGCCTACAGTATCTCCCGAGCAGTAAGCTTTTGTGACGGTCATTTTATTTTCGGTAACAGTACCCGTCTTGTCGGTGCATATTACCGAAGCGCAGCCGAGGGTCTCGACTGAATGGAGCTTGTGAACGAGAGCGTTTTTCTTTAACATTCTGCCGACCGCAAGAGCGAGAGCTATAGTTACCGTTGCGGGAAGTCCCTCGGGAATAGCGGCTATAGCAATGGTGATTCCCGTCATAAGCATATCGAAAGCCGGTTCGCCGCGCAGTATACCCGCTCCAGCCACGGCGGCGCATACCACAAGGCATATCACGGCTATTATTTTTCCAAGCTCCGCGAGCCGCTTCTGGAGGGGAGTCATCTCCTCCTCTATTTCGGTGAGCATTCCCGATATCTTGCCCATTTGCGCGTTTATTCCCGTGGCTATTACCCGAGCCTCCGCTGCGCCTTTGGTTATAACTGTGCCGCTGTATACGATGTTTGATCTGCCTATGGAATTGTCCTCGTCGGAAGCGCTGCCCGCTTCCTTATGGACTCCCGCGGATTCACCCGTGAGAATGCTTTCCTCGGCAAGAAGCCCCTTTGCTTCAAGCAGCGCCGCGTCCGCAGGTACCTTGTCCCCCGCTTCGAGCCTGATAACGTCGCCCGGCACAAGCTCCGCAGCAGGAACGGAAACAAGCGCGCCGTCCCTATAGCATTTTGCCGACGGAGCGGTCATGCTTTTAAGGGCAAGGAGCGTTTTTTCGGTTTTGTACTCCTGAGCGAAGCCCAGTACCGCGTTCAGCAGGACGATTATGATTATGGTCACCGCGTCGTATATCTCGCCGAGAAAGAAAGACACGACCGTCGCCGCAAGGAGTATCATTATCATAACGTCGCGGAACTGCCCCAGAAATATTCTTAGGGGACGGGCTTTTTTCTCTTTTGCAAGAGTGTTTGCTCCGTACTTTTTAAGACGTTCCTCAGCTTCGGAGGAGCTTAGTCCCTTTTCAGGAGAGGAGTATGGCTTATCGAGAATTTCAAGCATAAAAATACCTCGTTTACACAGAAAATATCGGAAGAAAAGTCTTGTCCGTTAAATAATATTCGGACAGGCGCGGAAATATGATTAGAACGCAAAAATGAAAAATACGACCTGACCGGCTGTATCCGGCAGATCGTATCATATCCATATTATATTTACCGCCGCGTTATTCCGGCTTATCGGTTTCATTTTCCTCCGCTTCCTCCGTAAAGCTTTTTTCCAGTACCTTTTGGTTTCGGCGGGCGCAGAGACATTCCGTCAGCATCATTGACAGCTACAGCTCCGCAAGAACGAAAAGCGCCAGCGTCGTACCTCCCCAATGACAGACCAATGCGGCTATGCAGATAGCTCCAACAAATCCCATAAGCACGGCGGCGCATACCAGACTTCCCTTTTTAGCCATTGTTTCGGCGTATTTCGGACTCATAACGCCCTTTTTGGACACGTTCAGCGAATACTCCAGACGGAACAGTATCGCCAGCAGGCAGGCTAAAAAGCCCATTGCCGACAAAGCCCTGTTGTCCGCCGCGGAGCCCCAGTACGCCGCGCCAAGCGACGCGGCAAAGGACACTATCCAGTAATTCTGCATAAGCCTATAGGCGATTTTGTAATTCTCCGTTTTCTGCATTTCGTCAAGATTACTGTCGTCGAACAGCGTCCCCTCGTCCGAAACGGTATTTACCCTATCGCTCATCGCTTTAGTCCTCCTTTGTTAAGTTTTCAAGTATTTTGTTGTTCCTGCGGGCAAAAAAGCAGTCGCAAAGCACCATTGCGCCGGGCATTGCCAAAAGCGGCAGAGCGGCGGGTTTAGCGGTGTAGGCTACCGAAAAGGCGGCAATTATCAGAACTATGGCGTATATAACAGGCGCGGAGGGCTTTCCCATAGCGACCGCGTATTTGGGATTCATAACGCCTTTCGCGGAAACCTTTGCGGAGTACGCGATGTGAAAAACGGTAGCCGCAGCCATAAGCGCAGCGCTGTACACCGTAAAAGCCGTGTCCCCGGTATTTACGGCGAAAACAAACGCCGACATTGAAAAGAAATACATGAACCAATAGCACGCCTTGAAGAGCCTGAAGCCTATCCTGTAATTTTCGGTCTGCTGCATTTCGTCGAAGTCCCTTTCGTCAAACAAGCCGCCGTTTTTAGGTTCCGCAGTGTTGTACTCGTTGTTTGTCACGGTTATTCCTCCTCGCTTTCGTCTTTAAGCATTTTTTCAAGGACTTTCATATTACGGCGGGCAAAGAACCAGTTACCTAAAGAGAAAACCACCAGAACCGCCCACATGACCGCAAACGCGCCTTTGAGTATGCCTGTAGAAATTATCACAAGCGAAGACAAAGCGGCAGCCGCGGCTGTAAAAAGAGTGGATCTCCGGGACATCTGCTCCGCATATTTGCGGTTCATAACGCCCGCGGCGGAAGTTCTCGCCGCATAAATAAGGTAGAAAGCCGTACACAGTACCATAAACCCGATGCTTACCGCCGTAAATACCGTGTTTTCCAAACCGGATGCGGCTGTAAACATTAAAAATGAAGCAATATACACCGACCAGAAAAACGCCCGGAAAAGCCTGAAGCCTATTTCGTAATTCTTTGCTTTCTGCATTTCATCAAACCCGGAATCGCTGAACAGCATTGCGCTGCCGCTGCCGATAAGCTTGTCGTATGTATCCCTTTTTACGTTGTTATTCATGATTATTCCTCCTCGTTTTCTTCGTCCGCCGCAAGCTTGTCGCGGACTTTTTTGTTTTTCCATACGCAGTATGAGCTTATAAACTCGTAAGCGGCAGCCATTAAAAATACCGTTATAAAAAATACTTTATAATTTTGCGCGGAGTGCTCTACCTTGGTGTATACAGCTTGTATAAAGCCGGATATGGGAATTACCAAATTAAATGAACCGATTATGTACTTCCCGCCTTTCAAGCCCTTTTGATAGTGAGAAAATGAGTTGAGCACGCCCTTATTCGCGGCTTTTATGCTGTACAGCGGCAAGCTGAAAAGCATTACTCCGTAATATAAAATCACCGGAACCTGCCCCGCGGTCGGTACGTGAGCTTCCGTACATATAAAAATAAAATAGGTTGCCCACATTGTAAAAGAATTAAGAACGTACCACAGCCACAGGGTTTTATGCTCCAGCTCAAAGCTTAACGCACGCTGCATTTCGTCCGCGACGACCTTTTCGTTGTAATCCACAAAATCTTTTTTCTTTTTCTCGGACATCTAAAATCTTCCTTTCCCAAATAACTGTTAACTGTCACCGTCTCCCCAGAATACGTCGTCAAGAGTTTTCCCCAGAGCCCTGCATATCGCAATGCAAAGATTTAAAGTCGGGTTGTAGTCCCCCTTTTCGATAGCGTTTATGGTCTGGCGGGACACTCCGACCTTTTCCGCCAGCGCCTGCTGGGACATATCCATAGCTGCACGGGCGGATTTTAATTTCAAATTTTTTGCCACCATATCATCTCCAAATATATTTCTTGCCCATTGCTTCTTAATCTCCTGCCTCTTTCTGAACATATAATATCATATATTTTACTGTTTGTCAAGTATATTTTACAAAAAGATTTTTATTTCTTACAAAAAGTAGTATTAATAAATTTTGCAAAGTAATTAGCTTTGCATAAATATATAACACTAAAATTGGTTTTTGTGAGAAATTTATAAAAGCCCTTGCTTTTTTTACGTAAATACTGTATAATAAATTTATATAAAATTATCGGAAAGCTTTCCCTGCAATAGGAATCTTTCCCATGAAAGGAATGTTTACAGTATGTCAAGACTCGTTTCCGCAAAGGATATGCTGAACAAAGCCCGCGACGGCAAGTATGCTGTAGGTCAGTTCAACATCAACAATCTGGAATGGACAAAGGCTATTCTTCTTACCGCCCAGGAGCTTAAATCTCCTGTTATTCTCGGCGTTTCCGAGGGCGCGGGCAAGTATATGTGCGGCTACAAGACCGTTGTGGGCATGGTTGAAGGTATGCTTGAAGAACTCAATATCACAGTTCCTGTTGCTCTCCACCTCGACCACGGTACATTCGAGGGGGCAAAGGCTTGCATCAATGCAGGCTTCTCATCTATTATGTTTGACGGTTCTCACTATCCTATCGAGGAAAATATTGCTAAGACTACCGCATTGGTAAATACCTGCGACGTTCTGGGCATTTCCCTTGAAGCCGAAGTAGGCTCTATCGGCGGTGAAGAAGACGGCGTTATCGGCGCAGGCGAGTGCGCTGACCCCAACGAGTGCAAGCAGATCGCGGATCTTGGCGTTACAATGCTTGCAGCAGGTATCGGAAATATTCACGGCAAGTACCCCGAAAACTGGGCAGGTCTTTCCTTTGACACGCTTGCTGCCGTTAAGGAAAAAGTAGGCGATATGCCTCTGGTTCTCCACGGCGGAACGGGTATTCCCGAGGACATGATAAAGAAAGCTATTTCTCTCGGCGTTGCAAAAATAAACGTTAACACCGAATGCCAGCTTGCTTTCCAGGCTGCCACAAGAAAGTATGTTGAAGAAGGCAAGGATCGGCAGGGCAAGGGCTTCGATCCCAGGAAGCTTCTCGCTCCCGGATTTGACGCTATCAAGGCTACCGTTAAGGAGAAAATGGAGCTGTTCGGCTCCGTAGGCAAAGCCTAAGTTTTAATATACGATTGAATTATAAAAGGAGTACTGCGTTTTGCGGTACTCCTTTTTATGTATTAAACCATCAGTGCTCACATTGGTTAGCTGCCATTTCCATGCGCGCTTGTTCCGCCTGACGGCAGGTCTGCTTGAAATGGTATAAATCTACCTGTTTGGAAATCATGTCCTTTAAAGCTTCCGCACGGGCTATTCCGCGAAATACCAGCCGCTTCCGCGGGGTGTATACCACTATCGTACCGTACCCCAAAAGCTTTCCCGCAACTCCCTGTTCGCATACCGCGCTTTTTACTGCGCCAAGCGGAACAGATATTTTTTCGTTTCGTACGCATGAGTCGGTAACCGTTAATCCTCCGGGACTTACGGCTGTGAATCCGTAAATTATCAGCGCTCCGCATACTGCCGCGCCGAGCTGCCATACACCGGATACTGCCAAAATCAAAAATCCTGCAAAGCCCCATAAGACATAAGGTATCAACGCCGCCAAACTTGTCTTGCAGGAAAAAACAAACGTCTCCGCGGATTTATCAGACATGGGTAATTTTCACCTCTTTTTAGTAGTGCCTAAAACGACAAAATACAGTATTATTATAATCTAAAACGACACAAATGTCAATAGTATATATGTCATTTATGATACAATAATAATTAAAGTAAAATCCTGTCAAAACCGCGCAAAGCCTTGTATATACGCACTGCTGCAAATATTTTTGATCGGATATCAGGATAAAAAGAGGTGTCTGAAATGGCTTATTATCAAAGAATACGCGACCTGCGGGAGGACAGCGACGCAACTCAGCAAAGGCTTGCGGAGTATCTGGGCACGTCCTCCCAGCACTACGGCAAATATGAAAACGGAAACGCCGAGATTCCGTTTGAGCGTGCAATTATGCTTGCGGAATACTACGGCGTGAGCCTTGACTATATAGCGGGACTTACCAATAACAAACGGGGACTGTCGGCAAGCAGTCTTACCGACGAGCAGCAGGAGCTGCTGACGTTTGTTTCGGGACTTTCGCAGGAGGAACGCTGTCTGCTGAAAAGGCTTATCAGACGTCTCGGGGATACGATAAAATAAACGGCAATATATAAAAAAGGGTTCGGAAACAAACGGTGTTTCCGAACCCTTTTATTTTTCAAGGCCTTTTATTCTTCTACCGTGGACTCGTACTGATACTTGTCGATTTTTGCGGTAATATGCTTGTTGAAAAGGCTGTCCAAGTCCTCGTAACCCTTGTAGTAATACTCTCCGGTAGAGAATGCCTCTCCCGAAACCAAACCGAAAAAGCTGCTTCCTTCGGGAACGGTGATATCGTTCAGATCAAACGAACATGTGCCATCGTCCAATAGGATAATATTCGTATAGTAAGAATAATAGTAGTAATCGAAAGCTGAGTCCTTTTCCGAATTTTCAGCGGTAATCTTATAGATAAAATAAACGTAATTATATGTATTTGTGGAAATTGATGAATCCTTGGGAATAAGGAAATAATTTCCGATTAGTTTAATATCCTTGAGAGACTCGCCACTGTCATTCCAATTCTTGGCAACATTGGCTTTGAATACGTCCTGAGCGTGAGTATCCATTTTGGTCATAGACTCGGCGGGAATCAAATTAAGCTTTGTCGCGTAGCTTGCAAGACCGCTTACGGTAAATTCGCGTTCAGTCTCGGACGGCGCATAGCCCTTGCCAAAGCAGTACTCTGTGATATCGCTGCCCGCCTCAGCCCTGACGACGACCTTATCACCGTTGCTGAGCCCGTCCGCCTTGTCAGCGCGGTAGCTTATGCCGTAAACGGGATTTTCTCCGTTTTTGCTTATATTAAGCTTTCCGTAAGGCGCAAAGCCCTCGTACGTAACGGTTATGTAATCGAAAGGATTGAATTCCTCGGCTTGTTCAAGACCGCTTACCTCATAGGGCACGTCGGAAAAATTCAGCTTCAGAGAATATTTTTCCTTGAATTTTTTGGTGTCTATGTCGTCCCATTTAAAGGTGATCTTATCGCCGTTGGAAAGCTCCGAGGATTTGTCAAGTTCACCGCCCAGCTTGCTGTAAAAATCATCGTACACCGTCAGAAGAGAACCGAATGACGCACCGTCCATACCGAGAGCCTCCGCGTTGTCCTCAACAAGACGTTCAATATCCACCGAAAAGCTTGCCTTGCCCGCCGTATCCATGCCTTTACACTCGATCGTGAGATAATCGTTAAGGTTAACAGTCTTTGCGCCGCAGCCCGAAAGACAAAGCGCCAGCGGAAGCAGCAGAGCCGCTTTTATAATGCCCGTCCCGATCTTGGTTTTTTTCATTGATATTCCCCCAATAACATTATTTCGTATCGTAACAAAACATACATATTATATCATTAAAAGTTCATTTAGTCAACAAAATTTGGCAGAGTGCTTTAAATTTTTTCATTAATCGACAAAAAACGACAAATTTTGTCCTGCTGTTAAGGTTATAGCGCACAAAATGAGAATAGCCGGGCATGACGTTTTTGCAGCCCTATACGGGTGCGCCGTCAGTTTTGTTCGCCGATAAGCTCAAAGACCTGCCGCAGAACGCCGTCCCATTCGAGACGGTTCTCGGGGGAATAGATATCCTCGCCGCTTTCGCGCAGCCTCTCGCGGGTAAAATAACTTTCCGGGTCGGCTTCGAGCAGGATATCGGGGGCGGTGCCGTAAACCCCGTTGTCCGTGCCGTCCGGATTCGGGGAGGAGTATTCAGTGTAGTAAAAATATATCCCGCTGCCCATGCAGAAGCCAAGCCGCACCGTGCCGTTCTTTTCGCCGCCCGTGTTGTTCACGCCGGCTACCGTACCCAGACCGTTCTTTTTGAACTCCGAGGCGAGCAGGTCAGCCGCGGAAGCCGTTTTGTCGGAAACAAGCAGATACAGCCTTTTGTTTCCGGCAGCCTCGCCTTTGACGGTCCTTTTTTCGGTACTGCTCCAAAAGCCGTCTTTAGTGCGCTTAAAGCTGAAAATATCACCGTTGCGTCCGAAGCTTTCCTCCGTGCAGAAAATACTGTTTGATATCTCAATATCCTCGGCGGTCAGCGCGGAAAGCACGTCGTAAGCGTACTCATAATATCCTCCGCTGTTGTTCCTTATGTCGATAACTATCGTATCAAATTCTGCCGAAATCTTTTTAATTGTATTTGCGATGACCTCTCCGGTGACCGTTTCCGAATCGAAGCTGTCCAGAAATATTACGGCAAGGCTGTTTTCCTCGTCCCGCAAAACGCTTAGAACGTTCCCGCCCCTCGCGGAAGCTTCGCCGTTTTGCGGCTGAACGGTTCCGTCAATAGCCTTGAAATATTCCGCATAGTTCAGGCATATTTCCGACTCCGCGCCGCAGTAAAGCTCCGCGGTACGGGTCGCGCCGTCTGCGGTGAGATACTCTATCTCACAAGGCTCCCCGAAGCTGCCGTTAAAAATTATGCTGTCGCGGAATGGTTTCCCCGCGGCATGGTCGTATTTCAGCTTATAGGACGATGAAAATATCTTTATAAAGTCGTCCGCGGGAACGCCGTTTACCGACAAAAGCACGGCTCTGTTCACACCGAGACCGTCTCCCTCCGTCAGGGACGCGCCCACGTAGCTTCCCGAATAATAGCTGAAAACCGCTTTTTCACCGGTACCGTCATAATGCTTCAGGCATTCGGAATGAAGAATCTCCAGCCAATATGACTGTGCGTCCGCAAAGCTTTGATTTGCCGACAGCCAGCGTTCCATATTGCCATCCGCAAGCCGTCCCCCTGGAAAACCGGTTTTCATATGCGCGCTTGGGATATTGTTCAAAAAGCCTGTCAGGCAGGCGTAGTAGGCAAAGTCGTTCTCAGCGTTTTGAACACGCCTGCCGTAATGCTCCTTTACGCTTTGGTAGGATATCCCGTACAGCTCCCCAAACTTGCCGATTATCGGAGCATTCGCTTCCAGAAATCCGCACAGCTCGTCAAAATCGTCGGCGCGTTCCTGCGGGGACATCTCTCCCGACAGCGTAACATTTCTGCCGTAAAGCGATCTGTTCGGGTTGTTCCTGCGGAAGCTGAGCCATACTGTACATAAAAGCGCAGCAATAATACAAATAGTACATACTATAATTATTATAACTATATGTTTTGATTTTTTGAACATATCAAGCACCCCCTATTAATTTCCGCAAAGGCACTATGCTTCCGCAGCGGAGGGAACGTCGGGAATCTCCGCATCGGCTTTGGGGAACTTCCTCCGCATAAAGGCGTAGCAGACAAGGTGCGCCAGAAATGTTATTACCCATGAGACCGGGTAGGAAACGAACAGCATCAGCACCGTATGGTTCTCGGGAACTTGGAATACGGTAAAGATCCACACTATTCTCAGACCGCAGGCTCCAAGCATGGAAACTATCGTGGGAGTAACCGCAAAACCCATTCCCCGGATAGCTCCCACAATGCAGTCCATAAGTCCGCAGGTGAAGTAGAAGCAGCAGACCATGCTCATGCGGATAAGTCCCGCGGCTATAACGTCGGGACGGGGATCGTAAATTCGCAGCAGAGGAGTTCCCAGCAGATAGGCTGCGTTGCCCAGCACAAGTCCCGTGACCGCTCCGCAGGCGCAGGCTGTAAAGGCTATCCTGTTTATGCGGCTGTACTTTTTCGCTCCCATATTCTGGCTGACAAATGTAAGCGCGCCCTGGGAGAACGAGTTCATGGAAACCCACACAAAGCCCTCTATGCTTGCCGCGGCGGAGCTTCCCGCCATTACGATAGGACCGAAGCCGTTTACCGAGGACTGTATCACCACGTTGGACAGGGAAAAGACCACACCCTGAAATCCAGCCGGAACGCCTATCCTCAAAATCTTGGCGGCTATCCTGCCGTCGGGACGCAGCTTTCCGAAGCTGAAGCGGAATGCGCCGGTTTCGTTCATCAGGCATTTGAGTATCAGTCCCGCCGAAACGCACTGGGAAATAACCGTGGCAAGGGCGACTCCGGCAACGTCCATTTTGAAAAGTATTACGAAAATAAGGTTCAGGATAACGTTTATCACTCCGGAAAAGGCGAGAAAATAAAGAGGCCTTTTGGTATCGCCCTTTGAGCGGAGTATGGAGCTTCCGAAATTATAGATCATCATAGCTATCATGCCCGCAAAATAAATGCGCAGGTAAAGAGCGGAAAGCTCAAGAACTTCGGGAGGAGTCTGCATAAGCGCAAGGAGCTGCCGCGCAAAAATGATTCCCGCGACGGTAAGTATAAGTCCGCTTACGACAGCAAAAAAGACAGAAGTATGTATGGTTTTGCTTACCTTTTCGTCGCTGCCCTCTCCCATGTAGCGGGACACGATAACGTTTGAGCCTGTGGAAAGTCCCAGAAAAAGATTGGTCATAAGATTGACCAGCGCGGTAGTCGCGCCCACGGCCGCAAGGGAATATTCGCTTGCAAAGTTGCCGACCACGATTATGTCCGCCGCGTTGAAAAGAAGCTGCAAAATGCTTGACAGCATAAGGGGAACCGACAGCTTTAATAGCTTCGGAAGTATCGCCCCGTTAAGCATATCTATTTCATATTTTTTTGCCATTTCAATATCTGTCTCCTTTCGCAGATCGTATAGCATACAGCAACAGTAATTATGTAATTCAAAGGGTTTGACGTCCTTGCCGCTGTTTTAACGGATATGTCCGGTACTCCCGAAAGCTTTGACCATTTCGGGAAAAATCACTTTCAATGCAACGCCTGTCAGTACGCCCGCCGCCGCGGAGCTTGCCGCGAGCACGGGAAAATACGCGAATACCGAAGCTGTTTTTAAAAGCATACACGCGGCGCAGAGCTGTCCCATAGAGTGCGCGAGAGCCGCAAGAACGCTTGTCAGTACATATGAAGCCTTCGTTTTGCGGAACAGCAGCGCGGTAACTATAAACGCCGCAAGACTTCCGCAAAGGGACATCGCTCCCGCCGTTGCGCCGCGGGTCATCAGTACAAAGCAGGACTTTAAAACAGTCAGCAGCAGCGCGGAGGGCACGTTAACGCACAGTATCGCCAGCATTACGGCAATGTTGGAAAGTCCTATCCGCATACCCGCGGGCAGGAATGCGGAGAAAAGGCTCTCCAGCCAGTTGAGCGCGGCCGAGACAGCAAAAAGGAGCCCCATAAGCGCAGTATAGCGCGCCGCTGAAATACTGTCGGGTCTAAATTTTATCATCATCTTCATCGCAACACCACATCAACACCGTCTTCATCGGGAGCGTTTTTTACCGTAACCGCCGTTCGGTTCGGTACACATATTATCGCCTCTCCCGCGCGGGAAACGCTTCCCGTCCGCATACATATTTTATCGGGACAGCCGCTTTCTCTTACGGATATCCCGCCGTTTTCCACAGTGAAAACCATGCCGCCTGTCTCCGGAAACGAGTAATCTCCCGATCGATCAAGTGAAATTTCCGCAATAGTCTCTCCGCCGCATGAGATCACGGCGTATGGTTTATCCCCCGAAAAAATTCCTGTTACAAAATAAACGGCAGCAGCCGCGGCAAGTACAGCGGCTATCAAAACAATATCCCTTGCTCGGATAAGCTTTCTGTCCTCATTTATATTCATAGTAAAAACCGCCGCTTTCGTTAAGCTCTAACCCCTCGCAGTTCGAGTACACTCCACCGTCCGCCGAAACTGCCGTCACACGAAAATCCTCACAGGCAAGCCACTTGTCAATATTTTCGGTACCCTCGGAAAAAATCATGGTTGCAAGGAAATCCGACAATATGCCGCCGTCCGGAACGTCAGCCGGAACGATGACCGTTGCCGAAGCAAGGTCGGTCTCAACGGGTCTGCCCGTTGTCATATCCATAATATGGCAGTATTTATCGTCCGTACCCTCGGGTGAAAAGTACCGCTCATATCCTCCGCTTGTGGAAATAAAGGCGGCTTCGGTTTCGATTATACCCGCATAGCCTTCGCCGGTCAAAGGATTTGTCAGACCCGTGCGGAACGGCTTGCCGCCGGGCTTTTTTCCGTACATAAGGGTAGTCGAGCTGAGAGATATGATCCCGTAGTCTATATCTTTTGTATCATTTTTTTCCAAGATTTCAAAAACCTTGTCGCATGCGTATCCCTTTGATACCGCCCCGAAATCAAGCATTGCGCCGGGAGGGATCGTTTCGGTAAGCGCGTCGGGAAGTTCGGCAAGAACCGCGGCAATCTCTTCGTCCGCGGGCACTTTGGGACTCTCCGCGGAAATTCCCCACAGCTTGGTAAGTTTACCGCAGAATACATTGATACCGTTTCCGTAACGCCTGTTAAGCTCATGGGTTTTACTCAGACAGTCGGAGTACAGGCGATTCTGCGGAAGTTCGGCGGCCGTCATATCGTAGCACAGTTCAAAACCCGCACTCATCTCACTAAGTATACTTTCGACCTCCGAAAGAACGTCCTCCGAATCGCTGCCGCACACCGTGACCTGAGAATAAGTATCAAAAACAAAGCTTTGAGAGGAGGCTGTATTACCCACAGCCGAGCATGAGCAAAACAAAGCCGCCGAAGCAGCGGCAGAAGCAATACCGATAATTTTATGGTGCAGATGGTGCAGACGGAAAAAAAGCCCCGCCAAAAGGCTCACCTCCGAAATAAGCGTATAATAGTATTTTACTATAATACGCGGCTGTAGTCAATAGCGGACAGGAATTTACCGTAAAAGTAAATATATTATGCTAAAATTGATCTCATGTTAATAACCAATTAAAAAGCGTATCAAAGACAATCAAAAATTTGCACAGATTTTTTCTGCGCTTTTATTTGGTTATTTAAAATCAGCGGCAAATCTTAAAAATTTGTTGAAATTTCTGCCGAAACGTGATATAATAATATAACAATATAAATCCAATAGGAAAGGGGATAATTTCCATGCCGTTTACATTTCTTGCTTCGGTAAATCCCGCTACGGGTAACGTCTCCGCAGTGACATATATTATAATAATTGCCGCGGCAGCCGTACTTATCGCCGGCGCGGTAATAGCGGGAATAGTTTCCAAAAAGAAGAAAAAATAATAAAGGATATGCGTTCTGCGTGGTGTTTTTATACAAAATTATTGCCGAAACCTTTGCCCCAGTCACCAAAACGCCGAACATTTCTTTTTGGTATTTACTTTACCGCAAGGTTATGCTATTATACTAAAGCAAAGTAATTATCTGAAAGGAAGCTTTATTTATGAAAAAGAATCTTATTAAGGCTCTTGCGGCTCTGGCTCTGGCTCCCGCAATGCTGCTTGCAGGCTGCTCCTCCGACGGAAACGGCGATACTCCCGAAAACACCTCCGCTGCCGTTAATGACGGCAATTCTGACGGCGCCGGCGAGGACAAATCCCTTCAAAACGTTATTGATTCCGGAAAATTCGTTCTCGGTCTCGACGCTACATTCAAGCCCATGGGCTTCACGGACGAGCAGGACAATATTGTCGGCTTCGATATCGACCTGGCAGAGGAAGTTTGCAGCCGTCTCGGCGTCGAGCTTGTAAAGCAGCCCGTTGACTGGGATACCAAGGAGCAGGATCTTAACGCAGGCAAGATAGACTGCATTTGGAACGGTCTTTCCATTAACGAGGAAAGACAGGAGATCATGAATCTTTCCGACCCCTATATGAAGAACGACATGATCTTCGTTGTTAAAAAGGACAGCGAGATAGCGACGCAGGCAGACCTTGACGGCAAGGCTGTAGCGGTACAGAGCGGTTCGACGGCTCAGGAGATACTTAACGAGTCGGGTCTTAACATTACCGCAACAGAGCTTGCAACAAATGTTGAATGTCTCCAGCAGCTTGACCTTGACCTTGTTGACGCTGTTTTCCTTGACAGCGTTGTTGCAAACTATGAGATATCCACTACCGGCAAGGATTACGCCATACTCCCCGACGGACTTTCACCCGAGGAGTACGCTATAGGTTTCCGCAAGGGCGACCAGGCTCTCCGCGACGAAGTTCAGAAAATCCTTTCAGAAATGAAGGCTGACGGAAAGGTTGAGGAAATTTCAACCAAGTGGTTCGGTTCCGACATCACAACAATAAAGTAAATTTCACTTGAACAGGACAGAACGGTCAGCCGTACTGTCCTGTTTTTACAAAAAACAAAAATTCGGCGGAGAACATTTCTGTGCTCCGCCGAATTTTATTGGATACCGGTCACATTGTAACCCTCGTCCTCAATAGCTGACTTTAGTTCAGCATCGGACTTATCAGTATCGCACACAGCATATCCGCCGTCCAGGGAAACATCGACGCTTGACGCGCCAAGTCCCTCCAAAGCTTCCTTTACATGAGCAACGCAGTGCTCACAGGACATACCTTCAATTGCGATTTTCTTTTTCATCTGTACCATTCCTCCCTTTAAGAAATTATGAAATCAGAGAATAGAGGTCATTCATTTGGTTTCCCCTATCTTTACCGTTTTTAAGCGCAGCGCGTTAGACACTACAGATACGGAGCTTAAGCTCATTGCCGCCGCTGCTATCATGGGGTTGAGCAGCGGTCCGCCGAAAATATGCAGCACTCCCATTGCAACAGGGATACCAAGCGTGTTATAGCCGAACGCCCAGAACAGGTTCTGCTTGATATTGCGAATCGTTGCTTTTGAAAGCCGTATCGCCTTGCATACGTCCCGCAGGTCGTCCTTTATGAGAACTATATCCGCGCATTCTATAGCGACGTCGGTGCCCTGACCGACGGCAATGCCCACGTCCGCCTGAGTGAGAGCCACAGCGTCGTTTATGCCGTCCCCCGCCATTGCCGTGACTTCGCCCTCCTGCTGAAGCTTTTTGATGTGCTCCGCTTTTTCCTCAGGCAGCACCTCGGCGATAAAGCTGTCGATATTCAGTTCTCCCGCAACAGCCCGCGCGGTGCGTGAGTTGTCTCCTGTCAGCATCAGGGTCTTTATTCCCATTCTGTGCAGCTCGGCTATGGCTTCAAGACTTTCTTTTTTTATAGTATCGGCGGCGGCGATAAGTCCTATAAAGTTACCGTCCGCGGCGCAGTACATAGGCGTTTTACCAAGATCCGCAAGCCGTTCGGCGCGTTCCGTAAAGTCTTCGGGGACGGCGACAGAAGCCTCGTCCATAAGCCTGCGGTTCCCCACAAGAAGCTTTTTGCCGTCAACCTCCGCGGAAATTCCCTTTCCCTCAAGGTTAGTGTAGTTTTCGGCTGAAGACAGTTCAAGCTTGTTTTTTACCGCGTACTGAACAACAGCCTCGCTTAGAGGGTGCCCCGAAGCGGCTTCCGCGGAAGCTGCCAGCCTTGCCAGTTCGTCCTTTTCAATGCCGCTTGGCAGGATATCTGTCAGGGACGGTTTTCCCTCGGTAAGGGTGCCCGTCTTGTCAAAGACCACCGTGGTTATCTTGCAAGCCTGTTCAAGAGGCTGACCGCCCTTTATCAGTATTCCGTTTTCCGCGCCCTTGCCCGTGCCTACCATTATCGCCGTGGGAGTGGCGAGTCCCAGAGCGCAGGGGCAGGCTATAACAAGCACGCTGATAAGGATAGTCACGCAGAACTCTCCGCTTTCCCCTGCGATAAGCCAGCCCAGCGAAGCTATCACCGCGAGAGCGAGCACCGCCGGCACAAAGTACGCCGAAATAACGTCCGCAAGCCGCGCAATGGGAGCCTTGGAGCCCTGGGCTTCCTCCACAAATTTTATTATGCGGGACAAAGCCGTGTCCTCGCCCACCTTTTCCGAACGGTACTTAAAGTATCCGTTTTTGTTCAAAGTCGCGCCCACGACCTTGTCCCCAACCTTTTTCTCAATGGGGACGCTTTCGCCGGTCAGCATGGATTCGTCCACCACCGCGCCGCCCTCTACGATCTCGCCGTCAACGGCAATGCTTTCGCCCGAGCGGGACACAACGATGTCCCCCACCTTTACCTGACTGAGAGCCACCTCAAGCTCCTTGTCTCCCCGCATTACAAAGGCGGTCTTGGGGGCGAGGTTCATCAGCTTTTTGACTGACTCGTCCGTCTTGCCCTTGGAGCGTGCTTCAAGGTACTTGCCCAGCGTTATGAGGGTCAGAATAGTGGCGCAGGACTCGAAATAAAGGTGCATGGCGTATTCGGTCTCGCCCTGCGCTATCTTGTACATGGCGTAAAAGCCGTACACCAGAGCCGCCGTCGAGCCAAGGGCGATAAGGCTGTCCATGTTGGGGGACAGCCTGAAAAGGTTGCGGAAGCCGTCCCAAAAGAATTTCCACCCGATCACTATTACCGGAACGGTCAGCAAAAGCTGCGCCAGTGCGAAATTCATGGGATTGCTGTGGGGTTCGATCAGGTCGGGCAGGGGCATGCCTATCATGTGTCCCATGCTGACGGTAAGCAGCGGTACAGCAAACAGCAGCGAAAGTACCAGCCGTATCAGCATTACCTTGTCGTGTGGCATTTTCGCCTTGGCGTTTTTGTCTGCAAAGGCGTAGCCCGCCTTTACCACGGCTGCCTCCACCTCTTTTGCGCTTACCTTTTCCGAGTCCACCGTCAGGGACTCGGCGGCAAAGTTCACGCTTGCGTCGGAAACTCCGTCAAGCTTTTTGACGAAGCGTTCTATCCTCGCGGCGCAGGCGGCGCAGGTCATGCCCGAAATTTTATAGGTTTTTTTCATTGAAAGCTTCCTTTACACATATAAACTATACTAATATTGTATATTTATACTTTTAACAAATATACATGGATTTGCTAAAAAATATTTAAAACAGGCAATTAATGTCAGTTTTGCTCCTCCCCGTTGGGGTCGAGGGGCGTAACGTAAAGAGTACGGTTATTGGTAAAGATGACCATTCCCGGCTTGGCGCCGGAGGGCTTTTTCACGAACCGCACGGGAACATAGTCCACGGGCACCTGCGAGGAGCTTTTCGCTCTGCTGTGGAAAGCCGCAACCCGCGCCGCCCACATCACCGTACTGTCGGGGACTTCCTTTCCCTCCGCGCGGATAATGACGTGAGAGCCGGTTATATCCTTTGTGTGAAGCCATATGTCGGTCTTGTCCGCGGTCTTTGTGGTAAGCTGATCGTTCTGCTTGTTGTTCCTGCCGACGAGAACCGTGAAGCCGTCTGGAGACGTAAATTCCAGCGGCGGACGGCTCTTGGGCGGCTTGCCCTTCAGCTTTGACGACCTGATATATCCCTGCTCCGAAAGCTCCTGCCGAAGCTCGTTTACCTCGTCCTCGCTCTGGGTTCGGGTCAGCGCGTCGAAAACGCTGTCGATATAGGCAAGCTCCTCTTCGCCCTTGGCTATCTGTTCGGTAAGAATTTTCTCGGCTGTGTCGGCTTTGCGGTACTCCGAATAATACTTCTGCATATTCTTTGAGGGCGTGAGCATGGGGTCAAGCTTAATTTTGATCTCGGGGCAGCCGTCCTCGTAGAAGTTTTCCACGGCAACGCTGCTCATGCCCTTTTCGATCCGGTACAGATTTGCCGAGATAAGGTCGCCCATAAGCTTCAGCTTGTCACGCTCCGCGGAGACTTTAAGCTCCTCACGCTGATTGGCAAGTCGTCTTGCGGTACGCTCCGAAACGTTCTGGAGCAGCTTGTAAAGATCCTGCGAACGCTGCTTCATGCGGGAAACGCTGTCCCGCTCCGCGTAGAAAAAGTCCAGCAATTCGCACGCCGAGGACATTTCTTTAGTCGTCATCAGCCCGCCGTACTGGAGTATAGGCATAAAGGAAAAATCCTTTAACCCGCCCTCCGGGTCCTTTAGGACGGTAAAGACGCACTTTCCCTCTCTGCATTCGCGGGCTGTCTGCTCTACCGCAAACGCCAGACGTTCCAAGGTTTCGCCGCGGATATCGCTTTTCGCCGCGTCGTTTCCCTTTGCGGCATAGTATACCCATTCGCGGGCGACGATAGGCGAAATTCCCTCGAAAATTTTTACCAAAGATTTTGCCGCGTCCCCGTCGGGCAGGGCTCCCAGGGACGTTTCGATATCCCCCGCTGTGCAGGTTCTGAAATCAAGGCGTTCTCCCCGGGGCGGGTAACTGTAGGTCATGCCCGGCAGCACCGGTCTTTCCCGGGACATTTCCGGATCTACCCTTTTTATGCTGTCGATAATTTTTCCCTCGGCGTTTATCATTACGATATTTGAGCAGCGGCCCATTATTTCCGCCGCAAGAGTTACCGTGACCATATCGCCAAGCTCGTTCATAGCCTCGAAATCAAAGTACAAAATACGTTCAAGACCGTCCTGACGGATACCCAAAAGCCTGCCGTTTCCCAGATGCTTTCGCATGAGCATACAGAACATAGGCGGTACTTTCGGGTTTTCTATTGATTTTTTCGTGATATGCACACGCGCCGAGCCCGCCGAAGCGGAAAACAGCAGCTTTTCATTCCCGCCGCGGGTGCGCAGAGCTATCACTATCTCCTCCCGTGAGGGCTGGCTTATTTTGTCCACCCTGCCGCCGACAAGAGGTTCAAGCTCTTTTTTTACCATGCTGAGAAATGCGCCGTCCAAAGCCATAATTATTCGTCCTCCAAAGTTAATGCGCCGACCGTTACGGTCAGTCTGAAAGGTTCGCTGTCGGAAGCCTTTGTGATTTCCGCAGAGACCTCAAACGTCCGCTCGTCGATCTCCTCTTCAAAAGAATTTTCAATACTCCGACCGCCCTCGTAGGAGACGTACTCCCCTATATCGAAAGCAAGATCGTCATACATTTTTTTCAGCTTTCTGCGGATACCGAAATGATTCACCACGTCAAAGGCGAGGTCCATTTCCTCCAGTACCGCAAGGATATCCACACCGCGGATATCCTCCGTCTCGATCACCTTTTCATCGTGGAAACGCTCGTCTGCTTCGATACAGAAATCGTACGGCTCTATAAAGGGCTTTTCTTCGTCGTTTTCGGCATCTTCAGCGGTCTCGGCAGCGGAATTTTGCTCTTTTGGAGATACTCCGAGGATCATATAGGCGGCTGTAAATGTGATCCATACCATAATAGAATACGGTATCAGAATAAGAATGAAATTAAAAAAGCCTGCTGCGTACACGACAGCTTTGCCGGCGCGTACCATATTGTAAATATCGTCCTTATAAAACGTCAGGACTAAAGCGTTTATCCCCATGTCGGCAGCCTTAAGAAGTATAAGAACTATCATAAATTTAAATCCGCGCTTGACCGATCTTTTTATCGCAAAAACCAGACCCTCCGACGGACTTTCGGCATAAGCGTAAGGCGTAAGGAAAAACAGTTCGCTTAAAACCAATATAACTAACGCTATTACAGCGGCAACAAAAAGAGCGCCCGTATTCTCGTTACGAGAAGCAAAAATGCTGAAAATAGTCAAGCTTGAAAACATACGCATTGAAAAATCCGCAGCTGCCAGCGATATAAGATACGCCGCGGCGGACTTTACAAATCCCGAAGCGCTTCGGTAAAAGTCAAAAACTGTCAGTATATGAGGTCTTCCGCCATTCACGCGTTCAAAGCAGAACCTGTAAAATCCTATATACAGCGGAGAAACAGCTAAAGTGATAACTACTCTTAAAAACACTGTAATGCCGTTCCAAGCCATACTTTCGGAATGTATAGCAGCCATGTGTAATCGGTTTGTAATGTTGCTCGCCGTCATTAAAACGATTTGAAAAACATATATAAACGGAAGCACCTTTGTAAACGACGTTTTAATTTTATTCATTTTGTCAGCCCCCTAAGCTTTTTTTGTAAGTAAGAACCTCGAATCCTATCTCCGTAGTAAGATTTTCCAGTCTTTCCAAACGCTCGTGCCCCTCCGTCCCCGTCTTGTAAAAGTATGGGGTCATGGAAAACAACGCCGTTATATCCTCGTTCGAGGGCAGGAAAATCTCTCCCCCGACCTTTTCCGCGCCCAGAAACTCAAAGCCCTCAAGCCGATAATCCTTTACCGCGTTGGGGTACGGCTCGTCGTAGACCGCGCATTTGAGCTGCCACAAATGCCGCTCCGAGGGAATTACCATTATCAGCACGCCGTCCCGTTTCAGCACGCGGAGTATTTCCTCACCGCACCAAGGAGCGAAAAGGCTCGTGACAATATCGCAGCTTTCCGTTCCCACGGGCAGATGAAACACGCTCGCTGCCGCGAACAGCGCGGCTTTTGTACGTCTCGCGGCATAATCGGCGGCAAATTTGGAAATGTCTATCCCCAATATTTCCGCGTTCATGCCCTCCAGAGCATGAGCAATTTTTTCCGTGTAGTAACCCTCTCCGCAGCCCGCGTCAAGAACGGTACAGCCTGTTTCGGCATACCGCAGAACGGTACCGCAGAGCGCGTCCGCAAGAGGCTTGTAGTACCCCTTGTCAAGGAATTTTTTCCGCGCCTGCACCATAAGCTTGTTGTCGCCGGGCAGCGCGGAGTTCATGCGGTCGGCGGTGAGCAGATTTACATATCCGCTTTTAGCGATGTCGAAGCAGTGCCTTTGAGGACACAGGAACGACTTTCCCTCCCGTGCAAGCGCGCCTCCGCATTTCGGACAGATAAGCATGGCAGTCTCCTTAAAAAATGTAATCAACAGGGTCCTTGTCGGCTTCCGCGCGAACCGCTTCAAGCTGGGGGTACTCCTCCTTAAAACGCTTTACCAGATAGGGGATAACGATATCCTCCGTGTGGAAATGTCCGCAGTCGTACAGAGCTATACCGCTGTTGCGGGCAGTTATCCACTGGTCGTGCTTAACGTCTCCTGTGATGTAAGCGTCCGCTCCCGCGGCAATTGCAAGAGGAAGATTTCCTCCCGCTCCCCCCGAGCAGAACGCAAGCCTTTTCACGATCCTGTCGCTGTCCGTGCAGCGGACTGCCGTACAGCCGAAAACGTCCTTGAGAAGCTTGCCCAGTTCCTTGGGTATCATCTTATTTCCCATATCGCATACCCAGCCGTAGCCCCGTCCGTCGGGGTGTATAGGTTCAAGGACGCTTTGCTTTTTCAACTTCAGGATAGGAGCCAGCATATCAAAAATAATGTCGTTCACGCCGCCGTCCGCCATGTCGAGAGGCGAGTGGAAGCATATACAGGCTATTCCGTGCTTAAAGGCAAGGCAGGCGGGGTCGTTATCGTTCAAGGCGTAGAGCGGGTGGAATATCACCGGGTGGTGAGCGATTATTGCCTCCGCGCCGATCTTGGCAGCCTCCCGCACGACCTCGCAGGTTATGTCGAGAGCGAACAGGACTTTTGTAACAGGAGCGTTCCCGTCCCCAACAAGCAGCCCCGAATTGTCACCCTTGTGAAGATTTTTCAAGGGGGCTATCTTATCCATTAAAATCATCAAATCGTTTACACTATACATATCTTTTCTTCCTATCCTTTTGAAAATTTCCGCCCCGAGAGCAAGCTTTTCGGTACTGCCCGAAGCCCTTCCCTCGCGGAAAAGCTTTTCCGCACTGCGTTCGGCGTACAGCTTTGCCGACGGCTCGTCAAGGTCAAGCTTCCCCAGTATTCGGAAAAGCTCCGTCGGTACGAACGGCTTCACGCCGCTTTTTACCGCGTTTATCACTGTGTAGCAGAACCTGCCGTCCGTAACGGCGCGCTGCTTCAGTATCTCAAAGCCGTTCCCGCAAAGGAAGTCAATAAGCCTTTCGGGACGGCTCATGGGCTGTAGTATCAGGTTTCTGCCCTCCAGCCAGTTGCAGCGGGAAAGAATATCGGCGATAAGCTCTCCGCCCATTCCCGCGATAACGATATCGGTTATCCCGTTTGGGGGAATGCTTTCCAGACCGTTCGAAAGTATCAGTTCGGCTTTGCCGGATACTCCCGCCTTTTCAAGGGTCTCTCGCGCCGCGGCAAGAGGCTTTTCGTTTATATCGGCTGCAACGGCAGAAACACACTTTCCCTCGGAAAGCAGTTCCGCGACAAGGTACGCGTGGTCGGTACCCACGTCGCAGACCCTTGTGCCGCGGACAAGCTCCGCGCAAAGCTTCAGGCGTTTATCAAGCATATTGAGCTCAATGTCCTTTCAATACATATGAATCATTGCTCATATGTATTATATTTCATTTTATGGAACAGTTAAACATACAATTCGTAAACAAACAATGTACAAAGAATTATCCAAAATACATCAAGAGCGTAAAGCAAAAACCTTACGCCCTTAACGATAACGATCACTTATTCTCGAAATGTTTGCTCAGCTTTGCAACAAGGTCGTCCGGATTTACTCCGTGTACCGCGCAGGCGTCCGCAATGCTTTCGCCCCTTGCCGAGGGGCAGCCAAGACAGTGCATACCCATTTCCATAAAGAACGGAGCGGTGTCCGGGTCAAGGTCGAGTACGTCTCCGATTATCATATCTTTTGTGATCTTAACGCTCATTTTAACATTCCTCCAAAATATACTATATTAGTATTATAACCTATTTTTCCGAAATTTGCAATAGGCAGTTGATTTTTTTGCGGACAAGTGGTATAATTGCAATATCTTCCAAAATTATGAAACGAGGTATTTTAAGTGAATCTACTGAACAAGCTTGAAAGAAAGTTCGGACGTTACTACATCAGCAACCTGATGCTTTACATCGTTATCGGCACGGGAATAGTGTATGCGTTCTGGTTCCTTGCACCTGACATACCGCTGCTGTCGTTTTTATCCTTTGACCGCGGCGCGATAATGCGCGGGCAGATATGGAGAGTGCTGTCCTTTATCTTTATACCGGAAAGCGGCAGTCCGATAAGTATGGTATTCTGGCTGTATCTGTACTGGCTTATCGGCTCGAGTCTGGAGGACTACTGGGGCGGCTTCCGCTTCAACGTCTACTATTTCTGCGGAGCTCTTTTCGCCGTTATAGGCGGATTTATCACGGGCTATGCCACGGTGCACTATCTGAACCTTACGCTGTTTCTTGCAATAGCCGTCATCAACCCGAATATGCAGCTGCTGCTGTTTTTCTTCCTGCCGGTAAAGATGAAGTGGCTGGCGTGGATAGACGCGGCGTTCCTGATCTATAATTTTATCTTTACGCCGTTTATGGAGCGCAGGATAATAATTCTTATGTCCGTGCTCAACTTCCTGCTCTTTTTCGGCGGGGACTTCTTCCGCTTTATCCGCGACAAGATAAAGTACAGGAAGGTACGCAGCAATTTCAAAAACAGGAACCGCTAAAGCAAAACCGTTTTATGACCGCGCGCAGTCATAAAACGGTTTTTATTTTATATAGATAAACGTCACTTTATTTCCTGCTCGGAGTAACCGAAATAACCTGCATCAAAAAAGCTTTAAAAGTAATATCAAGCCCGCCGCAAATTTTCCTTATCGTTGAAACAGTTGAACTGTATTTATAGCAAACCATAAAAATAACCTTACTGGTAGATACGGATTTTCCCCGCCCGCTGTACAAAATATATTAGTGCAACGGGACGGGAAACCTGTCTCATACAGATTTGGTCCGGATATTTATATGTACCGCTATAATAAAATAAAGTTCAAGGTGAAATTTTGTCGGGCGCAGCACCAAAGGAAGATATTGACAAGTGCATAGAAAAACGCAGTGAAAAGTTTATAGAACTTGCAGGCTGATGCGTTTGCTGTTATGACGGAAACGAAAAAACTGCGCCGGCAGGACAGGTCAAACCGTCCGCATGGCGCAGAAAAAAGGTATTGAGATCATAAATTTATTTGACTGACTCATAAACGCCGTCGCACTTGCGTATCGCCTTTGTGGGACACGCTTCCGCGCAGGCTCCGCAGGCGGTGCATTTTGAGTAGTCGATGCGCGCGAGGTTGTTCTCAACGTGTATGGCGTCGTGCTCGCACTTTTTCTCGCATATTTTGCAGCCGATACAGCCGCTTTTGCAGACGCTCCGCACTATCTTTCCGATATCCGTGGAGGAGCAGCAAACGTCGATCTTTTTGTCGATGTCCCTTAACACGATAAGATGATCGGGACACGCCTTTGTACAGAGTCCGCAGCCTATGCACTTGGATTTATCCACGCGGGCAAGACCGTCGCGCACTATAATAGCGTTCTGAGGACAGACCCTCGCGCAGTCCCCGAAGCCGAGACAGCCGTGGGTGCAGACCTCCGAGCCGTTGTAGAAGCGGTTCGCCGCCTTGCAGGACTGCACTCCGTTAAAGATGAATTTGCTTTCGGTTGCGTTGCAGTCTCCGTTGCACAAAACTACCGCCACCTGCGGGGTAACGGTCATCTCGTCGATACCCATTATCTCGGATATTTTTTTGGAGCACTCCGCGCCGCCCGGCTTGCACATATTTGTGGGAACGCCGTTATGCACCACTGCGGCGGCGTAGTCCGCGCAGCCCGAGAATCCGCAGGAGCCGCAGTTTACCTGCGGGAGAGCCTCGTTTACCGCTTCGACCCTTTCGTCGGTCTTGACCTCGAATATCTTCGAGCAGACGGTAAGCAGGACTCCCGCCGCAAGACCTATCGCGCCGAACACAAGCATCGGCAGAATATATGTTGACATTTCTTTAAATCACCCTTTGCAGTTTGTTTGTAGGGCAGGGACTTGCCCCCACCCTGCGGTATTACAATTACATTATCCGAACATTCCCGAAAAGCCCATAAAGCTTACCGAAACTATGGAGGCGGCGATAAGAGTCGCGGGAACTCCCTTAAAGGTCTCGGGAACGTTCGCCGCGTTCACCCGTGAGCGTACTCCGCTGAATATCAGCAGGGCAAGCGTAAAGCCCAGACCCGCTCCGAGTGCGTTGAACACAGACTGGATCATAGTGTAGCCGCTGTCGATATTGAGAATGGTAACGCCCAGAACCGCGCAGTTAGTGGTGATAAGAGGCAGGAAAACTCCCAGCGCACTGTACAGCGAGGGGACTTTCTTTTTCAGCACCATTTCCACAAGCTGAACAAACAGGGCAATTATAAGTATGAACGCGATAGTCTTGAGGTACTCCAGACCCATGGGCACAAGCACGAACATATAGATAGGATATGTACAGAGCGTCGCGCAGACCATTACAAAGGTAACGGCAGCTCCCATGCCCGCCGCGCTGTCAAGCTTTTTGGATACGCCTAAAAACGGACAGATACCCATGAACTTTGACAGTACGAAGTTATCCACAAAAATCGCGCTCAAAAGAATTACAAGCAAGCTTTTCATTGTGCGGCAGCCTCCTTGACGTCGTTATTTTCTTTGTTAAAGGTGGGACAGCTCGCCGCGTTGGGACAGTTGGCGCAGCCTATTTCCTGCGGCGGCTTTTTCTTTGTAATCTTATTTACCAGTGCGATGACTACTCCCAGCGTGAAGAAGCCTCCCGCGGGCATTATGAACATTGTCATTGTGACGGGCAGATGCAGGTCAAAGCCCAGCCAATGCCCCGTACCGATTATCTCGCGGATAGAACCCATTGTGAACAGGGAGAGAGTAAAGCCCAGTCCCATACCTAAACCGTCCAGTATGGAATGGAAAACGCCGTTCTTTGAAGCGAACGCCTCGGCGCGTCCAAGGATTATACAGTTTACCGTAATTAGCGAAAGGAACAGCCCCAGACTGTTATAGAGAGCGGGGATATAGCCTTTCAGGATAAACTCGATAAGGGTAACAAAGCTTGCGATGACCACTATAAAGCAGGGCAGCCGCACCGCTTTGGGTATAACGTTTTTCAGCAGCGATATTACCGCGTTGGAGCAGACAAGCACGAAAGTCGTTGCAAGACCCATGCCTATGCCGTTTGAAGCCATGGTGGTAACGGCAAGTGTGGGACACATTCCCAGCAGAGTTACCAGCGTGGGGTTTTCTTTTATGAGACCCTTGGTAAGCTCATAAAGACCGCTTTTCTTTTCAGCCATTACTCCTCAGCTCCTTCCTGTTCAACTACGGTATCCGTTGTTATATCAATGTTTACGGGATTTTCCTTGTGTCCCAAAGCGGGAGAAAAATACGCGTCCATATCCATTTGCTCGTATGCGGAAAGGGCAGTCCTTACGGCGGAGTACATTCCGTTTGAGGAATATGTGGCTCCCGTTACCGCGTCAAGTGTAAAGCCGCCTGCGGAACCGCCGCTGAGCTGCTTTTCTATTTCAAGGGACTGTATTTCCGCCCTTGTTCCCCAGACCGCTTTAGCCTTTACCGGAGCTTTTTCCTCCGTTACTGTATCCGGATAGCGGACTCCTTTGAACTGTCCGAGAAAACCTGGATCCTGCACCTTTGTGCCGAGACCGGGAGTCTCACCGATAGTCATAATAGACACTCCGCTGACCGCGCCGCTTTTGTCAACTCCGACCAAAACGTGAAGTCCCCCCGTGGAGTAGCCGTCCGCGGTTATCTCAAATGCGGCGTTCTCGCCGTCCCAAAGAACGGAGGTCACGCCCTCATAGGTCAGCACCGTTCCGTCCTCGTTTTTCAGCATCTCGAAGCCCTCCGCGGAACCGTACACCTCTGTAAGTCCCGCCGTGAGCTTGTCGGTGATAATACCCGTCGTATCCGTATAGGTAGCTTCGTAAGCCGCTACAAGCAGTCCGCAGGTGATAAGACATATCAAAGTCAGCACCAAAGGCGGCTTTATCTTTTCATTAAACATTTATGTAACTCCTTTCATTACGCTTATTTCGCGCGGGCGGATATGGAATCCGCCCCTACGACTTCACAGGCTTCTTTGCTCCGAAGGGAGACGCTTTTGTCAGCCTGTCGATGTAGGGCGTAAGCAGGTTCATAAGCAATATGGAGAATGAAACTCCCTCGGGGAAGCTTCCGAAGCTTCGGATTATAAACGTTACCAGGCCGCAGCCTATTCCGAAAACCACCTTGCCCTTTGTTGTGAGGGGAGTTGTGGCATAATCGGTAGCCATAAAGAACGCGCCTATGAGAAGTCCCCCTGCGAGTACGCCGTACAGCGTCTCAACAAGGCTTCCGGTATAGATCAGCGTCAGTACCGCAAAGCTGCCTATAAAAGCGATAGGGGTCGCGGGAGATATCACCTTTATCACGATAAGGAAAAGTCCGCCTAAAATAAGCATCGCCGCGCAGGTCTCGCCGATACAGCCGCCTGTTTCTCCCCAGAACATTTCCGACAGGGTAAAGGGAGCCATTTTCCGCAGACTTGTTCCAACTGAGTAAACGGTGGCATCCTGAAATTCAAGCCATTCCGCGGCGAGAGGAGTGGCGCTTGTTTCCGCGTCCACCGCGCCGCTGTACCAGTAGGGCTTCACCCAATTCGACATCTGGGGCGTAAAGGACAGCATAAGCACTATTCTCGCGGCTATGGCAGGGTTCGCAAAGTTCTGACCGATACCGCCGAAAAGCTGCTTGACGACGACAATAGCCACAAAGCTGCCTATCACCGCAACGTAAAACGGTACGGTGGCGGGCAGGTTCATGCCTAAAAGAAGTCCCGTAACGACCGCGGACAGGTCTCCTATTGTCTGATCCTTTTTCATGACAATACGGCAGAGCGCCTCGAAGATAACGCACGCCGCGATACATACCGCAAGAACGGCGGCAGCCCGCGGTCCGAAGAAAACGCAGCCCGCCATTGCCGCGGGGAAAAGCGCGATTATCACCGTCAGCATTATTTTGGACGTTGACATATCCGCCGCGCGGTGGGGCGACGGCGATACAAATAATCCTTTCAAATCAAATCATATCCTTTTCATATTTTAACTGTTTAACCGGCGGGACGGGAGACCCGTCCCCTACAGCATTATTTTCTCGGTATCATTGCCTTTGCAAGCTGGTTTATTTCCGCCAGAGGACGGTGCGCGGGGCAGGCGTAGGAGCAGCACCCGCAGTTCATGCAGAGCGTTACCTTAAGCCGCTTCAGCTCTTCAACGTCCTCCGCGTTGTAGGCGTTTTCTATCATCACGGGCATAAGGTTCAGCGGACAGGTGCGCACGCATCTTCCGCACCTTATGCAGGCCGTGGTCTTGGGGGACTCGCCGTTCTTAAATGCGAGAATGGCATTATTGTTTTTCAGCACGGGCTGATCGGTGTCATAAAGGCAAATACCCATCATGGGACCTCCGTACAGCACCTTTTTAGCCTCGGTAACTCCGCAGTGGTCAAGAAGCTCGGATACACGCGTACCTATGAGTACAAAGTAGTTTCCCGCGTTTTTCGTTACCGCGTCGCCGTCGATAGTAAGACGTCTTTTTATCAGCGGCATACCGTCCTGCGAATAGCGGTAAATGTGCGCCGCCGTGGAAACGTTCATCACCATAACGCCCTGATTTGAGGGCAGCTCCCCCTCTGCGACTATCCGTCCCGTTGCGGAGTAAACTATTACCTTTTCCGCTCCCTGGGGATACGAGGAGGGCAGCGCAACTATTTGAATGGATTTGATATCCTCGGTTTTTTTCTTCATCAAAGCAATCGCTTCGGGCTTGTTGTCCTCAATACAGAGTTTACAAATGGGAATACCTAAATACTTCTGTACCAAAAGTATACCCTCGATAACGTCCATAGGGGACTCCATCATCTCGCGGAAATCGCTTGTTATGTAGGGTTCGCACTCGGCGGCGTTGATAACGAGGGTGTCCACAGGAGTTTTCACCGCGTCAAAGTTAAGCTTTATGTGAGTGGGGAAGCCCGCTCCCCCCAGACCGGTAAGACCGCTTTCGCGCACCGCGGCGATAAGGGACTGCTTGTCGGTTATTTCGGGTGGTTTAACATCGGGACAGACGATTTGCAAACCGTCCGACTCGATAACGGCAGCCTTGCATACCGCTCCGCTTGTGAGCAGGAAATCTATGACGTCGGTTACCGTCCCCGAAACAGGCGAGTGGATAGGCGCGGACATAAACGCGTCCGTGTCGCCGATCTTTTGACCCACCGTGACCGGGTCGCCCTTTTTCACAAGGCATTCGCAGGGCGCGCCCATGTGCTGGGACATAGGTATCACCACGCTTTTCGGCAGCGGGAAATCTATCGTCTCGCAGTTTTTCGTACCCTTGTTATGATTCAGGTGTACGCCGTTGAGCTTGTTCATTTGGTATCCTCCCTGTATAATTTGCATAAGTTCAACATATGGTTATTAAAATTTACTCCAAATAATACCAATCATATGTTTAAAAGTCTAAAAAGACGAATCAAAATATATTATAGCACATTACGCGCCGTTTGTCAAAACAAAAAATCGGAAATTTTGCACGCAAAACCGGGCATTTTGCACTCAGTCATTATTTGCCCGCGGACATGAATGCGCGCACCTCCTCCGCGCGGCTCCTGCCCATATCGTAGCCCTCCTGCCACACGGCGCGGAGAGCCTTCTCGTCCTTTTCAAAGCTGTTCAGCTTGTGTGAGGGGCGGAATATCAGAGCCTTTCCCCGGCGTTCAAGCTCATTGCAGAATTCAAGCTGCTTGTTGTAAAGCTTGTGGCGGGTCAGCAGAAGCATTTCCACCTTGGGATACTTATGCTTGATAAGCTGACTCATGGCGATATTCCCTTTGCCGCACTTCTTGACAAAGCCCTCGGGCTGGGTAAGGATTATCACCGTGCGGGAGCAGCCGTCCTTGAGTGCCTGTTTTACGCATATGGGGGAAGCAAGCCCTCCGTCGAAGTAGGGCTTGCCGTCTATTTCTATCGCGGGAAAATATCCGGGGATAGCGCAGGTCGCACGCAGGAAATCAAAATTCTCACTGTCCTCCAGCGCGTTCTTGAATTCGGCTTTGCCCGTTTCCGCATTGGTAACGCCCACCAGACAGGTACCCTGATAGCGTTTGAATTCCTCATAGTCAAAGGGCACAAGCTCCCGGGGAATGTCCCCGAAAACGAAGTCCAGACCGAACATACTACGGCACTTGCGGTAGTTCCCCATACCGAGGTAACGCTTGTCGTTGCGGTATTTTTCAAGTATGTCTATATTTCTTGCAAACTGCTTTGACACATAGGATACTCCGTTGGAAATTCCCGCCGAGACTCCCACAATGTAGGGGAACTCTATTCCCGCCTCGAGAAATGCGTCCATAACGCCCGCCGAAAATATACCGCGGAAGGTTCCGCCCTCTAAAACAAGTCCTGTCATAATTATCATTCCTTTTTAAATTATTTGATTTTAGCGTTATAAATTTATGTTTATCTTTGTACTTTTTCGATTGCTATGTCTTGACATTGTTTGATTTTAATTTATAGATGGTGTGGGGGGTGCGAGGGTAGGACCCTAAAATGGAGAGAGAGGAGTCCCAGCGTCCTTTAGTCCCGACCTTCTCCCCCCCTCCCTTTTTGGTGCCTGACCCCCGATTTCCGCTCTATCTATAATTTAAAATCAAACAATATTAAGACATAGTAAACGAAAAGTACAACGCTAAACATAAATTTACAAAGGGCAAAACCGATTCCCGCTTGCGAAAAATATCTTTTTATGCTATACTGTTATTATCTTAATTGGAAACGGAGGCTCGCGCCGTGAAAAACAAACTGCTTGTAATAACCCTCGGCATCTGCACGGCGGTGTGTACCGTTATCGCCGACTACGCCTACACGGGGCAAATCCTCGACGAACGATTCGCCGAGGTAATGCGGTACGAGGCTCTGAACGCCGACCCGCACACCCGCTACGGCGGATACTCCGTGGAAGAGCTTGGCCACGGCTACGAGAAGCCAACCGAAGTCTTCGGGAAAGTCCTGCTGGACGTTCCCGTTATCAGCCAGTACCCGGAGCTCCCCATAGGCTGCGAAGTAACCAGCGCAGCGGCATTGCTCCAATATCTGGGTTTCGACGCTGACAAGATTTACCTTACCGACAATTATCTTATCTGGGACGATAATTTTACATACGACGACCAAATGGTCTCACACGGTCCCGACCCCTACAGGGTCTTTGCGGGAGACCCCTACGACTGGGGCTACGGCTGTTTCGCGCCCGTTATCACAGATACCCTCAACAGATATTTTGCCGACGCCGCTCCCGGTTATGAAGCAGTTTCACTGGAGGGAATAAATTCCGCCGACATCGAAAAGCTGCTGAACGAGGGCGTACCCATGATAGTATGGGCAAGCCGCGATATGAAGCCCTATAACTACCGCGAACCCGCCGAGTGGCTGCTGAACGATACGGGGGAACCTTTCATGTGGATAGGAAATTCCCACACCCTTGTATTGTGCGGCTACGACAGCGCCTGCTACTATTTTATGGACTGCGACGATAAAGATGAGATAACCCCCTACCTGAAAGAACGCTTCCTGAATCGCTTTGAGGAAAACGGAAGCCAGTGCGTTGCAGTAAAAATTCCCGATTAATAGGCGTAAATGTGCGCCACTATATAGAGCAGAGAGAAGCTCAAAGCCTCCGATACAAATACAAACAGCGCAGCCCAGACTATTGCAAGTACGGGCTGCTCTTTTATTGCCGTCCCGCCCCTGGGCGCGGGAGCGTTCATTCCTTTCGGAGCCTTTTTGCCGCGCACCTCCGCGCTTCCAAATGTCCAGACGTTTATAAGTCCGTGGACGATCAGCGCGATAATGCATATATAGATCTGTTCGCTGAACGCGAATATGGAGAAAACAAAGTCCGCCGCAATAAGCAGCGGGAGATTCAGCAGTACCGTTTTTGAAAAGCTCAGCTCCGTTTTTGTAAGCTTTCCGAACAGCCAGAAAAGAGGCAGCAGAACCACTCCGTTCATCAGCAGAAGCTGTATGTTGCTGCCGATTATGCTGGTCTTGTAAAAGAAAAACGAGTAAAACTCCATGGGAAAAGCGTTCCACAAAAACATCCAAAGCAGCGCGAAGCCTATCGCCCCAAGAGCGGCTATACCCTTTCTCTTCGGTGTGAACCAATCGTCCAAACGTTTAAACAATATCATCAGCCTTTCATATGGTATTAAATATCAGCTTAATTCTTCCTGTCTTCTTTATTATTCTGTATGAACGTCCATACCGCCGAGCCAATTATAATCACGTAACCGATAATGCTCATGGGAACCGGTACCTGGTCAAAAAGTATAAACCCCACAGCGGCGGAAAATATAACCTGGGAATAGTCGAACACCGACACCTCTTTTGCGGGAGCAAAGGAGTACGCGCCCGTGATAGCAAACTGTCCTCCTGCGGCGAAAAGTCCCGTTAGGATAAGTATTCCCAGCTGTTTTGCCGACATCGGAGCAAAGTCCGCAAGCATGATCGGCAGAGCAGCCGCGCAGGAAAACACCGAAAAGCAGAAGACTATAAGCGCGCTTTTTTCCCCGCGCTGTTTCATATAGCGAACCAAGGTGTACGCCGCACCTGCGCCCATTCCTCCGGTAAAGCCGATAAGGGACGGGATAAGCTCCATATTGGAAAAGGTAGGACGGATAATGAACAGGCTCCCGCAGAAAGCCAGAACCACCGCCGCTATCTGGGCGAAAGCGGTCTTTTCTTTCAAAATAATTATCGAAAATATCACCGCAAAAAACGGAGAAAGCTTGTTGAGCATTGAAGCGTCCGCAAGAGCAAGGTGATCCACCGCGTAGAAATTGCAGAACACCCCTGCCGTTCCGCATACAGCCCGCATCAGCATAGCCGCTCCGCAGCCCTTTTGTATTTTCAGCGGCGTACGGCTTCTGACGAGCATTACCGCCGCAAACGCCGCAGCCACGACGTTGCGGAAAAAGCTTTTCTGTACCGAGGGTATGTCTCCCGCAAGGCGCACACAGGCGTTCATTCCCGTGAAGCATACCGCTGACAGGATTATCAGCAGCACCGCCGCATTCTTTTTACTTATTTTTATAGCTGCACGCTCCCTTTCGGCTGAATTATTTCCGCCATATCCGTCGGAACGTCTCCATTACCTTTTTCATGTCTATCGGCTTTGTAAGGTGTCCGTTCATGCCGCACTCCACGGACTTTTTCATGTCCTCATCAAAGGCGTTTGCGGTCATGGCGATTATGGGTATCTTCGCCGCGTCGGGGCGGTCGGAGCCGCGTATGCGTTTCGTGGCTTCAATACCGTCCATGACGGGCATGCGTATATCCATAAGTATCGCGTCGTAGTACCCCTCTTCCGAAGCCTCGAATTTTTCAGCGGCGATCTCTCCGTTTTCGGCGGTATCGGTAATTATTCCCTCCGCGCCTATAAGAGTGCAGGCTATCTCCGCGTTAAGCTCGTCGTCCTCGGCAATGAGTATCCTCTTTCCCGAAACGTCCGCAATGCCGCCTGTCTCCTCATCCGTTTCCGCGGGAGGCTCCGTTATCTTCATGGGCAGGGTAAAGAAGAACTCCGAACCCTCGCCCAATGCGCTTGTTACTTCAAGCGTACCTCCGAGAAGCTTTACAAGGTTGCTGCATATTGCCAGTCCGAGACCCGTTCCGCCGTACTTTCTAACTGTTTCGGGATCAGCCTGCTCGAAGCTGTTGAATATTCTGCCGAGATTTTCCTCGCTTATACCTATTCCCGTATCCTTTACCGAGAAAAATACGTTTACCGTGCCCGCCGTATCCGAAACAGTCTCAATGACTTTAAGGTGTATCCCGCCGCTTTCGGTGAACTTCACCGCGTTGCCAAGAATATTTACCAGTATCTGGTTCAACTTCAGCGGATCACCCAGCAGGTGGGGCTTTTTGATATCGGTCTCAACGCGGAGCCATATTCCCCTGCTTTCGGTCTGTACCCTTATCATGGTATCCAGTCTGCCGATAAGCTCGTTAAGATCGAGATAGGTCTCCTCGGCGGTCATTTTTCCGCTTTCGATACGGGACATATCCAGAATGTCGTTGATAAGCGTCATCAGATAGTGGGACGAGCTGTCGATCTTTTTCAGGCACTCCATTACCGAGGAATCGGAATTCTCATAGGACATGGCGATAGCCGTCATGCCGATGATAGCGTTCATGGGAGTCCTTATCTCGTGGGACATCTTTGACAGGAACTCGCTCTTAGCCTTGCTTTCGCGGCTTGTTCTGGACTTGGCGATATAAGCGGAAATGACCTTGGTAAGCTCTCTCATGCAGCTTATAACAGTCTCGTCCGCAGTTTCGTTCCTGTATTCGTACACGATTATTCCCGAGATCAGGTCGTTGTCAAGCATGGGAACGGAATATGCCGTGCCGTCGGCGATCGCCTTGCCCGCGCCGTGTACGGCGTCCCGCTCAAAGAATGCGGCGTCGGCTATCTTGCAGTCAAGGCTTTTCAGATCCTGCTCAAGAGCGATATACGAGACCTTTCCGTACGAGTATGTCTTTACCTCTATAGGAGCCATTTCTTCTGCGTTCCACTGGTTGGCGATCCTGAGAGTATAGTAATCCCTGTTCATATCGAAAACAACGATCCTCTGCATATTTAGGATACGTCCCGCCTTGCTCAGAAGAGCCTGGAGAGCGGCTTCAAAATCCGACGATTTCTCAAAAATATTGAACGCAAAGGATACTATGTCGGAATTCTCCTCGTTTTCCGTCCGTACAGCGGGAATAAAGCTGTGAGGACCGTTCTTTTTGAACTCGCTGACAAATTCCGTTCTGCCGCTTACCTCGTCGGCGAAAACTATTCCTCCGAACTCGCTTCTGAAACGGTAAGCCGCTTCGGAGGCAAATCTTGTTTTAAGTCTGGAGGAGGACAGAGGCTCGTCGGCGTACTTGATATACGCGCCCACAACGCACTCTATCCGCACGCTTCCTCCGCTGTATATTTCGGAAATACCGCTGATTATCCTGCCGAAAAGCTCCCGCGCTTCATCTCTGGAATTAAGAGGCGTTAAAATAATAAATTCGTCCATCATTCCGCGGTACACTATATAATCGTCGGGAACAACGCGTTTTATAACGATCGCCGCCTCCTCCAGCACTGCGTTGCAGAACGTCAGACCGCAGTTTTTATACATTTCCTCCATATCTGCGATCCTGACGATCGCGGAAATAAACGGCTTGCCATGCATTTCAACAGAAAATCCCGTAGCCAGGACGTCTCCGTAATCGCTTTTGTAAAGCTTTGTAACAGGGTCGCGGCGTTCCTTTTCAAGCTGTTCGAGCTCAAGCTCCTTTTCATCTGTAACGTCGCGGCAGCTTGCAATCACGCGCATAAGCTTTCCGTCGGAATCGTAAACGCTTTTCGCTTTCATCAGTATCCAGATATATCCAGATGAATCAACGTCGGGTCTGAACCTTACGCAAAGTCCCGACTTGTTGACCACACCGTCCAGCATATCCGTAAGGCTTGGAATATCGTCCGCATGGCAGACTCTTCCTCCCGACACGCGGATCCTGAAATTCTCAAATTTCTTTGTGTCGGAACGTCCGTCGCTGCGCTTATTGACGTTGTACAAATAAAGAATATCGTTTTTGCAGTCGTATTCGAGAATGCTGTCGTTTGTGCTCTGTACCGCAAGCAGGTAACGTTCCTTCTCCGTAGCAAGCTCGTTCTGATATTCAATGCGTTTTACGCTCAGCGCGTTAAGAGCCGACGAAAGGTCGTTGATCTCGGCGATACCCGTTCTGATAGGTTCAACAAATCCGTTGTCACCCGCTTTTTTAACGCTGTCGGCAAGAGCCTTGACAGGCTTGATTATGCGCCTCGAAGCGATAAACACGACGGTAAAGCCCACAAGCGCGGAAACAGCCGCTGCAATTATTATTTTAAGGTTTATCCCCGAGGTCTCGGCATAAATACTGTCATTGCTTGAAACTGCCGCCGCGAACCACCGTTCCGAGCCGTAGGGGGAATTTTCCGGATAAAGGCTTATCTCGTCCACCGCGCAGTACGCCTGTTCTCCGTTTATTTTAACGTCCGTTATTTTATAAAGTATGCTGCCGTCAGCCTCCGTAAAGGTCAAAGGCTGTCCTACGCACTGTTCAAAGCCGTTGTGGGTATGGGAAGAAACCGCCGCGTCGGCGTAAACTTCTCCCGAATCATAGGTCAGGAGAGCATAGCATCCCCCTCCGTCCGTGATCTCATCGCTCGGCATAAGCTCAGCTATTCTGTCTGCGGAAACGGCAACACCCACCGCACCGAAAACCATATTGTTGTAGATAAGCGGCTGCGAATATGTCACAATGCGATCTCCGCCGTATTTGCTGCTGTCCGAAAGATAAAACGGTCTGCTCCAGTATCCGAGATTCTCGGGGCTTGCGTACGGGTAATCGTACCCGGCGAAAACAGGCATGAAAAAGAAGTCCATATCCGTTTTACCCGGCTCATATCTGTATTTGTCCGTCCAGTTTATATCCAAAGGGATAGCATATTTTTCCGACACGGAATTTGAGCCGCGCACCATCATTATATCGGAATAATCGGATGGGTTGTACAGCGGGTCTCCGTCGCTGAAAAAGGCTCCGCGGAGCTCCGCCGGAGAGTTGTCATCGGGCCTCGACGCGGCATCTGACAATACTATAAACGCCCCGCTCACTGAATTCATTCTGAGAGCCTCGAGCAGGCTTTCGGAGATCTCTCCTATAAATGCTGAAACGCATTCGTCGCTTTCAAGCAAAGCCTTTCCGCTGACTCCGTTTTCGTCGGCTATTCTGTCGAGTATCCTTTCCGCTCTGTAGTTTACTCCCGAAAGACCGTTCCAGCGCTTGGTCATTTCCGTTTCAAGGTATACAGCGCATTCCGACGCGCTTTTGTCCAGCAGCTTTTCACTTCCTGCACTGATCTCTCTCATCGTGCCTGTAAACGCCAGTACGCAGTAAAATATTACCGCCTGAAGAAATACCGCCGCCAAAAGCGGTATTATCAGACTGCGCATAAGAGTTATTCCCGAAGATTTTCCTTTTTTAAGCATATCAGTATCTTCCTTTATATGTAAATGCATTTGCATATAACCTGCCATAATGAATTATACCACAAGACGGATGAAAATTCAAGAGGGTTGAAAGAACACATAACAATTATGGGTGTTTTATATTTTAACGACGTTATAATATAATTAAACTATTTCATATCAAAGCTTTTGATAATTTCACTAATGACAATTTTGTGGATATATGTCGCCTGTCTCTGATCAAGAGCAGTGGCACGTTTGCAAATTATTTTCAATTCTTATGGATTAAGTTTAACCTTGTAGAACAAGCGGACGTGGAGACCGTAAACTATCTTGAAACGCTTCTGACGGTACACAAAAACACAAATTGCCAAAATAAAACAGCCGTCTGCAAATGTTTGCAAACGGCTGTCAGCCTGTCGAAAAAGCCCCTAATCAGGTTTCTGATTAGAGGCTTTTTCGATAGGCTGAGATTTTTTTAAATCTTTTTTATATCGCACATAAATCTTATGATTAACTCTTATTAGGAACACAAAAACGCAAGGTTTTTGACGAAAATACAAGAAAATAGATTGAAACTATCACATTACGCAGAAAACCGTCCTTGAAAATGGGGTTGTCCCCTCGTATTTTTATATAGGGGCTCTGGTGGTATATCCCCCGTCGCCGCCTACTATTGAGCACAGCCGGGAGTGGGCGGTCAAGGGTGCGTAGCACCGCCGCTTGCGGCGGCTTGCCCTTGACGGCCCGCCCCGGCTGTGCCACCCCTCCCGGCGCGGCGGGGGATATATCCTCCAGAGCCGCCCCCTTTCCCATGAATGGGAAAGGGCGGGGGGATAGGGTTGAACGCCCTGTAAAAACCGCTTATTTTCCACGGCTGGACTGTTAGCATTTAGGCGTTTGAAAGCCGCTTGTATCAAGGGTTTCCGGGCGCGTTCAGCAGGGGGGTGGTATGTTTATATGTCCTGCGCCCTATTCGTTCCACAAAAGCTAACATTGGGAGGCTGGACTTTGAGACATTTTGTCCCAAAGCTGAGGGCATGGACAACAGCAAAGGAATGTGCTATACTTTTTGTAGTCACCCGATTTTACCAAAGGACTTAATTTCTATCGCAAAATGCCGATATAAAAAATAAGAGTGAAAATTTAGAAAAAAGGGGTTGACAAGCACCGTGTTTTCCACCATTATTAAGCAAGCAAGCGGTGCTATAACTATGTAGCCCCGCAGTTTTGTCATGCTTTAAAAGGTGGATATTTCCCCTATTTAGGAGGTGTTTTTTGCCACATGGGTAGCCATGCGGCAAAAGATACCTTTTCTGCTTTTACAACAAAAATATAAAGGGGGTTGTTTTATGACAGTCACGCAAATGGTACAAAGTCAACAGCAACAACGGATTGGCGAAATTGCTCAACGAACCCAGGGCAAGCCTCACGTCAACCCTTACGGCACACCCGGTATGAGTTTGAACAACGATGGCGACTATCGCAAAATCGTTCCCGTGGACGAGGGCGTTGTGCAGCAGGTCAAGCAGATCGCTTTTGACCACACGAAAACCGGCTACGGGGTAAGCGATGGCGAGGACATCAGCGCGGTCATTCGCAACTATACCATGTCCCTCTCACCAGAAAAGCGGTTGAGCGCATCCTGGACGCTCAATGAGATTTTCCATAGCGAGGCCACCCGGCTGGGCGAGTACGTCCACCAGCAAGACCCAAACTGGGACTGGGGTAAGCCCTTTGACACCAGCATTTTGGACAGCTACCGGCAGGGTATAGATACCATGATATAAAAGGAGCGTTGGTTATGAATATTGCAAACTGGACGAACATTCCTAATATCGCAAATCAAATCACAACTGGCGCGCCCCAAGCGGGATTTCGGCACGATCCCAGTGTCGCTGCGGCTTCTGGCGGAGGGGCAGCTCAAGGTTCTGCGCCGCTACTTCATCTCGATCTCTCTGACCGCAAAGGCTATCGAGAAGACTATTCCATCCGGGATGCAGCGGAGAGCTTGTGGAAGCAGGAAACACAAACTTTTAACCTCAAGGATTTGAACGACCCTACAAAGGCCAGCGATATTATAGAAAATATGCGCCGGCAGGCCCGGTGGGATTTGGGAATTGGTACAGGTGAAACGAAGGAAGAAGTAATGTCCGCTTACATTCAAAACCTGCGGCAGAACGGTTTGAGCGGTAATGTAAAGTGGAGTGAGCTGTCACAGGAACTGGAGGCGTTTAAGACTACCTCCCCGGAAGAACTGGCGGACGGATTGGACTATTTGGCCTCCCGATATGTGGCTGCGCTGGACAAATTGGAGCGCAATTTCAGCGGCGATGACTTGACCGCCCAACGCGACAAATTGGAGGAAATATACCAAGCCGGAAAAGCTGGAATGATAGACGGCTACACGAAACTTTTGCAGGACAACCTGGGAATTTCAAGCGGTGATGCCCAAGCGGTCAAAGATAGCTTTTCTGCAATTCTGGCAGAGAAAGTAGACGCTTACCGTGGAACGCTGGAAAAAGTGCATGAGGTTGTTTCCCAGACTGGCCCGGACAGTGTCTGGCTGAAAAATCACGATGCCTATATCGCGTCTCAGCTCCGGGCGGCTGGGGCGGCTGGTCAGAGCGGGGCCCGGTACTCGGTACAGGATTTGACCGCCGCCGGGCAAATTGCCCAAAGCTATCAAACGGAGCTTTTCAATGCGTCATCCTGTGGCCGGAATGAGGCAACACTGGCCCTCAATCTGTCTATGGTAGATATGAAAGCGGAGACGATGATACAAAAAGGGATGGTAAGTCAGAACATGGCCTCTCTGCTCCGAAACAGCCGTTCCCAAGGGCATGAAAACGCGCTGGCCGCATTGGATCAGTCTCTCTTTAAGCGTGAGAGCAATCTTGCTCCCGGTGAGCCCAAAGGAACTTTTGCCTCCGTTGATCGTGCGGTGTTCCAAGGGATTTATAATACTGTAATGAACACCTACCAACAGAACGGTGGTGATGGGGCCACAGCTATTCGTGCTGGAGCCGCCTATGGGCAGACAGTCACCGCCCAAGCCACTGTTAAAAATCCAAATGCTCTGCGCTGGGGTATCTCCATCGAGAGCTATTGGAAAGATTTTTATACCGCTCCCAACGATAAGGAAGCTTCTCCGTTGACAAAACAGGTGAATAAACTATTGGAGCAGACCGGACAGACTTCTGGCCTCGGCTGTTCCACTTATCAGAAATATGTGAATAGCTGGCAGGACTTTATTACATCCATTGGTGGCGGCGTAGACGTGCGAGCTTAAACAATAAGGAACAGCCGCGACAGCGGCGGAGACACAGCCAACCTCTTTGGGACATTTTGTCCCAAAGAGCCGGGTTTGGGGAGGCTCCCCAACAAGCATTTTTGACGGCCCCCGGCCAGTCAAAAATAGCAAGTGTGGCCACACTTGCACTGCTTGCCGTTTGTGGAATTATATAAATTGCGTGTTTAGGGCATAATGCGGATTTAGAGCGTGTTCACATAAACCTATTGACAAACAATAGGAAATACGGTAAAATAGAAATATGGAATTAACAAGAAAACAATTTGCGAAGATAGAGCATTTAATGCCAAAACAACGCAAAAAATCAACGATATCAAATTATGATTTTGTATGCGCATTGCTGTACATAATTGAAAACGGCTGCAAGTGGAGGGCGCTGCCAAAAGAGTTCGGCGATTGGCATACGATATATGTCAGATTTAATCGTTGGTCTAAAAATGGAACAATCGATCGTATTTTTGAAGAACTTCAAAACCAAAATATAATTGATATCAGAACCGAAATAGTCTGTATTGACAGCACAACAGTAAAAGTTCACCCTGATGCGGCGGGAGCAAGAAAATCAAGCGGCGAGCAAAGTATTGGACGTTCAAAAGGGGGCTCACGACAAAGATTCATTTGGCTTCCGCGTCTGCCAAATTCGCGTTAGCGTTCCATATTTCTCCCGGAAATAATCACGATGCACCTGAGGGCAGAATCCTAATTGGAAATATAATTTCATACAATGCTCATCCACTGCTAATGGATCGCGCTTACGAAGACGAAGCAACGCGTCAAGCCGCATTTAACAGCGGATTTGTTCCTGTTGTTCTGCCAAAGAAAAGCCGCAAATCTCCTTGGGAATATGATAAAGAACTGTATAAACGCAGAAATGAAATTGAAAGATATTTCCTCCGTCTGAAACGTTTCCGCAAGGCTTTTACGCGATACGATAAACTTGATATCATTTTTCTTGCTGTTATTTCTTTGGCTATGATTTTAGATGCTATTTTAATGTGAACAGGCTCTAATACCTTTGGGACAAAATGTCCCGAAGATGGGGGGATGGACAGCAATACAAAAGTGTGCTATACTTGATTTCCCAGCAAAAGAGATAAACTGGAATTGTAAAGAGGTGATTGGTATGAATAGAAATAGAATGTCATTATCAGTTGTTTTATTTTTAATTGGCTTTATTGTAACATACGTTATCCTCTGCTTTGTATTTGCAGGTGGGATAAAATGGGCGTTGGAAGCTACACCAACAGGAAAAATAGTAGCCAATATTAGATATATGGCATTATTGAAATCTATCGTATCCTTGATAGTAGGGCTGATCGCAGGTGCTTTGCCAGGGATGAAAGGGAGAAAGAAGTAATTGAGCTTAGATTTATCGGGGAGTTCTGATCCGCAAGCGGACTACGGAACAATTTGTAAGATACTTATACTGTGTAAATTTCAAATGAGTTTGGGACAAAATGTCCCAAAGCTGAAGTGCCCCCGAAAGTTTAGACAAAATAAAATATTAAATTGGATGAGAATGAG